>NZ_BAAAZW010000001.1:0-591438 GCF_039537105.1 Gordonia caeni
AACGACACAAAGCCTTCGACACGGCCCCTCACTACGTTCGGCACCGGCTCAGGCAGCGAACGTTCCGTTCGGCACCGGCTCAGGCAGCGGGAGAGGTCAGGACCGGCTCAGGCAGCGCAAGAGTCCGGCACCGGCTCAGGCAGCGGGAGAGGTCGGCGGCGGATCAGGCACTCAGCGACTTAGGCACTGGGCCGTACTCGCGGCCCGCTGGCGTCGCTCGGAGCCGGTGACGTCGGACTCCACCTGCTGTGCGGTGAGCACGAAGCCGGTGTCGTCGGCGATGTTCTCCGAGGCGCCGAAGACCACGCCCAGCACCGAGCCGTCCGGGGCGATCATCGGACCGCCGGAGTTCCCCGACCGGACGGTGCCGCGCACGGTGTACACCTGCCGCTTGACCTCCTGCGGGCTCTGATAGATGTCCGGGCCCACCAGGTTGACGGTGTTGCGCACCCGCACCGGAGTGACGGTGAACGGGCCGTCCTCGGGATAGCCCAGGATGATCGCGTCGGCGCCGGACGACGCCGGCGCGTTCGCGAAGTCGAGCGCGGGGGCGGTGAGGCCGGGGACGTCCAGGACGGCCACGTCGTTGCGGGCGTTGAACCAGACCACCGTCGCGTCGTAGCGATCGCCGCCCGGCGTCTCGATCGCTACCTCGTCGGTACCGGCGACCACGTGCGCGTTGGTCATCACCCGTTCCGGGCTGATCACGAACCCCGACCCCTCCAGCGCCTGACCGCAGTCGCGGGCCACACCGAGGATCTTGATCACGCTGGGCCGCACTCTCGCGGCCGCGGCCGAACTGTCGAGCTGCTCGTCGGGGGCCTCGACGGTGGCCACCTCGGCCTCGCCGAACGGGCTGATCACCTGTTTGATGCCGGAGCTGTCGAGCAGGGCGGTGAAATCTCCGGGTAGCTGGCGCATCCACTGCGGGGCCACCCGGTCGACCGCGCCGACCACCTTCGAATCGCCGACGGCCTGCACGAAGGAGTTCTGCGTGGCGGCCTCCCGGATCGGGATCGCCAGCAGCCACGCGGCCACGCAGATGGCGATGAACTGGACCACCGCGCCGACCAGGCTGTCCACCCGGCGCAGCCGCAGCGAATTCAGACCGCTGCGGGCCGCCCGACCGATCACCATGCCGGACACCTCGCCGATGATCACCAGCACGATCAGCAACGCGACGGCGCTGACCAGTCGGGCCCGCGGATCGTCGATGCCGTCGACCACGTGGGGCACCAGCAGGATCCCGGCGAGCACGCCGATCACCACGCCGACGAACGCCAGCACCGAGGCGGCAGCGCCCTGACGGTAGCCGCTGGCCGCGGCGAGGCCCGCGACTGCCAGCACGATCAGGTCGACCCAGAGCGCTCCACTCACTCCGGTCCCCGGTCCTCGCCCATCGTCGGGAAGCCGGACACCTGCCGCCCGCCGGTCGCGGCGATCATCTGTTCCAGCGGCCGGACGTCGTCGGTGTCCCACGGCACGTCCCAGCCGGCGGACTGGCTGATCGCGGCCAGCAGACCGCCGGTGAAGCCCCACACCAGCATGTCGTCGTACAGGAAGGCCGGGCCCTTGTAGGCGGTGGCGCCCATGATCGAGCGGCTCACCTGGAACCGGTGGCGCGGATCCAGCAGTTCGCGCAGGTTCACCCGCACCACGCGCGAGGTCTCGGCCTCGTCGACCACACCCACCTCGCTCGGGCTGGTCCAGTGCCCGAGCACCGGGGTCACCTCGAAGCCGGACGGCACCGGGAACGTCGGCAGGCTGGCCAGGACCTGCACCCCGTCGGCGCGCAGCCCGGTCTCTTCGCGGGCCTCCCGCATGGCGGTGCCGACCGGATAGTCGTCGCCGGGGTCGCGGCTGCCGCCGGGGAAGGCGATCTGCCCGCTGTGGGTGCGCATGGTGGCCGCGCGCTCGGTCAGCAGGATGTCGGCGTCGGTGGGCAGGCCGCCGGGATGGTCCCGGGCCGGGTCGAACGAGCCGCCGAACAGCACCAGCACCGCGGCGGCGCGCTGCGCCTGGAACGCGGCGGCCCACCGGGCGCGGTTGCCGCCGCGGCGCAGCACCGCCTCGTTCACCGCGGACGGGTCGTCGGTCACCGGGCGCAGCCACGGCGGGATCTGCGACCGGTCCACCAAGGCGCCCGCCGGTGCGGGCCGCCGCTTCACGAGCCCGCTCCGGCCAGGTCGACGCCCAGTTCGTCGCGCACCACGGCGGCCAGCTCGTCGTAGGTGTCGAAGACCTGCGGAAGCACACCGGCGACGGTTCCGTCGGCCCGCACCAGGATGGTCGACGGGTAGACCCGGGGAGCGCGCAGCGCCCCGGCCACCGATCCGTCGGTGTCGGCCACCGTCGGCAGATGCACGCCGACCTCCTTCAAGAACTGCAGGATCGCGTACGGCTTGTCGCCGCCGTCACGCGCATGCACGGCCAGCACGTCCAGCTGGTCGCCGGCGCGCTGGTAGAGCTGATCGAAATACGGCAGCTCGCGCCGGCACGGCAGGCACCACACGGCCCACATGTTGATCACCGTGGGCTTGCCTGCGGTGGCCTGCCCCAGATCGATCGGCGTGCCGTCGGCCAGACACATCGCGGTGACACCGGCCAGCGCGGCCCCGGCCGGAACCGGGGCGTTGCTCTGCGGACAGGGGGCCAGTGCGGCCTCGGTGCGCGCCTGGGCCAGGGTCTCGTCGGCGATCTCCTCGTCGGTGATGCCGCGGCCGGCCGAGGGTGCGGCGTTCACGGCGGGTTCGGGATCGTCGCTGCGCGGCCACAGCGCGAAGATCAGCGCGAGCATCACCACGCAGAAGGCGATCATCGCCTTGGCGGCCGGAGATTTGAGGCGGCTCATTCACCGACTCCCGCCAGAGCCAGCAGGTGCTCGGTCTCGGGCCCCTTCACCAGTGCGGCGGCTTCGGCCTTGTCCGTGGGCCCCAGGCCGTACGACGGGCAGTCGCGGGCCAGCAGGCACACCCCGCAGGCCGGCTTGCGGGCGTGACAGATCCGCCGCCCGTGGAAGATGATCCGGTGCGAGAGGTCGGTGTACTCCTTGCGCGGGAACAGCTCGGCGACGGCGCGCTCCACCTTCACCGGGTCGGTTTCGTCGGTCCACTGCCAGCGGTTCACCAGGCGACCGAAGTGGGTGTCGACGGTGAGACCGGGGACGCCGAAGGCGTTGCCCAGGACCACGTTGGCCGTCTTCCGGCCGAAGCCGGGCAGCGTAACCAGCTCCCGGAGCGTGCCGGGGACCTCACCGTCGAACCGCTCCACCAGCGCCTGTCCCAGCCCGATGATCGAGTTGGCCTTGTTGCGGTAGAAGCCGGTGGACCGGATCAGTTCCTCCAGTTCGGTCCGGTCGGCGCCCGCGTAGGCCCAGGCGTCCGGGTAGCGGGCGAACAGCGCGGGGGTCACCATGTTGACCCGGACGTCGGTGCACTGCGCGGAGAGGATGGTGGCCACCGACAGCTCCAGCGGCGTGGTGAAGTCGAGTTCGCAGTAGACCTCGGGGAACTCCACCGTCAGGGTGCGGTTCATCCGCCGCGCACGGCGCACCAGCCCCAGGCGGGTCTCCGTCTTCGATCTGCTCACAACGCCCCAGGCTACCGGGGCGGCGCGCGGTCGGCGCCGCGCGTGTGCAGGTCACAAATCGGTGACGACGACCTTCCGGGTTTTCGGTCCGGTCGCCGCTGTGTTTACGTGGAGACATGCAAGGTCTGCTCGTGATCGTCTTCCCCTTCGCTCTGCTGCTGTTCGCGCTCGCCATGGAGAAGGTGCAGACCAACCTCGATCGTCTGTCCGTCGGCCGCGCCCAGGTGGACGAGTTCCTGGAGAGCGCCGATCAGACCGACGTGAGCAACCTGGCCAAGACCGGTCTGCCGGCGGCGCTGGACGAGCTCCGCAACCGCCGCAGCGGCGGCCGCGACGACGACTGAGCGCCGCGACATACCTCGGCAGTCCCCAACACGTGACTCTCGCAACAATTAGACTTTCTCATCGAGTAGCGTGAATCACTGGCGCACAGTCAGCGGCGACGAAACGAGAAAGGTTCCTAGGTGGACGAGATTCTTGCCCGGGCGGGTATTTTCCAGGGGGTTGAGCCTGCCGCCGTCGCGGCACTGGCCTCCGAGCTGACGGAGGTCGAGTTCCCTCGCGGACACGTGATCTTCCACGAGGGCGAACCCGGCGACCGCCTCTACATCATCTTGTCCGGCAAGGTGAAGCTCGGCCGCCGCTCCCCGGACGGCCGGGAGAACCTCCTGACCATCATGGGGCCGTCGGACATGTTCGGTGAACTGTCCATCTTCGATCCGGGTCCGCGCACGTCGTCGGCCACCACCGTCACCGAGGTGCGGGCGGCCACGATGGACCGCGACGCGCTCCGCAAGTGGATCAAGGACCGTCCGGAGATCGCCGAGCAGCTCCTCCGCGTGCTCGCGCGGCGGCTGCGGCGCACCAACAACAACCTGGCCGACCTCATCTTCACCGATGTCCCGGGCCGCGTGGCCAAGCAGCTGCTCCAGCTGGCGCAGCGCTTCGGCACCCAGGAGGGCGGCGCCCTGCGCGTCACCCACGACCTGACGCAGGAAGAGATCGCTCAGCTGGTGGGTGCCTCCCGCGAGACCGTGAACAAGGCCCTGGCCGACTTCGCGCAGCGCGGCTGGCTCCGTCTGGAAGGCAAGAGCGTCCTGATCGCCGATTCCGAGCGGCTGGCCCGCCGCGCCCGCTGACTCGGGCGGCCGGCCCGCCGGGAGGGTCAGAGAGTGCGCAGGTATTCCAGCTGCGTCTTGACGCTCATCTTGGCGGCCGGCCACAGCGCGGGGTCCACGTCGGAGTAGACCTTGCGCACCACTTTCATCGGCTTGGCCTGCTGCGGCGTCACCTTCAGCTCGTCCAGTGCCTGCCGGATCTGATCCAGGCGCTCCTCGCGGTGTGCCTTGTAGAACCTCGCGACCGGTCCGAGTTCGGCGTGATCGGGGCCGTGTCCGGGCAGCAGGGTGGCGTCGGAGGCCTCCACGATCAGCCGGTTCAGCGAGTGGAAGTAGTCGCCAAGGCCTCCGTCGGTGGGGTCGAGCACCGTGGTGCCGCGGCCCAGGATGATGTCGCCGGTGAGGATGGCGCGCTGCCCCTCCCACTCCACCAGGAAGCTCATCGAGTCCGCGGTGTGCCCCGGCGTGTGCAGCGCGGTGATCTTGAGCCCCGCGGCTTCGATCACCTCGCGGTCGGTGATCCGCGGTGCGCCGTGACTGTAGGTCGCCGAATGCGCGCGGTGGACGGCCCCGGTCTCCTTGCGCATCCGCTTGATCGCCCCGGTGTGGTCGAAGTGGCGGTGCGTGATCAGGGTCAGCTCCACCTCCCCGGCCGCCTCGGCGAGCGCACGCACGTGCTTCTTGGAGCGGGGTGGTCCGGGGTCCACCACCACCGCGGTGGGGCTGTCCGGGGCGCGCAGCAGCCAGGTGTTGGTGCCGTCGAGCTCCATCACGCCCGGATTGTCGCGCAGCAGCACCGAGGCGAACTCGGTGACCGGCCGGAGGAGCCCGTAGGCCGGATGCGCGGGAGTCTGACCGGTCACGGTCAGCTCACCTGAACTATCAACTCCACTTCCACCGGGGATCCCAGCGGAAGCTCGGCCACCCCGACGGCGGACCGGGCGTGCACCCCGGCCTGACCGAAGATCTCGCCGAGCAGATTCGAGGCGCCGTTGAGGACGCCGGCCTGGCCGGTGAAGCCCGGGGCCGAGGCCACGAAGCCGGTCACTTTCACCACCCGCACGACGGAGTCGATGCCGACGACCGCGTCGATCGCGGCCAGCGCGTTCAGCGCACAGGCGCGCGCGGCGACACCGGCTTCCTCCGGGGAGACGATGCCCTCGGCGCCTTCGGAGACCTTGCCGCGCACGGACAGTTCCCCGTTCACCACCGGCAGCTGTCCGGACGTGTAGACGAGATCGCCGACGCGCAGCGCCGGCGTGTAGCTGCCCACCGGCTCGGCCACCGGCGGCAGGACGATGCCCAGTTCGGCGAGCTTCGCACTCGCGGTGCTCGCCATGGCTAGTTGGTGGGCCGCTTGAGGTAGGCGACGTGCTGCTCCCCGGTGGGGCCGGGCAGCACGCTGACCAGTTCCCAGCCGTCCGAACCCCACGTGTCCAGAATGTCCTTGGTCGCGTGCGTCAGCAGCGGAATGGTCGCGTATTCCCAGGTGGTCAGTTGGCTCATGCTCCAACCCTATCCGTTGTGACCGGGTCCGGACAGTGGTGGTTCTTGAGCTCCACCGGACCGCGGTCGATAAGGTGAGGCCGTGACGACTGACGCGTTGACCGTGCAAGACGGCGTGTGGCCCGAACAGGCCCGCGGTGCCCGGCTCCATTTCGTGTCCGGGAAGGGCGGCACCGGCAAGACCACCGTCGCCGCCGCCCTCGCCATCGCCTTCGCCAGTGACGGCAAGAAAGTGCTGCTGGTGGAAACCGAAGGGCGCCAGGGCATCGCGCAGCTCTTCGATGTACCTCCCCTCCCACCCACCGACCATCAGGTGGCCTCGGCCGAGGGCGACGGCGGCGTCTGGGCGCTCGCGATCGACATCGAGCACGCCCTCCTGGAGTACCTGGACATGTTCTACAACCTCGGTTTCGCCGGGCGGGCGATCAAGAAGGTCGGCGCGATCGACTTCGTGACCACCGTCGCCCCCGGCCTGCGCGACGTGGTGATCACCGGCAAGATCAAGGAACGCGTGATCGCCACCGACAAGGCGGGCGAGCTGCTGTACGACGTGATCGTGGTCGATTCCCCGCCCACCGGCCGCATCGGCAGTTTCCTGGACGTCACCTCGGCCATGCGCGACCTGGCCAAGAGCGGCCCCATCCGCAGCCAGAGCGAGGGTGTGGTGAAGCTGCTGCACTCGCCGCAGACCTCCGTGCACCTGTGCACCCTGCTGGAGGCCATGCCGATCCAGGAGACGGTCGAGGCCGTCGACGACCTGGTCGCCAAGGGCCTGAACGTCGGCGCGGTGTTCGTGAACCGGGTGAACCCGCAGTATCTGCCCGACGACGAGCTCGACGAGATCGCCGAAGGCCGGGTGGATGCGGAGCGGCTGCGCACCGCCCTGGACGCGGCGGGGCTGGAACTGCCCGACGACGACTTCGCGGGACTGCTGACCGAGACCATCGACTACGCGGTCCGGCTGCAGGCGCAGCAGGTGGCCCAGGCCGAGCTCGACGAGGTGAACGCCCCGTCGATCGACCTGCCGGAGATCGAGGAGCACGTCGACCTCGGAGCGCTCTATCACCTCGCCCGCGTGATGAAGGAGGCAGGCGTCTGATGACCGATCTCAAGATGGGCGGCGTCCTGCTCGACCCGACCACCCGCGTGGTGATCTGCTGCGGCGCAGGTGGTGTCGGCAAGACCACCACGGCCGCCTCCATGGCGCTGTACGCGGCCGAGCACGGCCGCACCGTCGCGGTGCTCACCATCGACCCGGCGCGGCGGCTGGCGCAGTCGCTGGGCATGAGTGAACTCACCAACGAACCGCAGCCCGTGCCTGTGGAGGGCACCGGCACCCTCGACGCGATGATGCTCGACATGCGCCGCACCTTCGACGACATGGTGATCGAGCATTCGACGCCCGAGCGGGCCGAGGCGATCATGAACAACGCCTTCTATCAGACCGTCGCCTCGTCGTTCTCCGGCACGCAGGAGTACATGGCGATGGAGAAGCTGGGCCGGCTGCTGGAGCAGGACCGCTGGGACCTGATCGTCGTGGACACCCCGCCGTCCCGGAACGCCCTGGACTTCCTGGACGCCCCGCAGCGTCTGGGCTCGTTCCTGTCGGGCCGCCTGATGAAGATGCTGGTCGGCGGCGGCCGCGGGGTGGGCCGCATGGTGACGGGCGCGATGAGTCTGGCGATGCGGGGCATCGCGACCATCATCGGCGGGGACATCCTGCGTGACGTCGCGACCTTCGTGCAGTCGCTGGACTCGATGTTCGGCGGTTTCCAGGAGCGCGCGAACCGCACCTACGCGCTGCTCAAGGAGCCGGGCACCAACTTCGTGGTGGTGGCCACGGCCGAGCCGGATGCGCTGCGCGAGGCGAGCTTCTTCGTCAATCGGCTCGCGCACGACTCCATGCCGCTGTGCGGGCTCATCGTCAACCGCACCCATCCGAACCTGACCGGTATCTCGACGCCGACCGCGCAGGCCGCACTGGAACGCACCGACGACGACCTGGCGCGCGGTGTCCTGAATATCCATGTGGACCGGGCGCGGACGGCCAAGCGGGAACTGCATCTGCTGCAGCGCTTCATCTCGGCCAATCCGAGCGTGCCGTGGGTGGGGGTGCCGGCGCTGCCGTTCGAGGTGGCCGACAGCGAGGCGCTCCGCGCGGTCGCCGAGCAGATCACCACCCCCGGCTGACCGCGCCTCTCAGGGCCGCGTCTCGCCGCTGACGCCGGTCTCGCCGCTGACGCCGGCGTAGTAGGCCGTCGACTCGGGCCGGTACAGCAGGTAGACGATCGCGCCGGCCAGCAGCACCACCACGATCGCGATCGCGTCGATGCCGCCGATCAGCGTGTACACCGCCCCGATCAGCGCGAGGGCGGCCAGCGCGGTGGCCGCGGTGCGGGCCCACCGCTTGCCTCGGCGATTGGCCCAGGCCATGAACAGCCAGAGCGCGGTGAGCAGGATGGTCGCGACCGCGGCACCGATCCGCCAGTTGGTGACGGCGTCGTCGATCAGCGACTGCGCATCGCCGCCTCGCTCGGCGGCGTACTCGGCGTACTCGCGGAGCACGTCCGCGTCGTTGCGGAGGCGGCCGACCACCACGAAGACGGTCACGCCGACGGCCACCTGCAGTACGGCTCCCGCATACATCAGGCGCACGGCCGTGAGCAGGGAACGCGGCAGGCCTGACGGCTGATCGGTCATAGCGCCTGACGCTAGGGACTCGCCGCGGCCGACGCAACGCGCACCGACCGGCATCTCCCCCGGATCTTCGGTGCGGAGGCGCCTGCCGCCGCGGAGTTCAGGTCAGTGGTGCGGTGAGGTAGGCACCGAAGCCAGCCGCTGGCGACGGCGCTGGGCCTCGAAGAACGCCGCCCACGAGGTCACTTCCGGATGCTGGCGGAGCAGCGCCCGACGCTGGCGCTCGGTCATGCCTCCCCAGACCCCGAACTCGACACGATTGTCCAGCGCATCGGCTCCGCACTCGAGCTGAACTGGGCAGTGACGGCAGATGGTGGCCGCCTTTCGCTGGGCGGCGCCGCGGACGAAGAGATCGTCGGGGTTTGCCCCCCGACACCGGGCCTGCGCCACCCATGCGAGGCGAGCTTCCGAATCTCCACTGGACAGAGGGGCCAAAGTCATTGCAGTACTCAGCCTTTCAAACCCATCGACACTCCCCGCCGGTCGGGGCGTGCATAAGATCTTTCCCGTGATTTGTCTGTCACTCCCCCTGAAGTGTTAGCCGAATCACGTTTGCCAATCTATTGAGGTGCACGCTACAAACGCAAGTCACAGTTCGAACAACCCGCCCCGGCCGCGCGTTCCGACACGCGGATCGGCGCTATGAGACCACCGATCCGGCCACGTCGCGACTCGGGCACGTATCCTGGCCTCGTGGTGCGGAACTCCTCGAAACTCCCAGGCCTCGTACTGGCGCTGGTGATGGCCGGTGTGCTGGTCGCCGGGCTCATGTTCCCGTTCGCGAGCGGGGCCGCCATGCTGTCCAACCGCGCGGCCGCGACCATGGAGAACACGTCCTCGGAGCTGCTGAACGGCACGGTCCCCGAGGTCACGACGGTGACGGACGTGAACGGCGCCCCGATTGCGCAGTTGTACGACCAGTACCGCACGACGGTGGGCTACAACGACATCTCGCAGGACATGATCCGCGCGATCATCTCGGTGGAGGACCGCCGGTTCCTGGAGCACGACGGCGTCGACTGGCGCGGCACCATCCGCGCGGCCCTGAAGAACTCCTCCTCCGGCGAGGTGCAGCAGGGCGCTTCGACGCTGGACCAGCAGTACATCAAGAATTATCAGCTCCTCGTCCTGGCCCGCACCGAGGCCGACCGCGAGTCGGCCGTCGAGTCGACTCCGGCGCGCAAACTGCGCGAGGCCCGGATGGCGATGACCCTGGAGCGGTCCCTGGCGGAGCAGGCCATGCGCGACGGCATGGACGAAGCGGCCGCCAAGCAGGACGTCAAGAAGCAGATCGTCACCCGCTACCTGAACATGGTGCCGTTCGGCAACAACGCCTACGGGATCGAGGCGGCCGCGCAGACGTACTTCGGCAAGCCGGCAAAGGAACTCAACGTCGCCGAGTCGGCGATGCTGGCCGGCATGGTGCAGTCCAGTTCGGCGCTGAACCCGTACACGGATCCGGAGGCCACGCTGGCCCGCCGGAACACGGTCCTGGACACCATGATCGAGAACTTCCCGCAGATGGCCGCCCAGATCCGCGCCGCCAAAGAGGAACCGCTCGGAGTGCTGCCGAAGCCGCGCACCCAGGTGCAGGGCTGCATCTCGGCGGGCGACGCCGGCTTCTTCTGCGACTACGTGCTGCAGTACCTGGCCGAGAACGGCCTCACCCGCTCGACGGTGGCCCGCGGCGGCTACACCATCCGCACCACCCTGAACCCGGAGGTGCAGGCCAACGCCCTGCGCGCGGCGCAGGCGCAGGCCTCGCCGAACGTCGACGGCCTCGCGAACGTGATGAGCGTCGTCCGGCCCGGCAACGAGTCGCACGACGTGGTCGCCATGGTCTCCAGCCGCAATTACGGGCTGAATCAGAGCCGGAACGAAACCGTTCAGCCGCAGCCGTTCTCGCTGGTGGGCGACGGCGCCGGCTCGGTCTTCAAGATCTTCACCACCGCCGCGGCGATGGAGAAGGGGCTCGGCACCAACACCACCCTGAACGTCCCGCCGAGCATCGCCGTCTACGGCATGGGCAACAGCAACGGCGCCTTCGGTTGCCCCCCGAACGCCTACTGCGTCAAGAACGCCGGCCCGTACCCGGGGTCGCTGAGCCTGACCCAGGCGCTCGCGCAGTCGCCGAACACCACGTTCGTCGAGATGCTGCAGCAAGTGGGTGTCACCCCGGCCGTCGACATGGCGGTGCGGCTCGGCATGCGCTCGTACGCCGTCCCGGGCTCGTCGGGCAACGGCGATCAGAGCCTGGCCGACTACATCAAGAAGGGCAACCTGGGCTCGTTCACGCTGGGACCGTTCGCGCTGAACGCCCTGGAGCTGTCGAACGTGGCCGCCACGCTCGCCTCCGGCGGCGTCTGGTGCCCGCCCAGCCCGGTCGTGTCCATCACGCAGGTCAAGCGCGACCAGTACAGCAACGTCGTGATGGACCAGGACGGCGAGCCGGCCACGGTGGACGTGCCGTTCCACCCGCCGAAGTGCGAGCAGGTGGTCGAACGCGGCCTGGCCAACACGCTGGCCAACGCGATGAGCGAGGACGACAAGGGAGCAGGCACCTCGGCGGCCGCGGCCTCCTGGGCGGGCTGGAACCTGCCGATGTCGGGCAAGACCGGTACCACCGAGGCGCACCGCTCGGCCGCCTTCCTCGGCTTCACCAACCAGCTGGCGGCCGCCGCCTACATCTACAACGACGGCCCCACCCCGTCCGGGATCTGCACCTCACCGCTGCGGCAGTGCTACGACGGCGACGTCTACGGCGGTTTCGAACCCGCCCGCACCTGGTTCCGCGCGATCCTGCCGGTCGCCGAGAAGTTCGGTCCGGTCCGGATGCCGCCGAAGGATCCGCAGTACGTCAACGGCAGCAACCGCGGCCGTATCCCGAACGTCGCCGGGTTGCCGGTCAGCCAGGCCGTCTCGCGGCTGCAGGAGGCCGGCTTCAAGGTGAACGAGCTGGAGGTCGACAGCGGTAAGCCGAAGGGCACCGTGGTCTTCACCGCACCGTCGGACAGCGCCATGCCGGGCACCACGATCGCGGTGTACGTGAGCAACGGCAAGAGCGACAATGACGGCGAGGGCGGCACCACCTCCAAGACCGTCACCGTGCCCGGTGTGGGTCCGGTGGTGATCGAGGTTCCCGAGAGCTGACCGGCGACGCGTATCCTCGGGGCTATGGTTTCCGTCCCCGGTGTGCCGCGCCGTCACCCGTCCGACCTGTTCTCGACCACGACCGCCCGGCTGGCCGCAGGCGCCGCGGGAGCGGCTGCGGCGGGGCTGGTCTACTCGACGGTGATCGAACGGAACGCCTTCGCGCTGCGGCAGGCGATCCTGCCGGTGCTGGAACCGGGGTCGTCGCCGCTGCGGGTGCTGCACCTGAGTGACATCCACATGATGCCGCGCCAGCTCCTGAAGCAGACGTGGATCAGCGAGCTGGACCGGCTGGAGCCGGACCTGGTGGTCAACACCGGCGACAATCTGGCGCATCCGGCGGCGGTGCCGGCGGTGGTGCAGGCGCTGGGCGGCCTGCTGGCGCGTCCGGGCCTGTTCGTCTTCGGCTCCAATGACTACTTCGCTCCCACACCGAAGAACCCCCTCAAGTACTTCCGGAAGGACCACAAGCGCAGCCACGGTCAGCCGCTGCCCTGGCAGGATCTGCGCGCCGCGTTCTCCGAGCGCGGCTGGCTGGACGCCACCCACACCGTCCGCGAACTCGAGGTCGCCGGCGTCCGCGTCGCCGCGGCCGGCGTCGATGACCCGCACATCGGCCGGGACCGCTACGAGACCATCGCCGGGCGGCCGAATCCGCTCGCACAGCTGCGTCTGGGCCTGACCCACTCCCCCGAGCCGCGGGTGCTCGACGACTTCGCCGCCGACGACTACGACCTGGTGCTGGCCGGGCACACCCACGGCGGCCAGCTCTGCCTGCCGGGCTACGGCGCACTGGTGACCAACTGCCACCTGGACCGCTCCCGCGTCAAGGGCGTGTCCCAGTGGGGGTCGACGATGATGTTGCACGTGAGCGCGGGGCTGGGCACCTCGCCGTACGCCCCGGCGCGCTTCTGCTGCCGCCCGGAGGCCACGCTGCTGACCCTGACCGCCACCCGCAGCGGTGGGGACGACGACCAGTTCGTCGACCAGTCCCTGCCGCAGCTCGCCTCCACCCTGAACTGAGGCGCCCCACTCCGCTCTCGACCCGCACTCTCCCCTGAACAGCGGGGGCTGGGTCTAATCGTTGCGGCGTCGCTGAGAGCTGGCCTACAGTGGTGCGCGAAACGGTACCTTTCGGTTCTATTTCATCTTTCATCGGACGCACCCGGGGACTGCGAACCGACATCGGGCCGCGGGCATCCGCAGACCCGAATCGCGGGGTGTGAAGAGGTCCCGGCAGGCTACGGCTCGCCGGGACCTTTTCGCGTCCCGGCTCCGGGAGTCGAGGGGCTGAACCCGGAGACGAGGAAGCCCCCGGCCTGCGTTTCCGCGGACCGGGGGCCTCTACTGCTTCTCAACCAAAGCGTCGGGGTAGCGGGATTCGAACCCACGACCTCTTCGTCCCGAACGAAGCGCGCTACCAAGCTGCGCCATACCCCGTGTTACAACCTCACCGAGATTACCTGATGACCTCATCGGAGATGAAATCCGCTGGTCAACGGCCTATTGTCGCTTCACGACAGCGGGCGTTTCAGGCCTCGAGCGGGACTGCCTCGACGTCACCCGCCGCGATGGCCGCCACCAGCCGGGAGTGATCGGCGGCGTTGATGGCCGAATAGTGCACGGACCAGTCCGCGACGGCCCGATCGAACGACTTGCCGAGCCCGTCAAGACAGCGCGCGATCGGGGCGCGGGCGGAGCCGCGAGCGTGAGCCTGCGCCAGGACGGTGCCGCACAGCTCGCCGTACAGGGTGAGCCGATCCACCGGCATGTCCTCGATCACCACTGATCCCTTCCCGTCGCGCAACTGGCGCACGTAGAAGTCGGAGATGCCCGCCGGATCCTGCGCCGTGCCCCGTTCATCGCTGGTGAAGGTGGGGGTGCTGAGCCAGCCGAGCAGAATGTCGCTGGACGCCTGCATCAGCTGCTGACCGAAGACCACGCGATGCCCCTGGTTCCGGAAGCGCGACGGCGCGGTGTACGGCGCCAGGACCGAGCGGCTCGCCTCCTTCAGCTGCAGGAACAGCGGATCGCCGAGCTCCCGGCCGGCGAACAGCGCGATCCAGCAGCGGGTGCCCACACTGCCCACCCCGACCACCTTCCGGGCCGCCTCGACGAAGGTGTACTGCTCCAGCAGCGCTGCCAGGTGCGCCGGGACGCTCTTGCGGTAGGACTCGAAGAGTCCTTGGAACACCTCGTTCACGTCCTGGGCCGAGAACCCCGGGAAGACCTCCCGGGCGGGGATCAGCAGCGGCGGATCGCTCCGGATGTGCACGCCCGATTCGTCGGTCACGCACAGCTTGGACAGCGCCTGTTCGCTGTTGCGGTGCCGTGACTTCCGCAGCACCTTCGCCATCCGCTCGGTAGCCACGGTGTCGAGCTTGTCGCCGATGTCGCGGAGGACCTCTTCGGAGTCGACGCGGTCGTACCAGCAGCGCAGCGCGCTCTTCCCGTTCGATTCGATGATCGTCTTGCGGTAGGCGCGCGCGGCCCGGCGCGCGGCCCGGTGGGCCTCCTTGTCGGTGCTGCCGTTGCCCTGGGCGGCCACCGTCATGGACGCCGCGAGGCGCTTCACGTCCCACTCGAAGGGACCCGGGTGGGTCTCGTCGAAGTCGTTGAGATCGAAGACCAGGTGCCGTTCCGGGGACAGGAAGAGCCCGAAGTTGCTCAGGTGCGCGTCACCGCAGAGCTGGGTGGTGATGCCGCTGTTCGGCGTGGAGGCCAGGTCGGCGGCCATCACCGCCGCCGCCCCGCGGTAGAAGGTGAAAGGACTCACCGCCATCCGCTCGTGCCGGACCGGGATCAGGTCCCGCAGCCGGGTGGCGTCCTGCTCCTGCAGGAGCGCCACCGGGTCGCCCCGGCCGGTCAGGTTGGGCCATGCTCCGATTTCGTCGGCGGTGATCGTCATGGCGTGCCCCTTCGGTGGGTGCCGGACCCGGCGGCGGGGTCACTGGTAGGAGATGAAGTAGGGAACCGGCCGCACCGCCATGGTCTTGGCCGGGCTGAACGTCGGCTTGTCCTCGGTGTAGAAATTCTTCCAGCCCATCCAGATGTTCGGGGGCAGATCGGTGGTCATCCGGTTCCACGTACCCATCTTGACCGCGGGCACCCCGTGGCCGTCGGCGTGCAGGACCACCGCCAGTTCCGGGTGCGAGGTGTCCAGTTTGCTGCGGTCACCGAGCATATCCGCGTCGAACTGGTGCAGCACGAATGCCTTCTGCGGAAGATTGTTGCGGCGCACCAGATCTGCGAGCCAATCAGCGGTCCGGTTCACCTCGGCGGGGGCCACCGTGCCGATCTGCGTCAGATGCACCTGATGGTCTTTGATCCGCCACTCCGGGTCCAGGGCGAGGCCGACATGCGGCCGCTTCAGGAGCCCCTCGTACATTTTGGCCTGCGTCAGGAAGTCCATCCGGCCGGGCTGCAGATCCAGCGTCACATAGACGCCGGCGTCGGCCGCCGCGTCCACCCACGGCTCGATCACCTTCGGGTCGATGATGTTGGTGTAGGCCCCCTTGTAGCCGGGGTCGGCCGACGCCACCGTCACGATGATCTCGAAGCCGGGGATCACCGGGACCGGAGACAGCGCGTCGTACGGCGCGGCCACCTGGCGGGCACGGGCGATGGTCGCCGGCAGACTCTGCCGGCCCAGCGGGCCCAGCGCCTCCGAGCCGGGCGAGCCATACAGCGCGACGACGCGGCGAGAGGGGAACATCAACTGCCCGCCACCGGGCAGTTGCGGCACCGTCCGCGCCTGCTCGACGCGGTCGGTGAACTGCTCGGTGTCCCCGAACTGCTCGCCGATCGCGAGGATCGGCCGGTCCCCCGACTCGCGCACCGCTTCCACCGACGCGCCCGTGGCCCGCGGATCGGCCACCGGGACCGTCACCACCTCGGCGCCTGCGAGCTCGGCGTCCGCCGCAACTGCGGGGCCACCCGCGATCAGCACCACGGGGCTTCCGGGCGCCGCCACCACCCCGGGACTCAGACCGCCGGCATCGGAGGTCTGCGGCAACCCCAGCCCGGGCACCTGTTCGCCGACGTTCACCAGCGTCTGCACGCCGAGACGATCGAGTTCGGTGGCCACCGCCGGGGCGCGGCCGGGTTCGACGACGTAGACCGGCACCCGGCGGGTGCGGCTGAGTTCCACCGCGCGGCCCAGGTCCTCCGGTGCAGCCGTGGAAGCCACCACCACCGCCGACGAGGACGACGTCAGCAGGGTGCGGGTCACCAGGACCTCGTCGGGGACCCCGGGTTCGGCGACCACTTCGACCGTACGATTCGGCACGCCCCCGGTGGCGGTGCCGCCGGGGCTGACGGCCACCGCCGAGGCGGTGACGAGTGCAGCGATCGCGACCAGCCCGATCAGGGCCAGGCCGAACCGGACGCCGCCGCCCGGTTCAGTCGTCGACGGCATCGGTGTCCGCCGCATACGAATCGGCGAAGGACACCCGAGGTGTGGTCGCCGCAGCGAACACGGCGAGCACCAGGAAGACGATCACCGCGATCCCGAAGAAGAAGGCCAGGATCAGGGAGACGATCCAGAACACGTCGGGTGCGGTGCCGTCGAGACCGTCGAAGACCAGCGCGGCCGCCGCGGCGAGCAGGGCACCGAGCAGTGCCCAAGCGGCGCTGCGCACCCGCGGCCCCACCGCCGAGACGTAG
The DNA here is from genome assembly GCF_039537105.1 of Gordonia caeni. Lineage (NCBI taxonomy): Bacteria > Bacillati > Actinomycetota > Actinomycetes > Mycobacteriales > Gordoniaceae > Gordonia > Gordonia caeni. The sequence goes on from NZ_BAAAZW010000001.1 coordinate 16,725, forward strand.
AACAGGCGGCGGTAGAGAACGACCTCGAATTCGTCCACGCACGCCAGGCGGACGGGGTCACCGTCGGCCAGGCCGCGCAGACCGCGTGCCAGTTCCACATCGCGCAGCAGCGCCGCGGACTCGCGCTGCCGGTACTTCACATAGGAGACGGTAGCCAAGGCCGCAGCCAGCAGTCCGAGTCCAGCCAGAATCGCCCAGTTGTTCACAACCGGTCACGCTACCGCGCACCCGCCCGCGGCGGGTGCGCGACCCGCGCAGCGTCAGACGCTGGACGTGACGGTGTGCGCGATGTTTCCGCGGGTGGCCTTGGAGTACGGGCAGAAACCGTGGGCCTGCTCGGCGAGGTCCTGCGCCTGCGCCGCGTCAAGTCCGGGCAGGGTGACGTGGATGTCGGCCACCAGGCCGACGCCGTCGTCGGCGTCGTCCTTGCCGATGCCGACGGTCACCTTCACGTTGGATCCCTCCGGGAGGTCCACCCCGGCATTCTTGGCCATCCGGTGCAGCGCGCCGTTGAAGCAGGCGGCGTAGCCTGCCGAGAAGAGCTCCTCCGGGTTGGAGCCCTCACCGCTGCCACCCATCTCCACCGGCGGGCGCAGGTCCAGGTCGATGCGGCCCGACTCGGACACCACCTCGCCGTCGCGGCCACCGCCGGTCGACGTCGACCACACTCGGTACACGGGATTCACGGTCATCGGATACACCCTTCGGAAGTCGGAGTTCACACGGAAAGCTCGTGCCCTTCCGACGCTACTCCAGCCCGCTAGCTCTCGCGCCACACTCGGGACGGCCTGATGCGCGTGGACGAGGGCAGCCAGCGGCCGACCGCGCCGCGGAAGGTCATCACCACCGACAGCACCAGCGCACCGACCGCCACCCAGGCCAGTACCCGGAACGCCGACGGCACTTCCGGATAGTCGAACAGCAGGTCCGAGACCAGCGGCACGAACAGGACGATGAGGACACTCACCGCTGCGAAGATGCTGCGCAGATTGCGGCTGTGGTGCCGCGCGATGGACACCAGCAGCGGATAGGTGATCGCCATCGCGATCAGCCACCCCACCAGCAGGGTCGGCGGCCAGAAGCTCGCCATCGACGACGCCGAGGCCGTCGCATCGATCGACTGCACCTCGGCCATCTGCGGCTCCAGCCGGTCGGCCAGCCGGTCGATCGACGCGCCCAGGGTCGCGAAGCCGTAGACGATGCACACCAGTGTGGCCGCAGCCGACAGATACCAGGCGTAGACCGCGTCCCGGGTCAGCGCCGCCGGCGGCGGCCCGGGGTCCACCGGACGGCGCGGATAGCGTGCCGTCAGGTCGGCGTCCCGCGAGGTCCGCTCGAGCTCGGCCAGGTCTTCGGCGTCGAGCTCGGCCTGGGTGGGCAGTCGGTCCTCGTCATCGGGATCGCCCCAGGCGCCGGGAAAGGTCATGGCGCGATCTTAAGCATCCTCGTGAACGTGCCCTGCCACAGCGCCCCGTCGGGGGCGATCATGCCGGTCAGTTGCAGCGGCTCGTCCAGCGGCGCGAATCCGACCTCGCGGGTCACCACCCGGCGTCCGGTCCGGAAGTCGGTCGCCACGTAGTTCACCGGTCCCAGCTGCTGCGGACCCGGCCGGTACGGGCCGTAGCCGAGGGCGTGGATCAGCCCGTCCCGGGTCGACAGCCGCGGCAGCGTCGCCATCCGGTCGCGGCTCTCCCACACTCGCGTGCACTTCCCGGGTTCGACGTCGATCCGGGTCATCGCCCCCAGGAACGGCGCCCCGCCCGGCGAGGCCGGCCCGCCGCTCTCGGCCATCGGCGGATATTGGAAGCCGTAGGTGCTGGGGATGACGATGCTGTCGCCCCACACCATCGGCGAGTTCTCCGTCCCCTGATTCGCCGTGGGGAACGCGCGAATCGAGCAGACCGGCGATCCGTCGCCGCTGCGGAAGACGTGCAGCCGCGGTACGCGCGCGTTGTCGACGATGGCGACCCAGTCGCTGCCGCCGGGACCGAAGTACGACGGGGTGGTGCCCGACCCCCAGGTCAGCTGGCCGGGTTTGCGGGCCGGTCCGCGGTCGTAGGCGTTGCGCCACACCGTCTTCGGCACCCCGTCCGAGCCCGCCCACATCTCGTACAGCGCATGCGTGGTCAGCACCGACACCCCACCGGGACGTACCGACAGTCCATTGCCCAGTTCCTCGCCCCGCGGCAGATGCGTGGCGACGACGCGTTTTCCGGTGATGGTCCCGACGATCCCCCGCGTGGTGATCCACCAGATCCGTCCGGTGTGGTCGGGCGCCAGCCCGGTCACGGCGTCGTTCCCGAGCTGCTTGGAGATGTCGATCCGCTCGGACACGTAGAGCTGCCAGCCGGCGGACGTCCGGCGGTGCGCCACCTTCAGAACGGCCCCGCTCCCGTCGGCCACGACCACGCGGTCGCGGTCGTCGAGATACCCGTAGACGCCGCCGAGGAGCCCACCCTTGGCCAGCGGCAGCCGCGCCAGGATGGTCGCGTTCGACTTGTCGAACAGAGTCACCACCGGCGCCGCGAACTGTGGCGGATTGCCCGCCACATAGTTGGTGCACAGCGAGACCGGGTGACCGTCGCGGCCGATGAAGGTGGCGGCGCACGGTCCACCGGACACGGTGGAGGCCGCGAGTTTCGCCGACCGGCCGGGACCGCGGTAACCGGTGCTGTCGGTGGATTCCAAATCGCCGTGCATCAGCGACGTCCACGCCGGCCCCAGGCCGGGCACCCCGCTCGGCTCGGCGGACGCCGAGCCGACCCCGGTGAACAGAAGGGCCGCGGCGGTGGCCACCGTGGTGAGCACCGCCGCGACCCGACGAGAATTCGACTTGAGCATGACGGCAGTTCATCACACCGCCGCCCGATCGGACGAGAGTTCTACTCGACTCCGACCAAAAGTCAGACCAGGAGTTCGGCGATCTGGATGGTGTTCAGGGCCGCACCCTTGCGCAGGTTGTCGCCCGAGACGAACATGGCCAGGCCGCGCCCCTCCGGGGCGCCCTCGTCCTGGCGGATCCGGCCCACCAGCGAGACGTCGCCGCCCGCGGCATCCAGGGGCGTGGGAACGTCCACCACCTTCACCCCGGCGGCGTCGGCCAGGATGGCCCGCGCCTCGTCCGGGGTCACCGACTGGTCGAACTCGGCGTTGATCGACAGCGAGTGCCCGGTGAAGACCGGGACGCGCACGCAGGTGCCGCTGACCAGCAGGTCGGGCAGGTTCAGGATCTTGCGCGACTCGTTGCGCAGCTTCTGGTCCTCGTCGGTCTCGCCGGAACCGTCGTCGACGATGTCCCCGGCCAGTGCGACCACGTTGAAGGCGATCGGCGCCACGTACTTGACCGGTTCACCGAGGTCCACGGCGTCGCCGGAGAACACGAGCTGCTCGGCGCCGTCGATGCCCTTGCGGACCTGGGTGGCCAGTTCTTCGACACCGGCGAGGCCGCTGCCGGAGACCGCCTGGTAGCTGGAGATCACCAGCCGGCGCAGGCCCTTGGCGTCGTGCAGCGCCTTGAGCACCGGCATGGCGGCCATGGTGGTGCAGTTCGGGTTGGCGACGATGCCCTTGGGCGGGTTCTTGGCGAGCTCGCCGTTCACCTCGGCCACCACCAGCGGGACGTCCGGGTCCTTGCGCCAGGCCGACGAATTGTCGATCACCGTGACGCCGGCCTCGGCGAACCGCGGGGCCTGAACCTTCGACATGGTGCCGCCCGCAGAGAACAGGGCGATGTCGAGTCCGCTCGGGTCGGCGGTGGTGGCGTCCTCCACCACGATCTCGCCGTCGCGCCAGGGCAGCTTCTTGCCCGCCGAGCGCGGCGAGGCGAAGAACCGCACCTGATCGGCGGGGAAGTTCCGCTCCTCCAGCAGGGTGCGCATCACGCCGCCCACCTGACCGGTCGCGCCGACCACTCCGATGCTGACCATGACCTATCGCCCCGTTCCGCCGTAGACTACGGCTTCCTCGTCGCCGCCCAGATCGAACGCCTTGTGCAGCGCGCGCACGGCGTCGTCGAGCTCGGATTCCTGACACAGCACCGAGATACGGATCTCCGACGTGGAGATCAGTTCGATGTTGACGCCCGCCTCGGCCAGGGCTTCGCAGAAGGTCGCGGTGACGCCCGGGTGGCTCTTCATGCCGGCACCGACCAGGGAGACCTTGCCGACGTTCTCGTCGAGCACGATCTCGTGGAAGCCGATCTCGTCCTTCAGTGCGCCGAGCTTCTCGATGGCGACCGGGCCGAGTTCCTTCGGCAGGGTGAAGGTGATGTCGGTCTTGCCGGTCTCCACCTCGGAGATGTTCTGCAGGACCATGTCGATGTTGATCTCGGCGTCGGCGACGGCACGGAAGACCTTGCCGGCATAGCCGGGCTTGTCGTCGATACCGAAGATGGTCACCTGGGCTTCGCTGCGGTCGTGCGCCACACCGGTGAGAATCGCTTCTTCCACGGGAATGTCCTCCATCGATCCGGACACCATCGTGCCGGGTTTGGTCGAGTACGACGAGCGCACATGAACGGGAACGTTGTATCGGCGCGCGTACTCCACGCACCGGAGCATCAGGACCTTGGCGCCGCACGCGGCCATCTCGAGCATCTCCTCGAAGGAGACGTTGGCCAGGTGGCGGGCGTCGGGCACGATCCGCGGATCGGCGGTGTAGATGCCGTCGACGTCGGTGTAGATCTCGCAGACGTCGGCGTCCAGTGCGGCGGCGAGGGCCACCGCTGTGGTGTCCGAGCCGCCGCGGCCCAGGGTGGTGACGTCCTTGGTGTCCTGCGCGACGCCCTGGAATCCGGCGACGAGCACGATCTTGCCGTCGTCGAGGGCGCTGCGCACGCGGCCCGGGGTCACATCGATGATCTTGGCCTTGCCGTGACTCGACGTGGTGATGACACCGGCCTGCGACCCGGTGAACGACTGCGCGTCCTCGCCGAGCGTCGAGATCGCCATCGCCACCAGCGCGTTGGAGATGCGCTCACCCGAGGTGAGGAGCATGTCCATCTCCCGGTCCGGCGGATCCGGGTTGACCTGTTCGGCCAGGTCGAGCAGTTCATCGGTCGTATCGCCCATTGCGGACACGACCACGACGACGTCGTTGCCCTGCCTCTTGGTCGCGACGATACGCTCGGCGACGCTGCGGATCCGTGCGGCATCCGACACCGACGAGCCACCGTATTTCTGGACCACCAGTGCCACGTCGGGGGCCTTCCTATACTCCGGTTCGCTATCTACTTACTGCAGATACTGTACCGGCCGGTCGCCGCTGAACCCGAACCAGCGGTCTGTACCTCCGCTCACTCGAAGGCCGGAGACGGGTGGATACGGCCTTCGCGCGATGCGTATTCTGGGGGCTCCTCAGCACGGGACACCGAAGGCCGTAGGAGTCCCCGAATCGGGAAGGGGTGCGATGGACCTGGGTCCGGCGCGCAGCGGAGAAGCCCCCCGCTGGACCAGCGGCCCGGTCGCGCGGAACGTCGTTCTGCGCACGTCGGTCCTCGACCGCCTGGACGCCGCGACCGATCAGCTCGTCTTCCTCGTGTGCGCCCCGGCCGGGTACGGCAAATCGCTGTCCGTGGCCTCGTGGCTGCGTGATCGCCGACTGCGCGCGACCTGGGTCACCGTCCGGCCAGGGACCACGGAAGGCTCCCTGTGGCCGTCGATCCTCGCCGAGATGCTGCGCACCTACCCCGACGAGGAGGCCGAGCTGACCCGCGTCCTGGGGCTGATCGAGCAGGTGCCCGCCGAAGCCCCCGCGACCCTGGCGTCGTGGATCCGCCAGCGGGGCCGCGGAACGCTTCTGGTCCTCGACGACCTGCACGTGGTCACCCGGCCCCAACTGCACGATCAGCTCCTCGAGTTGATCGGCGCCGCGGGCCCCGACCTGCATCTCGTGGCGATCTCCCGGTACGACCCGCCCTGGCCCCTGCACCGGATGCGACTGGACGGGGTGCTCGGCGAACTGCGCATGGACGGGGTGCTCTTCGGAAGCCGCGAGGCCGCCGAACTCTTCGAGTCCCTCGGATTCACTCTGGAGCGCGGCGACGTCGACTCGCTCGTACAGCGCACCGAGGGCTGGGCCGCCGGCCTGCGCCTCGCGGCCCTCGGCATGCGGGAGGCCGCCGATCCCGGCGAGTACGCGCGGGGGCTGTCCGGCCGCAGCGACTACATCGCCGACTACCTGATGAAGGAGGTGTACCAAGGGGCTCCACGGGAATGGCGCGACCTTCTGCGGTGCATCTCCGTGGTTGACGAGGTCTGCCCGGCCCTGGCCTCCGCACTCGGCGGCGGTCCGGACTCCGGTGCGGTGCTCGCGCAGATGGATCAGCTCAACGCCTTCGTCGACGAACTCGGCAAACCCTGCTGGTATCGGCTGCATCCGCTGCTCCTCGAGTTCCTCCGGTCCCGCATCGTCGATGACGAGACCACCCGGAGCCTGCACCGCAAGGCGGCCGAGTGGTACGTGAGTCAGCAGCAGCCGCTGACCGCCCTGACCCACGCGATCGCCGGCGACGATTGGGCCGTCGCGGGCGAGTTGGTGGGCACCCACATCGTGTCGTGGACCGTCCGGCGATCACCGATGCAGTTCCTGGAACTGCTGGAGTCCATTCCGCGGGAGGCGATTCTGACCGACGCCGGACTCGCCGTCGGTGTGGCGGCCGCACGAACCATGGCTGGATATCCGAAGGGCGTGGACGATCTCGTGGGCGTCGCCCGCGAACTGGTGGCCGCGACAGCCGGGGCACACCGGCGCCGCCTCGACTTCGTCCTGGAACTGGTCGACGGCGGATGGCGCCGCTGGACGGGTGATCTGCAGGCGGTCCTCGACGGCTTCGCGCGAATGCCGAAGGATCCGGCCACCCTCTCCGAAGTCGGGATCACCGACTGGGCCTCCATCCGGAACCTGTTGATCAGCAACCAGGGGTCGTGCGAGCTCTGGCTCGGCGACTACGACGGAGCGCGCCGGAATCTGACCGAGGCCGCGGCCGACGACCTGGGCCGGCGCGTGGTGCTGCCGATCCTCAACGCGCAAGCCCACCTCGCCCTCCTCCACTGGGCCGCCGGCGACCTCACGGCCGCCGAGGCGGTCGCGGAGGAGGCGGCCACTCGATTCGGCAGCGCCGGACTCGCTCACGCGGCGCAGGCCGCCGGGGCGTACCTCGCACTGGCCGGTGTGGCCTTCGACCGGGATCTGACCGGGGAGGCCTCGAAGTGGCTGGACCTGGCGAAGGCGGCGACCGGCGAGCCGCACATGGCATTCGCGGTCACCGTCCTCCGCACGCGACTTCAGCGAGCACAGGGCCACGTCGCCGACTCTCGGGCCTCACTCGAAGAAGCGCTCGCCACCGCCCGCCTAGCCCCGGCTTCGTCGACGCGGATCGCCGCGTCGATCAACTACTTCTCCGAGCTCGACTCGAACTCTCGTCACCCCGGCGGTCCACCCGCCACGCGGCAGCAGGCACTGGAACAGATCCCGTACTCACCGGGAGGCTCGCGGCGCGACCGCGTGCACGTTCGCCTCCACGAGGCACTCGACGAGGACCTTCCACACGATCAGCGCCTGGACGCACTCGCCGCGGCACTGGAACTCGCCGCCGCAGAGAGCCTGCGGCGCCCGTTCCTCGATCACGGCCCCGCAATGCAGCGACTGCTCGCCGAACGAGTCGAGACGGGCATCGCCCGGCCCGAGTTCGCCCTGGACCTGCTGGCGCGAATGGCGAAGACCGGGGGACGCAGGGCCGACCCGGAGCACGGCTTCTTCGTTCCACTCAGCGAGCGGGAGACCAACGTCCTGCAGTACCTGATCGGTTCGATGACCACCGCGGAGATCGCCACCGCGCTCTACGTGTCGGTGAACACCGTCAAGACCCATCAGCGGTCGATCTATCAGAAGCTCGGTGCCACCGGACGGCGCGAAGCCGTCTCCCGAGCACGTCAACTCGGGTTGCTCTGACCGCGGGCCGCCAGCGCTGCGGAACCCGCGGCCGCATGGGCGGATAGATCAGGGTGAGAGCAGCCGCCAGCGTGAAGTAGCTACGGAGCACCCGGAAGGCGATGTACATGGGGATGTACTTCACCGACGACGACCGCCACATCGCACACACGATGATCGTGAGGATCATCGACATCCCCAACAGTGTCGCGACGATCGGCTGCCAGCGCATCCCCGGGAAGGTGGCGCCGAAGATCATCGTCGCGATCACGGTGAAGATCAGCAGTGGCGCGAGCATCGCCCGGCGGGCAGCGTTGACCAGATTGAACGGCAGCACGAAGGTGCCCGCCATCGTCCGGAAGTCGAACAGCATTCGCCGATTGCGTCCGGCGAGGTGATAGATGCTGCGGAACCATCGGGTGCGTTGCTCGCGCAGATGCGCGAAGCTCGCAGGCGTCTCGCTGTAGTAGACGGCGCGCGGGTCGGCGACGCTGCGGTAGCCCGCGGCCGTCAGGCGCATGCAGATGTCGGTGTCCTCGCCGTTCATTCCCGTGACCATGCCGCCGACGGCTCTCACCTGGTCACGCCGGTAGATCGCGAACATGCCGGGTATGCCCATCACCCCGTCGTAGCCGTCCAGCGAGACTTGATAGAACCCGTGGCGCATGTACACCTCGATCAGCCGGCACTTGTCGATCCACGTCCGTTCCTCCATCGGCATCGGGATTCCGCCCACGCAGCCGACGTCGGGCTCGGCGAAATGCCGCATCGCGTGCCGCAGGCAATCGTCGCCGATCACGGTGTCGGCGTCGATCCGGACGACGAAGTCTTCGGCGATGTGCTCTATCCCCAGGTTCAGGGCGATCGCCTTGCCCGGCGTCGGACAATCGAGGACCCGGCCGGTGATGTGCGTGCAGTCGGCGATCGCCGACTCCGCGGCCTCCCGGGTGCCGTCGGTGGAGGCGTTGTCGACCACATAGACGTGAATGCGCCCGGCATAGCTGAGGGCGGCCGTGTCGACGGCGGCCACTGTCGCGGCGATGCTGTGCGCCTCGTTGTGCGCGGGTACGAGCACTCCGATCGGCGGAGCGAACTCCAGTTTCCGGGATCGGCGCAGCGCGCCGGCCCCGATGACGGCGGTGCTGGCCGCCAGCAACTGCTGCATCAGAAACACTCCGGCGCCGATGCCGCCGAGGATCGCCCAGTCCTTCAACCGGTCGACCGCCTCGCCGAACACGTGCAGGGCGATGACGGCGCCCAGCGCGGAGAACAGCAGACAGCCGGCGAGCACCGCGAACGAGCGCGCCGCGATCCGCGATCCGGCCGGTGGCGTGATCGTCTCCGGAAGTTGCGCCTGCCGGAGAATCGTGTGCGGGAAGATCGCCAGCGCCGCGAGGCCGGAGAGCATCTGCGCCCCGAACACGGAGATCGTGACGATGCCCGACTCGTGCAGAACCCACGACACGATGTCGACGGCGAGGCAGAAGACGAGGAACTTGCCGAGGAGCGAGACGGCGAGAAAGGCCCGGCGCCAGGCGTTCGAGTAGGCATAGAGCGCGTAGGTGAGGAAGAAGGCGGCCAGGAAGATTCGGAGCGGGAACACCACGCCGCCGCGGCCGCCCGCCAGGATCACCAGATCCGTGGACGAGTGGATCACCTGCGTGTAGACCAGCACCGTCCGCGTGCACATGGCGAGCACCGCGATGCCGATGAAGGTGACCAGGAAGCCGTTGACGCCGCCGGGCGGGCGATCGACCGCATAGTCTTTCGGGGCACTGTCGACCGACCGGAAGAAGTCGGCCACCGGCGCGGGGCCGGCGGTCGCTGCACCGGTGCGGCCCGCCCGGGTCACGGCGGGCTCTGCCGTATCGGTGGTTCGGTGACGACCGCACCGCCGGGCTCCACGACGAAGCCGCCCTGCGCGGTGACCACCTGAGCGTCCGCCCGCCCGAAGTCGGGCAGCGCCGTCGGGGCGACCTGCCCCCGCCCCATCAGCGACAGTCCGGCGCCGCCGCGATCACCGGCCGCGGTCTGGACCAGCAGTCCGTCGGTGAAGGCCGGGACGTTCAGCACCGACCCGGTCGGGACGTCGACCAACCGTCCGTCCCGGAGCGTGAGCGCGGTGTCCACCCCGTCCGAGTCGCCCACGACGATGAACGGGGCCCGGCCGTCGGGTGCGGTGTCCCACTGGAAGTCCGGGTACTCCTGCGCGGAGACGAAGTCGGCGATCACCGGCACGGCGCGATTCAGCAGGACGACGGGGTCGTCGTCGTTCGAGCCCGGCAGGTAGACCGCGGCACCGGAGTTCAGTTGCCGGGGCAATGCCGTGAAACCGGCGCCCGGGGCAGAGCCGAGCCGTAGCGCCGACGTCTCGTTCAGCTGGATCGGGTACGGCGATACGCGCACATCACAGCCGCCGAGATCGCGGTCTCGGGAGACGGTCAGGGTCAGCGAATTGTCGAGCAGCATCGCCGATTCCGGCAGCGGCACCTCGACGTCGCCCCGCGTCGGATTCAGCGGGACGCTCCCCACCAGCCGGCCGTTCAGTTCTGCCGTCAGGATCCAGGTGATGTCGTCGGGCGAGGCGGGGAGCGTCATCGACACTGCCGCCGCCGACGGGAGCCTCCCACCCGGGAGGTCGGCCAGGGCGAACGACGTGCCCCACCGGCGGGTCTCGGTGATCTGTCCGGGGGCCGTGTCCGCGCCGAGGGCCTCGAGCGGCACCTCGTTCGCGGACCCGACAGGCGCGGGGGTCACGGTGCCCGGCGCACTGCCCGGGGAGTCGGCGACGGCCACGGTCGGCGCCTCGAGGAACCGCGCCACCGCGTCGGCCTGCACCGTGGTGACCCCCACGACCGCGGCGTCGCCCACTCGTCCCACGGCGACGGCGTCCTGGCGATCCTCACTGCTCCACCCGTATCTGTCCGCGAGCACCTCGGCGGGGCCGACGAGGATCGAGTCCCGGGACGCGGAATCCGGCGGTTCACGGGTGAACTCGACGTCGTAGCCGTTGCGGATCAGCGCCAGTCCCACCTGGGCGGCCGCGGTGAGCCATTGCGGGTCGTCGTCGGCGACGACCACCGCCGTATTCCGGCTCCACGAAGCGACGGCGTCTCGCACGGTCCGGACCGGTTCGGCGAGTGCCGCCTCGATGAGGCTGCCGGAGTCCAGATGAATCAGCATGCCCGCCGAATGGTCGGCCGTGCACCGTTCCTCGTGCCGCTCCCCGTCGGTGTAGATCCGGATCCGGACCTCGCCGTCTTCGACGGCCTGCTCCGGGATGTCCACGTACCGGTCGATCGTGTTCGACCCGTGTGGCACCGCCTGGCGATCGACCAGTTGCCCGTCCACCGCGACACTGAGGAAGGCCGTGCTGGTGTCCGGCACGGTGCTCGTGCCGACCAGGTGAAGCCGCGTCTGGTCGGCGGCCGAATCCACCGGCAGCCTGACCTCGAAGGTGCGCGACGACGTCTCGTCGGACAGCCAGATGCCGTCCGGGTCGCCCGCCATGACCAGCGACCTGCTGAAATGGCGGTCCGCCGGAACCTGGAGAGTCTGGTCGTCGACGTCGTGGGTGAGCCAGGCCGGCCGGCTGATCAGCAGGATGAGCAGTGCCGCCAGGGCGACGGCGAGGACCGCCCAGGCCGCTTTCGGCACGGTGCGGCGACGCTCGCCCGGAAAATACTCGGGCGCATCGTCGTCACCCTCCGGTGGCGTCTGCTCGTCGGTCATGACGACCGTCCGCCGGCCGCGGACCGCCGTTCCCGATTCCAGTACGAGCGGCACGGGATCCGGTCCCGATCCACGCGGTCGGCGTACCGGGCGGCCAGTGCGAACTCATCGGCCAGCAGCGCCGAGTTCAGTCCGATCGGGTCCAGCCCCAGACCGCGCAGGAGATCGTTGCGTGCCGCGAGATCGTTGGCGTCCGCCTCCTGGCGCGGGTTGACCACGGTGTCGATGCGCGCGCCGAGTTGATCGGCGACCAGTCGAGCCAGGTCGCCGATCCGGTGGGTCTCGGTCAGCTGATTCATCACCCGGACCCCGCCGGTCACCTGATCACCGGATTCCACCGCCAGTCGGATGCAGCGCACCGAGTCACGGATGTTGATGAACGCCCGTGTCTGCCCGCCGCTGCCGTGCACGGTCAGCGGGTGACCGACCGCGGCCTCCACCAGGAACCGGTTGAGCACCGTTCCGTAGTCGCCGTCGTAGTCGAACCGGTTGATCAGGCGCGCATCGCCGTCGGTCTCATCGGTCTGCGTTCCCCAGACGATGCCCTGGTGCAGGTCGGTGATCCGGATGCCGTCGTTCTGGGCGTAGAACGCGAATACCAGCTGATCGAGCGACTTGGACAGGTGGTAGACGCTTCCCGGCCTCGTCGGGTACAGGATGTCCCGCTCCACCGGGTCGCCGTTGCGATCGGGATAGGTGATGTGCAGGTATCCCTCGGGGAGGTCGACCGGTACGGTCTCGTAGCCGTAGACGCCCATCGTCCCGAGATGCACCACGTGGACGTCGAGCCCGGTCTGCGCGATCGCGGTCAGCAGATTGTGCGTCGTATTGAGATTGTTGTTCAGGGTCGCCCGCCGGTGCGCGGGCGACTTCATCGAATACGGCGCGGACCGCTGTTCCGCGAAGTGGACGACCGCATCCGGCCGCGCCGATTCCAGCAGGCGGACGAGGGCGTCGTAATCGGCGGCGAGATCGAAGACCGCGCTGCCGATACATCGCCCCGACGATTCCTTCCAGGCGGCCAGGCGCTCGTCGAGGGAACGGATCGGCGTCAGCGACTGCACGCCCAGTTCCTCGTCCGCGCGGCGGCGGACGAAGTTGTCGACGATGGTGACGTCGTGCCCCGCGGCCGACAGGTGCAGGGCGCTCGGCCAGCCGCAGAAGCCGTCGCCGCCGAAAATGATCACTCTCATGGCAGAACCGCGACCGACATTCTAGGGGGTCACGATCGCGAAGTCGCTGTCGCCGGGGTCGAGAACAGCGGCCAACCGAGCGAGCACTCCCGTGTCGCCCTCCGCGTCGATCCCCGCCGCCGCCAGCTGCCCGGCGTCCGACAGACCTCCCGCCAGCGCCGGCAGTGCCGCCTTGGTGGTGGTCAGCACGAGGTCGGCGGATCCGCGTTGCGCAGCACTCGAGTAGGTGAGCACACCGTGCTTCAGGTACAGGCGGTAGCGCTCGTCGAGGTCGGTGAGCACCACGTCGATCGAGAGGTCCTCGTCCCAGGCCGCGGGCCCGTTGATCTGGACGGCGATGGCGTCGAACAGCATGGTCGGCGTCAACTGCGCGACGACGTCCGGAGCGGCGGTCTGCGTCGGCGTGCCGAACTGCCCGGCCCGCAGTTCGGTGGCACCGGACAGATAGAAGTTGCGCCACGTTCCGTTCTCCGCGCCGTAGCCGAGCTGCTCGTAGGCGTCGGCCAGGAGCTCGCGCGCCGCGGCGTTGTCCGGGTCGGCGAACACCACGTGGTTGACCACCTGCGCCACCCAGCGGTAATCACCGTCGTCGAACGAGTCCTTCGCCTTGTCCAGGACGGCCTGCGCACCGCCCATGAACTCGACGTAACGCTTGGACTGCTCCACCGGCGTGTGCTCCCACAGCGACGCCGGATTGCCGTCGAACCAGCCGAGATAACGCTGGTAGATCGCCTTCACGTTGTGGCTGACCGAGCCGTAGTAGCCGCGGGTGCTCCAGTTCTGCTCCAGCACCGGCGGCAGTTCGATCTGCTCGGCGATCTCCGGACCGGTGTACCCCTTGTTCAGCAGGCGCAGGGTCTGATCGTGCACGTAGGCGTACAGATCGCGCTGGGCGCGCAGGAACTCGACGACGCGCTCGTTGTCCCAGGTGGGCCAGTGGTGGGAGGCGAAGACCACCTCCACCTCGCCGCCGAACAGATCGATGGTCTCGGTGAGGTACTTGGCCCAGCTGTGGGGGTCCCGCACCACCGCACCGCGCAGGGTCAGCACGTTGTGGAAGTTGTGGGTGGCATCCTCGGCCGCGCACAGGGCTTTGAACTGCGGAAGATAGATGAGCATCTCCGACGGCGCCTCGGTGTCCGGGGCCATCTGGAAGACCATGCGGACACCGTCGACGTCCGCCGTCTGGCCGGTGGTGGTGATGATGTCGGTGGGCGGCAGCAGGGTCACGGTGCCGGTGGACACCGTCTGCCCGAGGCCCGCGCCGACCTGGCCCTGCGGGCCGCGTGCCAGGGCCGCGCCGTACATGTATGCCGCGCGCCGGCTCATCGCGGTGCCGGCGTACACGTTCTCGGCGACCGAGTGCTCCAGGAATCCTTCGGGTGCGAAGATCTTCACCTTGCCGGAGGTCACGTCCTCCTCGGAGACGAAGCCGCGCACACCACCGAAATGGTCGGCGTGCGAGTGGGTGTACACGATCGCTTTGACCGGCCGGTCGCCGCGGTGGGCCCGATACAGCTCCAGTGCCGCGCGGCCCGTCTCCTCGGAGAGGAGTGTGTCGATGACGATGACGCCCTCGTCACCTTCCACGAACGACGTGTTCGACAGGTCCATGCCGCGCACCTGGTAGATCCCCGGGACCACCTCGAAGAGCCCTTCCACCGCCGCCAGCTGCGACTGGCGCCACAGGCTCGGGTTCACCGAGTCGGGGGCCTCCGAGTCGAGGAAGGCGTATGTGTCGTTGTCCCAGACCACGGTCCCGTCGGCGTCGCGCACGGCGTTGGGATCCCGGCGCCCGATCAGACCCCGCGTGGCATCGGCGAAATCCTGCCGGTCGGCGAACGGCAACCGGGCCAGCATTTCCTGATTCTGCGCGATGATCTGCGCACTCACCGGCTTGGGCGTGTTCGGCATGGGTCGTCATTCCTTCCGTTCGGCGGCACGGATCGGACTCGATTCCGTCTGTATCTCGACGCTACGAGCCCGGCGCCGGGAGGGATCACCCGCGAAGGGTGATTCTCAGCGGTGCCCCTCTTCCCGGCCGCCGAGCGTGTACTCCACGACCACTCTGGGCGCCCACGGAACGATGTCGTCGACGGTCCGCTGCAACTCGTCGACCGGCGGCAGCGCCTGCGCCCCGCGCACCTGCACCGTCGCTGTTTCGCCGTTCACCGAGACGTCCGTGACCTGGGCCGGAGTGCCGTGGTCGTGCAGCCAGGCCGTCGTCGCATCGGCGATCTGCCTGCTCCACAAGGTGTTCAGCGAGTTCACGACCATCGGGATCGCGATCGCCACCAGCGCTGCGGCCAGGACCAGCCGGATCCGCCGCCAATGACGCGTCCCGGGCACCGCCGCCGGGCGATAGCCGGCCACCGAGAACACGGCCACCCCGGTGACCACCATCGCGATCACATTCGAGAGGAAGAGGACCAGTGCTCCGGCCGCCAGCGAGTATGCCTGCGAGCCCAGGCACACGCCGACCACACCGAGCGGCGGTACCAGGGAGATGGCGATCGCCACCCCGGGCAGGACGTCGGCCACGTCCCGGCGGGCGATCGCGATCGCCCCGACCAGCCCGGTCGCGAGCGCCGCGAGGAGATCGGCCACCGCCGGAGAGGTCCGGCCGACCACCTGCGAGTTGTCGAGCACTCCGGACGGATTGGGCAGGATCTGGGCGACTACGGCACCCAGAGCGATGACGATCAGGACGCCCAGCACCACGGTGACCGCACTGTTGCGCACCAGCCGCGGGCGCCCGACGACGATGCCGAATCCGAGGCCGAGGATCGGGGTGGACAGCGGCGCGACGATCATGGCACCGATCACCGTCGCGGTGCTGTCGGTGGCGACGCCGCACACCGCGATCACGCCCGACAGACTCAGCATGATCCAGAAGGCCGATTGCTTCGCCGCTCGATCGCCCGCCGTGAGATCGAGCTGGTCGGCGATCTCGACCGCCGTGCGCCGCTGTGCATCGGGGATCACGTTGAGCACTGGTTACACCTCCCGGCACAGTGGGTCCGACCCGAGGATGCCGTGCCGGCATCGTCGGCGTATCACCCGCTGAGGATAATCTGCGCCTGCGTATGATCGGCCGCAATGACCACCCTCGGAACCAGTCGTGCGGGTCGAACCGATCCGCGACTCGCCTCGGCGGCCGTCGCCGTCCCGGCGTACCTGGTGGTCCGCGGAATCGGTGTCGCGGTCCTCGCCGTCTTCGGTGCGGTCCACGGCCGCCCGATCGGCTCCCTGCTGAGCAAGTGGGACGGCGAGTGGATGCTCGCCATCGCCGAGTACGGCTACCGGGGCGTGCCCGAGACCCTCACCGATGCGCAGGGCATCCACAGCGACGTGACCGCCTATGCCTTCTTCCCGGGTTTCCCGGGGATCGTGCGAGCGGTGTCGGCGCTCCCGGGGATCAGCACGTTCGGCGCCGCGGTCGCCGTGAACGTCGTCGCCGGCATGATCGCCGCCGCGGGGATCGCGCGGCTCGGCATGCTGGCCGTGCAGCGGATGCCCGGCGCCTACGATCCGCAGCGCGCCGGGCTGATTCTGGTGATCTTGTTCGCCGCCGGCCCCATGTCGGTGGTGCTGAACATGACCTACACCGAAGCTCTGTTCTGCGCACTCGCCGCCTGGGCGCTGGTCGGAGTGCTGGAGCACCGCTGGCTGCTGGCCGGGAGCGCCGCCCTGCTGATCGGATTGGTGCGGCCCACCGGCATCGCGGTGATCGCGGTGGTCATGGTGACTGCTGCGCTGGCGCACCGGGACGGCCCCCGCGCCTGGGCCGCCGTCGTTCTGGCTCCCCTGGGTTACCTCGGCTATCTCTGGTACGTGGCCGCCCAGACCGGATCGGTCACCGGGTGGTTCACCGTCCAGTCGCAGGGCTGGGACACCCAGCTGGACTACGGCGCGGCCGCCTGGCGATTCGTCACCGACTCCCTGACGTCGGCGCAGGATTTCGCCTCGATCGCGACCACGCTGGTGATCCTGGCGACCCTCGGATTGCTCGTCTGGTCCCTGGCCGCGCGGGTGCCCTGGCCGGTGCTCACCTACGGCGCCCTGGTGACGGCGTCGATCCTGTTGTCCAGCGGCCTGATGATGAGCCGGGCCCGCCTGCTGTTGCCGGCGTTCGTGCTGCTGATTCCGGTGGCGGCGCTCCTGTCCCGGCAGCGGACCGCGGTGGCGGCTTCGGTGCTGGTGCCCGTCGTGCCGGTCAGCGCCTGGTTCGGCGCGTACATGCTCACCGTCTTCCAATTCGCGATCTGACCGTCCCGGACGCGGTCCGGGCGAAGCTACGCCTCCAGGGCTTCGGTGATCGAATCGAAGATCTGGAGGTCACCGGAATCGTCGACGGCGGCGACGACGTCTCCGAACTGCGCCACGTCACGCGCGATGCGCAGATCGATCGCGCTGCGCGACAGCTCATCGCGCACTTCAAGCAGCATCTGCACCGCACTGACGTCGATGAACGGCGAACTCTCCGCGTCCAGAACCACCAGCCGGGTGTCGTCGTCGACCATCGCGACGAGATCCTCGCGTACCGCGTCCGAGTCGGCGAAGAAGATGCCCGCTTCCACGCGCACCACCAGTGCGCCGTCGACCACCTGCGCTTCCGGATAGTTGGCGACGTCGACCCAGCGTTCCCCCACCCTGCCGAGGCGCGCGACATGGGGTTTGGACACCCGGTAGAGCAGCACCGTCAGTGACGCGGCGATACCGATCAGCAGCCCGGGCAGGGTGTCGAACACGAGGACGCCGAACATGGCCGCCATCGCCGCGATGAAGTCGATGCGCGTGGCGTGGCCGTAGATCCGAGCCAGTCGCGACGTCCACACGCCGTACAGCCGGCGCAAGGACCCGAAGTCGACCAGTTCGATGACCGCGGCGATCACGACGGCGGCCAGTGTCGCCTCGGGAAGGCTTTCGAACAGCCCGGTGAGGAACAGGAGCGTGAGCACCGTCAGTGCGGCGACCACCAGGCCGCTGACCTGAGTTCTGGCTCCCGCGCCGCCGTTGACCGCCGTCTTCGACAAGCTGCCGTTCACCACCATCCCCGAGCACAGTCCCGCCCCGAGGTTGGCCGACCCCAGTCCGATCAACTCCCGGTTCGAATCGATCGGATACCCCTCCTTGGCGGCGTAGGTCTTCGCCGCCCCGAGTCCCTCGGCGAAGCCGATGATCACCACTCCGGCAGCGGGAACCACCAGGCTCAGGTAGTCGCTGAAGCCGACGCCGGCCGGCAGCCCGAGATCGGGCAGGCCCGGATCGATGTGCCCGACGATCTTCACCCCGTGCTCGTCCAGCCCCAGCACCCGAACAGCGAGAACCCCGGCGGCCACCGCCAGGAGCGCACCGGGGACCAGCGGCAACCAGCGCTTGAGGACGAGCACTCCCGCGAGCGTGAGCAGACCGACGACCATCGACGGCACGTTCGTATCGCCGAGATGACCGAGCACCGACCACGCCTGCGCGAAGAAGTCGCCGTCGCCCTTCTCGATCCCGAGGAGCTTGGGCACCTGACCGATGATGATCGTCAGGGCCAGTCCCACGATGAAGCCCTTGAGGACCGGCGCCGAGATGAACGAGGCGATGAACCCGAGGCGGGCCAGTCCGGCGAGGATTCCGACCAGACCGGTGACGATCGCCAGTGCCGCGGTCATCGCGACGTAGGCACCCGGGTTCCCGGCCACCGCGGGACCGACGATCGCCGCGGAGAGTGCCGCGGTCGCCGACATCGGGCCGACGATGAGGTGCCGGGAACTGCCGAACGCGGCGTACAGCAGCAGGGCCGGCACCGCCGCGTACAGACCCACGACCGCGGGCACCCCCGCGATCGAGGCGTAGGCGAGCGATTCGGGGATCAGCACCGCCCAGACGGTCAGACCGGCGATCAGGTCCGGGCGCAGGAAAGCGGGCCGGTACCCGCTCAGCGAACCGAACAGATGGCCCCGCAGCACCGACATGGCCGAACTCATCGGCTGCCGCCGATCAATGCTCTCACCGCACTTTTCACTCGACAGCCCTTCCACTCGACTGCCGCCACCGTAGGCTGCCGATCCCGGTCTGAAATCACACGTTTCGGGTGAGGGCGCCGGGTCGTCCGCATTCGCGCCCACGCACTATCGTGGTCGCAGCCCCGGCCCATCATTCGCCCGGGACCGATCAGGAGTACGCCCGTCCATGCACAGTGAGATCATCGGGCGCCGAGCGTGGGTGGGCCTGGGCGTCCTGACGCTCCCGGTGTTTCTGGTCGCGATGGACTTCTCGGTCCTTTATCTCGCGATGCCCACCATCTCGCACGCTTTGCTTCCGTCGCCGATGCAGCAACTCTGGATCCTCGACGTCTACGGCTTCCTGATCGCGGGCCTGCTGATCACCATGGGCAACCTGGGCGACCGGATCGGGCGCCGGCGCATTCTGCTGGGCGGCGCGGGCCTGTTCGGCGCGGCCTCGGTGGCCGCCGCCTTCGCCCCGTCCGCGGGCTTCCTCATCGCCGCCCGCGCCCTGATGGGCATCGGCGGCGCGACGCTGCTGCCGGCCACCCTGTCGCTGATCGCGAACATGTTTCCGGCCGCCGCCGACCGCGCGCGGGCGATCGGCATCTGGACCGCGGCCTTCGCCGGCGGGGCGGCCGTCGGCCCGGTGATCGGCGGGGTCCTGCTGCACCACTTCTGGTGGGGCGTGGTCTTCCTGATCAACGTACCGGTGGTCGCGGCGCTGTTCGTCCTGGCACCGTTCGTCCTCCCCGAGTTCCGGGTGCGGAGCACCCACCCGTTCGACCTGCTCGGGGTGGCGCTGTCGCTACTCGGTCTCCTTCCTCTGGTCTACGCGGTGAAGGACGTCGCAGCCACGGGCCTCTCGGCACCCGCCGTCGCCCTGGGATTGTTCGGAGCGGTGATGCTGGTCCTCTTCCTGCTCCACCAGCGGCGCGCACCGGCGCCGCTGGTGAATCTGCGGTTGTTCGCCAGCGCGACCTTCACCGCGTGCATCGCGATCGCCGGCGTCGGGATGATGGCGCAGGGCGGCATGGCCTACCTCACCAACATCTTCCTGCAGACGGTGCAGGGCTACGACGTCCTCGCCGCCGCTCTCGCCGGCCTGCCGCTCGCGCTGACCCTCGCGACCGCCTCGGTCGGCGCCGCCCGGGTGGCCCGGTGGATGGGAGTCCGCCGGGCGCTGACGCTGTCGCTGCTGCTGGCCGCGGTGGGCAACCTGGGGCTGCTGTCCCTCGGCGTGACCAGTCCGATCTGGATCTACCTGGTGCTGACGGCGATCGCCGGCGTGGGCTACGGCATCCAGTTCGCTCTGGTCAGCGACGTGGTGGTCGGTTCGGTGCCACCCGAACACTCCGGGGCGGCCTCGGGGATCTCCGAGACCAGCTTCGAACTCGGCACCGCCCTCGGCCTGGCCCTCTTCGGGTCGCTGGCGACCGCCGTCTTCTTCGCGAAGGGCGCCGGGCGCTTCACCGGCTCCCTCGGGGAGACGCTCGATGAGGCCGCGGAACTGGGCCGCTCGGGCGCGGACCTGGCCCTGGCCGCCAAGGAGGCCTTCGTGGCCGGAATGCACGCCGCGGCCCTGGCCGGTGGTCTGTGCCTGCTGATCCTCAGCGTCGTCGTCGCCTTCGTCATGCGGGACCGCCCGTGAGCGCCTCCCCTACCCTGGGGACCATGCAGCAGAGCACCGAGACCGCCGCCTGGGTCCACGAACTGATCGCCGGCCGCTGGAGCGCACGCGGCTTCGATGCCGCCGCCACCATCGACGACGCCGAACTGACGTCCATCCTCGAAGCCGCCCGCTGGGCGCCCACCTGGGGGCGGATCCAGCCGGTGCGGCTGGTGGTCGGCCGGCGCGGCGACTCCACCTTCGGGGCGCTCACCGCGAGCCTCAACCGCGGCAACGCGAGCTGGGCTCCGGCCGCGGCCGCCTACATCCTGGTGTGCACCACCGACGAACCGGAGGACGCGGCCAAGCACGACTACGGCGCCGTCGACGCGGGCCTGGCGCTGAGTCAGATGATCCTGCAGGCGGAGGCTCTCGGTTTCAACGGTCACCCGATGGCCGGGTTCAGCAAGGCCTCGGTGGTCGAGGCCTTCGAGATCCCCGAGGGGGTGCGGCCGATGGCGATCCTGGCCGTCGGCCGGCTGGCGGAGGATCCGTCCTCGCTGGCCGACGAGATCCGGGAACGGGATGCGTGGCCGCGCGAGCGTCTTCCGCTCGACCAGATCGCCTTCGCCGAACACTGGGGCACACCCTTCTCCTGAGCCGCCCTCCGCCAACGGCCGATTCAGATGCAGTCAGGACCCCGGGAATGCTTCTCCCGGGGTCCTGACCTCGCCGGCCGGATCGTTCCGGCGGGTGCGCTGCGGCTCGCTCAGCGGTGCCAGAGGATCGGCGCGCCGAAGATGTAGTTCACACCCTGGGCGAAGACGTCCCATGCCGGAAGCCACACGTCGTTGAACACGCCGGTCTGCGCGAAGGCGGTGCCCAGGTCACCGATGATCGGAATCTCGTGCCACGGAACGGAATCCAGACTGCCCATTTTGTTCGTCTCCATACTTGTCGAGTGAGGTTTGCTTCGACGCCCCATTGCGTCAGGCTTTGCTAACCTAACTTAGGGCAGCCTTTCTTCGCCAAACGTGAGAGGTTTGTCGCATTTCCCGCCTAAGTCTTGACCACGGTCCGGATGCACGCTCGTCCCGCTCCGAACATCGGAGTTTGGCGAGCCGGGAGGGCTGTCGTACTATGACGGACGTGCAGCGCGCTCTCCTTCTCGGTTGCCGCGGCGGGGTCTGATTCGACCGGCCCTCCGTCGCGGGCCTTGTGACGCGCCGGTCAAACCCTTCTTCTTTCTTCAGGAGCTTGACCAGTCATGGCAGCAGCAGACGCATTCGCTTCCGGCCCCAGCCGCATCGTCACCCCGAACGGCCCGATTCCGGCGCACCAGCCCTCGTACAACCCGCAGCGCAATTCGACGATGCCGGTCCACCGGTACCGCGACTTCGCCTCCGAGGTGGAGCAGATCTCCCTGCCGGACCGCACCTGGCCCGACAAGGTGGCCGACCGCGCTCCGCTGTGGTGCGCCGTGGACCTGCGCGACGGCAACCAGGCGCTGATCGACCCGATGAGCCCGGCCCGCAAGCGCCGGATGTTCGATCTGCTGGTCCGCATGGGCTACAAGGAGATCGAGGTCGGCTTCCCGTCGGCCAGCCAGACCGACTTCGACTTCGTCCGCGAGATCATCGAAGAGGGCGCGATCCCCGAGGACGTCACCATCCAGGTGCTGACCCAGGCCCGGCCCGAGCTGATCGAGCGGACCTACGAGGCGTGCGCCGGTGCGTCGAACGTGATCGTGCACTTCTACAACTCCACCTCGGTGCTGCAGCGCCGCGTGGTCTTCCGCGCCGACAAGGAGGCGATCACCAAGATCGCCACCGACGCGGCCACCCTGTGCCTGGAGAACGAGAAGCGCTACCCGGACACCAACTGGCGCTACGAGTACTCCCCCGAGTCGTACACCGGCACCGAACTGAGCTACGCCAAGGACGTGTGCGACGCGGTCTCCGCGGTGATCGCGCCGACCCCGGACAAACCGCTCATCATCAACCTGCCGGCGACGGTGGAGATGACCACGCCCAACGTCTACGCCGACTCGATCGAGTGGATGAGCCGCAACCTGGCCCGCCGCGACTCGATCATCCTGAGCCTGCACCCGCACAACGATCGCGGCGAGGGCGTCGCCGCCGCCGAACTGGGCTTCCTGGCCGGCGCCGACCGCATCGAGGGCTGTCTGTTCGGCAACGGCGAGCGCACCGGAAACGTCTGCCTGGTGACCCTGGGCATGAACCTGTTCTCCCGGGGCATCGACCCGCAGATCAACTTCTCCGACATCGACGAGATCCGCCGCACGGTGGAGTACTGCAACCAGCTGAACGTGCCCGAGCGGCACCCCTACGGCGGCGACCTGGTCTTCACCGCCTTCTCCGGCAGCCACCAGGACGCCATCAACAAGGGCCTGGACCAGATGAAGATCGACGCCGACGCCCAGGACGCCGACGTCGACGACATCGTCTGGCAGGTGCCGTACCTGCCGATCGACCCGAAGGACGTCGGCCGCAACTACGAGGCCGTGATCCGCGTCAACAGCCAGTCCGGCAAGGGCGGCGTCGCCTACATCATGAAGGCCGACCACGGCATGGAACTGCCGCGCCGCCTGCAGATCGAGTTCAGCCGCGACATCCAGAAGATCACCGACGGCGAGGGCGGCGAGGTGAGCCCCAAGGAGATGTGGGACGTCTTCGCGCAGGAGTACCTGGAGCCGGTCACCCCGCTCGAGCGCATGCGCCAGCGGGTCGACGCGTCCGAGGAGGACGACGGCCAGGACACGGTCACCGCGGTGGTGCGCGTCGACGACGTCGAGCGCGAGATCTCCGGCACCGGCAACGGTCCGCTCGCCGCCTTCGTCGACGCCCTGGGCACCGTCGGCTACGACGTCCGGATCCTGGACTACTACGAGCACGCGCTGACCGCCGGCGGCGACGCCAGCGCGGCCTGCTACGTGGAGACCGAGATCAACGGGGAAGCCGTGTGGGGCGTGGGCATCGCATCGTCCATCACCACCGCGAGTCTGCGGTCGGTGGTGTCGGCGGTCAACCGGGCACATCGCGTCGCCGGCGAGCACGAGGCCGAGGAAGCCGCCGAGGGCGCCCGCACCTGGGCGCCGTAGGGGAGTCTCCCCCTAACGAAGGACTGCGCGCGCTGCCGCGCCTAGGCTGAGTCCATGCCGACGGACTTGGACCCCCGGCCCCGCAGTGCGCGCAGCCCGTCCATCGAGACCGACTGGGACGCGATCAGATCGTGGACCGACGACAAGTACATGCAGTTCGACGTCCGGCCCGTCGGGCGCGGCCTGACCCCCAGCTCGTCGATGTACTCGGTGCCCATCGGCGACATCACGATGACGCACTTCAATTACGGCATCCACGTCGACCTGGATTCCTTCGACAACACCTCGGGGAACATCCTGGTCCTCACCACGCTCACCGGGTGGACTCGGCACCGCACGGACCGCGTGCGCGAGGCCGAGCTGACCGTCGGCGAGACGTTCGTGGTGGACTGCGATCACACCGCGTACCGTCTCGGGGCCGGTCCCGATCATCTGCAGCTCAACCTGACCGTCCCGCACCGGCTGCTGGCCGACCTGGCGTTGCGCTGGTACGGGCAGGTGCCCGACACCCGGTTGTGGACGCATGCGAGCGTCGTCGGTGGACCGGACAGCCCCTGGTCGTCGTTGCTCGCCTACGCCGCGCGCACTGCGTCGGTGGCGCCGCAGGAGGTCGCCACCGGCCGGATCGGCCTGCATCTGCAGGAGATGCTGGCCGCGCAGCTTCTGGCCGACTGGTCGGCGAGGGCGGGCATCGAGCTCGGCGGTGCCACCGCGGTGCCCGCGCCCGGCTACGTCCGCACGGCGGTGCAGTTCATCGATCAGCACGCCCGCGACCTGCCGACCGTCACCGAGGTCGCGGCCGCGGCCGGGATCGGCGTGCGCGCCCTGAGCGGCGCCTTCGGGAAGTACCTCGGGACCTCGCCGCGCGGCTATCTGGTCGAGCAACGACTGCAGGGCGTCTACCGCGAACTGTCCACCGGCGCGCCGTCGGTCGCCTCGGTCGCCCGCGCTTGGGGGTATGTGAACATGGGTGCCTTCGCCGCCTCCTATCGGCGCCGTTTCGGCGAGAATCCGTCACAGACGCTGCAGCGCAACGCCGGCAATCGGATGCCGATCACCGACATCGCCTGCCGACCGCGGACGTCGCATCCGGATGTCCCGGGCGAGGATTCGTCACACGCCCAATGACCGCGGGCACCCGTTCACTTTTCTCAGCGGTCCCCGACGACGGAGGTCTTCCCATGTCCCCGATGAACACCCGACTCGACGACATCCTGCAGCGTGCCGTCACCGACGACGATCCGGCGGCCCGCGTCCCCGGCGTCGTGGCGGCCGTGACCCGCGCCGACGGCACCCTGTACGAGGGCGCGGCCGGAGTCCGGTCCACCGACGGCGACACCGCCATGACCACCGATTCGGTGTTCTGCATGTTCTCCACCACCAAGGCGATCACTGGCACCGCGGTCCTGCAGTGTGTGGAGGAGGGGCTGCTCGACCTCGACGCCCCGGCCGCCGAGTACGTCCCCGAGATCGCCGAACTCCAGGTGATCGAGGGCTTCGCCGACGACGGCACGCAGCTCCTGCGGCCGCCGGCCACACCGATCACCACCCGGATGCTGCTGTTGCACACGGCCGGGCTCGGCTACATGTTCTTCTCAGACGTGTACTCGCGGATCCTCGCCGACACCGGACAGCCCGACATCGTCGGGGCGACGAAGGCGGCGCTGACCACCCCGCTGCTGTTCGATCCGGGGACCCGCTGGAACTACGGCACCAACATGGACTGGGCCGGGCTGGTGGTGGAATCGGTGCGTGGCCGCCGGCTCGGCGAGGTGATGGCCGAACGCATCTTCGCGCCCCTCGGGATGACCGATTCCGCTTTCACGATGACGCCCTCGATGACGGCCCGGCTCACCGCGGTGCACAAGCGGTCGGCGCACGAGGGCACCCTGACCCCCACTGGCATGGTTCTTCCCCAGGACCCGGAGATCCACATGGGCGGGCACGGTCTCTATTCGACGATGCCGGACTACACCAAGTTCCTGCGCATGTGGCTGCGTGACGGGGAAGGCGATCACGGCAGGGTGCTGAACCCGGAGACCGTCGCCGCGGCATCGGTCAACGGCCTGGGCGACCTGAAGGTCGGCATGCTCAAGACCTCGGCACCCTCGCTGTCGAACGACGCCGAGTTCTTCCCCGGGCAGAGCAAGTCGTGGGCGTACTCGTTCATGGTCAACGACGAACAGGCCCCCACCGGACGCAGCGCCGGCTCGCTGGCGTGGGCGGGCCTGGCGAACCTCTACTACTGGATCGACCGGACGCGCGACGTCGCGGGGATCTGGGGCACCCAGATCCTGCCCTTCGCCGACCCGGGATCAGTGGGCGGCTACCTGGACTTCGAGACCGCCGTCTACCAGAACCTCGACTGACCGCACGCCGACCGACCTGTGGCCGGCGTGCGGTCGGCCCAGATCAGCTGTCGTCGTCGCGATGCCTGCGGAACGGGACCCCGCCCTTGGTGCGGGCAAGCCGGTAGTCGATGCGGTTGTCGACGTAGGTGCTCACTCGCGGATCGTCGGGCAGGCTCTCGATCACGCCTTCGGTGATGTAACCGGCGGCGCGATCGAGCCTGCTGCGGCGGGCGTCGAGTTGACCCTTGAGATAGTCGTATCTCAGCCCGCGCACCACGGCGACACACATCAGGAGCAGCACCACCGAAAACGGCAGCGCCGTGGCTATCGCCGCCGATTGCAGTGCCGCCAGACCGCCTGCCACCAGCAGGGAGATCGCCACCGCCCCCTCGACCACCGACCACAGCACGCGGGACCAGGTCGGCGGATTCGGGTGTCCGCCGGAGGCCAGCATGTCGACCACCAGCGACCCCGAGTCCGAGGAGGTGATGAAGAACAGGGCGATCACGATCATCGCCAGCACCGACGTGATCTGGCCGAGCGGTAGATCCTGCAGCACGTGGAACAGGGTGGCCGGCGCGTCGATGCTCTCGGCGCCGTCCTCCACCAGGTCGCCCGCACCGAAGAGCTGGCGGAACAGCCCGGCGCCGCCCATCACGGCGAACCAGACGAAGCCGACCACGGTGGGGGCCAGCAGCACGCCGGCGATGAACTGGCGCACGGTGCGTCCGCGCGAGATGCGGGCGATGAAGACGCCGACGAAGGGCGCCCACGAGATCCACCAGCCCCAGTAGAAGATGGTCCACGACTTGAACCACGCCTGTCCCTCATCGGTGTTGTAGGCACCGACGTCGAAGCTCATCTGCAGCACGTTGCCGAAGTAGAAGCCGAGCGATTCCACCAGATTGCGGAAGATGAACAGGGTCGGCCCCAACAGCAGCACCGTCGCGAGCAGGATCCCCGCCAGCGACAGATTGATGTTCGACAGCCACTTGATGCCGGCGCCGATCCCCGTGATCACCGACATCGTCGCGATGAACGTGATCACCGTGATCAGCGTGATGAGCAAGGCGGTCGAGGTCGGGTCTTCAACCAGGCCGATCGCGTCCAGGCCCGCGGCGATCTGCTGCACGCCCAGCCCCAGCGAGGTGGCGACACCGAAGACGGTGCCCAGGATGGCGAGGATGTCGATCACGTCGCCGGCCCAGCCCTTGACCCGATCGCCCAGCAGCGGCTCGAGCGCCCACCGAATGGACACCGGGCGGCCCCGGCGGTGCACGGCGTAGGCGAGCGCCAGCCCGATCACCGCGTAGATCGCCCACGGGTGCAGGCCCCAGTGCACGAAGGTCTGCGCCATGGAGAGTCCGGCGTTCTCCGTCACGTCCTGACCCCAACCCGGTTTCGGGTCCACGGTCGCGTAGCTCAGTGGTTCGGCCACGCCGTAGAAGACCAGGCCGATGCCCATGCCCGCGGCGAACAGCATGCTGAACCAGGAGAGCGTCGAGTACTCGGGTTTCTCGCCGTCGCGGCCGAGCGTGATGGTGCCGAGTCGCGACGCACCCAGAATGATCGCGAAGACCACGAAGCCGGCGACCAGGAGCACGTAGTACCAGCCGAGCTCTTCCACGATCCAGTTCTGGATGCTCGCGAAGACCCGGTCGGTCCCGTCCGGGGCGATCACAGCGACCGTCACGACGGCGAGCACCAGGATCAGCGCCGGCCAGAACACTCCGGGCGAGACGCCCGCCCAGCCGATCCGCACACCCTGGCGGCGCAGCTTGGCGGTGATCTCCTCGTCCGAGTCCTCATCCTCGATGTGATGATCGGCGGGTACGCCGTTCAGCGAAGGATTGTCGTCGAGGTCGGGAACCGGGTGTTCGGACGTGGTCGGCTCGGATTCGGCCGCAGCGGAATCGCCCGGATCCATCGGTTGCTCGTCGGTGTTCGGTGTGGTCGTCATCAGGTCGTCTTCACGTTCTCGTCAGCATCCTCTTCAGTTACGTAGCCCTTACACCATGGTCAACTGTTGCGGGGTTAGCAAAACACCCCGGAGACGAACACCGTCTTCGTGAAGGAATCGTTATCGCACGCGGGTCTGCTCAGGGCCGGTCACGACCCGAGCGCGTCGATCACCGCGGCGCCCATCCGGGCGATGTATTCGCGGGCGGCCGGCGAGATCAGCCCCATGTTCACAAAGCCGTGGATCATCGATCCGGCCCGCTCCAAAGTGACCGGCACCCCGGCGGCGCGCATGGCCTCGGCGTAGGCGATGCCCTCGTCGCGCAGCGGGTCGAAACCGGCGACGACGACGAAGGCCGGCGGCAGTCCGGTCAGATCGTCGGCCAGCAGCGGCGAGACCCGCGGATCGGCGGCTTCGGCCCGGTCCGACAGGTAGTGCTCGGTGAAGTAGTCGATGTCGGCGGCGGTGAGGAAGTAGCCCGCACTGAACTCGCGGCGCGACGGACTGTCGCCGTCCATGTCGGTGACCGGATAGATCAGCAGCTGCAGCTTCGGCACCACCGGCTCCCCGCGCGTCTGCTGGGCGACGACGGCGGCCAGGCAGCCGCCGGCGGAGTCGCCGGAGACGACGATCTGCGCCGGGTCGATCCCCCAGCCCGGGGCCTGGTCCACGGCGAATCGCCAGGCGGCCAGTGCGTCGTCGACGGCGGCCGGGAACTTGGCCTCCGGGGCGAGGCGGTAGTCGACCGACAACACGTCGGCGCCGGACGCCAGGGCGAGGGACCGGACCGCCGAGTCGTGGCTGCCGCGGCTACCGACCACGTATCCGCCGCCGTGGAAGAACAGGATGAGGCCGCGCGCCTCGCCGGTCTCCACGCGGTAGCGGGTGGCGCCGATCGGGCCGCCGGGGCCGTCGAACACCAGATCTTCTTCGATCGCGAACGCGGGGAAGGTCTCGGCCATCGAGGCGGCGGTGGCGTCGAGTTGCTTCCGCGCACCCGCCGGCGGCCGGGAGCTCATCGCCATGCCGGGTACCTTCGCGGTGGCGGTGGACACCAGGGCCATTTCCGGGGCGAGGTGCTCGCCGTCGGAGTTCACCTTGGTGAAGCGGGTGACCAGCCCCAGCACCGGGGCCGGGAGCAGCCCGGCGGCCTGGAACAGGCCGCGCTGGGCGCGATCGAATGCGGACAGTCGGACAGCTGTTGCACGGCTCACAGTGCCCGACCGTATCACCGCTCACACGGGCCGGAGCAGCGGAGCGACCGCCCTGGGCCCCTGTGACAGACTTTCTCTCATGCGCCTGCCATTACGCACCCGGGCCGCTCTCGCGGCGGCCGCCTCCGCGCGCTGGGCCTCGCGCGCCGCCGGCCGCGGCAAAGGCTCGATGATCGGCGGCCTGGTCGCCGCCAAGATCGACCCGAACATCATGTCCCGCCTGGCGGCCGGCCGGAAGACGGTCCTGATCACCGGTACCAACGGCAAGTCGACCACCACCCGGATGACCGCTGCGGCCCTCACCTCGCTCGGCGAGGTGGCCACCCAGGCCGACGGCGCCAACATGGACGCCGGCATCATCGCGACCCTCTCCCTGGCCCGCCGCGCACCGCTGGCCGTCCTCGAAGTGGACGAGCTGCACGTCCCGCACGTCAGCGACGCGACCGACCCGAACGTGCTGGTGCTGCTGAACCTGTCCCGGGACCAACTCGACCGCGTCGGCGAGATCAACGCCATCGAACGCCGGCTCCGCGAGGGCATCGCGCGCCACCGGGACACCGTCATCGTCGCCAACTGCGACGATGTGCTGGTCACCTCGGCCGCCTACGACGCGCCGGAGGTGATCTGGGTGGCCGCCGGCGCCGGCTGGGTCGGCGACTCGGTCAGCTGTCCCCGCACCGGTGAGCCGATCGTGCGCAGCGGCGACGACTGGGAGTCCACCGGCGACCCCGGCTTCCGCCGGCCACGCCCGCAGTGGTGGTTCGACGACGAGAACGTCTACGGTCCCGACGGTTTCCAGGCGCCGATGACGCTGTCGGTTCCCGGCCGCGCCAATCGGGGCAATGCCACGCAGGCGGTGGCCGCCGCCGTCGCGATGGGCGCCGACCCCGCGGCCGCCGCGGCCGCTGTCGGCACCGTCGGCGAGGTGGCCGGCCGGTACGGCTCCACCCAGCTGGGCGAGCACCGTATCCGCACACTGCTCGCCAAGAATCCGGCGGGTTGGCAGGAGGCGCTGGCGATGATCGACACCGACGCCGACTCGCTGGTGATCGCCGTGAACGGGCAGGTGCCCGACGGCGAGGACCTGTCGTGGCTGTGGGACGTGCGCTTCGAGGCCTTCGAGACCATGAAGGTGATCGCCGCCGGCGAGCGCGCCGCCGACCTGAGCGTCCGGCTGCTGTACGCCGGGGCCGAGCACACCACCACTGCCGATCCGATGGCGGCGATCGCCGCCTGCCCGGCCGGCCGGGTTGAGGTGCTGGCCAACTACACCGCGTTCCGTGACCTCGGGACCGCGATGGAACGCGCCGGGGCCACCCCGATCCCGGCGGACGACTCGGCGGGAGGCGCCCGATGAGCGAATCGACCCTGCGGATCGGCCTGGTGCTGCCCGATGTGATGGGCACCTACGGCGACGGCGGCAACGCCCTGGTGCTGCGTCAGCGCGCCCGCATGCGCGGTCTGGACGCCCAGATCGTGGAGATCACCCTCGACGACGCGGTCCCGGACTCCCTCGACGTCTACACGCTCGGCGGCGCCGAGGACTTCGCACAGCGCCTGGCCACCCGGCACCTGACCAAGCATCCGGGCATGCAGCGCGCCGCGGCCGCCGGACGCCCGATCCTGGCCATCTGCGCCGCGATCCAGGTGCTCGGCCACTGGTATCAGACCGCCGCCGGGGAGAAGGTGGACGGTGTCGGACTGTTCGACTGCACCACCTCCCCGATGGCCGAGCGCGCCATCGGCGAACTGGTGACGCAGCCGCTGCTCGACGGCCTCACCCAGCCGCTGTCCGGTTTCGAGAACCATCGCGGCGCCACGTCGCTGGGCTCCGAGGCCCGCCCGCTCGGCAAGGTCCGGCACGGCACCGGCAACGGGTCACGTGACCGGGTCGAAGGCGTGGTGCAGGGCAGCGTCGTCGGCACGTACATGCACGGTCCGCTGCTGGCCCGGAACCCGGAGCTGGCCGACTACCTGCTGGCGCAGGCCACCGGCACGGCACTGGCCCCCCTGGATCTCCCCGAGGTCGACCGACTCCGCCGCGAGCGCCTCGCCGCCGCCCGCTGACGCCGCTTCCGCGCTAGCGTGGGCGGTATGTCGAAGGTGTTCACCGCCGCCGCGCACCGGATCGCCGACGACCGCGCGTTGCAGAGCGGGATCATCGCGGTCGACGGGCCCTCCGGCGCCGGGAAGAGCACCTTCGCCGACTCTCTGGTGTCCCGACTGACCGAACTCGGCCGCCACTGCCTGCTGATCCGCACCGACGACTACGCCACCTGGGACGAGCCCGCCTCCTGGTGGCCCGAACTCGAGCGCCACGTGCTGGCTCCGTACCGCCGCAGCCACGATGTGTCGTACCGGCCGCGGGTCTGGGTGGACGGGGTGCCGCATCCCGGGCCGGAGCGTCGCTTGCCCTGGGCGCCGCTGCTGATCCTGGAGGGCGTGACGTCCGCGCGACGGGCCATCGCGAGCCGACTCGATCGTGCGCTCTGGATCGAAGGGCCCGACCCGGTCGAACGGCTGGCGCGCTCCGTCGCCCGCGACGGTGAGGACCAGCGCGACCACCTCGCCGCCTGGCAGCGGTTCGAGGACGGCTGGTTCGCCGTCGACGACACCCGCTCCCGCTGCGAGATCCTCAAGCCAGGATGCGACGTCCCGACAGCGCCCGGCCGAGGGTGAGCTCGTCGGCGAACTCCAGGTCGCTGCCCATCGGCAGACCGGACGCCAGCCGCGTCAGCGACAGGCCCGGGAAGTCGGCCAGCATGCGCAGCAGATAGGTGGCCGTCGCCTCGCCCTCGGTGTTGGGGTCGGTCGCGATGATCACCTCGGTGACGTCGACGCCGTCGGCCTGATTGGCCAGTCGCTGCAGCAGTTCGCGGATCCGGAGCTGGTCGGGCCCGATCCCCGACAGCGGATCGAGCGCGCCGCCGAGCACGTGGTAGCGGCCGTCGAACTCGCGGGTCCGCTCGATGGCGTAGATGTCCCTGGGCTCTTCCACGACGCAGATCTTGGTCGCGTCGCGCCGCGCGTCGCTGCAGATCCGGCACAGCCGGTCGGCGGCGACGTTGCCGCACTCGGCGCAGAAGTTCACGTTGTCGCGCACCTCGCCGAGCGCGCTGACCAGCCGGTCGATCTCCGCCTTGTCCCCGGCGAGCAGAGCGAAGGCGATGCGCTGGGCACCCTTCGGGCCCAGCCCGGGCAGTTTCGCCAGCTGGTCGATCAGTACCTGGATCGGCCCCTCGTACATCAGGCCCTCTCTGAAGCTTCGGCGTGGTCAGCCGAGGCCGGGCATGCCGCCGGCGAGCGGTCCCAGCTTCTCGGCGGAAAGAGTGTCGCGGTGCTGCGCGAGATCGGCCAGCGCACCCACCAGCAGGTCCTGCAGCGTCTCGACGTCCTGCGGATCGACCACCTCCGGCGAGATGGTCACCGCGTTGATCTCGCCGGTGCCGTTGCCGGTCACGGTGACCAGCCCGTTGCCGGCGCTGCCGGTCACGACGGTGGCCGCGATCTCCTGCTGTGCGGCCAGCAGGCGAGACTGCATCTCCTGTGCCTGCGCCAGCAGACCGGCCATGGGGTTCTCGTCGCCACTACCGTCGAACAGGGCGTTGGGGTCGAATGCGTCAGTCACGAACTCCAGCGTAGCCGCTGCTCGGACCGTGCGAGGCGCCCGACATGCGCCGCCGGGTCAGCTGAGGTCGATCAGGCCGTCGGCGGTGAGCGGCGGACCGCCGGCGGGCAGGCCGGGGCCGGACTCGTCCGGGGCCTCCGACAACGGCTGCACCATCCGCGCGACGAGCGCCTCGCGCGACTTCGCCAGATCGGCGAGGGCGTCCAGGACGAGACCCTCGAGGGCGGGAAGGTCGTCCCGGTCGACGTCCGGGGAGATGCTGACCGCGGTGACCTCGCCGATGCCGTTCCCGGCGACGGTGACCACCCCGCCTCCGGCGGAACCGGTCACCTGCGCGGCCGCGATCTGCCGCTGCACCTCGATCAGCTGCTCCTGGATCTGCTGGGCCCGATCGGGGGATCCGCCGGCCGCCGAACCGTCGCCGAACCCGGGCACCGCACCGAATGCATCGTTCATGGCGACCAGGCTAGCGACTGCGGTCAGCTCAAGAGCCGGTCCACGTGTGCCGCGAGCTCATCGAGGGTCTGGTCGGCGACCGGCCGCACCTCGAAAGTGAGCACGTCGTCGGCGAACAGCGCGGTCGCGCGCCGATTCAGGGCGAATTCGAAGCGGTCGTCGCCGACGCGCCGCCACTGCAGCACTCCGCCGTAGACCGGGGCGCTCATGCCGGTGGTGACGCAGTGCTCGTCGGCCCGCGGCCCGCCGGGCAGGTCGCGCTGGAGCTGGAAGCAGGATTCGGATTCGGGATCGAGGAAGACGACGGCCTCGCAGCCCAGGTCCGGATGGTGCTCGTAGGAACCGATGATCGCCATGCCCCCAGGGTATTCGGCCCGGGTTCTCAGCTCCGGCGGGACGTGAAGCGGCGCGGCCGTCCGGTGAACGGGTCGTCGAACTCCAGGCTCGCCGCGACCAGGCGCAGCGGGCTGGAGTAGTCGCCGCGGTCGGGCGCCGCCGCCAGGTCCGGATCCACCTCCGGGTACAGCGGATCGCCGACGATGGGCACTCCGAGCGCAGCCATGTGCAGCCGCAACTGGTGGGTGCGGCCGGTGAGCGGAACCAGGCGGTAGACGCCCAGTCCGTCGTCCCGGACCGATTCCAGGGTGATGTCGCTGATGGCATTGGGTTCGCCGGGCACGACGCGGGCCCGCAGGTCGCCGGCCGTCTTCTCGATCCGGTCGGTCACCCGCACCGTGGTGCGCAGCGCCTCGTCGGCCGGGGCGAGCGCGCGGTACTCCTTGCGGACCGACCGGTCGGCGAACAGCCCCTGGTACGCCGACCGCACCCCGGGGGCGGCGGTGAACAGGAGCACGCCGGCGGTGAGCCGGTCGAGCCGGTGCGCCGGGGCGAGGTGATCGTTGCCGAGTTCACGGCGCAGGCGCACCAGTGCCGTCTCCCGCACGTGGCGTCCGCGCGGCATGGTGGCGAGGAAGTGCGGCTTGTCCACCACCACCAGGTCGGCGTCGCGGTGCAGGATCGGCAGATCGAACGGGACCGCCGGCTCGTCGGGCAGCCCGCGGTAGACGTAGACCGGGATCGGGCGCAGCACCGGCGCCTCCAGGTCCACCGGGCGTCCGTCGACGTCGACCACGTCGCCGTCGAGCCATTGGGCCTGTAACTGCGCGGTGGTGACCCCGGCGAGGACCGGCGCGGCCAACAGTGCATCGTGCACCGTCAGACCGGCGTCCACCCCGGGGCGCAACACCACCCGGGTCGCATCGACGCCGCCGCGCGGGGGCAGCGGCTTGATGCGACGACGCCCTCGGCGGCTCAGCTTTCCAGCCGCGCCTTGAGGTTGCCCAGCAGCTCGGCCTGGATGCGGCTCAGGCCCTTCGGGGCGAAGGTCTTCTCGAAGAAGCCGCCGATCCCGCCGGCGCCCTGCCAGCTGGTGGTCACCTCCACCCGGCTGCCCGCACCGGCGCCGGTGACGCGGTAGACGGTCACCATCGTCGAATTGCGGTCCTTCTCGGTGACCGAGTCGCCGGTGACGGTGATGTCGGCCAGGACGTCCCGCGAGCGCTTCTCGGTGGCCTGCAGGATCCAGTGCACCACGGTGCCGGAGCCCGTCCCGCCCTCGTCCACGCGGTAGTCGCGGTAGTTCGCCGGCAGGATGGCCGGGCGCACGTCGCGGTAGTCGGACACGGCGGCCAGCACCTGCTCGGGGGCGGCGGCGATGTCGATGGAAGAGGTGGCGGAAACCTGACCCACGGCGGGGCACTCCTTGTGTCGCTGGGATACGTCCCGGGATTCGGGGCTCCCTCCACCGTACCGAGCGACCGCGCTACGGTTAGAACGTGGCTTCTGAGCGCCTGGAATACGGCACTGCAGCATTCCAGAACGGGATAGACCGCCTTCTGGCCAGTTACCGCGCGATCCCGGAGGGCGCGAAGGTTCGGCTGGCCAAGAAGACCTCGAACCTGTTCCGCAAGCGCGCCGACAATCCGGCGCCCGGACTGGACGTGTCCGGACTGGATCGCGTGATCTCGGTGGACGCGGTCAACCGCACCGCGCAGGTCGCCGGGATGTGCACCTACGAGGACCTGGTCGCGACCACCCTGCAGTACGGGCTGGTCCCGCTGGTGGTGCCGCAGCTCAAGACCATCACCCTGGGCGGGGCGGTGACCGGTCTGGGCATCGAGAGCACGTCGTTCCGCAACGGCCTCCCCCACGAATCCGTCCGCGAGATGCAGATCCTCACCGGCACAGGCGATCTGGTGATCGCCCGCCCCGACAACGAGAACGCGGACCTGTACTTCGCCTTCCCGAACTCGTACGGCACGCTCGGCTACTCGGTGCGGCTGGAGATCGATCTGGAGCCGGTGCCGCCGTTCGTCGAACTGCGGCACGTGCGTTTCACGTCGATCGAAGACCTGCAGGCCGCGATGATCGACATCGTCGAGCAGCGCGAGTACCGCGGCGAGCGGGTCGACTACCTCGACGGCGTCGTCTTCTCCCGCGACGAGTGCTACCTGGTACTCGGGCGGCAGACCGACGAGCCCGGTCCGGTGAGCGACTACACCGGCATGGACGTCTTCTACCGGTCCATCCAGCACGAGCCGTCGGCGGAACCCAAGCGCGACCGGCTCACCATCGCCGACTATCTCTGGCGCTGGGACACCGACTGGTTCTGGTGTTCCCGGGCGTTCGGCGCGCAGAACCCCAAGATCCGCCGGTTCTGGCCCAAGAAGTATCTGCGCTCGAGCTTCTACTGGAAGCTGATCGGCTACGACCAGCGCTGGGACATCGGCGACCGGTTGAACGCCCGCAAGGGCGAGCCGCCCGGCGAGCGCGTGGTGCAGGACATCGAGGTGCCCATCGAGCGCACTGCAGACTTCATCAACTGGTTCCTCGACGAGATCCCGATCGAACCGATCTGGCTGTGCCCGCTGCAACTGGTGGAGCCCGGCCCGGCCGGCGCCGACGCGGATCAGCCGTGGCCGCTGTATCCGCTCAAGCGCGGTCACGCGTACACCAACATCGGCTTCTGGTCGGCCGTCCCGGAGACGCCGGGCGAGCCGGGCCACGCCAACCGCCGGATCGAGCGCAAGGTCAGCGAGCTCGACGGCCACAAATCCCTGTACTCCGAGTCGTTCTACCCGGAGGACGAGTTCGATGAGCTGTACGGCTCCGCGGCCTATCGCGCGGTCAAGGATTCCTACGATCCACGGACCCGGCTGCTGAGCCTCTACGAGAAAGCGGTGAAGCGCGCATGAACCTCGCGGAGATCTTCGAGGCGCTCCTGGGACGGGAGCTGAACATCCGATTCACGGCGTACGACGGGAGCAGTGCCGGCCCGGAGGACGCCGAGTTCGGCCTGGACCTGAAGACGCCGCGCGGCACCACGTACCTGGTGACCGCGCCCGGCGACCTGGGCCTGGCCCGCGCCTACGTCTCCGGCGACCTCGAACTGGTCGGTGCCCATCCCGGCGACCCCTACGGTGCGCTGCGCGCCCTGGCCGACGACCTCCAGTTCACCAAGCCGAGCCCGCTGACGCTCGCCAACGTCGCCAAGGCGATCGGTATCGAGCACTTCAAGCCGATCGCCCCGCCGCCGCAGGAGGCGCTGCCCCGCTGGCGCCGGTTCACCGAGGGGCTGCGACACAGCCGCGCTCGGGACGCCGAGGTGATCCAGTACCACTACGACGTCTCCAACGCCTTCTACGAGTTGGTGCTGGGACCGTCGATGACCTACACCTGCGCCGTGTACCCGGACCGGGATGCCTCGCTCGAGGAAGCCCAGGAGAACAAGTACCGCTTGATCTTCGAGAAGCTGGCCCTCAAGCCCGGCGACCGGCTTCTGGACATCGGTTGCGGCTGGGGCGGCATGGTCCGCTACGCGGCGCAGCGCGGCGTGCACGCTCTCGGGGTCACGCTGTCGGCCGAGCAGGCCGCGTGGGGACAGCAGGCCATCGTCGACGAGGGGCTCGGCGAGTTCGCCGAGATCCGACACAGCGACTACCGCGACGTCCCCGAGTCCGGTTTCGACGCGGTCAGTTCGATCGGTCTCACCGAGCACATCGGGCTGGCCAACTACCCGTCGTACTTCGGCTTCATCGACGAGAAGCTGCGCCCCGGTGGTCTGCTCCTGAATCACTGCATCACGCGCCCGGACAACCGGACCCGCAGCAAGGCCGGCCCGTTCATCGACCGGTACGTCTTCCCGGACGGCGAGCTCACCGGCTCGGGCACCATCATCTCCAAGCTGCAGGACGTTCCCGGGCTGGAGGTGGTGCACGAGGAGAACTTCCGCGAGCACTACTCCATGACGCTGCGGGACTGGAACAAGTACCTGGTGGACAACTGGGAGGCCGCCGTCGCCGAGGTCGGCGAGGGCACGGCGCGGCTGTGGGGGCTGTACATGGCCGGCTGCCGGATCGGCTTCGACCGCAACGTGATCGAACTGCACCACGTGCTGGCCGTCAAGCTCGACGACAAGCGTCTCCCGAACGTTCCCCTCCGCCCGTGGTGGACTCCGTAGCGCTGTAGGCCGGTTCAGCGTTCTTCGTCGACGGGGCGGGCGCCCAGTTCGGACTTGAGCAGTTCCAGGGCCACCTGGTCGGGGTCGAGGCGCGCATCGGGGGTGCCCTGGTGCACGTTGGCGACCATCTCGTCGCGCTCGGCGTCGGTCAGCTCCTCGTCCGGTACCGGTTCGGCCGGCCAGGGCTCCTCGGGCTCGGGCGGCGGTTCCGGCGGGGGCGGTCCGACATCGTCCGGGGGACGACGATCGGCGGCAGGTCCCGGCCGGCTCGGCCGGGTGAAGGTCTGCCGCGGCTGCTGCGGCGGCCGGTTCTGCCGGTTCGCCGCGGCCGCCGGTGCGGGACCGCTCTGCGCGTGCACCACCTGCACCTGCCACTGACCGCCGAAGATCTCAGTGAAGATCTCCCCGAACATCTGCAGGCGTGCGGGTTCGGACAACCGACCCACCAGCGGCGGATTGTTGTGGCCCAGCACCACCGAGCCGTCGCCCACCGCCTGCACGGTGGCGGCGGAGAGCATCGGCTCGAGCACCTTGCCCGCCGGACGACTCCGGATGGCCGCACGGATGTCGGGCCACCGCGCCGAAACCGACTCCACCGTCAGCGCTGCGGCGGCGGGCTCGGGTGCGGCAGGTTCGGCAGGCGCCGGTTCTGCTGGCGCTGGTTCAGCTGCGACCGGTTCGGGTGCCGCCGGTTCGGCTGCCATCGGCTCGGGTGCCGCCGGTTCGGGCGCCCGCTGGGCGGCCGGTGCGGGCCGTGGCGGGACGACGCCTTCCGGGGGAACCTCGTGCGGTTCGTACGGCTCGTCGGGCGGCGGCGGGATGTCCGCATACGGGTCGGACGGGTGCGGCTCTTGTGGCGCCTCGGCGACGGGCGGCGCGGCGGAGACCGGCGGTTCGGGACGGCGCGGAGTCTGCGGCACCACCGGCTCGGGCACCACCGGTTCGGACGCCACTGGCTCCGGCGGACTCTCCTGCACTGCAACGGGTTCCGGCTCAGCCGCAACCGGCTCGGGCGTCGCCGCAGCCGGTTCCGGCTGCGGCACCGGCGGTTCCGCCTGGACCGGCGGTTCGGGCTGCGCGGCCTCGACGGGACTCGCCGGCTCTGCGGCCTCCGGCTCGACTGGGGCCGGAACGACGGGTTCCGGTGCGGGTGGCATCGAGTCGACCGCGGGAGCGGCCGGTGGCGTCTCGTCGTGAGCACGCCGTTGCGACGGGCGGACGAAGCGCGACGGCGGTTCATCGGCGGCCGGCGCGGCCGGAGTGGACTCGGCCGCGGGAGCAGCAGGTGCGGCGGAGCCGGAGGCCACCGCGCCGGGCCGTCGTTCCAGGGCGTCCAGGCGCTGCAGGAGGGCGGCGTCGTCGGCGCTGGCCGCGGGCAGCAGCAGTCGCGCGCACATCACCTCCAGCAGCAGTCGCGGTGATGTGGTGCCGCGCATCTCGCCGAGCGCGGCGTGCGCGACCTCGGCGTAGCGGGTGAGCGTGGCCAGTCCCAGGTAGTCGATCACCGAACGCATGCGCGTCACCTGATCGGCCGGGGCCTCCACCAGTCCGCGTTCGGCGGCATCGGGAACGGCTTGCAGCAGCAGCAGGTCGCGGAAGCGGTCCAGGAGGTCGATCGCGAACCGCCGCGGATCGTGCCCGGCGTCCACCACGCGTTCCACCACACCGAACAGCGCGGCGCCGTCGCCGGCGGCGAGTGCGTCGACTGCACCGTCGATCAGCGCGGCGTCGGTCACGCCCAGCAGGCTCAGGGCCCGGTCGTAGGTGACGCCTTCGGGTCCGGCACCGGCCAGCAGTTGGTCCAGGATCGACAGCGAGTCGCGGGGCGAACCGCCGCCCGCCCGGATCACCAGCGGGAAGACCTCGGAGGCCACCGTGACGCCTTCGCGCCCACAGATGTTCTCCAGCAAACCGCGCATCACCGGCGGCGCCAGCAGCCGGAACGGATAGTGGTGGGTGCGCGAGCGGATGGTGGTGAGCACCTTCTCCGGCTCGGTGGTGGCGAAGATGAAGATGAGGTGCTCCGGCGGCTCCTCCACGATCTTCAGCAGGGCGTTGAAGCCGGCCGAGGACACCATGTGCGCCTCGTCGATGATGAACACCCGGTACCGGGACTCGGCCGGCGCGTAGAAGGCGCGGTCGCGCAGCTCGCGGGTGTCGTCCACGCCGCCGTGGCTGGCGGCGTCCAGTTCCACCACGTCGAGGTTGCCGGGGCCGCCGGGCGCGAGCGCCACGCACGACGAGCATTCACCGCACGGCGCCGATGTCGGGCCCTGCACGCAATTCAGCGAACGGGCCAGGATGCGCGCCGACGACGTCTTGCCGCACCCGCGGGGCCCGGAGAACAGATAGGCGTGGTTGATCCGTCCGCTGTCCAGCGCCCGGCTCAACGGGTCGGTGACGTGCTCCTGCCCGACGACCTCGGCGAACGTCGCGGGTCGGTAGGTGCGATAGAGAGCCACGCCGATCACCCTACCGGCGGGCTGTGACAGCGTCTGCGGGCGGCGTCGATCGGCCGACGCCCAGGCCGTAGACGACGATCACCGCCACCGACACCACCACCAGGATCACGTTGTAGGGCTGGACCGTGAAGAACCGGTACCAGTGGCCGATGCCCTTGAAGAACATGCCGGTCAGGTACGCCTCGTCGACCGCCTGGTTGACGTACCAGATCGGATAGGCCAGGTGGTGTCGCCAGGCGACCGCGAACGCGAAGCCGCCGAGCAGCGCCGCTGCGGTCAGGCCCCGGCCGAGGACCGACGGCAGGGTCGTCACCAGGTGGATCGCCACCACGGCCAGCGGCAGCAGCCACACCCAGTGGTGGCCCCACGCGACCGGGGAGACGGCGCAGGAGGTCATGCCGACCAGCGTCAGGGCCAGCAGGTCGGCGCCGTTCCGGTGCGCGAGGACCGCCGCGCCCAGCCCGAGGAGCGTCACCACGGCGGCCAGCCCCAGCCAGGCGAGCGTGCTCGGATGGTCGGTGTGCCCCAGGTTGGCGAGGGCACCGCGGATGGACTGATTGCCTGCGGTCTGCGGCGAAGCCACCCGGTCGGAGTCGAACAGCGTCCCGGTCCAGTAGTCCCACGACGCTCGCGGCATCATCGCGAACCCGACTGCGACGGTCGCGGCGAAGGTGCCCACCACGGCTGCTGCGGCGCGCCACTGCCGGATCGCCACCAGGTAGACCGCGAACAGCAGCGGCGTCAGCTTGATCCCGGCGGCCAAGCCGGCGCCGGCCCCGCGCAGCCGCGACTGCGGGCCGCGCAGCAGGTCCCACAGGATCAGCAGCATCAGGAAGACGTTGATCTGGCCGAACCAGATCGTCGTGCGGATCGGTTCCAGCAGCGTCGAGATCACCATCAGGAAGACGGCGATCAGGTGCAG
This sequence comes from Gordonia caeni, assembly GCF_039537105.1. Taxonomy (NCBI): domain Bacteria; kingdom Bacillati; phylum Actinomycetota; class Actinomycetes; order Mycobacteriales; family Gordoniaceae; genus Gordonia; species Gordonia caeni. The sequence continues at coordinate 57,817 of NZ_BAAAZW010000001.1, forward strand.
CCGCCACGTCAGCTGGTGGCCGAGACTGCGGAAGCTCAGCACGATCACGCCGTAGACGGCGGCCAGGACCCCGATGCTCCACAGGATGTGCGCCACCCCCGCGGACATCAGCGCGAACGGGATCAGGAACGGGATGGAGATCGGCGCGTAGGTGAAGTCCATCTGGCCGAGCAGTTTGACCCGGTAGAGGTCGTGCCCGTCGAGGACCGCCTGTGCGCCCGCCCGGTAGACGTCGAGGTCGAATTGGTAGTCGAACAGACCCCAATGCGGCTGCGTGAGCGGGATGATGGCGTGCTGCGCCCACACGGCGAGCGCGCCCAGGACACCGAACGCGATGAGCCACGGTGTGGAACGTTCGATCCCGCCCCCGGCGCCCTCGCCGACCGGCACCTTCATCTCCGGCGGCCGATCAGTCGCGATCGAGCAGCTTCTCCGTCGCGGCCAGAAGTGCGCAGGTGGCGACTCCGTCCATCGCCGTGGCGAGCTCGTCGATCGGAGGGAAGGTCGGCGCGAGCCGGATGTTCTGGTCGTCGGGGTCGTTCTTGTAGGGGAAGGTGGCGCCGGCCGCGGTCAGCGCGATGCCGGCTTCCTTGGCCAGTTCGACGGTGCGTGCTGCGGTGCCGTCGATCACGTTGAGGCTGATGAAGTAGCCGCCCTCGGGCTGGGTCCAGTTGGCGATCTTGGACGCGGCCAGCCGGTCTTCGAGGATGTCGAGCACCAGCTTGAACTTGGGGGCCAGCAGCTCGCGGTGGCGCGCCATGTGCACCCGAACGCCGTCGGCGTCACGGAAGAACTGCAGGTGACGGAGCTGGTTCAGCTTGTCCGGCCCGATCGTGGCGATGGAGGCCTGCTTGCAGTACCAGTCCAGGTTCTCCTGGGACGAGCCCAGGAAGGCGACGCCGGCGCCGGCGAAGGTGATCTTGCTGGTGGAACCGAGGACGTAGACGCGGTTGGGGTTTCCGGCCTCGGCGGCGAGGTCGAGGATCGGCAGCGGCTCCGGCGCGGTCTCGATCAGCGTGTGCACCGCGTAGGCGTTGTCCCAGTAGATGCGGAAGTCCGGCGCGGCGGCAGGCATGGCGACCAGCTCGCGCGCCACCTGCTCGCTCACTGTGTAACCGGTCGGGTTGGAGTAGGTGGGGACCACCCACATGCCCTTGACGGCCGGGTCGGTGGCGACCAGCTCGGCGCAGCGGGCGACGTCGGGGCCGTCCGGGTTCATCGGGACGTTGATCATCTCGATGCCGTACTTCTCGGCGATGGCGAAGTGGCGGTCGTAGCCGGGCACCGGACAGAGGAACTTGATGGGGCCGTCGTGCTGTGCCCACGGACGTTCGGAGTCGGGGGTGCCGCGCAGAAGAGCGAAGACGGTGAGGTCGTGCATGATCTGCAGGCTCGCGTTGTTCTGCGCGATGATCCGGTCGGGGCCGGTGCCCAGCAGTTCCCCGAAGATCGCGCGGATCCCGGGAAGGCCCTTGATGCCTCCGTAGTTGCGGCAGTCCGTGCCGTCGGAGCTGAGGTAGTGCCCGGGACCGGGGAGCGACAACAGCGGCTCGGACAGGTCGAGTTGGTCGGGCGCCGGCTTGCCTCGTGTCAGATCGAGCTTGAGACCGGCGGCGCAGAGCGCGTCATACCGCTTCCGGAGATCCGCCTGGGTCTGAAGAAGCTGGTCAGCGCTCATCGAGTGAAAGTTCAACGGGGAACCTCTCAGAAACCCATGGCGACGATCATTACAAAGTAAGAGGACCCCGCGCACCCGAGAGAGCCCGTTGACCCTTGCTGCCTTCCGGCCCTGGGGGAGTTCACAGGATGCACGCCGCGCGGGATCCGGAGTCCAGTGTAGCGGGTCCGTTTTGTGGACGTGGAGCCCCACCCGCTACCATCATCGCTGGAGGATTCGCCTAGTGGCCTATGGCGCTCGCCTGGAACGCGGGTTGGGTTAATAGCCCTCAGGGGTTCGAATCCCCTATCCTCCGCCATGGCTGTGGCCCCCGTCTGAGGTACGAAGACGGGGGCCACAGCCATATCTGCAGCAGAGTGATTCGAGGAGGAGGCCGAGGGACGAGGCCGACGGAGTCCCCTATCCTCCGCCACAGCGCCACAGCCCTGATACGCCACTCGACATCAGATGATCTGGTCGAACGCCTTCTCCTCGACCCGGCGGGTGATCCGCCAGCCGTCCGCGGTGCGGATGAACTCGTCGACGTACCAGATCCCGCAGTACATGACCTGTTTCGGCTCCTCGGACAGGACCATCGGGTTGAAGCACATGGTTCGTCCGGTCGCCGCGTCGCCGTCGATCTTCAGATCGAAGTTGCCGAGCAGGTGGGCATATGCGGGGAACCGCGGCAGGATGTCGGCCAGCCACGCCTTCACCTCGGGGAAGTTCCCGTGCGTGCCACCGGAGGCGCGGTAGTCGATGTAGGCGTCGGGGGTGAACAGGCGCTCGAGGTCGTCGAAGCGGCGCGAATCGATCGCCGTCGAGTAGTCGACCATCAGCTGCTGGATCTCGAAGCGGTCCGAGATCTCCTGCAGCTGCATCATCGCCGCGGGTCCTCGTTCGCACGACGACGGTCTGCCCGCAACGACCGGGCCCGGCGTTCCTCGCGAAGCACCTCGACGTGCAGTTCCCGTTCCGCGGCGAGCCAGTCGGGCATCTCGGCGAGAAGCGCGTTGATCTGCTCGGTGGTCAGCGGCTCGGTGACGTCGCCGCGCACGAGCCCGGACTTGGAGATGCCGAGCTTGCCCGCGACGAGGTTCTTGGGGTGCGGACCGTTCGCGCGCAGGTCGCGCAGCCACTGAGGTGGATCCGCCTCCAGCGCCGCGAGTTCGGAGCGGCTGATGGTGCCCTCCCGGAACTCGGCCGGGGTCGCCGGCAGGTACACGTCCAGCTTCTTGGCGGCAGTGGCGGGTTTCATCGACTGCGAACTCATGAGGTCAGCGTATCCGGGCCGAGAGCCCCCGAAATTCGTGACAGCGGATTCGGGACAGCGAATGCTGGAAGAACGCGAAGGACTACGTGGAGACCGGAGCGGTGTCGTCAGATTCGTCGCCCCCGGTGTCCGCGTCCCCGCCGGCCTCGCCCCGCTGGAACTTTCGCCTGAGCCACTTGGTGAACCTGCTGTCCTCGTGGACGGGCGGCGCCTGGCCGGGCCGCCAGCTGAAGGCGGTCACCAGGAAGGCGACCAGCGGGACGGCGAGGAGGCCGCCGACGATGCCGGCCACCATCAGACCCAGCGCGATGGCCAGGATCACGACAACCGGATGCAGTTTCACGGAGTATCCGAGCAGGAAGGGCTGCAGCACGTGGCCCTCGACGGCCATCACCAGAACCAGGATGCCCAGCACGATGAGCGCGTTGACCCAGCCCTGCGTGGCCAGCGCCACGAACACCGCGAGGCTGCCTGCGACGAACGATCCGACGATCGGGATGAACGATCCGAGGAAGATGATCGCCACCAGCGGCAGCACCATCGGCACGCCGAGCAGCGCCAGGCCGACGCCGATGCAGATGGCGTCGATCGCGGCGACGACGACGGTCGCGCGCACGTACGACTCCAGCGTCCCGAAGCCGGCCGCGCCGGCGCCGCGGAACCGCTCGCGCGACCCGGCGGGCACGGCCAGAGTGGCGGTGTCCCACATCTTGCGGCCGTCGTACAGGAAGAAGATCAGCAGGAAGACCGTCAGGAGGATGCCGGTGCCCACTCGGCTGCCGAAGGCCGCGGTACCCAGTGCACTGCTGGCGAGCTTGCCCTCGTGGGCCTTCACCCAGTCAGTGAGTTCGCTGGTCGCCGCGCGAAGCATGTCCGCGTCCAGGTGCAGCGGACCGGTGGCGAGCCAGTGCCGCACGTCGTCCACCGTGTGCAGGAACTCCGAGACCAGCTGGGGGCCTCCGGATATCGCCTGCTGGACGACGAACGAGATGACCCCCAGCAGGACCAGGATCGTGATGAAGATGGCGAGCAGCACGGCTACTATCCGCGGCACGCCCTTCCGGCAGGCCCACTCGACGGGCTGCAGCAGGAAGGCGCTGAGCAGGATCGCCACCGCGAACGGGAACAGGACGTCCTCGAAGCGTTTGAAGAGCCACCCCACGACGACGATGCCGGCACCGATCACCAGCAGCCGCCACGTCCAGGCGGCCGCCACCCGGACACCGGCGGGCACTCGCGCGTCGTCGGCCTCGCGCAGGGTCGGCGGACGGGGCGCGTCCTGGGGTTCGGGCTCGGAGGTCACGGACCGAGCTTATCCACCTGGGCAGACGAAACCGCCCCGGCTCGCAGGTGCGAACCGGGGCGGCGGCGTATTCGGGCTCAGATCCGAGCGCGATCCGCTCAGAACAGGACGCTGACCGGCGATGCCGAGCCCTGCGACAGCGCACCCAGCAGCGGCGGGGTGACGCCGGGCCGGAAGGCGGCCGGGATCCCGGTGACGTCGGCGTCCTGGGCCAGCCGCGCCAGCTGGGCGCGGGTGAGCGTCAGGTCGGCGACGTCCACGCGGCGCAGGACGTCGGTGCCGTTCTGGTCGGTGGTCGAGGTCTTCATGCTGAGCACGGCCTTGGTGCCGTTGACGCGGATGATCGGGTCGACCATCGCGATCTCGTACAGGTGGAACCGCGTGTAGGCGACGACGGCGCCCGAGTAGCGCAGCTCGCCCTTCCCGTTCTGCACCGTGTTCGAGGTCAGCTCGTACGACAGCTTGCCGTTCTTGTCGACGGCGGCGCCGTCCTTGCCGACCACTGCGCCCTGCGCCGACCCGGCGAAGGTGGAGTAGAAGTTCGGCGAGTAACTCCACACCAGGTTCTTCGGCGCCGGCTTCGGGGTGTTGGGACCGTCGGCGGTGGAGTAGTTGAGCGGGACGAACAGCTCCTGCGAGGCGTTCACCGCGTCGGCGGCGCCGAAGGTGTAGATGCCCCACCGGCCGTTGGCGGGCACATCCTTCGGGGTGGTCAGCTTGACCTTCGCGGTGAAGGTGCCGTCCCGGTGCAGCGGCACCGAGCCCACGCGGACGGTGCGGCGCATGGCGAAGGGGGTGTCAGGCACCTGGTTCAGCGCGGCATCGGAGATGGCCCACTTGGTCTGCGCGCGGTCGGTGGGACGGGACGACTCCGGCGCCCCCTTCGACGGGCGCCAGTTCGGCTCGAAGGGCCCGAAGGTGATGAACGTTCCGTGCGGGACGCCCGGCGGCACCGGCACGGGCAGCCCGTCGGTGTTGGCGTTCGGGTCGAAGCCGCGGCCCTTGACCACCACGGTGTCACCGGGGTGGAACTGCGTCTGACCGGCCGGTGTCACACCGTCCGACAGGAACACCTCGATGGCGGGCTGGTACGGCGCGGCCTGCGCGGGCGCCGCGAACACGGCGCCGGAGACGGCGGTGCACAACGCGAGGAGAGCGATAAAAATGAACCGGGCTGACTTCATTAGCTGAGCCTAACCGATCCACTATCGTGCCCGGTAAGGACCTTGGTCCCGAAAACTCCGCACCGACAGACGCTCCGCTGCGGTGCCGAAAAGTTCAATACGTCCGCCACCGGGGCGGCGCAGACTCGAGACATGAACACGAACACCGACACAGCACTCGATCACAACGTCTGGCCCGGCCTCGCCTACCGGGATGCGCTCGCGCAGCGCGACTGGCTCACCCGCCTCGGCTTCGTGCCGGGGATCCTCGTCGAAGGCGACGGCGACGGGGAGGTCCACCACTCGGAGATGCGCTGGCCCGAGGGCGGGCGCGTCATGATCCACTCGGCGGCGCCCGGCAAGCCGTCGGCGACCGGGGTGGGGAACGTCTACGTGGTCGTCACCGATCCGGACGCTGTCCACCGCCTGGCCGTCGAACTCGGCGCCCCTCTGGTGCGTGAGCTCCGCGACGAGGACTATGGATCCCGAGGGTTCTCCGTGGCCGATCCGGAGGGGAACACATGGAGCTTCGGGACGTACGCCGGCTGAACGGTACGACGATCACGCCGTACCGCATCCTCGGCGCGACCCCGGGCACCCACCTGGGGCTGCCGTCGCCCACGACGACCCTGGTGATCGACCTCGGGACCGGTCTGGTTCTGAGCACCCGCGAGAGCGAGCCGCGAACGTTCCGGGTCTCTGTCGGAGGGATGCACCTGGCGCCGGTGACGGTCCATCACGACGGCACCCAGGTCGGCGTGTTCCTCTCCCTGTCGCCCGGCGCGGTCCGCGCGCTCTTCGGCGTGCGACCGGGGGACGTCTGCGCGCAGAACTTCGAGCTGGCCGACATGGCCCCGCGGCTGGCGCGCCGGTTGTACGACGAACTCGGTGCCGTGGCGCCGGACCGCCGCGGCGACGTGTGCGCACGGGTGATCGACGAGCGCCTGGGTGCGGCCGGCACGCCGCCCGCCGACCCCGATGCGCAGCGGGCGTGGCAGTTGCTCGGCGCGGCTCGCGGGCGGCTCACCGTCTCCCGGCTGGTCGAGCTGTCGGGATGGTCGGCCCGCAAGCTGACCGCGCTGTTCACCGCCGAGTACGGGGTGGGTCCGAAACAGGCTGCACGACTGTTCCGGTTCGACCATGCGCGCCGCCGCCTGGACGCCGGTGAGCCGATCGCCGAGATCGCCACCGCCTGCGGATACTCCGATCAAGCGCACCTCACGCGGGAGTTCACCGCGTTCACCGGCCTTCCGCCGCGCAGCCTCCTGACGGCCAGGGCCAACGAATTCGCCGGTGCGGCAGCACCTTAGGCCGGTTCAGTCGATCCGGTTGCCCTCTTCGTCCCAGTGCTCGGCCACCTTCTTGCTGGGCTGCACGCGGGGCGGCTCTCCCGGCATCTTCGGGTAGCTCGGCGGGTACGGCATGTCGCCGAGACCGGCCTCGTCGTCACGCTGCACCATCTCCAGCAGCGCCTCGATCCCGCTGCGATGCGTCTCCATGCCGGCCCACGGGTCGCCGCGCTCGGCGAGCAGACCGGGCACCGTGGCCATCGTGAAATCGTCGGGCCGGGCGGTGTCGAGTTCGTCCCAGGTGAGCGGCATGGAGACGCGGGCGTTGGGGCTCTTGCGCACCGAGTACGCCGAGGCCATGCTGCGGTCGCGGGCGTTCTGGTTGAAGTCGATGAAGATCCGATCGCCGCGCTCCTCTTTCCACCACGAACTCGTGACCTGTTCGGGCGCACGACGTTCCAGCTCCCGGGTCAGCGCGATCACCGCGCGGCGGGTGGCGATGAAGTCCCACTGCGGTTCGATCGGCAGGTAGACGTGGATGCCGCGGCTGCCCGAGGTCTTCGGATAGCCGGTCAGACCGAGCTCGTCCAGGAGCGGATGCAGTAGATCGAGGGCGACTCGCCGCGCATCGTCGAAGTCGGTGTCCCCGAACGGATCCAGATCCAGCCGCAGTTGATCCGGATGATCGTTGTCCGGCGCCAGGGTGGGCCAGGTGTGGAAGGTGACCGTACCCAGATTGGCTGCCCACACCGCGTCGGCCGGGATGTGCGGACAGAACGCGTTTCCGGTCCGCTTGGACGGGAACACCACGCGCGTGGACTGCACGTGCTCGGGGTGATATTTGGTCAGGTGCTTCTGATAGATCTGCTCGCCGTCGACGCCGTCCGGGAATCGCTGCAGGTAGGTCGGGCGGTCGCCGATCGATTCCATCAGCGCCCCCTGCAGCGCCACCGCGCGGTAGTACTCGACCAGGTCGCGCTTGCGTCCCCCGTTCTCACCGAGTTCGGGGAAGTAGATCTTGTCGGGGTTGCTCAGCTTCACCTCGACGCCGTCGACGTCGAGCATCTCCGGGGGCGGTTTGGCCATCTCAGGTTCCTTCCAGGACGTCGTAGACGTCGTAGGTGAGCGGGACTTCCAGCTGGTCGTAGGTGCACGACTCCGGGTCCCGGTCCGGCCGCCAGCGCAGGAACTTCACCGTGTGCCGGAAACGCTGGTTCTCCATCTGGTCGTAGGCCACTTCGGCCACCAGTTCCCGGCGGATCGGGATCCACTCCCCCGTCGCCGACGACCGCCAGCGATTCACCTCGCCCGGCGCGACCTGATCGGGACCGAGCCGCAACTGTTCGAACTGCTGTTGCAGCTCAACACGTCTGGTGTCGGAGAAGGCGCTCGATCCGCCGACCATGCGAACCTCGCCGTCGTCGCCGTACAGGCCGAGGAGCATCGAACCGAGCCCGGTCCCGCTCTTGTGCACGCGGTATCCGAGGACCACGCAGTCGGCGGTGCGCTTGTGCTTGATCTTCAGCATCTCCCGCTTGCCCGGGACATAGGCTCCGGCGAGCCGCTTGGCGACGACGCCGTCGAGGCCGGCGCCCTCGAATGCGGTGAACCAGTCCTGGGCCTGCTGAGCGTCGTGCGTGACCCGGCTGATCAGCAGCCGTGCCCCCGGGCTGCCGACGGGGATCGCCTCGAGCAGGGCTGCGCGGCGGACGGAGAAGGGCTCGCCGGTCAGGTCCCGGTCGCCCAGTGCGAGCGCGTCGAAGCCGATGAAGGCCGCGGGGGTCTCCTCGGCCAGCTTGGCGATCCGGGAGGCGGCGGGGTGGATGCGCTGGGACAGCGAGTCCCAGTCGAGGCGCTGCACACCGCCGATCTCGCGGGGAACGCAGACCTCGCCGTCGACCACGGCCTTGTCCGGGAGTTCCGTACGCGCGGCCTCGACGATCTCCGGGAAGTAGCGGGCGAGGTCTTTGCCGCCGCGCGAGACGATCTCGACATCGTCGCCGTCGCGGAAGACGATCGCCCGGAATCCGTCCCACTTCGGCTCGTACGACCACTCCGGTTCACCGTCCGGCTGCGCGGGCACCGCGGTCACCGCTTTCGCGAGCATCGGCTGGACGGGAGGGGTCACCGGCAGGTCCATGCGTCCACGCTACTCGGCAGGCGGGCCGGGAGAGGGCCGTCGGCGCCAGGCGGATTCCGATACTCTGCACCTCGATGAAGGTCCATCTGCAACTCGACGGTTCGCTGCCCCGGGCGGCCGATCACGCGGGCGAGCTCGCCGCTCTCGGCGCCGACGGTGCGTTCACGTTCGAAGGGCCGCACGACGTCTTTCTGCCCCTCGTCTCGGCGGCCGGCTCCACGTCGCTGGAGCTGATGACCAATGTCGCGATCGCCGGTCCACGCAGCCCGATTCACCTCGCGCACGCGGCCTACGACCTGCAGGCCTACAGCGAGGGGCGCTTCCGGCTCGGTCTGGGCACCCAGATCAAAGCTCACATCGAGAAGCGGTACGGCGCAACGTGGCATCCGCCGGCCGAGTTCCTCGGCGAGACCGTCCGGGCCGTGCAGGCCGTCTTCGCGGCGTGGGAGGGGAGGCAGCCGCTGGCGTTCCGCGGGCAGTTCCACACCCACACGCTGATGCCGCCGAACTTCAGTCCCGGCCCCAATCCGTTCGGGCCGCCGCCGGTGCTGATGGGTGCCCTCGGGCCGATCATGACGCGGACCGCCGCCGAGGTCGCCGACGGGCTGCTCGTGATGCCGTTCAACACCGTCCGGCATTTCACCGACCGCACCCTGCCCGCCGTCGCCGAAGGGCTGCGGCGATCGGGCCGCACCGCGGCGGAGTTCCCGATCATCCCGCAGGCGATGGTGGCGGTCGGGCGCGACGATCAGGAGCTGCGCGCGGCCGTCGACGGCGTCGCCTTCCTCATCGCCTTCTACGGGTCGACGCCGGCGTACCGCCCGGTGCTCGACGCCGAAGGCTGGGGCGAGGTCCACCCCGAGCTGAACCGCTTGTCCAAGAACGGTGACTTCGTCGCGATGCGTGCACTGATCACCGACGAGATGGTCGAGCGGATCGGTGTCGTCGGTTCTCCCACCGAATGCGCCGCGGAGATCGTCCGGCGGTTCGGCGCACACGCCGACGAGGTCTGCTGCTACTTCCCTGCTTACCAGCCCGCGCCCGAAGCCGTGTCCGGGCTCCTCGGGGCCCTGCACGCCGGCCCCCGATGAGCGCCGGCCGGTTCGCCCCGTCGCCGTCGGGCGACCTGCACATCGGCAACCTGCGCACCGCGGTCCTCGCCTGGCTCTTCGCCCGGCGCACCGGCCGCGACTATCTGATCCGGATGGAAGATCTGGACCGCGTCCGGCCCGGCTCGGCCGAACGACAACTCGCCGATCTCGCGGCGCTCGGCCTGGATTGGTCCGAACCCGTCGTCCACCAATCGACCCGCCTGCCTGCCTATGCCGCCGTCGTCGACGACCTCGTCGCCGCAGGCGAGACCTTCGAGTGCTTCTGCACGCGGCGGGAGATCCAGGAGGCGCCGAGCGCCCCGCACGCCCCGCCGGGCGCCTATCCGGGCACCTGCCGCGATCTCACCGCGGCTCAGCGGACCGAACGACGACGAGAGCGGCCCGCCGCGATCCGGTTGCGCGCCGCGGCGTCGTCGTTCGCCGTGCACGACGTTCTGCACGGCGAATACACCGGTGACGTCGACGACTTCGTGCTGCTGCGCGGCGACGGCACCCCCGCCTACAACCTCGCCGTGGTGGTCGACGACGCCGTTTCCGGCATCGACCAGGTGGTCCGCGGCGACGATCTGCTGTCGTCGTCGCCGCGTCAGGCGTATCTGGCCACTCGTCTCGGATACCCGGTTCCCGAGTACGCGCACGTCCCGATGGTGCTGAGCCCTTCGACGGGCTCAGGGGGCGGGTCGAAGGGCTCGGGGGGCGGGTCGAAGGGCTCGGGGGGCGGGTCGAAGGTCTCGGGGGGCGGGCCGATTCGCCTCTCCAAACGCGACGGCGCGATCACCCTGGAACAACTGGCTCAGCGGGGTGTCGACGCGGGTGCGGTGCTGAGCATGATCGCCGAGTCGCTGGATCTGGCCGTGCCCGGCGAGACGGTGTCCACCGCGGTCCTGCTCGACCGTTTCGAGCCCGCAGCCCTACCCCGCGGGCCGTGGATCTTCGTCGCACCGGAGTGATCGGGCCGCCGGCGGCGAGAGTGTCGAACTAGAACCGCCAGGCGATCGTAGTTCGACACGATTCACTTGGCGCCGGCGTAGTAGCGGGCCATGAACGCGTTCCGGTACTCGAAATAGTCGCCCTCTTCGATGGCGCGACGAGCCCGGTCGACCAGGGTCACGGTGAACGACAGATTGTGCAGCGTCGCCAGCGTGGCGGCGAGACCTTCCTTGGCCCGGAACAGGTGGTGCAGATAGGCGCGGGTGTACTGCGTCGAGTAGTTGTCCAGCTCGGCGTCGAGGGGCCCGAAGTCGTTGCGGTACTTGGCATTGGTGATGTTGTAGCGGCCGTCGAACGAGTAGATGGCGCCGTTGCGGGCCACCCGCGTGGGCGAGACGCAGTCGAAGGTGTCGGCACCGTTCTCGATCGCGGTGAAGATGTCGTCGGGTTCGCTGATTCCGAGGAGATGCCGCGGGGCGTCGTCGGGGAGCTCGTCGGTCACCCAGCCGACGATGGTCCCCAGGTTGGCCTTCTCCAGGGCGCCGCCGATGCCGTAGCCACCGAATCCCTTGCCCCCGTTCTCCCGGTCGATCCGGCTGAGCTCCACCAGATCTCGCGTCGCTTTGCGGCGCAGGTCCTCGTACTGCGCCCCCTGCACCACGCCCCACAACGCCTGCTGCGGCCGGTGCGATCGCTCGGCCGAGAGCCGATTGTGTTCGGCGAGGCACCGGATGGCCCACTGCCGGGTGCGCTCCAGCGACTCCTCTTGGTAGCCACGGGTGTTCATCAGCGTGGTCAGCTCGTCGAAGGCGAAGATGATGTCCGCGCCGAGCTGATGCTGGATCTGCATGGACACCTCGGGGGTGAACCGGTGCCGTGAGCCGTCCAGGTGCGATTTGAAGGTCACGCCGTCGTCATCGACGTTGGCCAGACGTTCCTTACCGGGGGCGATCGCGGAATCGTCCTGGGCTCCCTCGACGTCCATGGAGATGACCTTTTTGAATCCCACGCCCAGGCTCATCACCTGGAAGCCGCCGCTGTCGGTGTAGGTGGGGCCGGGCCAGTTCATGAACGCCCCCAGGCCGCCGGCGGCATCGATGATCTCCGGGCCGGGCTGCAGGTACAGGTGGTAGGCGTTGGCGAGCACGGCTTGCGCGCCCAGTGCCGCCACCGATTCGGGCAGCACGGTCTTCACCGTCGCTTTGGTCCCGACCGGGACGAATGCGGGCGTCGCGATCTCGCCGTGCGGGGTGGTGATGGTGCCGGTCCGGCCCGCGGTCCCGGGCAGAGAGGTGCGCGCGACGAAATCAGTGGTGGTCACTCGCGCGATTCTCCCATAGCGTGACACCCATGACCTCGACAAGCTCGACCAAGCCGATTCGACCGACCAAGCTCGTCGCCGCCGCCCTCTTCGCCTGTCTGGTGGGGCTCACCGCCACTGCCTGCGGCGATGCGCAGGAAGCCCCGGACGCCACCTCCGCCGGGGCCACCCCGCCCTCGGACCGGAGCGTCCCGGTGATCGGCGGGCCGAGCCCGGCCAGCACCGCCCCCGACTCCGGCGACGACACCAGTTCCACCGCCAAGGACGACGACGAGTGCGGCGTCACCGGCGGTCCCGACGGCGCGCTGCACGTGCGCCTGATCTCCGGGGACGTCACCTGCGAGACGGCCATGTCGATCGCCAAGGAGTACAGCCCGCTGATCGCCACCGGTCAGCCGCAGACGGTGTCCGGCTGGAGCTGCAGCCCGTCGGAAGTTCCCGGCGAACTGTCCCGCTGCACCCGCAACAACCAGATCTTCGCCTTCACCGTCACCTAGGGGCACAGCCCCCGGTCGGTCAGCTCAGCGCCTGGGCGACCCGCTCGAGGGCGGCCACCCGGCTGCCCTTGACCAGGACCGCGTCGCCCTCGGCGAGTTCACCCAGGGCTTCGACCGCGCCGTCGACGCCGTCGACGTGGGTGACACCGTCGCCGTAGGCCCGCTCGTCGACGGCGATCACGGTGATGCCGAGTTCGTTCGCGCGTTCGGCGACGCCGCGGTGCGCGGCCGGCCCCTCCACACCGAGCTCGGCCATGGTGCCGAGCACCGCGAACCGCCGGCGGGCCTGCAGCCGTGCGAGCGAGTCCAGCGCCGCGGCCATCGACGTCGGGTTGGCGTTGTACGCGTCGTTGATCACGGTGACGCCGCCGTCGGTGGTGCTCAGCTCCATCCGCAGGCCGGACAGGCGGGCGCCGGCCAATCCCGCCGCGATCGCGTCCACCGGAACACCCAGTCCCCCACCGGCTGCGGCCGCCGCGAGCGCGTTGGGCACCTGATGTTCGCCGCGGGCGCCGAGCGCCACGCGGGCGGTGCCCCACGGAGTCAGCAGGTCGAAGCTCGCGCGCAGCTGGTCGTCGAGCTCGATGTTCTCCGCGCGCACGTGTGCTTCCGGTGCCAGCCCGTAGGTGAGCACCTGCGCCCGGGTGCGGGTGTCCATGGCGGCGACCACGGCGTGGTCGGCGTTGAGCACCGCCAGCCCGTCGGGCGGCAGGGACTCCACCAGTTCACCCTTGGCCCGGGCGACGTCCTCGAGCGTCCCGAACATCTCCAGGTGCACCCCCTCCACCCGGGTGAGGACACCCACGGTGGGCGAGGCGATCTCGCAGAGCAGCTGGATGTGCCCGACGCCGCGGGCACCCATCTCGAGCACCACGGCTTCGGTGTCGTCGGGGGCGCCGAGGAGGGTCAGCGGCAGTCCCAGCTCGTTGTTGAACGACTTCTCGCTCGCCGCCGTGGCGAACGTGGTCTCCAGGACCCCGGCCAGCAGGTCCTTGGTGGAGGTCTTACCCACCGAACCGGTCACGCCGACCACGCGGTCGGGCAGGCGGCGGCGCGCCTCGCGGCCCAGATCGGCCAGCGCGAAGGCGGTGTCGGCCACCTCGATCGCGGTCGCGCCGACGGTCGGGTCGGGTGCCCGGTCGGTCAGGTAGGCGACGGCACCGGCTTCCACGGCGGCGGCGATGTAGTCGTGGCCGTCGCGGGCGGCGACGATCGGGACGAACAGCTGTCCGGGACGGGCCGCACGCGAATCGATACCGGCGGAATCGACCTGGACATCGGGGCCGTGGAGCGTGCCGCCGGTGGCCGCGGCGATCTGACTTGCGAGAAGGTGCACGCGCTGAACGCTACCCGCCGCCACGTATCGTGACATCCATGAGTTCTCCCCTCCTGCGGCTGGTGGTCCTCTACGGCGGCGTCTCCGCCGAGCACGATGTCTCGCGGGTGACCGCGGCCCACGTGCTCACCGCCGCCGACCGCAGCGCGTACACCCTGGTTCCGGTCGGCATCGCCAAGGACGGCACCTGGCATCTGAACGAGTTCGCCGCCGCGGCTCTGGCGGCCGGTGACGACCTGGGCAACAGTCTGGACGTGCAGGGCCCCGTGGTGAACCCGGTGGACGTGATCACCGGGACCGGCGAGGTCGAGACCGTGGTCCTGCCTCTGCTGCACGGCCCGCACGGCGAGGACGGCACCATCCAGGGGATGCTGGAGCTGTTCAAGATTCCGTATGTGGGCTGCGGCGTCCTGTCGTCGGCGCTGTGCATGGACAAGGGCATGGCCAAGGAGATCGCCGCCCGCGCCGGGATCCCGCAGTGCCGGTGGATCACTCTCCGCGAGGGCGTGGACGATCCGCGCGCGGCCGCCGCCCGCGCGATCGACGAACTCGGCCTGCCGGTCTTCGTGAAGCCGGCCAACATGGGCTCATCGGTGGGCGTCTCCCGCGCCGACAGCGCCGAGGAACTCGACCGGGCGATCGACGGGGCGCTGCGGTACGACGACGTCGTCGTGATCGAAGAGGCGGTGGTCGGCCGCGAGATCGAGGTCGGCGTGCTGGGCAACGCGGCCCCGGAGACCACCGTCCCCGGCGAGATCCGGCCGGGCAGCGACTTCTACGACTACGAGGACAAGTACGTCACCGGCAACGCCCGACTGGTGATCCCCGCGGAGCTGCCCGACGAGGCTGCGGCTCAGGCGCGCGAACTCGCCGCCCGCGTCTTCACCGCGCTCCGCTGCACCGGGATGGCGCGGGTCGACTTCTTCTACGAGGCGGACGGCCGTGGCTGGCTGCTGAACGAGGTCAACACGATTCCCGGGTTCACCCCGGCGTCGATGTACCCGAAGATGTGGGAGGCCACCGGCGTCGCCTACCCCGACCTGATCGACCGGCTGGTGGAACTGGCGCGCGCCGTGCATCGTCGCCGCACCGGCTTCTCCATCGAGCACTGACCGCCGCCGCATTCTTCGTGTAACGGACACGCGCGACCTCGCGATAGTGAGTTAGGTCACATCGATGCCCGCCTGACGCGAGGAGTCCGGCCATGGAAACGTTCAACCATCTCTCCAACGCCCTGGCGCAGTACCTGATGGGTGCTCCCGAGCACGTCTGGATGGGCTTCCTGATCGAAGCCGGCCGGTCCATCGGCCTGCCGCTGTAGGCCCGGAATTGGCTAAGGCCCCCACCCGCGTACGCGGGTGGGGGCCTCTGCGGTGGCGGAGGGATTTGAACCCTCGGTACGGGGTCACCGTACACAGCATTTCGAGTGCTGCACCTTCGGCCGCTCGGACACGCCACCGCGGAAAACTGTACCCGAGCACCGCTCCGGGGATGAAATCCCCAGGTCGCGACCGTTTACTGGCCGCTCAGCTTGTCCTTGAGCTCGCCGGCCTTCTCGGTCGCGGTGTTGATCGCGTCCTGCACCTGCTCGTTGGCGAGCAGTTCGCTGAGCTTGTCCTGCGCCGTGTTGACCGCGCCCTGGACCTGCTCGTTGGCCGCCAGGTCGTTCAGCTTGCCCTTGGCCGTCTCGATGATCGAGTTGACCTGCTCGGAGTCGGCCAGACCGGTGACCTTCTCGCGCGCGGTGTCGATGATCTCGTTGATCTTGTCCATCGGATCGGACATGACATTTCCCCTTCGTCGGTGATCGCGGCGCACACGAGCGCTGCTCACCCCAATTTATCGTCAGTCCCCGACAGAGCGCCGACCAGCGAAGAATTCCGAGACCAAGGTCGCACATTCGTCGGCCAGCACACCTCCGCGCACTTCCGGACGGTGCAACTGCCGGCGGTCGCGCAGCAGGTCCCACTGCGAGCCGACGGCCCCGGTCTTGGGTTCCCACGCCCCGAAGACCACTGACGAGATCCGCGCCAGGCCGATCGCGCCGGCGCACATCGCACACGGCTCGACGGTCACCGCGAGGGTGCAGCCCTGAAGCCGCCAGCCGTCTCCGTGTACGAGGGCGGCGGCGCGCAGGGCGAGGATCTCGGCGTGCGCGGTCGGGTCGCCGTCGGCCTCGCGACGGTTGGCCGCCCGTGCCAGTTCCCGGCCGTCCGGCCCGAAGACCACCGCGCCGATCGGGACGTCGCCGTCGGGCGCGACGCGCGCGGCGTCCATCGCAGCCCGGATCTGCGCTTCGGCGGCGTCGTACTCCACGGCCTCAGTGTCCGAGGTCGTCGAGCACCCGCGTCAGCTCGTCGGCGAAACCCAGGCGGGCGGCGATCATCCCGAGCTGCTCGTCGGCGTAGAGGTCGGTGTCGCCGACGATGATGCTCATGACGCCGTCCGGCAGCCCCAGATCGGCGAGGACCGCCAGATCCCCTTCCTCCCACGGATCGACGGAGTCGACGTCATCGGGATCCAGGTCGGGCACGTCCACGTTCAGGCGGTCGAGGACGTCTTCGGCGATGTCGTAATCGATCGCCGCGGTCGCATCCGACAGCAGCAGCTGAGAGCCACTCGGCGAGGGGCGCACGACGACGAAGAACTCGTCGTCGACGTCCAGGAGACCGAAGACGGCGCCGGCCGCGCGCAGCTCGAGTAACTGGGATTCGGCGTCTTCGAGACTGTCGAGCGCACTGGCGTCGAGGGCGCTGACCGCCCAGCCGCTGTCCTCGCGGACCACCGCCACCGCGTAGCCCTCGATTTCGGAATCGGAAGCATGCGTCTCGGCGGTAACCATGCTGGTCACGGTAGCCGGTTTTGCACACTCCCCCAAGTCCGATGCGGCCGCCGATGTGCGACCCTGAAAAGGTGCCCCACCACAATGCGCGTCCGGTCTGCATCCTCGGCCTCGGGCTGATCGGCGGATCCCTGCTCCGGGTCCTCGCCGACGCCGGGCAGCCGGCGTACGGCTACAACCGATCGCCGCAGACGGTCAACGAGGCGACGGCGGCCGGCTACGACGCCTCTTCGGACCTCGCCGCGGTGCTGCAGCGGGCCGCCGGCGACGACGCGCTCGTCGTGCTGGCGACGCCGGTCCCGGCCCTGCCGGCGATGGTCGCCGCCGTCGCCGAGCACGCGCCCGGCACTGTGCTGACCGACGTGGTCAGCGTGAAGGAGGAGGTCTCCCGGATCGTCGCCGCCGGCCACCCCGGCGCGCGCTACGTCGGCGGCCACCCGATGGCCGGAACTGCGGAGTCGGGCTGGGCGGCAACCGATCCCGGCTTGTTCACCGGAGCCATGTGGATGGTCGCCACCGACGACGGCACCGACCCGCAGGACTGGCTGGACGTCGCCCGGCTGGCCCGCCTCGCCGGCGCCATGGTGGTCCCCGCGGCGATCGACGCGCACGACCGCGCCGTCGCAGCCATCTCCCACAACCCGCACCTGACCGCGGCGGTCACCGCGACCGTGGGCGCCGGGGAGAGCGCCCTGGCGCTGCGGCTGGCGGCAGGCAGCTTCCGGGACGGCACCCGAGTCGCAGGGACGGCACCGGACCTGCAGCGCGCGATGCTCGAGGGCAATGCGATGGCGCTGCTGAACACGCTGAGCGAAACCATCGACCGGCTCGTCGCGGCGCGCGACGCGCTGCGCGACCGCGGCAGTGTGGAGGTGATCGTCGCCGACGGGCACCGGGCCCGCGAACGTTACGAGGCGATCGCCCAGGCCGCGCCGCAGCCCATCGACGACGTGCAGATCGGTGCATCCGGCTGGGAGGCCGAGCTGCGCCGCCAGGGCCACCTGGGGCGCGTCTGGCTGGGCTGACGCCCGACGATCAGATTCGGGTGGCCACACCCGGGAAGTCGACGATCAGCCCGTTCTCGTCGACGGTGAAGTTCCACGAGCCACGGGCGGAGGTCATGTCCACCGAGCCGCCCGCGGAGCCGACGTCGTTGAACACGTACGACTTCTCGAGACGATCGACGCTGCAGCTGGGCAGGCTCAGCTCCACCAGCGGAAGCTCGATGCTCGATTCTCCCGCCAGCAGCCCGTACCGGCGGATCACCAGCGACTTCAGGAACGGCGAATGCCACAGGTCCACGGTGTCGGCGCCGCCGAAGTCGCTGTGCACCACACTGTCCGGGCTCTGCACCATCCAGCGGCCGTCCATGTCGCGGCTGATGTCGAGCTGACTCTCGCCACTGGCCTTGACCATGCGCACCGACAGGCGCCGGGTGACGCCGCTGTCGGTGGTGACCAACTCGTACGACACCGAGAACGCCTCGTGGTCGGGGGTGGCAGCGCTGATGATCCGGCCGTAGGCGCGGATGCGCGCACCGCTGATGTTCAGGCGCACCTGCTCCAGGCGGTCGGCATCGGAGCCGCGCCAGGTGAGCATGGTCTTGACATCGTTGGACGATTCGCGTGAGGACACACCCCTACGTTAACCCTTGTCAGCCCTGACAGGTGAGCAACCTCAGCGGGGACGAGGCGTCCAGTTCCCTCTCGGCCACCACCTCGCCGTCGACGGTGATCCGGCACGACGCCTTCTGCCCCTCGGTGACCAGCACGGTGAGCCGGGCCATGCCGTTGGTCACCGCGTCCTTCGTCCAGGTGCCGCCGTTGATCGAGGTCACCTGGGTCCGCCCCTCGGTGAGGAACAGCACCGTCGCGCGACCTTCGGTGACCGCCTCGTAAACCGTCTCCTGCGACGGTCCCTGACCGCGCGGCGTGCTGCGCGGCGGGGGCGTCGGCTGCTGCGTGGGGCCGTCGCCGGGATCCGGGTCTTCGTTGTCGTCGAGGTACGGGTCGTCGAGGGGCTGAGAGATCGGCGGCAGATCCGAGCGCTGCGCGAACTGGTTGTCGTCGTTGCCGCTGGAGGAGAGCAGTTTGAGCGCTCCCGCCACCACCAACACCAGCACCAGCACGGCGGCGATGCCTGCCATCGTGCGCCAGACCGGATCGCGACCGGGACGCCCGGGGCCCGGTGCGCCCGACCCGGGCGCCTCGGGCGGAGGCGGCGGATCGGCGGGCAGCTCAGCGGCCGCGTTCGGCGGCCGGTACTGGAACTGCGGAGTGCCGTCGTCGGCGAAGCCGAGCGGCGGATAGGTCTGCCCGCGCGCGACCGGCGGCCGGTACGGCGGCGCTGGGCGCTGAGGTTGCGGCGGCCTGGTCATAGACTCCATTGTGCCGGTCGATCACGGACACGAGAACGCCCCCACCGAACTGACCTGGTGGGAGCATCTCAGAGTGAAGAGAAGTCTGTTCAGGCCGCGGTGCGTGCAGGGTATTTCCCGCCACCCGATCCCGACGGCCGGCAGCGCCGTTCCGGACCAGACGACGCCGGCACCGGATCCGGGCGGGAAGAAGGAGACACATGAGCTTGTTCGAGAGATCGTCGCCGAAAGCACGAACGGTCAAGTCCTCGGCGCTCGTCGGCGCTGCAGTCGGCGCCTTCCTGTCAGTCCTCGTGATCGTGCGGGTCCTCATCTCCGCTGAGTTCCGCGCCGGGGGTGCCGCATACCTTGTCGGTGGCCTGATCGGCGGACTGATCCAGGGCGTCCTTGTCAGTGCCGTATTCGCCGGGTTCGGCGCGCTGACCGGTCTCGTCATCGCGTCGTGTAAGCGACTGCCCGGCAAGGCCGAGTCCGCTTTCGGCGCTCATCAGCCACCGACTCCAGTCTTCCAGTCGCCGGTTCCGGCAGGTTGGTATCCCGACCCACATGGCAGTGAGCTGCAACGGTATTGGGACGGCGAAGTCTGGACCGAGCACACCGCACCGGCAGCCCCCGGCCGGTAGGACAACAGAACCCCCTCTCACCTTCGCAGGTGAGAGGGGGTTTTCTGTGCGCCCGTAGGGATTCGAACCCCAAACCTTCTGATCCGTAGTCAGATGCTCTATCCGTTGAGCTACGGGCGCTGGCACGCAGAGCGAGTGTACTAGGTGCACTCGTTCCGACGCTATTCGGTTGTCCGGGCGAACCCGGTCAGCGGAGACGAGAGGATTTGAACCTCCGGTCCCTTTTTCAAGAGACAACTCATTAGCAGTGAGTCCCATTCGGCCGCTCTGGCACGTCTCCTGGTCTCAAGTCCTCGCGGACTCGCTCGCCGTTGTGAAAGGTTACACACGGCTCACTCACGGAGGCAAATCGTCCGAACCGGGGGTGATCGATGCACGTGAAGGGCCTACATTTGACGGCGTGACGCTGCGCATCCGCCCCGATCTCGACTCGCTGCCCGCCTACGTGCCAGGCAAGACCTTCCCCGGTGCCGTGAAGCTGGCCAGCAACGAGGTGACCGAGCCCCCGCTGCCCGCCGTGGCCGAGGCGATCGCCGCCGCGGCGGCCGGAATCAACCGGTATCCGGACAACGGCGCGGTGGCGCTGACCGAGGAACTCGCCAAGGAGCTGGGCGTCACCACCGCCGAGGTCCAGGCCGGCTGCGGCTCGGTGACGCTGTGCCAGAACCTGATCACCATCACCAGCGGACCGGGCGACGAGGTCCTGTTCGGGTGGCGCAGTTTCGAGACCTACCCGCTGGCCACCCGGGTCGCCGGCGCCACGCCCGTGCAGGTGCCGCTGACCGGTGACGCCGTCCACGACCTGGAGGCCATGGCTGCCGCCGTCACCGACCGCACCCGCCTGGTGTTCATCTGCAACCCGAACAATCCGACGGGCACCGTGGTGGAGGCACAGGCGCTGCGCACCTTCCTGGAATCGGTTCCCGGCGATCTGTTGGTCGCGTTCGACGAGGCGTACGTGGAGTACGTGCGCGCCGACGAGGCCCACCGGATCGATGCGCTGGCCCTGCGCCGCGAGTTTCCGAACCTGGTGGTGCTGCGCACCTTCTCCAAGGCGTACGGCCTGGCCGGCCTGCGTGTGGGCTATGCCGTCGCCGACCCGCAGGTGATCACCGCGCTCGGCAAGGTGCACATCCCGTTCTCGGTGAACAGCGTGGCCCAGGCCGCCGCCATCGCCGCCCTGGGCGCCCAGGACCAGCTGCTGGCCCGCACTGACGCGGTGGCCGTCGAGCGCGAGCGGGTGACCGCCGCCCTCCGCGGCTTCGGGTACCGGGTCGCCGATTCGCAGGCCAACTTCGTCTGGCTGGAACTGGGCGCCGACGCCGCCCCCTTCGCCACTGCGGCCACCGAATCCGGCGTGGTGGTGCGCCCGTTCGCCGGGGAGGGCGTGCGGGTCACCGTGACCGTCCCCGCGGAGAACGACGCCTTTCTCGCTTTCGCCCGTTCGTGGATCTCCTGACGGGGCGGCCCCTCTCGTGACCACCGACTCGGATCCGGATCCCACCGCCAAGCGGCGACGCGGCAACACGCGCCGCCGGTTGCTCGACGCCGCCTATGAGATCTTCGCCGAGATCGGTTTCGGGCACGCCACGGTGGAGACGGTGGTCGACCGCGCCGGCTTCACCCGCGGCGCCTTCTACTCCAACTTCGACTCACTCGAAGAGCTGTTCCTCGAGATGTGGGCGGAGCGGTCGGCCGTGATGATCGACGAGCTCCGCGCCGCGCTCGACCGGCTCGCCGCCGACGACGTGGTGGACCTCCGCGAGATCGTCGAAGGGATCGAGGCGGCGCTGCCGCTGGACGAGCGCTGGTGGGCGATCACCGCCGAGGTCACCGCGCACGCTCTGCGCCATCCGGACCTGCGTCAGACCATCGCCTCCCGCGAGGCCGCGATCAGCGATCTGATCCTGCCGATCGCCGTGGACCTGCTCGGCCGGATCGGCCGGTCGATCCCCGACCCGGGGGCGTTCATGCAAGCGGTCGTCGCGGTGTACGACGGCACCACTCTGCAGGTGCTGCTCGAGCCGGATCAACCGGAGATCCGGGAACGCCGACGGGCGCTGTTCGAGCACGCGATCCGCGACTTCTCGGCCGCCGAACAGGACGGATGATCGCCGCGGGGAGTTCGATACATTTTCGTACTGAAAGTCTTCCCCGGGACCTTACTCTTCGGTAATCTGTGCGCACCGCCCGCGCCCGGCCGCTGTCGCCTGCGCGACACCACCGACCGAAAGGCCCCGCAGTGCCGGACGCCCAGCAGAAGACGGCCACCCGCCGCCAGATGATCACCGGGGGCGCCGCCGCCCTGACCGCGGCGATGCTCGCCGGGAAGGCCGGACCGGCCGCCGCTGGGCCGTCCCAGCATGCCGATGCCATCGTCGTCGGCCACGGTCTGTCCGGGCTGGTGGCCGCGTGCGAGCTGGCCGACGCCGGCAAGAAGGTGCTGATCGTCGACCAGGAGTCCGGCAAGAACCTCGGCGGCCAAGCGCACTGGAGCCTGGGCGGGCTGTTCTTCATCGACTCCCCCGAACAGCGTCTGATGGGCATTCAGGACTCGCACGACCGCGCGCACCGCGACTGGATGACCACGGCGGGCTTCGACCGCGAGCCCGCCCGACGCGGCAGCGAGGACTACTGGGCGCGCCGCTGGGCCGAGCGGTACCTGGAGTTCGCCGCCGGCGAGAAGCGCTCGTGGCTGGCCGGCATGGGCGTGTTCTGGGTGCCCGTGGTGGGCTGGGCCGAGCGCGGCAACGGCGACCCGCGTAAACCCGGCAACTCCGTCCCCCGCTTCCACATGACGCTCGGTACCGGCCCCGGCGTGGTGGAACCCTTCGAGCGCCGGATCCGTGAGGCACAGAAAGCGGGCCGGGTGCGCTTCGCGTTCCGGCGGCGCGTCGACGAGATCGTCACCACCGGCGGCACCGTCACCGGGGTCCGCGGCACCGTGCTGGCACCCAGTTCGATCGCGCGGGGCCGCGCCAGCTCGCGGGAAGCGGTGGGCGACTTCGAGTTCCGCGCGCCGCTGGTGATCGTCGCGTCCGGCGGCATCGGCGGCGACCAGTCGCTGGTACGGCAGAACTGGCCGTCCCGACTCGGCACCGCCCCGGGGTTCATGGTGACCGGGGTGCCCGCGCACGTCGACGGCCGCATGCTCGCCATCACCGAGCGCGCCGGCGGTCGACTGGTGAACCGCGACCGCATGTGGCACTACACCGAAGGAATCCGCAACCACTCGTCGATCTGGCCGGGCCATGGCATCCGGGTGCTCGCCGCCCCGTCGTCGATGTGGTTCGACGCCGCAGGCCGCCGCTTCCCCACGCCCGGCATCCCCAGCTTCGACACGCTGGGCACCTTGGAACTGATTCAGCGGTCCGGCCACGAGTACTCGTGGTTCGTGCTGAACGAGAAGATCATCGAGAAGGAGTTCGTGCTCTCGGGGTCGGAGCAGAACCCCGAACTGACCGCCAAGAACCTGCCGCTGTATCTGCTGAACCGCACCAAGGGGGTGCCGGCCCCGGTGCAGGCCTTCGTCGACCGCGGCCCCGACTTCGTCACCGGCCGCAACGTCGCCGAGCTCACCGCCAAGATGAACCGGCTGACCGGCACCGGCTTGCTCGACGCCGCGGACCTGAAGAAGCAGATCGCCCGACGCGACGACGAATCCCGCAAGCCGCACTCGGCCGACCCGGGCATCGCGGCGATCAAGCGCTCCCACGCGTACATGGGCGACAACCTGTTCCGCACCGCGCCCATGCACCCGATCCTGGATCCGGCGGCGGGCCCGCTGATCGCGATCAAGATGAACATCCTGACGCGGAAGACACTGGGCGGCCTACAGACCGACCTGTCCGGTCGCGTGCTGGGCGACGACGGTGCCCCGATCCCGGGACTGCTGGCCGTCGGCGAGGCCGCCGGATTCGGCGGTGGCGGGCTGCACGGCTACCGCGCTCTGGAGGGCACCTTCCTGGGCGGCTGCCTGTTCACCGGCCGGCAGACCGGCCGGGCCGCCGCGCGCATGCTCTGAGCGCGAGCGGTCAGGTGATGGACGGCGCCAGGGTGCTCCAGGCACCGGCCAGGTCCTGCTTCCAGTACACCCAGTTGTGGGTGCCGATCAGCCGGAAACCCGGGGTGTAGTTGATACCGGCCGAGGTGAGCTGGGCGGCGAACTGCAGGGAGCAACGGTAGGCCGCGGCCTCCAGTGCCGAACCGGCAGCGATCTGCGCGTCCTCGGGTCCTTCGGACGGATCACGCTTGATGGTGAAGTCGAGCGGGCCGATGGCGCCCGATCCCGAGCTCACGTAGACGGCCTTGCCCTTCAGGGTGTCCAGTCGCTTGGACGGGTCGTGCGCCTTCCAACGCTTGCCGCCGGTGGGTCCCCACATGTTGTTGGCGTCTCCGCCGGACTTGGCGACGGTGGTGCGCACGTAGGCCTCGTTGGCCGGCTCGGACACCGGCGGGCAACCGCTCAGCGAAGCGACGCCGTTGTACAGATCGGGGTGGCGGGTGGCGAGGGCGAAGGCCGACTGGCCGCCCATCGACAGACCCATCACCGCATTGCGCCCGTTGGAACCGAACTGGTCGGCGATCAGCGGGGGCAGCTCTTCGGTCAGGAAGGTCTCCCACTGCGGCTTGCCGAGCTCGCCGTCCTTGCGCATCCAGTTGGTGTAGAACGATCCGCCGCCACCGGCCGGAAGCACCACATTCACGTTGCGCCCGGCGAAGAACTGAGCGGCACCGCCCTTGGTGATCCAGTCGCTGACCTTCTCACCGGCGTCGGCGCCGTCGAGCAGGTACAGGGTGCCGCGCGGAGCGGAACCGCCCGGCGACAGCACGGTGACCGGGACGGTTCCGTCCATCGCCTTGCTCTTGATGTTCAGGTCGGTGCGATGCAGTCCGCGCTGAACCTTCTCGACCACCTTCGCTCCACCGGGTGCCGCCTCCGCCGGTGCCACCGACAGCACCGCCGCACCGAGGGCGACTGTGGTGACGGCGGCCAGGAGCGAACGGAAACGCAGCGAGGTCATGGTCGCCAAAGATACCTGCCTCACGTTGCGGTTGCGTAAAGTGCGTCTGAGAGTGCTCTAAGGAATCGGCGGTCCACCTGGCGTTACACTGCCGCC
Source organism: Gordonia caeni (assembly GCF_039537105.1). Lineage (NCBI taxonomy): Bacteria > Bacillati > Actinomycetota > Actinomycetes > Mycobacteriales > Gordoniaceae > Gordonia > Gordonia caeni. The sequence continues at coordinate 82,800 of NZ_BAAAZW010000001.1, forward strand.
ATGTCCGATGAGCAGAACTCTTACGCCTTCGTCGCGCACGTGCCCGTGCGCTGGTCGGACTCCGATCCCTTCGGGCACATCAATCACGCCCGCATCGTCACGCTGATGGAAGAGGCGCGGATTCAGTGGCTGCTGAGCGCCGGCGAGGAGTACGCGCCGCTGATCAAGAGCGCGATGATCGTGCACGTCGAGATCCGCTATCAGGCCCAGCTCCGGCACGACGACAGCCCGCTGTCCATCGGCATGTGGATCAAGGGGAACCGCAGCGTGGACTTCACCATCGGCTACGAGATCCGCGGCGCACAGGCGCCGCTCGACTCCCGACCGGCCTGCGTCGCCAGCACGCAGATGGCCGTCGTCGACATCGAGGCGCACACGCTGCGCCGCCTCACCGACACCGAGAAGGAATACCTGCGCCGCTGGGGCCGGGGTCAGGGCTCGTAGCGCTCAGGTAGTTCACGCATCGTCTGCGGCGCGATCCGGGCGATGTTGCCCTGCAACACGTCCCGGTAGATGCGCAACTGCTCTTCGCCGGCGCGCACCTGTTCGGACAGTCGGCGGGTGTGATCGGCGGACAGCTCGCGGTCGCCGGAGCGGGCCAGCAGGTGATCGATCCGGTCGTCCAGGGTGGAGGCGCGGTCGTACTCGTCCAGGATCCGCAGTTCCGCGGCGGCCGACTCCACGGTCTGGGCGATCTCGACCAGCGCCTGAACGCGCTCGAGCAGTTCGGTCCACACCGGCCGCAGCGCCGCCTCGCGCTGCTCCAGGTGCTCGGCGAACCCCTCGTCGAACCCGCCGCTGGCGCGGGCGCGATCCAGGTCGACGCGCAGCCCGCGCAGGGCGACGACGTCTGCGGCGATCTCCGCGAGCTCGGCATGCAGGTTCACCTGGGTCCGCTGCAGTTCGAAGAAGTCCGACCCCCACGCGGGACTGCGCACGATGCGGTCGTAGAAGTGGCCCGCGACGAACTGCAGGGTCTCGTAGCCGTCACTGAACGTCGACCCGCCGCGACCGGTCGGCGCCGGCTGGCCCGGCGCCCCGCCGAGCGCCTCGTTGATCCACTCCTCGACGTTCTGGGCGGCGCCGCGCCCGGCGAGCGATCCGACGAAGCCGGCGACCCGGTCGACTGCCGCGGTACCGGCCCGGCGCACTCCGCCTCCGACCGGGAGGTTCGCGACCGGTGTGTACAGCAGACCGACGAACAGCTTCTCGCGTTCGTCGATCTCCAGGTAGAGGTTCTCGCGCCGTTCGCGGCGGATGGCGCGCGTGCTGGTGGCGAAAACGCCCTTGCCGCCGACCACCACGCGGCGGGCGTCCTCGCGCTTGCGGATCATGCTCGACAGCCGGGACCGCAGGACGGTGGCCACCATGTTCGGCATCGAGCCCGTCGCGAGCTGCTGTTCCAGGTGGGCGATGGAGTGCTGGAGCCGCCGCAGGTCCACGTACGGCCCGGAGAGCCGTGGCAGCGGGAGTCCCGCCGACATCCGGCGGACCACCAGCGCCCGTCCGCCCGGCGACGTGTGGCCGGCGGCGATCAGCAGGGCCGCGTCGTCGGACAGCGGCGGCGGATCGCCGGGCAGCCGCGAGTCGCGCGTCCACTGCCGCAGGTCGGCCGTGGTCACCGGAACGCTCGCGGGAGTCATGGCGTCATTCTACCTGCGCAGACCCGCCTCATCGCGAGGAGAACTTCGCCACAGCCGTGCGCGGGCGCGTGCCTGCGGGGTCGCGCACAGCAGGTGCAGCAGCCAGGCGATCGGAGTGCTCACCGCCACCGTCACCACGAAGACGAGCAGGAACGACCCGGAGAAGACGCCGTAGCCGAGCCAGCCCATCACGAACTCGAGCACCATCACGTGCACCAGGAAGAACTCGTACGAGATCTCGCCGAACCAGACCACCGGGCGCGCGCCGCACACCCGCTGCCACCCGTCCGGCCCGGACTCCGACTCGGTCAGGCCGGTCGCCAGCGGCCCGATGAGTCCCATCCCGACCACCAGGTAGAGCACGTGCTTGATCACCGTCGCCCCCGCGTCGTCGGCGATGATCGTGGGCCCGCCGGCGAAGTCGCCGGCCGAGATCAGGAAGGCCGCCGCCGCGACCGGAACCCAGATCCGCCACGGCCAGCGCGTGCCCAGCTCCGCCAGCACGGCGATCACCATGCCGCCGACGAACCAGCTCGCGAAGGCCGGCGGCCACATGCGGGCCGTCGGATCGATGTCGGGAGCGCCGTGAACGGCGATGGTCCAGATCGGTGACATCAGCGCGAGCGCGCCGAGGCAGAGCAGGAGGAGGTCCGGGCGCCAGCGGTTCCGGCAGACGAGGGCCGCCATCGGCCATGCCACCAGCGGAAGCACGATGTAGAAGGCGACCTCCGCGGCCATGCTCCACATCTGGGTGAGGCCGGTGTGCAGGTGACCGTAGCCGTAGACCTGAGTGAACGTCATGTTCCGCAGGAAGCTCGCCCAACCCTGTCCGGTCTGCCCGGGATCGGTGCGGACCAGGAAGATCAGATAGACGGCGATCACGGTGATCCAGTACGGCGGCACCACGCGCCGAAAGCGGTGCCAGGCGTAGCGCCCGAGCGACGGGTACACCGCCACCGCCGGCTGAGCTTTCGTAGCCGGCTGAGCGCTCGTCGCCGGCTGAGCTTTCGTCGCCGGCTGAGCCTGTCGAAGCCCCCGCACCCACGGCCGGAACAGCAGGAAGCCGGAAAGCACGAAGAAGAGGGCGACGCCGACGTCGAACCGGGAGAACAACCGGCCCGCGAAGTCGTCGGTGTAGTGCCCGGTCCAGAAGGCCGCGTGCGTGAGGCACACCGCCAGCGCCGCCGGTCCCCGGATTCCGGTCAGCGGCGCCGAGCGCGAGAGTTGCACGTCTCCATCATGGATGGTCGGCCGATCACCACGCAATCAGTCCTGTGACCTGCCGTTTTCGTCAATCGCAATACGCCGGAAATTTCTCTGTTCGAACACTTGCGCACATCGAGGTGTGGATGTAATCTAAATCATAAGCGAGTCGAACACAGAGACGAAGGGGAGGCGCCGTGGTTCACATCGATCGCAGTTCCCCGTGGAACCGGGTGGACTTCTCCGCTGCCGGCATGGTCGCACCAGGCGCCGACGACGACGAGCACACGCAGTGCCACGACTGGCTCCTCTACGCGGCCTCCGCCCATCGCGGCCAGGCCTACCTCTACTGGGCGCAGTTGCACGCGATCGGCGAGTTCATCGACATCGCCCTGGTCAAGCTCGACGACGCCGTGTGCGCCGGCGGCGAGCAGAAGGATCTGTTCGACCCCTACACCGTGGCCGTCGGCGAGGTCGGCATCCTCTTCGCGGTGGCGCCCCCGGCGGCGCGGGCCCTGGTGGCCCAGGCGGTGGCCGCGTCCGAGCGTCTGCCGAAGACCGCCGACCTGCTGCGCGAGGGCACCATCAGTCAGCCCATGTTCGTCACCGCCGTCGCGCGCACCGACATCGTCGACGAGCCGGAACTGGTCACCGCCGTCGACACCGATCTGGCGGAGGCCCTGGCCGGAGCCGGGCACATCTCGGAGAAGAAGGCCGAGAAGATCGCCGACCGCGTGGTGACCCGACACGACCGCGACGCCATCCGCCGGCGCCGCGAGAAGGCGCGCAAGCGCAAGAACGTCACCAACCGCGACTACTCCGACGGCTTGGGCGGCGTCAACGTGACCGCCGACGCCGAGGAAGCCCGCCTCGCCCTGGCCGCGGTCAACGCACTCGCGGAGGGCGTGTGCCCGAACGATCCGCGCACTCTCGGCCAGCGACGGTCTGCGGCGGCGATCGCCCGGCTGCGCGGCCTCCCGTTCACCTGTGCCTGCCCGGACTCGTCGACCTGCACCGCCACCCTCGGCGATCAGGAGATCTCCGACCGTCAGGCCCGCATCATCGTGCACGCCGTCTGCCAGAAGTCCACGCTCGACGGTGAAGACGACGAACCCGGATTCCTGGACGGCTACGGGCCGATCAGCGCCGAGCACGCCCGCGACCTCGCGCAGCGCCCCGACGCCACCGTGCGGAATCTGGACCTGGACGACCTGACCGAGCACACCCCGCCGATCGAACGTCCAGCGCTGATCGTCCACACCAGCCAGCCCGCCGATCCCTACCGGCCCAACGCGACCCTCGACGCCCTGGTGCGCGGCCTGTTCGCGACGTGCACCGTCGCCGGCTGCGAACGGCCCGCGTGGAACTGCGAGCTGGACCACGTCGACGAGTTCGATCAGATCTGCCCCGACTCCGGCGGACCGACCTGCCTGTGCAACATCGCGCCGAAGTGCAAAGCACATCACCTCTGGAAGACGCACCTGGGTGCCGATCGCCCGGAGAAGGGCTGGGTCGACGACCTCTGGATCGAGGACGACGGCTCGGTGTGGTCGTCGGTCACCCTCCCGTACGGCATCACCGTCGAGATGGCCGCGACCAACCAGTGGCTGTTCCCCCAGCTGGCCGAACTGCGCTGCCTGCATCAGGCCCAGGCGCCACCCGAGCCTCCCACACCGTCCGGCCCGACCACCGGGACCGGAAACTGCCCCACCGGGGGCGGTCTGCGAGCCGCCACCGCGTACAAGCACGCCTGGCGCCGCGCCGAGCGCGCCCGACTCCGCAACGAACGCCGGCGGGCCGCCGAGGCCGGTGACCCGCCGCCGTTCTAAGGCTTGCGGGGGCGCCGCCCCTTGCGCGGCTGGCGGTTCTGGCGGGTGCTGCGTGCCGGGATCGTTCCCGCGGCCTCCTTCGCGGCCCGGCGCGCAGCGGCCTTCTCCTTGGCCGAGCGCTTGGGAGTCGGCTGGTTCTGGCCGCGCGAGGATCCGGGGCGTCGTCCGCGGACCACGCCGATGAACTCCTCCATCAGGTCCCCGGTCGGCTCGCGCCACAGCAGGCCGACCGGGGCCACCGGCCCGTCGGCGAGCGGACGGTAGGTCAGGTCACGGCGGTGGTGAAGGCGGGCCAGGGACATCGGCACCACGAGCACCCCGAGACCGGCCGCCACCAATTCCACGGCGTCGGCGGTGGTCTCCGGCCGGTGGTCGATCTGCGTGCCCGGGCGATCGCGCCAGGCCAGCACGTCGTCGAGCGGCAGCAGGTACTGCTGGTCGGCCAGGTCAGCACAGACCAGTTCGTCGGCGGCGGTCAGCAGGTGGTCCTTCGGCACCACCACCACCGGCACCTCCCGGTACAGACCGATCACCGCCAGCTCCGGTTCGTCTGCGGCCGGCCGGGCGACGGCGGCGTCGACCTCACCCGAGGTCACCAGGGCGCCGGCTTCGGCGGCCGGGCAGGCGACCAGTTCCACCTCGACCCCGGGGCGGCGTTCGCCGAACGCGCGCACCCACTTGGCCGGCAACACCCCGGGCACGTAGGCGAGCCGGAAGACGGCGCCGTCGTCTGCACCGGCTCCGTCCGGCACGTCGGTCGCGGGCGTCATAGGCGTCCGGCGTTCGGCGAGGCCAGTTCCACCATGGCCTGCACGTGCAGACCGGAGCCGTCGAAGGCCGTGCGGACCTGCTCGACGGTATCGGCGAGCAGCCCTTCGATCTCGTCGTACGACCGGTGGGCCGGCGCGGTCACCGAGATCCGGAGGATCGTGGAGCCGCGGTCGTCGATGGCCTTCACCGCGACGTCGTCGAGAAGGGTGCTGCCGGACAGTTCGTCGGCCACCGCCGTGGCGATCAGGCCGGGGGCGATCGTCATCCGGCCACCCTCGGCGGAACCGTCGAGCACCAGGTCGGCCGCCGCCTGCGGACGGACCATGGTGGCCAGCAGCCGCACCGCCCAGATCACCGCGAGCAGCGCCACCCCGACCAGCACCCAGGTCCACCAGCCGGCGTCGGCGCCGCGGGAGATCTTGTCCGGATCGATCCTGGCGATCCACCCCGCCACCGGCTCCACGCCGGTCTGCGCGAAGATCCCGGCCAGGCCGAGGCAGATCAGCAGCAGGCCGATCAAACCGACCGAAACGCGGTTCCAGGCCGCGGGCAATCGGTTCATCGCGGTTCCCCCGCCCGGCCGCGCGCATGCTTCACCGTCACCGTGCGGCCGCCGAAGCCGTGCACGACCTCCTCGACGGCCTCGGTGACGGCGGCGCGATCGATCGCGCCCCGGTCTCCGGCCACCGTCACGGTCACCTTGCGTCGCCCGTAGTGGGTGACGGCCCCGTCGACCCCGGGCAACGCGGACGCGGCGGCGCTGCAGCGTCGTGCGATGTCGCGCGGACGGGTCCACATGACGCCGTCGTCGCCGTATTCCACATAGTCGTGCCGGCGGGGCCGGACCGCCGTCCACAGCAGCGCCAGCCCGGCCACGACGGCGAGCACGGCCACCAGCCACATCCAGGTCTGCCAGCCTGTGCTCGCACCCCAGTGGGTGGCGCCGCGCAGCCATTCGTCACCGCTCAGCCAGCCGGCGCGCACAGCCAGATCACGGATCGCGAGCCCCGCCAGCACCAGGAGCAGCAGCGCCAGCACGGCCCCGGCCGGAACGGCGGAGGGCAGCGCAGCCGGGCGTGCGGTGGACCGCCGGTCGTCGGCGCTCACGCGGGCTCCTCGACGGCGGGTTCTTCGACTGCGGGAATCTCGATCAGCCCGGCGCGACGACGGCGCACCTGCGCGCGCGGCACCAGCTGGACCACGTCCACGTCCACCGCCACCGGGCGCACCCCGGTGAGGCGCATCAGTTCGTCGGTCAGGTGCTCGCGCAGATCCCGGCACACCCGCGTCACCGGGCACGGCCACTCCAGCGCCACCTCGACCGACAGGCGCGGCAGTGCCGCGCTCATGTCGATCCGGGCCCGCGGATAGCCGCCGCCGACCGCCGAGAGCATCGCGGCCGGCCCGGACAGGAGCGACCCCATCCCGGCGGAGTAGCTCACCACCGCGTCCACGTCGAGCGCCGCGCGGACGGCGATGGTCTCGCCCACCTTGTCGTCCAGGATCAGTCGGCCCGGCACGTCGACGTCGAGCTCGTCAGCCACGGTTACGGCTCCGCACCACCGCGGTCAGATCGATGGTGCCGTCGCGGTGCAGGCCCAGGAGCAGACCGATGCCGCCCAGCACCACACCGAAGAGGAAACCGGTGAGGCCGCCGGTGGTGGCCGTCAGCGTCAGCAGCAGACCGGCCAGGAGGCCGACGGCGGCGAAGTTGTTCATCACTGCACCCGCGGCGGCCGCGCCGGGTCGGCGACCTCGTCGTCGGCGTCGGGGAGATGGACGTCGCTCACCGTCACGTTCACCTCGGTCACCTCCAGCCCCGTCATGCCCTCGATCGCGCCGACCACGTTCCGGCGGATCGCCGCAGCGAGTTGATGGATGGCGACGCCGTACTCGGCGATGATCTGCACGTCGACGGCGGCCTGCTTCTCCCCGACCTCCACGTCGATGCCCTGGGTCACGTCGGCGGTGGTTCCAGGCAGCACGTCGCGGACCTTGCCGACCATGCGCTCGCCGGCACCGCCGAGGTCGTAGACGCCGACGATCTCCCGCGTAGCGATCCCCGCGATCTTCGCGACGACGGTGTCGGCGATCGCCGTGCGCCCGCGGCCCTCGGCGGGATCACGCCGGACCACCTCGCCCTGCACGGTGCCGGCAGCGGTACTTTCGGACATCAACGCCTCCTCGTCGCCGGCCGAACGGCCGGCTCCCTCTCAGCGATTATTGCCGACGTCACACTCGCATTGGCAGAATCGATGTCAGGACCCTCGCGTCGAGGGGAAGCCGACCCCGACCCCGCCGCGTGGTCCACAACCGGAGGTGCCATGGCCGACGCCACGATCGCGCACATCCACGCTGCCTACGAACGGCTCCGGTCGGGCGACGAACCCGTCGCCGACAGCGTGCGTTCTGTGGTGCGGGAGTCGTGGCTGCGCTCGGTCCGGGGCGGCATCGACCCGGATACCGCCGACCCCGAACAGCCACAGAACCACCTGGCCGACGGCGATTTCGAGGAGTACCGCACCACGCATCGGCTGGCTGCCGTTCGCGACCTGGTCCAGTCGCTGATGCTCGACGACATCGCCGGCTCCGGCGTCGTGGTGGCGCTCACCGACCGGATCGGCCGGCTGTTGTGGGTGGAGGGCGACCGGTCCGCCCGCGACCGCGCCGCGGCCATCGACTTCGTCGAAGGCTCCGTGTGGAGCGAGGAGGCCGTCGGCACCAACGCTCCCGGGCTGGCCCTCACGCTCGAGCAGGGCGTGCAGATCCTGGGCCCCGAGCACTTCGCCAGCCGCGTACAGCAGTGGAACTGCGCCGCCGCACCCGTGCACGACCCGGTGACCGGGGAACTGCTGGGGGCGGTCGACGTCACCGGAGGTCCGGCGGCCGCGGCGCCGTTCGCTCTCGCCGCGGTGCGCTCCGTCGTCGCCGCGGTGGAACGAGAGCTTCGGTCCCGGGCGGTCGATCTGGCGCCGTCGGCCCTGCTGCGTCTGCGGGCCGAGGCCCCGGCCGCGGTCAACCGGCTGACCGTGCTCGACGGCGCCACCTGGACGCCCGCGGGCGGACCGTCCGTGCCGCTCTCCCCGCGCCATGCCGAGATCCTGCTCCTGCTGCAGAGCCACCCCGAAGGCCTGAACACCGAACAACTGGCCACCCTGCTGTCCGACGGCGACCTGGGCGCGGTCACGGTGCGCGCGGAGATCTCCCGGTTGCGGCGGGACCTCGGCGATCTGATCGCGGCGCGGCCGTACCGGATCAGCGTCGAGATGAGCTCGGACGTCGGCGACGTCCGCGGCCTGATCGACGGCGGCGACCTGACTGGCGCCGTGAGCGCACTCGGCCGCGGCGGACTGCTCGCCGAGTCGATGGCGCCCGGCGTCGTCGAGTTGTTCGAGGAACTCCGCGAGGACCTGCGATCGCGGGTGCTCAGCAGTGCCGATCCGGCCGCCCTCAACGGCTGGACGTCGTCGCCGCACGGCCGCGACGACACCGAGGCCTGGCAGCGCCTGGCCGCCGTGCTGCCGGACGGGCACCCGCAGCGGGCCGTCGCGACCGGTCGGATCCGGCTGCTCGACCGTCGCTACGGCCTCCCCTGACACCGGCTCCGACCTCCTCGGCGACGGGCATCGGGCTCGATGCAACGTGACTGCAACCACACAGGGTTTACCGTGTGTTTCAGATCACCTACGTGACCTGACTGCACAAGTCACCGCTGCACAAAGAGGAGTATCCGATGACGGTTTTCGCCAAGCCCGGTTCCGAAGGCTCGCTGATGAGCTACGAATCCCGCTACGACAATTGGATCGGCGGGCAGTGGGTGCCGCCGGTGAAGGGTCAGTACTTCGAGAATCCCTCCCCGATCGACGGCAAGACCTTCTGCGAGGTGGCCCGCTCGACCGCCGAGGACATCGAACTCGCCCTCGACGCCGCGCACGCCGCCGCTCCCGCCTGGGGCAAGACCTCGGTCGCCGAGCGCTCGGCCGTCCTCAACAAGATCGCCGACGTGATGGAGGCGAACCTGGAGAGCCTGGCCGTCGCCGAGACATGGGAGAACGGCAAGGCCGTCCGTGAGACGCTGGCCGCCGACATTCCGCTCGCGATCGACCACTTCCGCTACTACGCCGGTGTGATCCGCGCCCAGGAGGGCGGGATCTCCGAGATCGACCAGGACACCGTCGCGTACCACTTCCACGAGCCGCTCGGCGTCGTCGGCCAGATCATCCCGTGGAACTTCCCGATCCTGATGGCCACCTGGAAGCTGGCTCCCGCGCTGGCCGCCGGCAACTGCGTGGTCCTCAAGCCGGCCGAGCAGACCCCGACATCGATCCTGTACCTGATGAGCCTGCTCAGCGAGGTGCTGCCGCCCGGCGTGATCAACGTGGTGAACGGCTTCGGCGTGGAGGCGGGCAAGCCGCTGGCCTCCAGCAACCGCATCCGCAAGATCGCCTTCACCGGCGAGACCACCACCGGCCGGCTGATCTCGCAGTACGCCTCGGAGAACCTGATCCCGGTGACCCTGGAGCTGGGCGGCAAGAGCCCGAACCTGTTCTTCGACGACGTGATGAGCGAAGACGACGGCTTCCTGCAGCGCGCCCTCGAGGGCTTCGCGATGTTCGCCCTCAACCAGGGTGAGGTCTGCACCTGCCCGAGCCGCGCGCTGATCCAGGAAGGCATCTACGACAGCTTCCTGGAGAAGGCCGTCGACCGGGTCAGCAAGATCAAGCAGGGCAACCCGCTCGACACCGAGACCATGATGGGCGCGCAGGCCTCCAACGACCAGTACGAGAAGATCCAGTCGTACCTGTCCATCGGCCGGGAAGAGGGCGCCGAGGTGCTCATCGGCGGCGAGGCCGTCGACCTGGGCGGTGACCTGTCGGGCGGCTACTACATCAAGCCGACCGTCTTCCGTGGCAACAACGACATGCGGATCTTCCAGGAGGAGATCTTCGGCCCGGTGCTCGCGGTGACCAGCTTCCGCGACTACGAGGACGGCATCAAGATCGCCAACGACACCCTGTACGGCCTGGGCGCCGGCGTGTGGAGCCGTAACGGCACCGTCGCCTACCGCGCGGGCCGCGACATCCAGGCCGGCCGTGTGTGGACGAACACCTACCACGACTACCCGGCACACGCGGCCTTCGGCGGCTACAAGAACTCCGGGATCGGCCGCGAGAACCACCTGATGATGCTGTCGCACTACCAGCAGACCAAGAACCTGCTGGTCGGCTACTCGGGAGACCCGAAGGGCTTCTTCTAGAAAGCCGGTTGCGCCCCGGGGCCTCGCCCCGGGGCGCATTCTAGTCTTGAGAGGTGATGAGTGATGAGTCGAGATGCTGCCCCCGATCGCGTGGTCGCCACCGAGTCCGCGACGGCACTGCTGACCAAACTGACCGAGTTACACGGCGGCCTGATGATCCACCAGTCCGGCGGCTGCTGTGACGGCAGCGCACCGATGTGTTATCCGGTGGGCGACTATCGCATCGGTCAACGCGACGTGCTGGTCGGCGAACTGGACCTGCCCGACCCGCTGCCCCTGGTGCGGGTGTGGATCAACGGCGATCAGTTCGAACTGTGGAAGCACACCCAACTGATCCTCGACGTGGTCCCCGGACGCGGCGCCGGCTTCTCACTCGAAGCACCCGAGGGCGTGCGGTTCCTGTCTCGCGCCCGCGCCTTCAGCGACGACGAGAACCACGCGCTATCGCTGTCCCCTCCCAAGACCGGTGCCCAACTGGAGGTCTGAAACACGTTCCAGTCTTGTATTGACGTGTTCCGGGTCACCGCCCTACGGTGTTACATCACACAGACTTTGTATGACGTAACGACCGAGGAGAAGCGCATGACCCATGGAAAGCTGGCCGTCGTACTGGGCGGCAGCATCGCCGGAATGTGCGCCGCCGGCGCTGCGGCGCCCTACTTCGACGAAGTCCTCGTTCTGGAACGCGACGTGATCGGCGAGGACGCCGAACACCGGCGCGGTGTGCCGCAGAGCAAGCATCCGCACTTCCTGCTGAACTCGGGCCGACGGGCGATGGATCGGATCTTCCCCGGCTTCGAACAGCGGCTGATCGACGCCGGAGCGCTGCACATGATGCCGTCCCAGGCCGCGGCGCACTGCGAGGGCGCCGGCTGGATTCCGCGCGGCGAAAGCACCATGACCATGGTGTACGCCTCGCGTCTGCTGATCGAGCGCACCCTGCGGGACGTGCTCGCCGAGGTGTCCAACGTGCGCGTGGAGGAAGGCGTCAATGTCGCCGGCCTGGAGACCACCGGCGCCGACGCCCCGGACGGCGCGGTGACCGGCGTCTGGGTCACCGGTGGCGACTACGGGCGACAGCGGACCCTGATCGAGGCCGACCTGGTGGTCGACGCCCTCGGACGAGGGTCGCCGGTCGACGACTGGCTCGAGCGCGACGGCTGGCCGGCGATCCGGGTCCAGTCGCTCGACGCCGGGGTCACCTATTCGTCCCGCTGGTATCAGAAGCCCGCGGAACTTCCGGACGATTGGTGGTGGGCCCAGATGTCGGTGATGCCGACCTCGGACACCGGGCCGCATCCGCCCGAGCACGACTTCCTCTGCCAGATCTTCCCGATCGAACACGACCGGGTGCTGGTGACGATGGGTTCGTGGGGCCTTCCGATGCCGCGCGAGGAGGACGACTTCGTCGCCGCCACACGCAAGGTGCGCGCTCCGGCCTTCGGCCGCGCCGTGGCGCTGTGCGAGCCGATCTCCAAGGTCTTCGTCACCAAGTCCACCGGCAACCGGCGCCGCCGTTACGACGAGCTGGAGAATCCGCCCGCCGGACTCGTCGTCCTCGGTGATGCCATCTGCGGCTTCAACCCCTTCTACGCGCAGGGGATGAGTTCGGCCGGTAAGTCGGCGCTGCTGCTAGGCGAGAAGCTCGCCGCCGATCGGCCCCTGGACGCCGGCTTCACCCGCGACTTCTTCGCCGACCAGCGCGCCCTGCTCGACGACATCTGGGTGCTGGCACTGGCTCGGGACCAGGGCTACGACAACGCCGAGGGCACCGAACTGGCCCCGCCCTGGCGCCGGCGGCTGGCCTATCGGGCGTCCTGGCCGATCTTCAACCACATCTCGGCGACCACCCGGGAGGACAAGAAGGTCGAAGAGCACTTCACGGCGGTGTTCAACCTCGACGAGTCGGTCACCGAGATGATCAAGAGCCCGCGGGTGCTGGCCGGGTTCGCCTGGTACGGGATCAAGCGGATCGTCGGCCGCACGACGCTGCCCATGGGATTCGACGCGCAGCAGGATCCGCCGTCCGACATCTGGAGCGACGGCAAGCCGCGCCCGGGCGGCCGCGCCCAGGTGGTCGGCAGCACCACCGCTTCCGCCGCTTCCACCGCTTCGGTCACCGACTGAGCCGGGCGACATGGCCATCTGCGATCCGGGCACGCCCGCATTCATCGTCACCCGCTACCTCGGATTCGTCTGCGAGGACGCCGATCCGGTGGCGACCTTGCGCAATCCGTTCACGCTGGAGCACTGGAGCCAGCCGATCCTGGAGCTCACCATCATCATCGGCGCCGTGCTGGCGCTGGTCCACGCCGTCCGCCGCCTGCGCCGCGACGGCGACCCGACCAACCTGGCCCTGTGGTTCGGCGCGCTGGTCTACCTGTTCATCATCGAGCCACCGCTGTACTTCCCCGAATGGTTCGGCATGCAGGACGCGATGGGCTTCATGTTCGCCCACAACGTCTTCACCGTGGAGTTCATGTACGACAGGCTGCCGCTGTACATCGTCGCCTTCTATCCGGCGATGAGCCAGGTCGCCTACGAGATCGTCCGCGCCCTCGGCTTCTTCGACGGCCGCAAGTGGTCGGCGCTGCGCGGCTCGCTGGTGGTGGCGCTGGTCTTCCAGGTGTTCTACGAGATCTTCGATCAGCTCGGTCCGCAGCTGAAGTGGTGGGCGTGGAACGTCGACGAACCCTTCTACGGTGCCGAATCCGATCTGCTCGGCAATCCGTCGGCCGTACCGCTCTTCGATTCGGTGCCGTGGAGCAGCGTGTGGCTGTTCGCGACCGTCTCGTTCGCGGTGCTCACCTTCTTCTGCGTGCTCCTGGTGCAGAAGCCGACGATTCAGGGCCGCTCGGTGCGCGGCTGGTCGCTCGTCTGGCGGATCGTCGTCGCCGGCGCGCTGGCGGTGATCTCCATGCCGATCCTCTCGATCAGCACCGCCGTCTTCGGGCGGGAGAACGCCAACCTGACCGCGCAGACCGTCGTCTTCGCGATCCAGGTGTTCGGGATCTGGGTGATCGGGCTCTGGCTGCTATGGGATCAGTGGCGCCGGACGCGCGCGGACGCCGAGCCGGACCTGATCCCGGCGCGGACCGCGGCACCGTTCCTGCGGTTCTTCCCGATCCTGTTCCTGGTGGTGATGGCCGTCCTGTGGATCGCCGCGCTGCCCGCCTACTTCGAAGCGGTCGACGGGGTCACCGCCGACGGAACACCGATCGGCAACCTGCCCTACGTCGTCGCCTGCTTCGTGGTGGCGATCGCGGTGCTGGCCGTCGCTCTCAAGCGCGGGGCGACGGTCGCACTCAAGCGAGAGCCGGAGATCCGTGTGAAAGCATGAGGGCCGTGAGGACTCGTGGGTGGCAGGGGGATCTCCCCCAGGATGCGGACGAGGCACGGGCCCGGATTCTCGAGGCCGCGTCCCGCTGCGTCGAGCGTTTCGGTCTGGCGAAGACCCGGATGGGCGACGTCGCCGCCGAAGCCGGGGTCACCCGCCAGACCGTGTACCGGTACTTCTCGTCGGTCGACGAGATGCTCTCGGCGGTCGCAGCCGCCGGGGCCGGCGAGTTCCTGGACCGCATGGCTGCGGCGCTCGACCATGTCCGCACGGTGGAAGAGGCGGTCAGCGAGACCATCATCTACTGCCTGCACGCACTGCCCGACGAGCCCGGACTGGGACTGATGCTGCGGGCCGGGGCCACCGAATCGTTCAGCCGCGAGGTGACCACCTCCGGCGCGGTGGCGCTGGGGGCGCAGATGCTGCGCCGGCTCCCTGTCGACTGGCCGGCGCAAGGGTACGACGAGGACGCGATGGAGGGCCTCGCCGAACTCGTCATGCGGATGTGGCTGAGTTTTCAGCAGTACCCGCATCACCCGCCGCAGACCGACGACCAGCTGCGAACCTTCTTGCGCCGCTGGGTGTCTCCGCCCCCGCCGCCGCAGGCCGACCGATAGCGCCCGGTGCGTCAGTAGTCGCGCGCCGGATCGATCACCGAGATCAGTTCCCCACCGGCGGCGAAGCGGCGCACGTTCTCGGCCAGCCAGGGCGCCATCTCGCGGGTGAGCTCCGGTGACGGATTCGCGATGTGCGGGGTGACGATGAGATTCGGCAGCGCCCACAACGGATCGTCGTCGGCCGGCGGCTCGGGATCGGTGACGTCGAGCGCCGCCCCGGCGATGGTCCCCGCCCGCAGCGCCCGACCGAGCGCCGCCTGATCGATCAGCGGTCCGCGAGCGACGTTGACGATCCAGCTGTGCGGCTTCAGCAGAGCCAGGGTGCGGTCGTCGATCAGGTGCCGGGTCTCCGGGGTGGCGGGAGCGGCGAGCACCACGTGGTCGGTGTCGGCGAGCACCCGGTCCAGATCCGACGACGCCGCGGTGCGATCTGCGCCGGCCACCTCGCGCCCCGATCGGTTGACGGCGATCACCGTTGCGCCGCACGCCTTCAGCCGCGGGGTCAGCTCACGGCCGATGCCGCCGGCACCGATGATCGCCACTGTCGACTCGCGCAGTGTGCGGACCGCGGGCGGGATCACCTCCTCGTTCCAGCCCAGCAGCACCGAGGTGGAGATCTGCCGCAACCCGGCCAGCAGCAGGGCGAGTGCGTGCTCGGCGCAGCCGGCGGCGTAGAAGCCGGAGGCGTTGGTCCAGATCCGGCGGTCGTCGATCACACCGGCGGCGCGGAAGTACTCGATGCCTGCGGTTTTGAGGGCGACCCACTCGACGGTGTCGGCCAGAGACGGAAAGTCGGCGGGCGAACCGAGCCACACCAGTACCCGCGCCTGGTCGAGCGGGACCACCACCCCGCCGCCGTCGGCGACGGCGGCGACCAGATGCGGATCCTGTTCCGGTTCGATCGCGACGGGCACGGGGGCGGCTGGCTGGGCACTCATGGCTACACGTTTACGCCACCGGGCGAGTCCGGGCCAGCCGCGGGCACGTAAGATCGGTGCCGACGGCGACGGTCTTCTCCTCGCCCGCCACCCGATCACGTCGGGTCTCTTCACGGCTTTGTCTAGGAATCTCCCTCGAGCCGTCTCCGCGCCGGCCTCTGCCGCGCGAACAGTTAAGGAAATGCACGATGACGCGGCTCAGCCTCGGAGTTATCGCTGGTTCCAGCAAGGTGGACGAACGACGTCTGCCGATCCACCCGCTGCACGTCGAGCGGATCGACCCGGATCTGCGATCCCGGATCCACCTCGAGGAGGGATACGGCGAACCGTTCGGCGTCAGCGATGCGGTCCTGGCCGAGTCGGTCGCCGGACTGCGCAGCCGCGCCGAAATCATCGAGCACTCCGACATCGTCCTGCTGCCCAAACCCCAGGCCCAGGATCTGAAGGACCTACGGGAACACCAGACCTTGTGGGGCTGGCCGCACTGCGTCCAGGACGCCGAGCTCACCCAGGTGGCGATCGATCGCCGCCTCACCCTCATCGCCTTCGAAGCCATGAACTTCTGGACCTCCGAAGGATCGTTCAACCTGCATGTCTTTCACAAGAACAACGAGCTGGCCGGGTACTGCTCGGTGCTGCACGCCATGGCGCTCAACGGGTCGACCGGCGACTACGGCCGGCGCCTGAACGCCGTGGTGATCGGGTTCGGCGCCACCGCGCGCGGGGCCGTCACCGCACTGAACGCCCACGGCGTGCACGACGTGCACGTCATCACTCAGCGCGGCGTGACCGCCGTCGGGTCGCCGATTCATTCGGCGGACATCGTGCAGTTCGACCAATCGGACTCGTTCGCGCGCGGCACCTACGTGATCACCGACGACGGCGGCGTCGCGCTCAACGAGTTCCTCCGCGGATTCGACGTGATCGTGAACTGCGTGCTGCAGGATCCGAATGCACCGTTGACCTTCCTCGATGCCGAGGATCTGCCGTCCCTGGCTCCGGGGACGCTCATCGTGGACGTGTCGTGCGACGCGGGAATGGGCTTCAGTTGGGCGCGACCGACGTCGTTCGCCGAGCCGACCTTCATGGTGGGAGAACACATCCGGTACTACGCGGTCGACCACAGCCCGTCGTACCTGTGGAACTCGGCCACCTGGGAGATCAGCAACGCGCTGCTCCCCTACCTGCGGTCGGTGATGGACGGACCGTCGGCGTGGCAGGCCGACGAAACGCTCCGCCGGGCGATCGAGATCGCCGACGGCGTCGTCGAGAACCCCGCGATCCTGAAGTTCCAGCACCGCGAGGAGCAGTTCCCGCATCGGCTCAGCGCCGACCGCTGATCGCGGTCGGCGCCCGGCCGGCTACGCCACCAGGACGGCCCCGGCCAGCCCGAGTCCGGTGATCCACACGGTGCCCGCGGCCCCCAGGACGAACGGGCGCGGTCCCACCGCCCGCAGCGCGCTCACCCGGACCCCGGTGCCCAGCGCGAACATCGCCGCGCTCAGCAGCGCCACCTGAACCTGCCCGGCCACCGCGAGCACCGGCTCACCGACCACCCCGGCCGATCGCAGGGCCACGCAGGCCAGGAAGCCGACGATGAACAGGGGCACCAGCGGCGGGCGCTTGCCCGGTGCGGCGCCGCGCCGCCGGCGCAGGCTGATCACGGTCATCACCGGCGCGAGCATCAGAACCCGTCCCAGCTTCACCACCACCGCGACCGCCAGCGCACCCGAGCCGATCAGTCCGCCGGCGGCCACGGTCTGGGCGACCTCGTGGATCGAGGCGCCCGCCCAGACACCACCCTGCTCGGGGCTCAGGTTCAACAGCGCCACCCCGAGCGGGATCAGCCCCAGCAGCATGGTCCCGAAGACCACCACGGTGCCGATCGCGGTCGCGACGTCCTCGTCGTCGGCGTCGATCACGCCGTCGACCGCGGCCACCGCGGCGGCCCCGCAGATCGAGGTGCCGCAGGCGATCAGCAGCCGCTGGGCCGGGCTCAGGCCCAGTCGTGCACCGATCCAGACGGTGCCGGCGATGCCCAGGGCCACCACCGCGACGATCAGCGCGATCACGCCGGGACCGAGGCCCAGGATGTCGCCGAAGACCAGCTGGAGACCGAGCAGTGCGACGCCGATCCGCAGCAGCGGCCGGGACGCGACGGTCAGGCCGGGGGCGAACCGGGGCCCGAGCGGGCGCAGGTTCGCCACGAGGACGCCGAGCACGATCGCGAGGAGCAGCGGACTGGCCATCGGCAACAGCTGGTGCACTCCCATGGCGATCGCGGTCGCCACGGTGCAGACGGCCAGCCCGGGCCACGGATTCGACGGTCCGCCGGGCGGTGTGGATGTCGGTGTGGTGAGCTGCTGTGTCATGCTTCCAGGCTGCTGCGCCCGGGTCGATCACAGAAGCCCCCGATCCGGCATGACAACATATCGAATCGATATGCCCAGGCATGCGTTTGCGCCATGGCCGAGCCGGTATGCGGGTAACGTCGCCCTGGTGCGCCCCGGTTCGCTCGATCTCACCGCTCTGGACCTGCTCGTCGGCGTCGACGACCACGGCAGCCTCAGCGCGGCCGCCCGCGAACTGCACATGGCGCAGCCGAACGCCAGCCGTGCCGTCGGGCGCCTGGAACGACAACTCGGCGTCGTCCTTCTGGAACGGTCCACCAGCGGCTCCCGGCTCACTCCGCAGGGCACGGTTCTGGTGCACTGGGCCCGCGAGACCCTCGCCGGGGCCCGCCGGTTCCTGGACGTGGCGGCCGGCCTGCGCGGCGACCTGGACACCGAACTGACCGTGGCGGCCTCGCTGACCGTCGCCGAGCATCTGATGCCGCGCTGGCTCGGGGAGTTCCGCAGCGCGCACCCGGAGACGACGGTGCACCTGCAGGTGCAGAACTCCGCCGGGGTCCTGGAACTGCTCGACTCCGGCGGGTGCGACGTCGGCTTCATCGAGGCGCCGGGGATCCCCAAAGGGATCTACAGCGCAGTGGTGGCGCAGGATCGGCTGACCGTGGTCGTGCCGCCGGGTCATCCGTGGGCGCGCCGCCGCCGACCGGTCACCGTCGAAGAACTGGCGGGCACACCGCTTCTGGTCCGCGAGCCCGGCTCCGGCACGCGCGACACCCTGGACTCCGCGCTCGACGGCTATGCGCGCGCCGGCCCCCTCCTGGAACTGGGCAGCAGCGCCGCCATCACCACCGCCGTCGCCGGCGAGGTGGGGCCCGCGGTGCTCAGCACCCTGGCCGTGGAGACCGCGGTCGGCACCGGCGCGGTCCGCATGGTCGACGTGCCCGGCCTCCGCGTCACCCGCGACCTGCGGGCCGTGTGGCAGCCGCCGAGTCGGCTCGCCGGCCCGGCCGGCGACCTGGTCCGGATCGCCCAGCAGCACCGGCCCGGTTGAGTCCGGCCCGCTCCGCTACTCCTGCCGGTGCGCGAGGGTCAACTGGAAATCGCCGTGCGGATCGGTCCACGACGCCGACGGTGCGAGGCCGGCTGCGGTCAACTCGGCGGCCACCGTCTCCGGCGTGAACTTCACGCTGATCTCGGTGAGCAGCCCGGTCCCGCGCGGCAGGCGCCACCGCCGGTCCAGCGTCGGGAAATACGCGTCCACGTCGCGCCGCGCCGTCAGCCACATCTCGATCCGCCGGCCGGCCGGATTCCAGCGCGCGTCGTGGTCGAAGTCGTCCGGGTAGAGGCCGTCCGCGTCGAGTTGGCTGCGCAGCACCTCGATCAGGTTGCGATTGAAATCGGCGGTGACGCCGGCCTTGTCGTTGTAGGCGGCGGTCAGTCGACCGGGCTCCTTGATCAAGTCCGTGCCGAGCAGGAACCACTCCCCCGGAGCGAGGTCGGCGGCGAGTCGCGACAGGAAGGCGGCACGCTCCTCGTCCGCGAAGTTGCCGACGGTGCCGCCCAGGAACACCACGAGCCGCCGCCCGGCCACCGGGGAGGCGGGCAGTTCGCCGGTGAAGTCGGCGACCACCGGTGCGACCCGGAGCGCCGGGTAGTCGGCGGAGATCACCTCCGCGGCGGATCCGAGCGTCTCGGCGCTCACGTCGACGGGGACGTAGGCCGAGCCGGGTGCGAGCGCATCGAGCAGCAGGCGGGTCTTGGCGGACGTGCCGGAGCCGAGCTCCATCAGCACCGTGGCGCCGGTGGCGCCGACGATCTCGGCGGCGTGCGCCCGCAGGATCTCGGTCTCCCGGCGGGCCGGGTAGTACTCGGGCAGCGAGGTGATCTCGTCGTACAAACTGCTGCCGCGGTCGTCGTAGAGCCATTTGGTGGGCAGCGTCGGGGGCTGGGCCCACAGGCCGGCGAGGGCGTCGGCGGCCAGCGGCGACTGCTCGCCCCGACTCATCGGGCCAGCCGCAGACCGCTGAACGCCCAGCGCGACTCGGCCGGAAAGAAGTTCCGGTAGGTGCGGCGCTCGTGTCCGCGCGGGGTGACCGCCGACGCCCCGCGCAGGACGTGCTGGTCGGACATGAACTTTCCGTTGTATTCGCCGACCGCCCCGTTGGCCGGCACGAACCCGGGGTAGGGCAGGTAGGCGCTGGCGGTCCATTCCCAGACGTCGCCGATCATCGCCGACCCGGCCCGGCGCGGATGGCAGCGGTCCGGGTCCAGGAGTTCCCCGCGGCGGTCGGCCACGTCCGCAGCCGCGGTCTCCCACTCGAATTCGGTGGGCAGCCGGGCACCGGCCCAGCGGGCGTAGGCGTCGGCCTCGTAGAACGACACGTGCAGCACCGGCTCGTCCGGGACCACCGGGCGGCGGCCCGACAGGGTGAACGTGGTCCATTCGCCGTCGTCGAACTGCCAGTACTCGGGGGCGCTCCATCCGGTCTGCCCGATGTGCGCCCAGCCGTCGGACAGCCACAGCTCGGGCCGGCGGTATCCGTCGTCGGCCATGAACTCGAGCCACTCCCCGTTGGTGACGGTCCGCTCGGCGATCTCGAAGTCCTCGAGGAAGACGCGGTGCCGGGGCCCCTCGTTGTCGTAGGCGAAGCCGTCGCCGTCGGCACCGACCTCCACCAGGCCTCCGCCCACCGAACGCCAGCGCAGCGGCTCGACCGGGCCGGGTCGGTCGAAGTCGCGGTCGACGTAGACCGGGCCGGGCGAGAGCCGGACCGTCGACAGCAGGTGTTTGAGGTCCATCAGCAGCAGTTCCTGGTGCTGCTGTTCGTGATTGCAGCCCAGCTCGATCAGCTCGTGGGCGTCGTCGTCGAACGCCCCCTCCGTCAGCGCCGCCTCCATGGCCGCGTCGACGTGCTCGCGATACCGCCTGATCTCGTCGACGCCGGGACGGGTCACCAGCCCGCGGTCCGGCCGCGGATGCCGCTTGCCGACGGCTTCGTAGTAGCTGTTGAACAGGTAGCGGTAGGAGTCGTCGTAGACGGCGTACGACCGATCGCGGCGCAGGACGAATTCCTCGAAGAACCAGGTGACGTGGGCGCGATGCCATTTGGTGGGGCTCGCAGCGGTCATCGACTGCGGTGTCTGGTCTTCGGCGGAGAGCCGGGACGTCAGCACGTCGGTCAGGGCGCGGACTTCCCGGAACCGGCAGGCCGGATCGCTTCCGGTATCGGTGGTGATGTCGTCGGGCATCGGGATCCGCCTCCCCCACAGTGCTTGTCGTAGCCGGTGGAGCACACGCTACTCGCGGGCAGGGCGGATCTCATCGGTGTCGCGCAGATCCTCCGGCGTCCGGCGGCGGCCGTCCGTCCGCCCGCTCAATCGTCGTACGAGTATCCGGCGGCGACGATGTCGGCGTGGACGCGATCGTCGATGTTCGTGCTCGGGTAACCGTCCGTCAGGGCGCCTTCGAAGAAGATGCCCTGACCGAGGTTGGCGTTGTCGCCGCCGACCCCCAGCCCGATTCCGCCTTCCTTCTTCATCGGCATGTAGCCGGTGTAGGGGACGTTGAAGGTGGCGCTGTGACCCGGTCTGATCGAGTCCAGGCCGGGCAGGCTCGGCACGTCGACGCCAGGGAGGTCGAGGGGCACGCCGGGCAGGCTGCCGTCCCAGTGCGTGTTCAGGGCACCACCGTGCGCGTCGCCGGAGCGCAGCGAGAATCTTCGCTTACCGTCGTTCTTCAACACGGCCGTCGCGAAGGGGAAGTCGGCGCCGGGGTGATCGGTGTCCTGATTCAGTTTGACGGCGGAACGGAAGATCCCGTTCTCCAGGTCCGCTGCCACCATCGGTCCGCGAATGCCGTTGTCGCGGCAGCCCACCTCGACCAGAGCAGGCGACACGCATTCCCTCCCGGACAGGGCGGACCCGTAATAGATGGAGTCCATGTGCCCGTTCCCGTTGTCGCGGGGAATGGCCGAGGTGTTGCCGAATGTGAAGCAGCACTCTGCGTTGTACAGGCGGTTCGACGACAGCATGTACATCGATTCCGGTTCGCTCCCGGTCGCCACTCCGCGTGTGCGCGTCGCGTTGCGGTAGCCCATCTCGCCGGTGAACTTCATGCCGTAAGCGCGGTGCCCGTTCACCGTGACCGGCAGCGCGTCGGCGATCACGCCCTTGTTCGGCCCGCCGTAGCCGCCTTCCGGTGCCACCGCGAGATCGTTCCTCATCGGGGACTGGTCGATCAGCCGGGTGATCCGGCACAGGGATTCCCGGCAGAAGGAATCCTGCCCGGAAACGTCCGCGTACCCGGATTCGCTCGCCACGATCAAGGTCTTCCGATCGGATTCGCGAGTCACCTGGTAGAGAGGTCCGTCTTTGCCGGAGTAGAGCGATCTGACCGTGCTGTACGCCCCCACGCACGGCGTTCCCCCGCTGGAGTAGATGTCACAGGGCCGCTCCCCGGCCGCCGGGTCGCCTCCGGCCTGCGCGACCGGCGTGTGCGCACTCAACGGCACCACTGCGGCGAGAACCGCGATCGCGCCGGCGATCAGGATCCGGAGCACAGCGGCCGGCCGCCCGGGCCCCGATCCGCCTCGGCCACTGCTCTGGTGCATCTCGTCGCCCTTCCACCGTCGTCCGCCGACACCGGAGACACTATTGAATGTCTTTCTAATAAGGTGAAGCTAGTAGCCTGACGAGGCCATGTCAACGTCATCGGTCCCCCGGCCCCGCCGGCGTCTCGGAGTAGACGACCGTCGCGCCGAACTGCTCGGCGCCGGCGTCCGGCTGCTCGCCGCGCACAGCTACGACGAGATCACGGTCGCCATGGTCGCAGCTGAAGCGTCCGCCTCCCCCGGGCTCATCTACCACTACTTTCAGAACAAGCACGGCTACTTCCTGGCCGTGGTGGAACGGGAAGCGGCACGTCTGGCCGAGGCGACCCGGACGCGCAGCGAACTGCCGCCCCGGGACCGCCTGATCGCGAGCCTCGACGGATACCTCGACTACGTTCAGGAGTCCCCCCTCGCCTACAAAGCCCTCTATCGCGGTGCGATGGGCGCAGACGCCGGGGTCCGGGCCATCATGGACGCCAACCTCGCACTGCAGGGCGAGCGTCTGCTGGAGGCGCTCAGCCCGGACGAACCCCCGCCGGTCCTGCTCGTGATCACCGTGCGCGGATGGCTTTCGTACCTCGTGACCGCCTGCCTCAACTGGATCGACCTGGGCGGGGTCTCCCGCGACGACCTGCGTGACCTGTGCCTTCGCACCCTGGCCGACAGCCTCTCGCATCTTCGGAACGTCAGCTGAGACGTGTTGACACACCGGGTAGGTTCGCCCGGCACACCGCGTCGGGACACGACGCGGGCCGCCAGCGCGAGCTCGCCGGGTGGCCCCTCGACACCGAAGGGCGTCAGTACCAGACTTTTCGTCCGGCGATCGGGCGGCCGACGGCGCCGAGGATCCACAGGACCGCTCCGATGACGACGAGCGCCACGCCGATGTAGGTCAAGATCGCGAGCGAGAAGACCCAGCCCAGAATCAGAAGTATTACTCCGATGAGAATCATTCTGCTGTCCTTTCATCCGGCGCGCACGCCGGTTCTGGTCATTCGCTCGGCTGCGGGATCCGGACGTTGCAGTCGTCGACCCGGGGGTTGACGCCCGCATAGTTCAGAGGACCGGAGACGATCGTCAGTGCGATCGTTCCCGCGGTCGCGCAGTTCGCGTCCGATTCTTTGAAGTAGTCGCGCTGGACTGCGGCGACCACACCGATCACCAGCCAGACGAGGACGATCACGCCTACGATTCCGCTACCGCGTCGCCGCATGATCATCGCTGCCTTCCGGTTCATCACTTGTCGTGATCATCGGAGGTACCCGTTCCCGTCCGTCCGCAAACATGCGGACGAAGTCACTGCTGGGCAGCGAGCCCAGCGCGGAACGTGGTGTAGAAGTGCAGGACGTCGTCGACCAACGATCGTTCCGAATCCGCCGTGCCGCCCTCGTCGGCGTCGTTCAGGTAGTCGATGACCACTTCGAACATCCCGGCGACCAGCGCCGCCGTCACTCGGCGGGGCGGTATGCGATAGCCGTCACCGGATTCGAAGGCCTGGACCCGCGACTATCAGCGCGGCCACGAGTACCCGGGAATCCACGTCAGCACGAGCGTCCCGATCCGGATGTCGGACGGTGTCGTGCTGAGGGCGGACGTGTACCGGCCGGCCGATCGTCACAACCGGCCGACGAAGGACGAGACGCCGGTGATCGTCAACATGACCCCGTACAACAAGCTCGTCAGCATGATCGCCACGACGGCGACGAACATTCCGCATCTGTCGAAACCGGTGATCGACTTCCTCGCCTCCATCAACCTGTCGGGAACACCGATCTCCGGGACCGAGCAGCTGCTCAAAGTGGTCCGCGGCGGCATGGTCAGTTCCCTCTCGATGGATCCGAAGCTCGTCCGCAGTGGATACACGCAGGTCGTCGTCGATGTCCGCGGAACCGGGACTTCACAGGGGAAGTGGCAGGTGTTCGGCCCGCGTGAACGCAAGGACACCCTCGAGGTCCTCAAGTGGGCACGTGATCGCTCCTACTCGAACGGGCACCTCGGAATGAGCGGCGTGTCGTACTCCGCGGTCAATCAGCTGCAGGCCGCCGTCGACGGCGCGGAGGGCCTCGAAGCGATCTTCCCCGTCGCCCCCATGACCGACATCGTCTCCGACGTGGTGGCGCCGGGCTCCGGATTCGGCGCCGGATTCCTCGGACTGTGGTTGTTCGCGGTGAACGGCTCCAAGATGATCCCCGATCTTCCGAGCCTGCTCCGCGGTCGCTTCGATCCGCAATGGCTCAGCGACCGGGTGGCCGACCCCGCGGTCTTCGCGGCCGAAGACGACCGGCGCGCGAATCGTGTATTCGTCGGAAAGGACTGGACGCTGCCGCACGACGAGGCGTTCATGGCGGTGCAGCGGAATCGGGTGGCCGCACGTATCCGGTGAACGCCCTCGCCGCGACCCGCCCCGGACGCGGCCGCGTGACGATGCCGGACCTTCCGATCAGGCCCCGGTGACGGCTCGGAGGATCCGGCAGATCCAGTCGGGGTCGTCGACCGGAAGGTCGTGTCCCGCGCTCGGGTGGAGATACACCCGCGCCCCGTAGCGTTCCGCGATGCGCAACGACATCCGGGGATCGGCGAGACGGTCACCGCGGGCCGCCAGCACGGCGAGCGGAGTCGGCACCGCCCCCGGCAGGCGGAAGGTCAGGCCCGCCGATGCCTGAGCACGGATGCTGGCCGTCGTGGGCGGCGCGTCGTGATGGAAGCTCACCCATCGCAGAGCGAGGGCGTTGCGGTCGATGGCCGGGTCGGTGACCGTCAGATCGGCCACCGCCTGCTCGTGGGCGCGCGGTGAGCGGAACGACCGCAGGCCCAGAACCGACAGCGCGCGCAGCGTGAGGTAGTGCGGACGGAAGACCTCGCGCGCCAAGGTGTTGACGACGGTGCAGAATGCGAACTCGTCCGGATACCGCGAACACCAATCCAGTGCCACCATTCCGCCGAGCGAGATGCCGAGTATCGCCCGCTCTCCTTCCGGGGCCGGGGTCTGGAGGCGACTGCGGATGTCGTCGGTGATCTCTTCGATGGTGGCCGGCGATCGCCGCGCGTTCTCGGTTCCGAATCCGGGCGCGTCGATGGTCGTCACGCGCGCGCCGGACGATTCGGCCAGAGCCTCCGGAAAAGCGTGCCAGTGCCGCTGCTCGCGGGTCAGTCCCCGCACCAAGACCCACTCCGTCACGTCTTTCCTCGCCGGCATGTGACGCACCCGCCCTTCTCGCTCTCTCGGACCGTGCGTTGCACACACCGTCATTGCGAAATGATTATCTTTTCCCCGAAAAGATTTCTTACTCTTCCGCCGCAGGTCCAGAAGTCGGGAGTCCGAAGTGATTTACTGACCACATGCATCGTCCGGTCCGGGCCCGTCGCCGTGCTCCCGTCGTCGCCGCGAAGACGCTGGCCGTCCTGTCCGTTCTCACCGTCTTCCTGATCGCGAGTGCGGGAATCGCGACGGGGAAGAGTCCCTTACCGACCCCACCGGCCCAGCCGTCGAGCGGCCTGGGATCGCAGGGCCCCTGTCATCGCACCGTCGCCGTCCACGACAATCCCGTCGACGCGGCTCAGAAGATCTCCGTCTACAGTCCCCGCGGGGCCGCCGCCACTCCCCTCATGGGCGGACGCTGCAACGACGCGGAACGGCCGGTGGTCGTCGTCGTACACGGCTTGCTGGCCGGCCTCGACGCACAGCTTCTGGGAACCAGCCGGCTCTACTCCGACATCATCGATCACTACGTGAGCACCGGAAACGTCGTGGTGTTCGCCAGCTGGCCCACCGACCCGTACAACGGTGCCGAGTCGGTTGCGCACCAGGATCGCGCGCTGGTCCACGCCGCGAAGATGATCCCGCGCGCAGACTTCAGCCGACTCGGCTTCGTCGGCCACTCCATGGGCGGCGGCGCTGTGCCGCACCTGGCGCAACAGGCCGTCGAGCGAGGCTGGGGATCGTCGACGCTCTGGCTGTTCCAGCTGGCGCCGTCGTTCGCCGGCGGCGTCGGCACCGGGAGAATCACCGTGCCCGCACACACCAGGATCGTCGTGGAGAACTTCGACAACGACAACATCCTTGACACTCGTATCGGAATCGAACAGTTCCTCGCGTATGACGTTCCGTCGTCCAGCAAACGGCACGTCACGGTCCGAAGTGACGTCCGCAGCCCCCTGTCGCGACTGGATGCGACCCACCTGTCCGCCAACAGCGTTCTGACGCCCACGGACGCGATCAAGTTCTACGGCATCCATCGAGTCGGTGACGCACTTCAGGCCTGCGCCGCCACGGCGCAGCACTGCGACGCAGATCTGAGCTACATGGGTGAGTGGAGCGACGGCCGACCGGTCCGCCCCTCCATCGTCTCGCGAGATCCGGTGGACATCGGCCCACCGGCCGATGCGTTCGACGCCTTCGGACTCAACGGCGAATGCGAAGCGCCCCACAACCCCCGCGTCACCAGGTGTCCTTAACAGGCACGACGCCGGGCTCGGCAGCGTCGTGCCGGCCGTCCTCGTCCTTCAGCGGAAGCGGAGGGATTTGAACCCCCGGTGGTTTTACCCACGCTCGCTTTCAAGGCGAGTGCATTCGGCCGCTCTGCCACGCTTCCCTGGCGATCAAGGCTAGCGCACGCGGGCCGTCACGTCGGTCCGGACCTGGACCGCGGGGGCACGAGCAGGATTCCCGGGATGCAGGCGAGCCCGAAGCACGCCAGGCACAGCCACGGCCACACGGTCACTGTCAGGGTGTCCGACTCCAGTAGCACCTCCCCGGAGAACGCCGCTGCCTGCCGCTTCTCGTCGAGCAGGAACCACAGCGTCGCCCCGGCCGCCGGTAGCGAGCACACGATCACCAGGTATCCGGCCACCGCCGGCCGGTAGCGCGGGCTGTGCCGCCACAACGCCACCGCGGCGAGTACGCACGCCAGCGCCAGCAGCACCGCCCCGAGCAGCGTGCTCGCACCGTTAGCCGCGAACGCTTCGCTCACCCCCGCCCGGGCGAGCTCCGCTTCGTCGAGCTCCGCCGTATCGGGCACCCGGTAGCCGCGCGCCCGCACCCACGGACACAGCAGCGTCACCGCCGCGCCCGCGGCGAGCACCAGGAGCGCCGTCGCCGACGCGGCACCGGACCGCGTCGGCGTCACGGGGTCGGTGCAGGCTGGGGCGTCTCGGCGTCACCCGTCGGGGCCTGTTCCCCGGCGTTCCCCAGATCGGGGACTCCCGTCCCCATCGAACCGTCCTGCGACACTCCGGCGATGTCGGCGACATCGGTGATGAGCCAGTCGTCGTCCCGGTCCAGCGTGATCGTGTACGGGGTGATGATATTGAGGCCGTTGGGATTCTGGGTGCTCGTCATGTGCGTCGACACGAACACCTGCACCACGAACTGCCGGTCGGCCCGGACGTCGACGGTCGTCGCGGTGATCAGCTCGGCGGTTTGGGACCACTGCACTTCCTGAATGAGCGGGGTCAGCGTCTCCACCGCCACGTCGAAGCGGGACTCCAGTTCGTTGGCGGTGCCGACTTTCAGCGCCTCCGCCCACGCCGGAATATCGTTGTGGGAGAACGTGGCCGCACCGACCGCGTACTCACCGGCGACCGTTTCGGCGGCAGCCTCGTCGCGATCGCGCTGCTGCATCGCCGACAGTTCGTCGGCGCGCTGCGTGAACAGCACCGCGAGGACGGACATCGCGACCAGTGCGGCGAGGCAGAGGACCGTGACCGCCACGACCGCCGGATGACGGCGAGGGTTCAGATACTCCGCCAACCGGGACCGAGTCGAGCGACCCTTCTCGGCGCGCTCGCGTTCGGCGTCCGCCTCGGCCACTGCTTCACGCCGCGCGGCGGCGAGCTTCTCGGCCTCCTCGGCCTTCTTCTTCTCCTTCTTCTTGCGCTTGCGAGCCGCGTCCGCCACCGCGTCTTCGGGCGGCGTGCTCGGCTGGTCGGCTGCGTCGTCTGTCATGAAGTCGTCTGTCATGTGATGGTGCTCCTACTTCGGTAATGCGACGGACAGGCGCAGGGAATCCCCCGGCAGTGCCCGCATGGCCTGATTGAGCAAGGTCGAGATGTTCATCGTGCCCAGCAGCGCCGCACCGGATCTCCGGGCCGCCGGGGTGAGAACCTCCGCCAGCCTGCCGATCGGCGGCACGAGCTTGCTCACCTGTTCGGCGGACTTCTCGAGCGTCTGCTTCCAGCGTTCGCCGATGATGTCGCCCCCCTCGGTGAAGTCGGCGAACGGCTTCACGTGGGTGATCACCTCGGACAGGTTGTCCCCCGCGGTCAACAGCTCCTGGCGGGTCGGCCGCATGGCCGGCCCGATCCACTCGCCGTCGGCCATCAGTACTCCGGACCGGCGGATGATCGCGGCCAGATCGGGCTCCGAGTAGATCATCGTCGCCGCCACCAGTTGCGCGGCCGGCGTCAGGGTCTCCACCGCCCCCTGTGTGCCCGCGAGCGCCTGCGCCACCGTGTCGACCAGGTCGTTCACCAGTGACGGATCCACTTGATCGAGGAGGGTCTGCGCCGAGCCGAGGACTTCGGGCACCGAGGCCGGCACCTCGACCACCGTCGCCTGCAGCGGCTTCGAGCCATCGATCATCGGCCCCTGATCCGACCGCGGATCGAAATACATGGCCGTTTCGCCGAGCATCGACTGGTTCTCGATCACCAGGTCGGAGTCGACCGGAATCCGGTAGCGCGAGTCGAACGACAACTCGATCCGCACCGCGTCGCCGCCGGTGTACGACACGTCCCGGACGTTGCCGATCGGCACACCCCGGTACAGCACCGCTGAACCGGCATGCAGCCCATTGGTTTTCGGGGCGCTCACGACAATCGTGGTCTGACCGCTGAACGTTCTCATCTTGAGCACGCCGCCGGTCAGGTAGAGCACCGAGCCGATCAGCACGGCGATGGTCGCCAGGATCGACAGGCTCGCACGCAGGGTCATCGCAGCGCTCCGATCATGCGCAGGACCGAGGCCACCGAGCGGGTCGCTTCGGTGTCACCGGAGTCGACGGTGATCTTGTCCAGGGCGATGCCGCCGTTCTGGGCGAACGGGATCAGCTTGTTCTGCGTGACGTCGACGACCTTCCCGATGTTCCCGTTGAACTGCGTCGAATGCGCCGAGTAGCTGCGGAGCAAGGGCACCAGCTTGTCCAGGAACGGGTTGAGTTGAGCCAGCCGGGGAGTGAGCCAGTTGAGGCCGAACGCCAGCTCGCTGGAGCCGGCGACCAGCTTGAAGCCCTCGTTCACGGCGTTGAACACCGCGCGCAGCCCCTTGTGACCCGCCGGGCCGAAGGCGTAGCCCAATTCCCCTGGATCACTGGCGATCTCGGTGGTCGCCCGCTCGAGCGAGACGATCATGGCACTGAGTTCGGCGGTGCCTGCCGCCAGGTCGTCGATGGTCCTCGCGCCCGTCGCCGAGACGGCCGGCAGGTCGATCCGCTGCACGTCGACCGCCCGATTGGTCTGCCGCACGGCGTCCTGCACCCGCATCAGCGAGCCGCCCGCCAGGAAGTCGGCGAGGTTGGTGATGATGTCCTCGATCTGCGGTCCCGGATCCGTATCCGCCAGATTGATCACGTCGCCGTCGCCGAGCATCTCGCCGGTGTCGTCGGTCGGCGGCGTGAGCGCGACGTAGATGTCGCCGAGCATGGTCAGCTGCCGCAGCTCGGCGCGGGTGCCGACGGGCAGCTGCGCCTCCGGCTCGAGCCCGAGAGTCAGCCGGGCCGCATTCGGCACCAGGTCGATGTCGTCGACGGTGCCGATCTGGGTGCCGCGCGACAGCACGCGCGCCCCCAGCGGCAGGTTGACCACCGAGACGAAGTCGACGTACAGCGTCGACGAGCCCCCGGACGCCAAGCGCGGCAGCGTGTTCGCCGGATTGCTGCCCCGACCGACCACGACCACCACCAGCGCCGCCACGACGGCGAGCACGCACAACACCAGACCCAGACGTCGCTTCATCAGCCGATCCCCCCTTGCACGGCACGGGTGATCAACGCACCGAGGTCCACCGCGACCATCGAGCGCGACTTCACGTCGCAGCTGCCCCGCTGGGTGGCGTTCATCAACGTGCACAGCGCGCCACCGTCCGGGCTGCCGGCCACCACCGTGGGTGTCCGCACACTGATCCGGAACGCACCGGCCTTGCGGTTCAGCGAGGCCTCGAGGCCCTTGCCGATGCCGGGCAGTCCGGTCAGGATGGCGGTGAGATCGTCGACGCGCGCCAGACCGATGTCGATGAACGGCATCAGTTCGTCGCTGATCTCCAGCATCGGCGGCGCCACGTTGCTGAGTAGATCGTCCATCCCCGGTCCGGCCTCGCCGAGGCCGTCGAAGATGTAGACGAAGCTCTTGAACAGCGAGCCCATCAAGTGGGTGAGGTCGGCTGCGTTGGTCCCGATGTCTTTGATCGCGTCCCAGTTGTCGTCGGCGACCTCGGTCAGCACGGCCAGGTTCTTGAAGACGGTGCGCATCTGGGACAGGAACTCGTTCGGGTCCGCCATGATCCCGGCCATGTTCTTCAGGATCTTGTTCAGATCCTCGCCGGAGCCGTCGACCTGCCGGGACGCCTCGGACAGCGCCTGCGCGATCGGCGCGTCGGAGTCTGCGCCCGGCCCGCCGAGCTCGTCGAACATCGTGGTGAACGACTGGAAGGCCGTGCTCACGGAGACCGGGGTGAACCCCCGCGACAACGGCACGCACTGCCCCGCCGGCAGTTCCGCCCCGCCCCGGGGAGCCGCGTCCACCAGCTCGATCCGCCGGTCCGCGAGCACCGAGTTGTTCACCGCGAGCACCCGCACGCCGTCTGCCAGCGACCGGTCGTCGATGCGCATCTGCACGGTCACGTGGCCCGGCGAGGGCGTCACCTGCGTGACCGCACCGATCTTGACGCCGCGGACGTTCACCGCATTGCCCGGGTACAGGCCGGCCGAGTCGGGCAGCTGGGCGCAGAGAGAGCGGGTGTCCCGGGTAGAGGTCCGCACGTACACCAGCACCCCGCCCACCACGAGCAGCGCCACCACCAGTGCGCTGATCAGCGCTTGTGCCCTTCCATTCGGCTTCAGCATGAGCGCCCCGCGATAGGAATGCAGACGGTGGAGTCGTCGATCACCAGATCGCCGAAGTCCAGGGTGACGCCGCGCGGGCCGGCCACGGCGGACAGACCGTCGACCATCGCCTTGAGGGAATCGATCGCCTCGCCCATCTGCTCGACGGTGACCTTGGTGGCCGACGCCGAATCGACGATCTGGTGCAGCGGCTGCTTGAACCGCTTCTCGTAGGGCTCGCCGAGGATGTCGCCGACGTACAGGACCATCTCGCCGAGCGCGTCATAGGTCACGATGCCGCGGTCCTTGTAGCCGACCATCACCGGCAGGACGGCCCGGATCCGGCCGATCATCTCCCGGAGCAGGTCCTGTTGAGCGGCGAGCTCCGTGGTGTATTCGGCGCCGAGTGAAGCCACGGCCTCCACCTGGCGGTGCTGCTCGTCGAGCAGTCCGGTGAGCTTCTCCACGTCGCCGGCGATCTGCCGGACCGAACCGGGCGCCGAGTCCAGAGACTCGGTCACCGTGATCGCGGCCCGCCGCATCTTCATCGCGTCGATGTCCTCGACGGTCTGCGCGGCGGCGTCGAGCACTTCGGAGGTGGAGTACGGCACCGAGGTCCTTCCCGCCGGGATCACACCGTCCCCCAAGGGTTTTCCGCCCGCAGGCAGGAGTGCGACGTAGGCGCCGCCGACCACGGTGAGCATGCGGACCTCCAGGGAGGTCTGGTCGCCGACGAAGACGTCACCGGTGATCGACATCGCGACGTCCACCCGGTCGTCGTGCAATCGCACCTCGGTCACCTTGCCGACCGGAATGCCCGCGACCCGGACCTCGGTACCGGCGACGACACCACCGCTCTCGTCCAGACTCGCGCGATACTCCACCCGGCCCGGCGGCCGCAGATAGACCACCGCGATCACCACCACCAGCACCGCGACGACGATCAGGGCGACCACCGCCCAGATCCCCTCGGTGCGCCGATCGACCTCATCGCGAACGGTGAAGTCCTGGAAGCGTTTCACGCCTTGCACAGGGTCACCTTCTTCCCACCGAGGAGGACCTCGCCCATCGGCGGCAGCGGGACCTCACCCTTGGTGCACTTCCCACCCGAATCGAACTGGGCGAGCCGGGTGTTGAGGGCGGTCAGGAAGGTCGGCACCACCGACATCGCCTCGGCGAGGGCATCGGTGTCGGGAACCAGTTCCATCAGCCGCTGCCGCACGTGGTCGTGCCCGCCGAGAGAGAGGTCGAAGACGCTCTGCATCGACTCGACGAGGGGCGGAAACACCCGCGCCCCTTCACCGAACGCGCCCTTGAGCAGCTCCAGGTTCACCTCGAGCGTGTCGAACAGCATCTCCATGTTGTCGATCAGCGCCTTGATGATCGAGGCTTTGCCCTGCAACTGCTCGGAGATCACGCCGAGGTTGCCGATGATCACCCGGATCATCTCGCTCTTGTCGGCGGCGAACTGCGAGAGACGCTCCACGTCGGCCAGCACGTCGCCCAGCCCGACCCCGTCCTCGCCCTGCAGCAGGTGGATCAGGTTCTCGGCGAAGGTGTTGAAGACCTCCGGGTCGGCGCCCTGCAGGACGGGTCGAAGCCCGTTGAACAGCCTGGTGATGTCGAAGGACCCTCGGGTCTTGGCCGCCGGGATCATTTCGCCCGGATCGATCAGGGCTGCCGGGGCGGCGGACGCCGACTCGTCGTCTCGGTCGTCACGGGCTTGTTCGCCCGGCTTCAGGATCGCGAGATAGCGCTGCCCCACCAGGTTCTGGAAGCGGATGGCCAGCTGATCGGTCTCGATGAGCCGGTCGTCGGTGCGCACGGTGAAGCGGACCAGCGCGGTCCCGGACGGCTGCAGCTCGATGTCGGTCACCTTGCCCACCTGGACCCCGCGCACCCGGACGTCACCGTTCTCCCGCAGACCGAAGACGTCGTCGAACTGGGCGTGATAGGTCTCCACGTCACCGCCGACGGGACGGTTGATGGCCTGCACGATCGTGTACAGGGCCAGGATCACCACGGCCAGCACCAGCAGCAGCCGCTTGATCGCTCCGGACAGCGTCCTCACCGGCCACCTCCCGCGCCGGAGAGCAGAACGTTCAGCGGCGTCGAGGCGCCGGGCACCACGTCCAGATCGGCCTCGACCCGCAGGACG
Source organism: Gordonia caeni (assembly GCF_039537105.1). Lineage (NCBI taxonomy): Bacteria > Bacillati > Actinomycetota > Actinomycetes > Mycobacteriales > Gordoniaceae > Gordonia > Gordonia caeni. The sequence continues at coordinate 116,549 of NZ_BAAAZW010000001.1, forward strand.
GTCTTACCGGTCGCCGGGTCGCGGTGGAAGGCCCCGCCGAGGTGATCGATCAGCGTGCCCACCTGTCCCGGAGTCACGTCGCGCAGCGCGACGTTGAGCGGCGTGGTGAACGCCGTCATCAGATCCATGGTGGCGCCCAGGCCGCTCATGCCGTTGAACAGCGCACCCAGATCGGAGAAGAGACCGCCGATGTCGGCGATCATGCTCTCGACGCGGCCGGTGTACTCGTCGTCCTCGAGCAACCGGTTCCCGATGATCGTCTGCAGCGCGCCCACACCGCCGGCACCGGCCGCGGCCGCCCCGTCGAGCGCGTCGGCGACGGTCGCCAGTTCGCCGGTCAGCTCGGTGACGTCGCCGCGCTGCATGGCCTGCAGCGTCACGGTGGCGGCGGTGAGGAACGGGGCGAGACTGATCGTGGTGTCACTGACCTGGTCGAGCAGTTCGCTCAGCTCCGGGGTGAGGACCGGGAGGGTGAAGCCGCCGGCGCTGCGCACCGTGGCGGTGATGGTGTAGTCCGACGGCGGCGCCGACAGCACGATGGTGCTGTCCTCGGACACCCGCCCCCCGATCCCGGTGGGCGTCAACCGCAGGGCATCCGAGCCGAACAGGTTGCGGGAGACGAAGCTGACGGGCATCTGATCGGTGATCTCGCCGGTCGCCGACCTGTCGACGCACACCGAGATGCGCGTCGAATCCCGCCGGGAGATGTCCAGGCCGCAGACTTCGCCGACGGTGGTTCCGCGGACGTCCACCGGAACTCCGTCGCGGATGCCGTCCGGCAGGGTGGGCGCCACGATGGAGAACCGGATCCGGTCGTCGCCGCCGAACGGATCGACCGCCACCAGCGCGACGATCGCGATCACGAGGCCGACGGCGATCACGCCCCGGAGGCGGAGCGAGCCCGTGGAGACTTCTCGAGGATTGCTCATGCGAAGTTCAGCCCCGAGTTCAGGCCCCAGAAGATCAGCGACAGCAGCATGTCGAAGGTCACGATCAACACCAGGCTCGCGCGGATCGCCCGCCCGGACGCGATCCCGACGCCCTCCGGACCGCCACTGGCGAAGTAGCCGTAATACGTGTGCGCGATGATCACCACCACCGCGAAGATCACCACTTTGATCGTCGAATAGACGACGTCCACCGGACTGACGAAGGCCTCGACGTAGCGGTCGTAGGCCCCGGCCGACTGGCCGTAGAAGACGCTGACGACCAGGCGGGACGCCAGGTAGGCCAGGCACAGGGACATCAGGTAGAAGGGCACGATCGCGGTCACGCCGGCCACCACGCGGGTGCCGACGACGAACGGGATCGGCCGGATGGCCTGGGCTTCGAGCGCATCGATCTCCTCGGAGATGCGCATCGATCCGATCTCGGCGGTCATCCGGCAGCCCGCCTGAGCGGCGAAGCCCACCGCTGCGATGATCGGCGCCATCTCACGCGTGGCGGCGTACCCGGTGATGAGACCGGCCATCGGCGAGAGGTTCAGCGACTGCAGGCTGGTGACGCCCAGGATGCCGATCATGCCGCCGACCGACAGTCCGAGGATGGCCAGGACGGCGGCGATGCCGCCGCCGACCATGATCGAGCCGTTGCCCCAGGTGGTCTCGGCGAAGGCGGCCAGGGTCTGCTTGCGGTACGCCCGCACGGTGTGCGGCAGCCCCGCCAGCACGTCCAGGACGAAGGTGACCACCCGGCCGATGTGCTCGAAAGGCCTGCCCGCCAGTTCTCCGGCCAGCGTCAGCTGCGGACGGTGGGTGCTGGGAATCTCCCCCCGGGTGGGCAGCGCCATCTCAGATCACCTGCACCGGGATGAACAGGGCGGTGATCTGCGTGATGATCACGTTGAGCACCATCGAGGCGACGATCCCGAGAACCACCGCGGCGTTGACCGCGTCGGCGACCCCGCGGGCGCCGCCCGCCGCCTCCAGCCCGCGCCGGCTGGCGATCACCACCACCACGAATCCGAAGATCATCGACTTGAGCAGGCAGATCCACAGGTCGGTGGTCGAGGCGTAGGTGCCGAACGACTGCCAGTACGAACCGGCCACCACGCCCTGGCCCAGCACGGCGACGATGAAGCTGGCGCACACGGCGATGACGATGATGAGGATCGACAGCACGGGGGCGACCACGACCATCGCCACCATGCGCGGCGCGACGAGCCGGCGGGTCGGGTCGATCCCGAGCGTGCGCATCGCGTCGATCTCCTCGCGCACGGTGCGCGCACCGAGGTCGGCGGTGATCGCCGAGGCGCCGGCGCCGCCGAGCAGCAGGGCCGCGGCCATCGGCGCCCCCTGTTGGATCACTCCCATGCCGCCGACGGCGCCGGCCATCGAACTGGCGCCCAGGTTGCTGGTCAAACCGCCGATCTGGACGGCGACGATGACCCCGAAGGGGATGGCCATGAGGAGCGCGGGCAGAACCGTGATGCTCAGCAGGAACCACATCTGGACGATGGCCTCGCGGATGGGGAACCGGCCGCTGATCAGGTCGCCGGCGGCGATGACCGGGGTGCGGACACCCAGGCGCACGGTGCGGCCGAAGCCCTGCACGCTCTGCGCCACCGCCACGGGGTCCCCTTTCGTTCCGCCAGACACGCCCACTGAAGAACACTTGAGACTCTGTTGGCCTATTCGTGTCAGCAATGGGCAGACCACAGTCTGGCACATCGATGTGTCGCCTGTCACACTGCGTGTATATAAGCAGGTTGATGGCGGTATCCGATCTCGTCGTCATACCGTCCCCACAACCCACGCGAAATCCATTGTGAAACTATGGATGACGATATGGTTCAGTTTGTGTTCCAGTGCGTGCCGGAACAGATCGGAGGAGCGAGGTGCCGCCGAAGACGTCACCCGCGACGCCCCGCCGGGCGAAGACGCAGCGGGAGCAAGAGACGCGGATCATCGACGCGGCCGCCGACGAGTTCCGGCGATCCGGGGTCCGGCACGCCAGCATCGAGCGGATCGCCGAGAACGCCGGGGTCAGCCGGAGCACCCTCTATCGGCGGTTTCCCAGCAAGGAAGACCTGCTCTCATCGGTCATCGTCGACATGCGGCGCACCCTGGTGCGCGAGGTCGGCGAGAAGCTGGCCGGACTCGACCCGCGAGCCACCGTCGTCGAAGGATTCGCTCTCGCGATGACCATCTTCCGCGAGGACGAGCTGCTCACCCGCATCTTCGGCGAGAGTCCGGAGACCGTCGACCTCCTGACCGGCGTGGGCCCGCCGCAACTGGCCGAGATGGTGAACGAGTTCAGCCGCGGTATCGCCGCGACGCTGCGCGCCGCCGGCGCCAGCATGCCCGATCGCCAGCTGCGGCTGGCCGCTGAGGTTCAGGTGCGGATGTTCGTCTCCCTGACCAGTGCGCCGTCGGACACCTTGGACATCGCGGACGAAGCCGAGCTCCGCGAGTTCGCCGCCACCCTGCTCGCTCCGATGGTCTGGTGAGCGCCCGCCGCTCCCCTGTCACAGATCCTCCTCGCCCGGTGTCTACAGATGCGGAACACTGGAATCCACGAGGAGGAACCGTCATGGGCAGCACGCAGATCGTCGTCGTCGGAGGGGGCTACGCCGGGTGCATGGCCGCCAACCGGCTCGCCCGCAGAACCGATCGGGACGACGTCTCGATCACCCTGGTCAACGCCCGCCCGGACTTCGTCGAACGGGTACGCCTGCACCAGCGGGTCGCCGGGACCGGCGACGCGGCCACGCCCCTCACCGACCTGCTGAATCCGCGCATCCGGGTGGTGATCGGCGCCGTCGACCGGATCGGCGACGGTGAACTGTCTCTGAGCGGCGGCGCCACGGTGCCCTTCGACCGCCTGATCTACGCCGCCGGCGGAGCGCCCCGCGCGCCGGAGGGCACCTTCGCGGTGGGCGACCCCGAGCAGGCCGGCAAGGCCCAGCAGGTGCTGGCCGGACTGGGCGACGGCGCCCGGGTCACCGTGGTCGGCGGCGGTTTGACCGGCATCGAGACGGCCGCGGAGATCGCCGAGACCCGGCCCGACGTGTCCGTCGCGATGATCAGCGACGGTGAGGTGGCCGCCTCCCTGTACCCGTCCGCACGACGACGCGTGCAGCGCGAACTCGATCGCCTCGGCGTCACCTGTGAACGCGGCCGCTACGCCGGGCCCGGTGACGCCGACCTGGTGCTGTGGGCCGTCGCCACCGACGTCTCCGAACTCGCCGCGCGCAGCGGACTGGCCGTGACCGAGGACGGCCGCGTGCAGGTGGACGAGTATCTGCACAGCCTCAGCGATCCGCGGATCTTCGCCGCCGGCGACGGCGCCGCCGTGCCCGGACAGCGGCTGAGCTGCCAGACCGCGCTGCCGCAGGGCGCCCATGCCGCGGCGAATCTGGCACGCGAGCTCACCGGCAAGCCGCCGCGGCCGTACTCGATGGGGTACACCGGCCAGAACGTGTCGATCGGGCGGCGGCGCGCGGTGATCCAGTCCGCCCGGCGGGACGACACCCCGATCCGCGTCTGGTTCGGGGGCCGCGCCGGTGCCGCCGTCAAGGAGGTCGTCTGCCGGATGGCGAAGACCGTCGCCGGCACGGGCCGCTACGCCTGGCTGCCGGCGCCCCGATGACCCCGCCGGACGCCGAGACCGCCGCCGGGACCTTCGCGGAGTACCGCCCGCTGCTGTTCTCCATCGCCTACGAGATCCTCGGCTCGGTCGCCGACACCGAGGACGTGCTCCAGGACAGCTACCTGCGGTTCGCCCGGGTCGACCTGGACGACGTCGCCCACCCGCGGGCCTATCTGGCGCAACTGGTGACCCGGCAGGCGCTCAACGCTCTGCGCACCGCGGCCCGCCGGCGCGAGGAGTACGTCGGGCCGTGGCTGCCCGAGCCGTTGCAGACCGACACCGGTGACGAGCCCGGCGCCCACGTGCTGACCGGGGAAGCCGTCTCCACCGCGATGCTGCTGGTGCTCGAGACGCTCACCCCGACCGAGCGGGCGGTCTTCGTGCTGCGCGAGGTCTTCGACTTCGGCTACCCGGAGATCGCCGACGCCGTCGGCAAGAAGCCGGCGGCGGTCCGCCAGATCGCCCACCGGGCGCGCAACCACGTCCGGGCCCGGCGCACCGCGGCCCTCGCCGAACCGGCGGAGGCCCGGGCCGTCGCCGAACGCTTCCTGGCGGCCGCGGCGACCGGGGACGTGCAGTCGCTGATGGATCTGCTCGCGCCGGACGTGGTCTTCCTCGGCGACGGCGGCGGCGTCCGCAGCGCGGCGCGGCGCCCCGTCCACGGCGCGGACAAGGTGGCGCGGCTGGTGGTCGGACTGCTGCGCGTGGGCGCCGGCCTCGGCGCGATGGGCGTGCGGTTCGCGCAGTACAACGGCCTGCCCGCGGTGGTGGTGTCGTTCGACGGGGTGGTCGACACCATCACCTGCGTCGAGGTGACCGAGGGTGCGGTGTCCGGGGTCTACAGCCTCCGCAATCCGGAGAAGCTCGCCGGGATCGCGCCCTGAACACCGCCGGCCGGGACCGCGGGGTCGACGGCCACCGCAAGCACTGGAAGACTCGGGGCCATGTACGCGATCACCGGAAGTGAGCACCTCCAGCTGACCTCGGTCCCCGACCCCGATCCGGCGCCGGACGAGGTGGTCATCAAGGTGGTCGCCGCCGGCGTGAACCGCGCCGACGTCCTCCAGCGCACCGGCCACTACCCGCCGCCGGCCGGCGCCTCGGAGATCCTCGGCCTGGAGGTCTCCGGTCACGTCGAATCGCTCGGCTCGCAGGTGGCCGGGTGGGCCGTCGGCGACCCGGTCTGCGCCCTGCTGTCCGGCGGGGGCTACGCCGAGAAGGTGGCTGTGCCGGCCGCGCAGTTGCTGCCGGTTCCCGCGGGAGTGAGTGTCCGCGACGCGGCCGCGCTCCCGGAAGTGGCCTGCACGGTGATGTCGAACCTGTTCAGCACCGCCCACCTGGAACCCGGCGAGCTGCTGCTGATCCACGGCGGCTCCAGCGGTATCGGCACCCATGCCATCCAGGTCGCCAGCGCCTTCGGCGCCCGCGTGGCCGTCACCGCCCGCAATCCGGAGAAGCTGGCCCGCTGCGCCGAGCTCGGCGCCGAGCTGCTGATCGACTACAGCTACGAAGACTTCGTGTCCGCCCTGGCCCCGCACGGCGGCGCGGACGTGATTCTGGACGTGGTGGGCGCCAAGTACCTGCAGCGCAACCTGGACGTCCTGGCGGCCGGCGGCCGGCTGGTGGTGATCGGCATGCTCGGTGGACGCAAGGCCGAGATCGATCTGGGCCGCCTGCTCACCAAGCGCGCCACCGTCATGGGCACCACGCTGCGTTCACGACCCGCGCACGGTCCGGGCTCCAAGGCCGAGGTGGTGGCCTCCACCCTGGAGGGGACGTGGCCGCTGATCGCCGACGGTGCGGTGCACCCGGTGATCGATTCGGTGTTCCCGCTCGCCGACGCCGGGGCCGCCCTCGATCACCTCACCGACGGTTCGGCCGTCGGAAAGATCCTGCTGGAGGTCTGATCCTTCGGGAGCCTGGGCGGGCAGCTCAGACGGCGTCGCCGGCGACCCGCGGGTGCGCGGCACTCTCACCGATTCGACGGAACATGTCGACCACCTGCGAGAACTCGTCCTCGGTGAGAATTCCGAGCACCAGATCGCGGACCGCCGCGTCCCGGGCGTTCGTCACCGGTTGCAGCGCCGCGCGGCCGGCGTCGGTGATGGCGACCCACTTCTGTCGCGCATCACCGGAAGCGCCGTCCACCACCTCGGCCCAGCCGGCCTCGATCAGCTTGCTGACCTGGCGGGACACCGTGCTCATACCGATGCGCGTGAGCTCGGACAGATCCGAGATCCGCAGGCTCGGCGCCACCGACATCACTTCCAGCAGCCGCCACTCCGCGTAAGTCAGCGGCGATGCCGCCGCGGTCCGGACCTGGATCGCGTGCCACAGCTCCGACGCGGATCCGAGCAGTGCGTACCATTGCTTCTTCTGCTGTGGTGACAGCGCCCCGTCGGGCGCACCGAAGTTCCCCACCTCTGCCAACTTTCCTCCCCATGGCACAGACCAACGCCCACCAGACTGTGATGTGCGCTTCGTGCCAGAATACAGAATCGCAGGTCTGTCCCCTGAACGAGCGACCCGGCGGTGATCGGTCAGCCGAAGGAACCGAGGACCCGGGTGAGCTGGTCGATCTCGTACGGCAGCGCGTACGGTCCCAGCCCGACGGTCACCGCGCCGCCCACGTCAGAGGCACCGATTCGTGCCAGCGCCCGGCTGGGCAGATCGGCCAGCGCGCTGATTCCGTTGTCGGACAGGCGCCGGCAGACCTTCTCGGCCGCCACGCCGTCGACGACGAAGCTGACGGCCGGCACCCGATGCGCATCGGCACCGATCACCTGCACGCGGCCCAGCTGGGTCAGCGAGTCCACCAGATAGCGGGTCAGTCGCTGCACGTACTCGTAGGTGCCGTCGAGGGAGGTGGTCAGCCGCTGCCGGCGTTTGCCGGTGGCGTTGCCGTCCAGGCTCGCCAAGTGCTCCACCGAAGCCACCAGGCCGGTCAGCTGGGGTCCGGCCAGCGACTCGGGCTCCAGTCGCGCGGGCCCGGTGGTTCCCGGATCCATCGACACCCGATGCAGCGCGTCGATGCGGGCGGGATCGGCGAAGACCATCGCGCCCATCCGGGGCCCGCCCCAGCGCGCCGGACTCACCATGACCACGTCCGCGCCGAGCTCGGCCGCCGACATCCGAACGTACGGTGCGGCCGAGCTGGCGTCCACCACCAGCAGTGCGCCGGACGACCGCGCGAAGTTGGCGATCTGCCCGACGTCGACGATGGCACCGGTGACCGAAGAGGCCAGGGTGACCGTGATGATCCGGGTGCGCCGGTTCACCAGGTCGGCGTACTGCCCCTCCGGGAGCGTGCCGTCGGAGACGTCGAGTTCGGCCCAGCGCACCCGGGCACCGTGGCGGCGGGCGCCGCGCAACCACCCGACGATGTTCTCCTCGTCGTCCAGCCGCGAGCAGAGCACCTCGCCGCCCCAGTTCTCGGCGGGCAGCGCATCGACCAGCGCCGAGACCAGAGCACTGCGCGAGGAGCCGAACACCACACCCGCCGGATCGGCGTCGAGCAGGTCGGCGACCGCCCGCCGCGCGGTCTGTTCGGTGTCGGCGGCGGCGACCGCCTGCGGGTACACCCCGCGCGGATCCACCGGCAGCACCCGCACCCCGGTGTTCATGGCGCTGGCCACCGCATCCGGGATCTGCTGACCGGCCTGAGCGTCGAAGTGGATCCAGCCGTCCCCGAGTGTGGGAAAGAGCCCCCGCACCGAGGCGACGTCGAACGGCATGGGACTCACGATAGACATGCAGCGGGCAGAATGAACCCCATGCACCCGGAGATCTTCGGCAGTACCGGCCCTCTGCACCCGCTGACGCTCTCCTCCGGCCCTGGTGAGGAACCCTCGATCATCGTCCCCGGCCCGGGACCGGGCACACCGATGCCCGAGCAGGGCGCCACCCCCGACGCGGACGCCCCGGACGATGCGGACGACACGAGCGGCCCCGCGGCCGTGATGGCCTTGGTGGAGCAGCCCGCCAAGGTGATGCGGATCGGCAGCATGATCAAGCAACTGCTCGACGAGGTGCGGTCGGCCCCGCTCGACGACGCCTCCCGCCAGCGTCTGGCCGACATCCACCGCACCTCCATCCGGGAACTGTCCGAGGGACTGGCCCCGGAGCTGCGTGAGGAACTGACCCGGCTGGCGCTGCCGTTCTCCGACGACGGGGTGCCCAGCGACGCCGAGTTGCGGATCGCGCACGCCCAGCTGGTCGGATGGCTCGAAGGCGTCTTCCACGGCATCCAGACCGCGCTGTTCGCTCAGCAGATGTCCGCCCGTGCCCAGCTGGAACAGATGCGCAACGGCGCGCTGCCGTCCGGCGACGGCCTGGGTCCGGACGGTCCCGGGCTGGACGGCCCCAGCACGGGTCAGTACCTGTAGCGGGCGCGTCTGTATCCTCAGACGTTGTGTCAGTGGAAACCCCGGCGGGTGCAGTCCCCCCTGCCCCGCCCGTGTCGAACTCCCGGACCTTCAAGCGCGCGTTCAAGGACCTGACCGACGGCCTGGTCGACTCCGAGCTGTGGCTTCATCTCGGCTGGACCGACATCAAGCAGCGCTACAAGCGCTCGGTGCTGGGACCGCTGTGGATCACCCTGGCCACCGGCGTCACCGCCGTCGCGATGGGCCTGCTCTACGGCCAGCTGTTCGGGATGGACCTCAACTTCTTCCTGCCGTACGTCACCCTCGGCCTGATCTTCTGGTACTTCATCTCCAACTCGATCCTCGACGGCGCCGTGGTGTTCTCCACCAACGAGGGCCTGATCAAGCAGTTGCCGGCCCCGATCAGCATCCATGTCTACCGGGTGGTGTGGCGGCAGCTGATCATCTTCTCCCACAACGTGGTGATCTACCTGATCATCATGGTGGTCTTCCCCCAGCCCATCGGCTGGTCGGCGCTGTTGGTCTTCCCTGCGATCGCGCTGTTCGTCCTCAACTCCATCTGGGTGACCATCGTCTTCGGCATCATGTCCACCCGCTTCCGCGACATCGGTCAGCTGCTGACGACCATGGTGCAGCTGGTGTTCTTCATGACTCCGATCATCTGGTCGGCGCAGAGCCTGCAGAACGCCTCGGGCGACGTCTCGAGCCGCCTGCGGCTGGTGGAGCTCAATCCGATGTACCACTACCTCGAGATCACCCGCGGGCCGCTGATGGGCGAGAACGTCGCCGCATACCACTGGTGGGTGGTCCTGGCCTGCACCGCGCTCGGCTGGGCCGCCGCACTGATGGTGATGCGCAACTACCGCGCCCGCGTGGCGTACTGGGTTTAGGAGCTGACCAGTGGCTAAGACCGACGTCCGAGTCGACACCTGGGATGCCTGTGTGGACTTCCCCATCTTCGACGCCAAGACCCGCTCGCTGAAGAAGGCCGTGATCGGCGCCGCCGGCGGCGTGATCGGCGCCAACGACTCCCGCACGGTGGTGGTCGAAGCCCTGCGCGACATCAACCTGCACCTGGAGCACGGCGCGCGGGTGGGTCTGGTCGGCCACAACGGCGCCGGCAAGTCGACGCTGCTGCGCCTGCTGTCCGGAATCTACGAGCCCACCCGTGGCTCCTGCCGCGTCCAGGGCCGCGTCGCCCCGGTCTTCGACCTCGGCGTCGGCATGGACCCGGAGATCTCCGGCTACGAGAACATCATCATCCGCGGCATGTTCCTGGGCATGACCCGCAAGGCGATGGAAGCCAAGACCGCCGAGATCGCCGAGTTCTCCGAGCTCGGCGACTACCTGGAGATGCCGCTGCGGACCTACTCCACCGGTATGCGCGTGCGCCTCGCCCTCGGAGTGGTGACCAGCATCGATCCGGAGATCCTGATCCTCGACGAGGGGATCGGCGCGGTCGACGCCGAATTCATGAAGAAAGCCCGCGCCCGCCTGCAGGCGCTGGTCGAGCGTTCGGGGATCCTGGTCTTCGCCAGCCACTCCAACGAGTTCCTCGCCCAGCTGTGCGACCGTGCGCTGTGGATCGATCACGGTCAGATCCGCAAGGACGGCGGCATCGAAGAAGTGGTCCACGCCTACCAGGGCGAGGAGGCGGCCGCGCAGGTCCGCAAGGTCCTCGCCGAGCACGACGACAAGCGCCCGGGCGGCCGGGCATGAGCGCACCGGCAGGCGACCGCGTGATCGGCGTGGTGGTGACGCACCGCCGCCGGGAACTGCTGGCCGAATCGCTGCGGGTGCTGTCGGTGCAGGATCGTCCGCTCGATCACCTGATCGTGGTGGACAATGCCGCCGAACCCGAGGTCGAGAGCCTGGTGGGCGCGCAGGACCTGCCGACCACCTACCTGCCGTCGCAGCACAACCTGGGTGGCGCCGGCGGCTTCGCCCTGGGCATGCTGCACGCGCTCGCACTGGGCGCCGACTGGATCTGGTGCGCCGACGACGACGGCCGGCCCGAAGGCCCCGCCGTGCTGTCGACGCTGCTGCGCTGCGCCGCGCGTCATGACCTCGGCCAGGTCTCGCCGATGGTGGTCAACATCGACGACCCGGACGCGCTCGCCTTCCCCCTGCGCCGCGGCCTGGTGTGGCGGCGCCGCCGCTCCGAGCTGTTCGCCGACGGCGAGGCCCAGTCCGACGACCTGCTGCCGGGCATCGCCTCCCTGATGAACGGCGCCCTGTTCGCCGCCGCCACCGTCGACCGGATCGGCGTCCCCGACCTGCGGCTCTTCGTCCGCGGCGACGAGGTGGAGATGCATCGCCGGCTGGCGCGCTCGGGCATCCCGTTCGGGACCTGCCTGACCGCGGCCTACCTGCATCCGGACGGCAGCGACGAGTTCCGGCCGATCCTCGGCGGCCGGATGCACACGCAATACCCGGACAACGAGACCAAGCGCTTCTTCACCTACCGCAACCGCGGCTACCTGATGAGCCAGCCCGGTATGCGCAAGCTCCTCCCCCAGGAGTACGCGCGTTTCGCCTGGTACTTCCTGGTCCAGCAGCGCGACGGCGCCGGGTTCCGCGAATGGCTTCGCCTGCGGCGGATGGGCCGCCGCGAACAGTTCGGCGGCCCCGGCCATTAGCGCGGAGGCACGATGAACGAGATGATCGCGGGCTACCGCGTCCTGGCCAAGCTGGGCGACGGCGGCATGGGCACCGTCTACCTGGTCGCGCATCCGCGGCTGCCGCGCCAGGAGGCCCTCAAGCTTGTCGCTCCGACCCTGAGCAGCGATCCCGTCTACCGGGCGCGGTTCGCGCGCGAGGCCGACGTGCTGGCGCAGCTGGATCACCCGAACATCGTGCGCGTGCACGACCGCGGGGAGACCGACGGCCGCCTGTGGCTCACCATGGAGTACATCGACGGCCCGGACGCCGCGTCCCTGCTTCAGCAGCAGGGACGGCTGCCCCTGACCGCGGTCGCCGAGATCGTCACCGGCATCGCCGCCGCGCTCGACTACGCGTGGAGCACCAACCGGCTGGCCCACCGGGACGTGAAGCCGGCGAACATCCTTGTCCGGCAGGTCCAGGGCGGTCCACCGGTGATCAAGCTGGCCGACTTCGGGGTGGCCACCGGACCGGATCAGACACAGCTGACCGCGACCGGCATGGCCGTGGGCACGCTGTCGTACCTGGCGCCGGAGAGTCTGGGCGCCGCCCAGGTGAACGACCGCTCCGATCAGTACTCGCTCGCGTGCACCGCCTATCATCTGCTCACCGGCCGGCCGCCGTTCGGCGAGGGATCCCCGGCGACGCTGATGCAGGCTCACCTGTCCGAGCCGCCGCCGGTGCCGTCGGTCCTGCTGCCGGGGCTGCCCCCGCAGGTCGACGCGGCGATCGCCCGGGCGACCGCCAAGGATCCGCGCGACCGCTTCGCGTCGAGCACGGCCTTCGCCCAGGCGCTGCGCGCGGCGCCGGTGCCCGGACCGGTGCCGTCCGGGCCGCCGCCGGTGCCGCGGCCCGGCACCCAGGTGCTGCCGCCGGGGCACTACGACCACCCGGCCGCGCCGCCGCAGCCACTCGTCCCGGTGCCGCCCGGTCCTTCCCAGGGCCCACCGCCGGGCCCGCCACCGGGCCCGAACTTCGGCGGGTACGCCTACGGACCGCCGCCGGCGACACCGCCGTCCTCCTCGCGGCGGACCGCCCTGGTGGCCGGCGCCGTCGCCGCCGCACTGCTGGTCGTGGCCGTGATCGTGGCCGGCGTCTTCTGGCTGGTGCGCTCGGGTGATTCCGGCGAACCGGCCGGGATCGCCGGCGGCTCCACCAGCAGCCAGGTGAGCACCACCGCGTCGTCGTCGACCTCGTCAACCTCGGCATCGTCGTCGTCCGGTACCCCCGCGGCGCCGCTGTCGGCGATCGAGGGGAGGTGGTCGGGCACCTACCAGTGCCGTCAGGGCGAGAGCTCGGTGGTCTTCACCATCCGGAGCGGGCTCACCGACAACCAGGTCCGGGCCACTTTCGAGTTCGGCCCCACCCCCGGCAACCCGGGCACCGAGCGCGGATCGTTCGAGATGCTCGGCCTCCGGCTCGGCGACGACGTGGTCTTCACCCCTACCCGCTGGATCGATCGGCCGGGTACCTACGAGATGGTTCCGGTGACCATCGACGGCCCGATCACCACGGGAATGACCAGGCTGACGGGCCGTATCGTGACGCCCGGCTGCTCCACCATCACCGTCCGCCGCTGAACCGTCCCGGCTTTCGGCCGCCATCGCACTAGAACGTGTTCTAGTGTGGGTGGCATGCGTTTCACCTTCGCCGAGGCCATGACCGATCCCAGCTACTACGCGCCCCTCGCCCAAGCCGCCGAGGCGGCGGGCTTCTCGGGTATGACGATCCCCGACTCGATCGCCTATCCGGAAGTCTCCGACGCCACCTACCCCTACACCCCTGACGGGAACCGGGAGTTCCTGGAAGACAAGGACTTCATCGAGACCTTCATCCTGGCCGCCGCCCTCGGCGCGGTCACCACCACGCTGCGCTTCCTGCCGTTCGTACTGAAGCTGCCGATCCGCCCGCCCGCCCTGGTGGCCAAGCAGGCCGCCTCGATCGCGTACCTCACCGGCAACCGGCTCGGCCTGGGCGTCGGCACCAGCCCGTGGCCCGAGGACTACGACATCATGGGCGTCGACTTCGCCCGCCGCGGCAAGCGCATGGACGAGTGCATGGACATCATCCGGGGCCTCACCTCCGGCGACTACTTCGAGTTCCACGGCGAGTTCTACGACATCCCCAAGATCAAGATGGCCCCCGCGCCCACCGAGCCCGTTCCGCTGCTGGTCGGCGGCCACGCCGACCTCGCGCTGCGCCGGGCCGTCCGCCGCGGGGACGGCTGGATGCACGGCGGCGGCCCGCCCGAGGAACTCGACGAGCTGCTCGGCAAGATCGCCCGGATCCGGGCGGACGAGGGCAAGGAGAACGACCCTTTCGAGATCCACGTGATCTCCATGGACGCCTATACCGTCGACGGGGTCAAGCGCCTGGAGGACAAGGGCATCACCGATGTGATCGTCGGCTTCCGGCTGCCCTACATCATGGGCTCCGACACCGAACCGCTGGCGAAGAAGATCGAGAACCTGAACTGGTACGGCGAGAACATCATCGCCAAGGCCGGCTGACCCCCTACGCTGCCTGAGCCGAGCGCACCGCCCCGACGCCGTCTGAGCCGAGCGCACCGCCCCTACGCCGCCTGAGCCGAGCGCGCCGCCCCTACGCCGTCTGAGCCGAGCGCTCCGCCCCTACGCCGTCTGAGCCGACCGAGCCCCCTGGGGCGAGGTCGTGTCGAAGACGCTGCGTCGCTCAGCCTTCGACACACGTGCTCACTTCGTTCGCAAGTGGCTCAGGCAGCGAATGGAACTCGCGAATGGCTCAGGCAGCGAAGGGAAGCGGCGGATGGAGGCTAACGGATCTTGAAGATCACCGCGCGCTGGACGACGAAGTTGATCACCGTCGCCACCCCCTGCGCCACCACGAAGGCGGCCGCGGAGTAGAGCACCGTCACCGGCCAGGCGTGCGAGAGCCAGCTGTACAGGCCCACGTTGACGCCGAAGGTGATCGCGTACAGCGCGATGACGGCGACGAAGCGCGCCGCCGACGGCTCGGCGCGGAAGGTCCAGCGCCGGTTGATCAGGTACGCCACCGTGGTGCCCAGCAGGAAGCCGGCCGCCTTGGCGATCCCGAACGACGCATCGAACCCGTACTGCAGCAGCATGGTCAGGCCGTAGTCGAGCACCGCCGAGCCCGCACCGGTCAGCACGAAGCGGACGAGCTGGGTCTTCAGATCGACGTCGGTCGAGGCCTCTTCGTCGTCGAGGGGCAGTTCGATCGGCATCGGCGCATGCCGGGTGGTGAAGTCCTCGTGATGATGCCGCGGATCCGTCGGGTCCTGGCTCGGGTCGCTGTCGTGCACCCTGACAGCCTAGTGCCCCCTGTGGTGGGGCGACGTATTCGCCGATGGCGCCCGGAGGTGTCCCCTAATCTGGGGGCATGACCCGCCTGCTGACCCGGGTGACGACCGCGGTGCTCGCCTCCGCCTGTGCGACGCTGCTCGCCGTCACCGCCGGACTCGTCCCCGCCCACGCCGCACCCGACTCGGTCGCCCCGGTCTGGTCCGGGCTCGACGCGCGTGACTACCGCGGCCCGATCGGCGCCCCCGGCACCCTGCTGGCGAAGACGCCGCTCGACCCGTCTGTGTCGCTGCCGGCCGCCGGGCAGGCCTACCGGATCCTGTACGCCACCACTGACGTCCACGGAAAGCCCGCGGTCAGCACCGCCGCGATCTTCCTGCCGCGCGTCAGCGCGCCGGCCGGCGGCTACCCGGTGATCGCGTGGGCGCACGGCACCACCGGCCTCGGTGACGACTGCACCCCGTCGGCGCTGCCCCGGTCGGAACGGGACGAGACCTACTTGAACCACTGGCTCAGGCAGGACTATGCGGTGGTGGCCACCGACTACGCCGGCCTCGGCACCCCCGGGCTGATGAGCTACCTCAGCGGCGAAGTGGCCGCCCACTCGGTGGTCGACTCGGTCAAGGCCGCACACCAGACCGGCCTGCCGCTGTCGAAGCGGTGGGCCATCGTCGGGCAGTCGCAGGGCGCCGGCGCCGCACTCAACGCCGCCCGCCGCGCCACCGCCTACTCCCGCGGCAGCGGTCTGGACTACCGCGGCGTGGTCGCCACCGGCACCCCGGCCAACATCGAGCACATCGTCTGGCAGGCCGGCCCGGCCTTTCCGCCGATCACCCTGCCCAGCGCGCTGAACGCCTACGCCGCCTACATCCTGGCCGGCTTCGCCGACGCCCGTCCCGACCTGAAACCCGAGTCGGCGCTCACCGCGCGCGGGAAGCAGGTGCTCCGCCTCGCTGAGACCCTCTGCTACGGCCCGCTCGCCGAGAAACTCGACGGCGAACGCGTGAACACCTGGTTCTCCCGGCCGCTGGCCACGGTGCCCGGCGTCCAGGCCGCACTGGTGGACTACATGGCCACCCCGTACTCCGGCTACGACCGCCCGATCTTCCTGGGCCAGGGTCTGCTCGACACCGACGTCCCGGCCGTGTCGGCGGGCTCGCTGTACGCGCAGATGCTCGGCGCCGGACAACCGGTGGAGTTCCACGCCTACCCGGGCGAAGACCACTCCGGCACCGTGCTGGCGTCCATCCCGGACTCCACGCCGTTCCTGGCGCGCATCCTGCGCTGACCGGATGCTCGTGGCACGCGGCCGTCAGGGTTCGATGGCGTCGCCGCTCTGCATCGGCGCTTCCGCCGGTTCCTCGGCGGCGATCGCCGCGGACCGGTGCATTCCGGACGGCTTCACCACCAGCACGGGCTTGTGACACGAGACCAGCAGGTACTGCGAGGTGCTGCCGAGCAGCAGCTTGCCCACCTGGGTGCGCCGGCGCATCCCGATCACCAGCATCTCGGCGTCCGGGTGGTCCATCGCCGACAGCAACTCCTCGGCCGGGGTGGCGCCGATCGGCTGCTGGATCCGGAACTTGAGGCCCGAAGCGTTCAGCCGCTGTTCCACGTCGGCGATCTCGTCGGCGTCGGCGATCCGGTGTCCGCGCACCTCGGAGACGGCGCTGATCACCAGCAGTTCGGTGTCCCGCAGCCGGGCTTCGATGATCCCCTGCTCCAGGCAGACGCGACCGAAGGCCCCGGCTGCGTAGCCCACGACGATCATCGCCGCCCCCTTCTCCCCGACTCGGATCGGATCTGCCGCTGCGTCCCTCAGCCGGGTCTTCCCGGCCGGTTCCACGGTTCGACAGTATCGGACCGGCCGCGGCCCCACCTAGCCCGTAATGTCCGGTCCGGAAGGCCCGCGGCGGGCACATCCAAGTCATCGGCGGCGTCCGGCGAGTACGCTGCTATCCGATGACGAACACAGATGTACTCCCGATCGAGACCCGCAGACTGATGGGCTGGGGCCGCACCATGCCCGTCGAGGGCCACGTGCTGGCGACCCCGTACCCCGAGGTCATCGCCGAGGCGATCAGCCGGGTCGCCGACGAGGACGCCGACAAACCGTCGTACCTCAAGCGCGGCGTCATCGCCCGCGGTCTCGGCCGCTCGTACGGCGAGAACGCGCAGAACTCCGGCGGGCTGACCGTCGACATGACCAAGCTCACCCGGATCTACGCGATCGACTCGGAGACCGCGATCGTCGACGTGGACGCCGGCGTCGACCTGGACACCCTGATGCGAGTGGCCCTGCCGCACGGCCTGTGGGTTCCGGTGCTGCCGGGCACCCGCCAGGTGACCGTGGGCGGCGCCATCGCCTGCGACATCCACGGCAAGAACCACCACAGCGCCGGCAGCTTCGGCAACCACGTCGTCGAGCTGTCCCTGCTGATCGCCTCCGGCGAGATCCTCACGCTGACCCCCGAGGGCAGCTCCGACGACCCGGACGCCTCCATCTTCTGGGCGACGATCGGCGGCATCGGCCTCACCGGAATCATCCTGCGCGCCAAGGTGAAGATGACGCGCACCGAGACCGCCTACTTCATCGCCGACGGCTCGGTGACCCACTCGCTGGACGAAACCATCGCCCTGCACACGGACGGCTCCGAGGACCGCTACACCTACAGCTCCGGCTGGTTCGACGCGATCAGCAAGCCGCCGAAGCTCGGCCGCGGCACCTTCTCGCGCGGCTCACTGGCCCGCCTCGACCAGCTCCCGGACAAGCTCGCCAAGGATCCGCTGAAGTTCGACGCCCCCACGCTGGTGAACTTCCCGGACATCTTCCCCAACGGGCTGGCCAACAAGTTCAACTTCTCCATGGTGGGCGAGGCCTACTACCGGATGGGCGGCGACTACCAGGGCAAAGTCCAGAACCTGACGCAGTTCTACCATCCGCTGGATCTGTTCGGGAACTGGAATCGCGCCTACGGCTCGAAGGGCTTCCTGCAGTACCAGTTCATCGTGCCGCCGGCCGCCGTCGAAGAGTTCAAGGGCATCATCTACGACATCCAGGCCTCCGGGCACGTCAGCTTCCTGAACGTCTTCAAGCTCTTCGGCGAAGGCAACCAGGCACCGCTGAGCTTCCCGATGCCGGGCTGGAACATCTGCGTGGACTTCCCCATCAAGAAGGGCCTGCACGAGTTCGTCTCCGAACTGGACCGCCGCGTCCTGGAGATCGGCGGACGCCTGTACACCGCGAAGGATTCGCGCACCACCGCCGAGACCTTCCACGCGATGTACCCGCGGATCGACGAGTGGCTGAAGGTCCGGCGCCGCGTGGACCCGGACAAGGTCTTCATGTCCGACATGGGCCGCCGCCTGGAACTGGTCTGAGACCTCCGCTACGACGGACATTTCTTCCCGGCAGCGACCGAGTGCTCCGGGCCCCGGTCGAGCCCCAACCGAAAGAGAACCCACATGTTCAACGCCGTCGGCGTCCCGAAATCCATCCTCGTCCTCGGCGGCAGCTCCGAGATCGGCCTGGCCATCACCGCGGAGTTCCTGTCCCGCGGCCCCATGCGCGTGGTGCTCGCCACCGTCCCGAACGATCCGGCCGCGGCCGCCGCCGTGGCCCAGATGGAGGCCGCCGGAGCCACCTCGGTGGAGCAGAGCGACTTCGACGCCCTCGACACCGCCTCGCATCCGGCCGTGATCGACCGGGCCTTCGCCGGCGGCGACATCGACGTGGCCATCGTGGCTTTCGGCATCCAGGGCGACGATGAGCAGGCCTGGCAGGACCAGAAGCTCGCCGTCCTCGAGGCCGACATCAACTACACCGCCGCAGTCAGCGTCGGCGTCCTGCTGGGCGAGCGGATGCGCGCCCAGGGACACGGCCAGATCGTCGCGATGAGCTCGGTGGCCGGCGAGCGGGTGCGCCGCTCCAACTTCGTCTACGGCTCCACCAAGGCCGGCCTGGACGGCTTCTACCTCGGCCTCGGCGACGCGGTGCGCCCGGACGGCGTGCGCGTTCTGGTGGTGCGCCCCGGTCAGGTCCGCACCCGGCTGTCGGCGCACGTCGCCGAGGCCCCGCTGACGGTGAACAAGGAGGATGTGGCCCAGCGCGTGGTGGCCGCCGTGGGCAAGGGCAAGGAGGTCATCTGGGTGCCGGGTCCGTTCCGGTTCATCATGATGGTGCTGCGCCACGTCCCGCGCCCGATCTTCCGCAAGCTCCCCGTCTGACGTGCTGACCGCCGCCGGATCCGGACTCGGCTCGCCGCTGCGCCGCCGCGGGCGCGATCTGATCGAACTCCTGGGCGCCGTGGTGCTGGGCACCGCGGTCGCGATGGCCGGGCTGCGCGTGATCGAGGCGGTGGCCTGGCCGGCCTACAACACCTCCAACGTCACCCGCGCGCTGACCACGCTGGGCCAGGCGGTCTTCGTCCTGGTGGCCGTGGTCGCGGCGGTGACCGCCCGGTACCGGCCGTCGTGGCGTCTGGCGACCTCGTGGCTCGGGGCGGTCGCCTCGGCGGGTCTGGTGACGGTGAGCCTCGGCATGCCGCTGGGCGCGACCAAGCTGTATCTGCACGGCCTCACCGCCGATCAGCAGTTCCGCACCGAGTATCTGACGCGCTTGACCAGCAGCCCGCGGCTGGCGGACATGACCTACATCGACCTGCCGCCGTACTACCCGGCGACGTGGTTCTGGTTCGGCGGGCGGTACGCCGACGCGCTCGGCCTCCCGGGCTGGGAGGCCTACAGGCCGTGGGCCATCGTGTCGCTGGCGGCCGCCGCCGCGCTGGGCGTGGTGCTCTGGAACCGGATGGTCGGCGTCGGCGCCGGGACCGCGGTGGGCCTGGCGGTGACGGCGGTGACCCTGCATTTCGCGTCGCCGGAACCGTATGCGGCGGTGCTCATCCTGGTCGGCGTGCCGATGCTGGTGGTGATCGCCCACGCGCTGCGCGGGGCCGGGCGTCTGGCCGACGGACCGGCACCGGTGCGCGAGACCGGCTGGCTCGCGGTGGTCGCCGGCGGAGTCTTCCTCGGCGTCTCGGCCACCGTCTACACGCTCTACACCGCCCTGTTCGCCGGGACCGCGATCCTGATCGCGCTGGTCTATCTGGTCCAGGCCCGGATGATGGTGCGCAACAGCGCCGTCGACGACGACGTGCTGAAGGCCCGGCGCCGGTCCCGGATGCTGGGGGTGATCGTCCGGCTGGCGGTGATGGGCGCCGTCGCCGTCGCCGTCGCCCTGGTGTTCTGGGCGCGGTACCTGATCGAGCGGGCCGGCTCCTCGGTGACCGTCTCCGGCGCCGCCGAGCACTATCTGCCCGAGCGCGGCGCCATCCTGCCGCTGCCGATGCTCGAGTTCACCCTGATCGGGCTGCTGACCCTGGCCGGACTGATCTGGGCGGTGCTGCGGATGCGGCGCCGGACCATCGCCTTCGCGCTCGTCACCGCGCTGGTCGGCGTCCTGGTGCTGACTGCGGCGTCGCTGGGCCGCACCGCGATCGGCAGCACTCTGCTGTCGTTCCGGCTGGAGGCCGTCACCGCCGGGATCCTCGCCGCCGCAGGTGTTTTCGCCGTCGTCGAACTGTCCCGCACCGCGGTCGCGCACTTCGGCGACGTGCGCACCCTGATCGGGGTGCTGGCCGCGGTGGGCGCCCTGGGCGTGGCCCAGCAGCTGCCGGCGACGCTGTCGCAGGAGATCACCATCGCCTACACCGACACCGACGGATACGGCGAGCGCGCCGACCACCGGCCGGCCGGCTCGGAGTCGTACTACGCCGAACTGCACCGTCTGATCGGCGAGCAGACCGGCCGGGGCGCCACCGAGAACGTGGTGCTGACCGCCGACTACAGCTTTCTGTCGGTGTACCCGTACTGGGGTTTCCAGGGACTCACCTCGCATTACGCCAATCCGCTGGCCGAGTTCGACGCCCGCGCGGCCACCATCGAGCGCTGGTCGCAGGCCACCGATCCGGCGGAACTCAAGGCCGCGATGGCGGCCAGCCCGTGGCGGACGCCGAACGTCTTCGTGTTCCGGTACGGCGCCGACGGCTACACGCTGCGGCTGGCCCAGGACGTCTACCCCAACGACCCGAACATCAAGCGGTACACGGTCACCTTCGACCCCGCCGTCTTCGACGATCCGGCGTATACGGTGACCGAGGTGGGCCCCTTCGTCCTGGTGGTCCGCAACTAACCGGCACAGACCTGGAGGTACCGCGGTGGACATGCGCATCGACACGCTGACCGGAGACCACACCACCACCCACCTGGTCTCCACGTCCACCGTGAACTGGGTGATCGCGCAGGGCGAAGGCGGTGTCACGCTGATCGACGGCGGCTACCCCGGCCACGCCGGTGCGGTGCTCGAATCCCTGCGCCGGGTCGGCAGCGCACCCGAGGAGATCCGGGCGGCGCTGCTCACCCACGCGCACGTCGATCATCTCGGCGGTCTGATCCGGCTGCGCGAGGAGTACACCTTCGACGTCTACGCCCACCCCGACGAAGTGGCGCACGCCAAGCGCGAATATCTGGAGCAGGCGAACGCGGTGAGCCTGGCGCCGATCGCCTGGCAGCCGCGCGTGATGCGCTGGCTGAGTCAGATCATTCCGCTGGGCGCCCTGAGCCGGGCCGGTTTGGACGACACCTCCCCGCTGGGCGATCTGTCGGCACTGCCCGGCAGCCCCGTCGCCGTCCCCACCCCGGGTCACACCCGCGGGCACTGCGCCTATCTGGTCGCCGAGGGCGAAGGACTGGTGTCCGGGGATGCGCTGATCAGCGGGCACGCGATCACCTCGCAGCACGGCCCGCAATGCCTGGGACCGATCTTCACCCACGACCCCGAGCGCAACGCCGAATCCCTGGAGGCGCTGGCCGCCACGGACGCGCACCTGCTGCTGCCCGGGCACGGCGACCTCTGGGAGGGCTCCATGCGCACAGCAGTGAACCGGGCCCTCAGCCGTCGCTGAGAGCCCGGTTCACGGAAATACTGCGTGCCTGTGGCGCGGTGCCTCTAGCGCGCGCTCGGCGCACCGGCGGGGCGGCGCGCACTGCGGCGACGGCGCTGCGCGGGTGCCGCGGCCGACGACGACCGGGGCGTGGAGGAGGTGTGCACGCGCTGCGTGGACTCACCGCCCGCCGCACTCCCGCCGTTGCGGCCGCCCTGCGCGCTGCGGCTGCCCTGGCCACTGCGGCCGCCCTGTCCGCTGCGGCCGCGACCGCCCTGTGCGCCGCCGCGACCGGAGCGGGCCTGGCCGCCGCCGGAGCGCTTGCGCTGCTGCTGCTGCGGAGCCGGGGCCGGAGCGGGCTCACGATAGGGGGCCCGTTCGCCGACGAGCTCGTCGACGGCCGGGGACGTGGCGGTCACCTGCGTGGGGGTCACCTTGATCTGCGCCTTCTGCAGCATCTTGCGCAGGTCGGCGCGCTGCTCGGGCAGACACACGGTCACCACGTCGCCGTCGCTGCCGGCCCGCGCGGTGCGGCCCGAACGGTGCAGGAAGGCCTTGTGCTCGGCCGGCGGGTCCACGTGGACCACCAGCTCGACGTCGTCGACGTGCACGCCGCGCGCGGCCACGTCGGTGGCCACCAGCACGCGTGCGCCGTCCGCCGCCGAGAACGAGGCCAGGTTGCGGTCGCGCTGGTTCTGCGACAGGTTGCCGTGCAGGTCCACCGACGGGATGCCCGCGGCGGTCAGCTTCTTGGCCAGCTTCTTGGCCTGGTGCTTGGTGCGCATGAACAGGATGCGGCGGCCCGAACCGGAGGCGAGGGCCTGAACCAGGTCGTTCTTGTCCGCGGCGCTGCGGACCTCGAAGACGTGGTGGGTCATCTTCTCCACCGGGCTGTTGGCCTCTTCCAGCGAGTGCGTCACCGGGCGGTTCAGGAACCGCTTGACCAGCTTGTCGACGCCGTTGTCCAGGGTCGCCGAGAACAGCATGCGCTGCCCGCCCTGCGGGGTGGCGTTCAGGATGCGGGTCACGCCGGGCAGAAAGCCGAGGTCGGCCATGTGGTCGGCCTCGTCGAGCACGGTGATCGCCACGTCGTCGAGCGAGACGATGCGCTGCTTCATCAGATCTTCCAGGCGGCCGGGGCAGGCGACGACGATGTCGACACCGGCGCGCAGCGCCCGCTCCTGGCCGGCCTGCTTCACGCCGCCGAAGACGGTGGTGACGCGCAGGCCCATCGCTGCGGCCATCGGGGCGAGGACCGCCGCGATCTGGGTGGCCAGCTCGCGGGTCGGCGCGAGCACCAGACCGGTCGGGTGACCGGCGCGGCGCGTCGCCCCCTGAGCGGCCAGGCGCGTGACCATCGGGATGGAGAAGGCCAGGGTCTTGCCCGAGCCCGTCTTGCCGCGGCCGAGGACGTCGCGTCCGCCGAGGCTGTCGGGCAGGGTGTGTTCCTGGATCGGGAAGGCATCGGTCTTGCCTTCGGCGGCGAGGCTCGCCACGATCGGATCGGGTACGCCGAGAGCGGCGAAAGTCGTTGTCATATCAAGTCAGCCTTTGCGGCTAGGGACTCCCCGCGAACGACGGTGCGCCGGCGCGACAAAGCAGCGCGGCACACAACAGAGCGTGGGAAATCGGTGGCGAACACGCAGGTGTGCGTATCCGTTCGCCGCAGGAAAGTCATCGATCTGGTCCAGGGGGCGGAAGAGTCCGGCCGACCGTGGGATCGGGGAGCGTTCTACGACGCGCGGCGAATGAACGCCGATGTGGCCACCGTACTCGGTCCGGGGACGCCGCGGCGCATCAGGAGACGAGAGTCACCAAGTGGCGGACCGCGTACTCGTAGCCGGCGATCCCGAAACCGGCGATCACCCCGGCGGCGATCGGCGACACGTAGGAGTGATGCCGGAAGCTCTCGCGGGCGTGGACATTGCTCAGGTGCACCTCGATGATCGGCACCTCCGGGAGCACCAGGGCGTCGATCAGCGCGACGGAGGTGTGGGTCCACGCCGCCGGGTTGATGACGATCCCGCTGATCGCCCCGCGCGCGGCCCCGATCGCATCGATCATCTCGCCTTCGTGGTTGGTCTGCAGGGCCTGCACACCGAAACCGTGCTCGGCGGCGGTCCGCTCCACCAGGGCCACGACGTCCTCGAGGGTGGCCGTACCGTAGACCTCCGGCTGCCGGGCACCGAGCATGTTCAGATTGGGGCCGTTGAGCAGCAGGATGGGCAGCGGCGCACCGGCGGCGGGAGAATCGGACGACATGGGCAGAAGTCTACGAGACGTCGGCCTCCGTCCCGCCGAACCGGCACGCCGGTCACAGCCGGTGCCGAGTCGTCATAACGAATTCACCCCCAACGGGCGTCAACTGCCGCGTCTGCCTATTCGGCGTGGTAATTACCATTCATGACTGTTAACAGAGAAGATCGCGCGCAGTATGAGGCCGGACCTCCGGCAGCCAATCCCTGGGCAGTGGGCACCACCTGGGCCGCCGCCGCCCTCCTTCTGGTCGGTTCCATCCTGGCCTTCTTCCAGGGCATCGCCGCTGTGGCCAACGACGAGTCACTCGTCTTGATCAACGAGGACTACATCTACGCCTTCAACCTCACCACCTGGGGCTGGATCCACATCGTCCTCGGCGTGATCGGCGTGTGCATCGCGATCGGCATGTTCATCGGCGCCACCTGGGCCCGCGTCTGCGCGATCATCATCGCCTCGCTGTCGATCGTCGCCAACTTCCTGTGGCTGCCGTACACGCCCTGGTGGTCGATCCTGATCATCGCCATCGACGTTCTGGTGATCTGGGCGGTCGCCAACTGGAGCGGCGACGACCTCTAAATCCTGACCTCTCCCGAGCCGGGGCACGCGACCGGCACATCGACTCCATCGATGGCACAGGGGCATCGCTACGATGCCCCTGTGCCATCGTTTTCGGTCCGGCGGGCCCAGATCACCGCCATCGTCACCGGACTGGCCGGATTCCTCCTGGCGCTGCTGACACCCCTGCTGCCCGTACAGCAGACCACCGCCGAGATCTCCTGGCCACAGGAGAACACCGTCGGCTCGGTCTCGGCGCCGCTGATCTCCTACGCACCCATCACACTGGAGGCGTCGATCCCGTGCTCCGCCGCCGGCGACCTGCCGAGCGGGCAGAGCGTACTGCTGTCCACCACCTCGCCGTCGGCGCCCAAGGCCGCCGAACGCGGCCTGTTCGTTCGGGTCACCGGCAACACCGGCGCCGCCGACGCCCCGCAGTCGGTGGAGGTGATCAACCGCAACATCCCGCTGCTGTCGGTCCCGCTGGAGCGGGTGCTCTCCGGCGACTGCTCGGCCATCACGGTCTCGGCCGACTCGACGGAGGTCACCGCCGCCGTCATCGGTCTGCGGGGCGACGACGGCGAGCCGCTCGCCGCGTCCACGAACGACCAGGATCTCGGTGACCAGCGTCCGCAGCTGACCGGGCTGTTCACCCAGCTGTCCGGACCGGCCGCTGCACTGCCCGGTCTGTCGGCGCACGTGCAGATCGACTCGCGGTACAGCACCTCGCCCACCCTCCTGAAATGGCTGGCGATCGTCGTCGGCGTGGTCGCCACCCTGCTGTCGCTGATCGCCCTCGGCCGGCTCGACGCCACCGACGGCCATCGCAACGGCCGGGTCTTCCCGGCCCGCTGGTGGCGCTTCAACTCCCGCGACTACACCGTCATCGGTCTGCTGCTGGTGTGGCACTTCGTCGGCCCCAACACCTCCGACGACGGCTACCTGATGACCATGTCGCGGGTGGCGCAGGAGAGCGACTACACCGCGAACTACTTCCGCTGGTTCGGCGCCCCCGAATCGCCGTTCGGCTGGTACTACCAGGTCTTCGGCCTGCTGAGCCAGGTCACGGTGGCCAGCCCGTGGATGCGTATCCCGGCCCTGCTGTGCGGCATCATCAGCTGGCTGATCATCAGCCACGAGGTGCTCCCCCGCCTGGGCCGCGCGGCCTCGCTGCGGTCGGCTCCCGCCTGGACGGCGGCCGCGGTGTTCCTGGCCGCCTGGTTCCCGTTCAACAACGGTCTGCGCCCGGAACCGATCATCTGCCTGGGGGCACTGCTGACCTGGTGCTCGGTGGAACGCTCGATCGCCACCGGCCGGCTGTTGCCGGCGGCGGTCGCCTGCCTGATCGCCGCCTTCTCCATCGCCGCCGGCCCCACCGGTGTGCTCGCCGTGGCCGCGCTGGTGGCCGGCGCCCGGCCCATGCTGCTCGCGCTGGTGCGCCGGGCGCGGGAGATCGCCCGGCAGACCGCCCGCTCGGCCACCTGGGCCTACGTGTGCCTGATCGCCCCGATTCTGGCCGCCGGCACCTTCGTGCTGTTCGTGGTCTTCACCAACCTGACGCTGGCCGCCTTCACACAGAGTTCGACGATGAAGACCGCGGTCGGCCCGTCGTCGCACTGGTACAACGAGATCGACCGCTACTCGTCGCTGTTCGCCTTCTCCGCCGACGGCTCCATCATGCGGCGCTTCGCCGTCCTGGCGATGGTGCTGTCGATGGTGGTGGCCGGCGCGGTGCTGATCCGCAAGGGGCGGATCCCGGGCACCGCGGCCGGTCCCGCCCAGCGGATCGTGGGGATCACCTTCGCCTCGCTGCTGTTCCTGATGTTCACCCCCACCAAGTGGACCCACCACTTCGGCGTCTTCGCCGGGCTGGTGGCGGCCCTGGCCGCGCTCGCGACGGTCGCGGCCAGCGCCGACGCCACCCACTCGCGGCGCAACCGCACCCTGTTCGGCGCACTGGTGGTGTTCATCGCCGGACTGGCCCTGACCGCCCCGAACTCGTACTACTACTCGTCGGCCTGGGGCATGCCGTGGGGCGTCTGGCAGGTGACGATCGCCGGCGCGATGATCGGCCAGGTCCTGCTGTACCTGACCCTGGTCCTGCTGGCCGTCGCACTCTGGTTCCATTTCCGCGAGCCGTTCACCGGAGCCGATCCGGTGCGCCACCTCTCCGGGCCGGCCGGGCCGAGCCGGGCGCGCCGGATCGTCGCCTGGCCGACTCGCGCCCCGATGGGGATCGCCGCCGGTGCGATGGTGATCTTCGCGCTGGTGACCGCCGTCTTCGCCGGGATCAACCAGAGCGGCTCGTACTCGGTGCCGCGCAGCAACTTCGAGGCCCTCCTGGGCAAGCCGTGCAGCATGGCCGACAAGGTCTGGGTGGAACAGGATCCGAGCGAGCACCTGCTCGAGCCGGTGGACCCCACGCTGCGCGATCCGCTGGCCGGGCCGACCACCCAGCCGGCCGGCGCCGACCGCAGCGCCACCGTCGGCTTCACCGCGGGCGGAGTGCCCGTGGATCTGAACACGCGCGCCACGTCGGGCAGCCTCGGCGTGCTCGCCGGGGCGGCCTCGCAGGACCCCGACCTGCTGATCGCCAACAGCGGCGGCACGGGGGGCGGCGTGCTGGCCGATCCCGGAATCAACGGGTCGCCCGCCGCGCTGCCGTTCGGGCTGGATCCGGCCCGCACCGCAGTGCTCGGCAGCTATTCGGCCGACACACAGACCCCGGCCGGACTCACCTCCGGCTGGTACGCGCTGCCCGCCGACTACCGCGACCACCCGCTGATCACCTTCTCGGTGGCCGGCGACTTCTACCGCGGCGAACTGCGCCTGGAGTACACCGACGACCCGATCGGCCCGGATGCCCGCGACGGTTCGCTGTCGCCCACCGGGGCGGTCACCATGATCGATCCCGGTCCCGAGCCGTCCTGGCGCAACGTCCGCATCGACACCGCGGGACTGCCGGACGATCTCACCGCGGTCCGGATCGTCGCCGACGACCACAACCTGGCCGCCGACCACTACCTGGTGGTCACCCCGCCGCGCCTGCCCGAGATGACGACGCTGCAGGAGACCGTCGGCAGCAGCGACCCGGTGCACGCCGACTGGACCTCCGGCCTGGTGGTCCCCTGCCAGCGCCCGTTCAACTTCCACGCCGGCGTCGCCGAGACCCCCAAGTGGCGGATCCGGCCGGGCGCCGACCTGGCGGCCGCCGTCGGCACCTGGCAGAGCGCCGCCGGCGGCGGACCGCTCGGCTGGCTCGACGTCTCCCAGCGGCCGACCACCGTCGCGACCTATCTGCAGGGCGACATCGGCCGGGACTGGGGAGCGCTGGAACGCTACGAGGCCTACGACGACGCACCCCCCGCCGTCATCGACTACGACACCCAGACGCGCAGCGGCCTGTGGAGCCCCGCCCCCATCCGGCACTGACGTGCCGAGGAGCGTTTGGGACCTCCTCAGCATGTTGGACTAACCTCAGAGACCGTGCCTGTGCCGACAACTGACACCGAAGACACCGAGCGTCCCCGGCGATCGGCCCCCTTGTCGGCACCGCAGGCGCGGCTGCTCGCCGCGGTGGCCGGTGTCGTCGCCGTCGTCGCCGCCCTGGCCGTCCCGTTCCTGCCCGTCTCCACCACCGAGGCGACCATCACCTGGCCGCAGGGGCAGCAGCTGAGCGCCGACGATCCGTCGATCATCGCGCCGCTGATCGCCCAGACCCCGCAGGGCCTGGACATCTCGATCCCGTGTGCCCCGCTGGCCGCGGCCGCCCGCGAGGACGGGACGCTGCTGGCGACCATGCCGCCCGGTGCCAACCGGCTGGCCAACAACGCCCTGGTGGTCTCGGCCCGCGGCGACCGCGTGACGGTGCTGTCCCGTTCCAACACCGCCGCCAGTGCCACCCTCGAGGCCCTGTCGTCCGGCGAGTGCGAGCGCCTGCACATCTTCTCCTCCCCGGCCGAGACCGGCGCCCAGTTCGTGGGACTGGGCCCGAAGACCATCCTCGAACCGGATGCCCGGCCGCAGGTGGACGGCCTGTTCACCGCGCTGTCGACCGACCAGGTGCAGACGCTGCAGGACGCGGGCATGCGCGCGACCATCACCGTCGACAACCGCTACGAGTCCAGCGCCTCGGTGCTGAAGATCATCGTGATGGTGATCGCCGTGATCGCGACGCTGGTGGCGCTGTTCGCGCTGTTCTGCCTGGACCGGCTGCGCGGCTACCGCGCGCCGCCGGGCGCCGGCCGCACGCGGGGGCTGACACTGTGGCTCCGTTCGCTGCGGCTGCGCACGACCGACGCCGTGGTGACCGCGGTCCTGCTGATCTGGCTGTTCTTGGGGGCCGGGGCTCCCGACGACGGCTACATCCTGAACATGGGCCGCACCGCCGACGCGGCCGGTTATCTGTCGAACTACTACCGCTACTACGGCATCGCCGAAGCCCCGTTCGACTGGTACTACAGCTTCCTGGCCCTCTGGGCCAAGGTGTCCCCGGCCATCGTCTGGATGCACGTGCCCGCGCTGATCGCCGGGCTGGTGTCCTGGTACCTGCTCAGCCGGGTGGTGCTCCCCAGCCTGGGCCGTGCCGTCACGCCGACCGGCTGGCCCGGCTGGGCCGCCGCCTCGGTCTTCCTCGCCTTCTGGCTCCCGTTCTGCTCGGGTCTGCGCACCGAGGGCATCATCGTCCTCGGCTCGCTGCTGACCTGGTGGGCGGCCGAGCGGGCCATCGGCACCCGGCAGCTGCTGCCCGCCGCGCTGGCCGCCACCGGTGCCGCCTTCACTCTCGCCCTGGCCCCGCAGGGCGTGATCGGGCTGGCGATCCTGCTGGTCTGCGCCCGTCAGCTGCTGCGAATCCTGGTGAAGCGCCGCCGCGAGGACCCGCTGTCGGCGCTGCTCGCGCCGATCGGGGCGGCCGCCCTGGTGGTGCTGGTGGTGGTCTTCCGCGACCAGACGCTGATGACGACGCTGGAGGCGATGCGGGTCCGCTACGTGACCGGCCCGATCATCCCGTGGAGCCAGGAGTTCCTGCGCTACTACTTCCTCTCGGTCACCACCCCCGACGGCTCCATCGCCCGCCGCATCCCGGTGCTGCTGCTGTACGCCGGCGCCATCGTGACCGCTGCGGTCCTGCTGCGGCGCGGCAAGATCGACGGCGTGCACGCCCGGCGGGCCTGGCGGCTGGTGGGCGCCTTCGCGGTGACCCTGATCCTGTTCTTCTTCGTCCCCGTCAAATGGACCATCCAGTTCGGCGTCTTCGCCGGCCTCGGTGCGGCCCTGGCCGCCACCGGCACGCTGGCCGTGGCCCAGAGCGCGGCGCGCTCGAGCCGCAACCTGACGGTGTTCGTCGCCGGACTGCTCTTCGGCCTGGCCGCGGTGGCGGCCGGCTACAACTCGTGGCCGTACGTCTCCCGCTACGACATCTCCTGGTTCGACCAGGCACCGTCGCTGGCGGGCCAGCAGGTGTCGTCGATGCTGCTGGTGCTCGCAGTGATCGCGGTGGCCGTGGCCCTGTGGCAGACCCTGCGCCTGGACTACGTGGCCAACAAGGGCATGGCGCATCACGGTGCCGGACAACCCGACTCGGTCGCCGACCGGCGCCGGATGGCCGTGGCCTCCTCCCCGATCACGGTGATCGCGGCCGTCATGGTGCTGGCGACGCTCGCGTTGTTCGCCAAGTCCGCGGTGACGCGCGGCGACGCGATGACGACGCTCAGTCACAACGTGCATGCGGTGAGCGGCGACTCCTGCGGCATGGCCGATCAGGTGCTCGCCGAACCGGACCCCAACGCCAACCTGCTGACGCCGGCCGACGGTCGAACGCAGTCGGCGGCCCTCGCCGGCACCGGCGGTGTCGGCTTCACCCCGGACGGGGTGGCCGGCGACCTGTCTCCCGAGCCCATCACGTCGCGACCGGGTCAGATGCACGTCTCCGGGTCCACCTCCCGGCCGTTCTCCACCGTGGGCACCCTGGGCGCCGGCACCACCGGCGGCCAGGGACCGAGGACGGTGAACGGTTCCACTGTCGCGCTGCCGTTCGGCCTGGACCCGGCCACCACGCCGGTGCTGGGCAGCTTCGGTTACCCGGGCAACGCGCACCTGACCACCGACTGGTACCGGCTGCCCGACCGCGCCGACTCACCGTTGCTGGTCTTCGCGACGGCGGGTGCGGTCACCTCGGTGGACGCCAACGGTGTCACCGTCCCCGGCCAGTCGCTGGTGGTGCAGTTCGGTGAAACCGGCGCGGACGGCGAGTTCGTGCAGGTGGGACGCGATGTGCTGCCGATCGATCCGGGCCCCCGGATCGCCAACCGCCCGTGGCGCAACCTGCGCGTGCCGATGGACGCCGCCCCGGCGAACGCCACCGCGATGCGCCTGGTGATCGACGACACCAACCTCGGCGCCATGCAGTTCATCGGCATCACACCCCCGCGGGCGCCGAAGCTGGTGACCCTGCAGGATCTGGTGGGTTCGACGGACCCGACGCTGATCGACTTCCCGGTGGCCGCCTACTTCCCGTGCCAGCGGCCGATGACCTTCACGCACGGCGTCGCGCAGGTGCCGCAGTGGCGGATCCTGCCCGACTACGTGACCATGAACATGCAGTCCAAGACCTGGATGGCGGCCAACGCCGGCGGCCTGCTGTCGGTCAGCGAGTCGACCACCAAGTCCGTGGTGGTGCCCACCTACCTCGACCATGACTGGCATCAGGACTGGGGCACGCTGGAGAAGCTGACCCCGCTCGCCCCGGACGCCGCCACCGCCGCCGTAACGACGCAGCAGGTGACGCGCTCGGGCCTGTCCCGCGCCGGATCGATCCGCCTGGAGCCCGCCAAATGACCGATGAGACCACCACCGGCGCCGGCAAGCCTCCGGCGGAACCGACCGCGGACACGTCCCGCAGCCGTTGGGCGTTCCTGACCGCCGACGACTACCGCGTCACCAAACTGGTGGCGGTGGTGGCCGGCCTGATCGGTCTGCTGCTGGCGCTTGCGACCCCTCTGCTGCCGGTGCAGCAGCGCAGCGCGGCCCTGCAGTGGCCGCAGGGCGGCACCATCAGCGATGTGACGGCGCCCCTGGTGGCCTTCGTCCCCACCGACATGACGGTCACCGTGCCGTGTTCGCTGGCCGACGAGCTCCCGTCGTCCGGCGGCGTGCTGCTCTCGACCATCCCGTCTGCCGGAAAGCAGGCCGGCGCGCGCGGCCTGTTCGTCAAGGCCGACGACTCCCGGATCAACATGACCGTGCGCGACGTCCTGCTCCTGAGCGTGGATCGGCAAGCGGCACAGTCGAATCCGAACTGCGCCTTCGAGCTGAACGGCGGCGCCGACGGCGTGACCGCACAGGTCACCGGAATGGACGGTGAGGGCACCGGCTACTCCACCGGCGACCCGGACATGCGGCCGCAGATCGTCGGGCTGTTCTCCGACCTTCCTGCCGACGTCCCGCGGGAGGGGTTGTCGGTGCATGCGGACATCGACACCCGCTACGTCAACGACCCCACCACCTTGAAGCTCGCCGCGGTGATCGTGGGCGTCGTGATGACGCTGCTGTCGCTGATCGCTCTCGGCATCCTCGATGCGCGTGACGGCCGCGGCCACAAGCGTTTCCTGCCGCGCGGCTGGTTCACCATCCGGCCGCCCGACGTGGTGGTCTTCGCCGTGCTCGCGGTGTGGTGGCTGATGGGCGGCAACACCTCCGACGACGGCTACAACATCACGGTCTCGCGGATCACCGCCGAAGCCGGTTACGCCGACAACTACTTCCGCTATTTCGGTGTGCCACAAGACCCGTTCGGCTGGCCCTATCAGGTGCTGTCGTGGATGACGCAGGTCTCGGTCGCGACACCGTGGTTGCGGCTGCCGGCCTTCCTGCTCGGCCTGCTCGGCTGGTGGCTGCTCAGCCGCGAGGTGCTCCCGCGCCTGGGTCGGGCGGTGCGCACCAACCAGGCGGCGATCTGGTCGTGCGCCCTGGTGTTCCTGGCCATCTGGCTGCCCTACAACAACGGCATCCGGTTCGAGCCGCTCGAAGCCGTCGGCGCCCTGCTGACCTGGTGCGCGGTGGAACGGGCGATCGCCACCCGCCGGCTGCTGCCCTACGCGGTGGCCGCGATCATCGGCGCGCTGACCCTCGCCGTGGCCCCCGGCGGCCTGATGGCCGTCGCCGCCCTGCTGGCCGGCTTGCGTCCGGTGGTGCGCACCATCGTCTCCCGGCGCCGGCGCGACGGGCTGGGCCCGCTGCTGCTGCCGGTACTCGCCGCGGGCACCTCGGTGCTGTTCATGATCTTCTACTGGCAGCCGCTGATGCCGCTGCTCGAGGGCAGTTCGGTGGCCAGCGACGTCGGCCCCACCCTGGAGTGGTGGCAGGAGCCGGTCCGGTACTACTACCTGATCCTGCAGACCGGTGACGGCACCTTCTCCCGCCGCTTCGGCATCCTGGTGATGTTCCTGTGCCTGCTGATCGCGATCTTCCGCCTGCTGTCCAAGAGCCGCCTCAACGGCGTGGCCCGGGCACCGATCTGGCGCCTGATCGCGGTGATGCTCGGCACCATGTTCTTCATCTCGTTCACTCCCACCAAGTGGACTCACCACCTGGGCATCTACGCCTGCATCGGTGCCGCGATCGTCGGGGCCACGGCCGCCATGATGTCGCCGGCCCTGCTGCGCTCGCGCAGCAACCGCGCCTTCTTCACCTCGGCCGTGCTCCTGGTGACCGCGGTGGCCGCGACCGGCACCAACATGTGGTGGTACGTCGGCAGTTACGGCATCCCGTGGTGGGACCGGCCCATCGCGATCGCGGGCGTCAAACTCGGCTGGGCGGTCCTGGGCCTGTCGATCCTCGCCGCGCTCTTCGGGCTCTGGTACTACTTCCGCAACGACTACGTCGACGAGGACAAACGCACCGGGTACACCCGGACCGGCCTCAACCGGTTCAAGGTGTCGCCGCTGCCGGTGATCGCCGCCCTGGTGATCGTGTTCATGCTCGGCTCCTTCGCCAAGGCCGCGTGGGTGCAGCGTGACAGCTGGTCGTGGGTCAAATCGAATGTGCGCGCCCTGACCGGCGACGAATGCGCGCTGGCCAACGACGTCCTGGTGGAGAGCGACCCGAACGCCTCGATCCTGCGTCCGGCCGCGGTGGACGGGCGCCCGGCGCCGGCGCCGCGGGCCGCCCTGGCCGGGGAGAACGTCGGCTTCACCGAGGACGGGGTCGCCTCCACCGCGCTGATCGATCCGCTGGAACGCAAGACCAGCGGCAGCTCCACCGACGACGACGAGGACAGCCCGCAGACGTCGCTGCCGACCACCGAGGACGCCAGCGGCGAAGAGGTGGAGGAGATCGACTCCCCCGTCTCCGATTCGGCCTCGGGGGTCCGGCTCCCGTACGGGCTGAATCCGGCCACGACGCCGGTCCTGGGCAGCAGCGGGGCCACCGGCGCCGCTTCGGTGACCACCGACTGGTATCAGTTGCCGTTCGCCGCCGGCGAGGCGCCCGAGTCGTCGCCGTTGCTCGCGGTGGCCGCCGCCGGCTCCATCGAGGCCGTCAACGGTCTGGGAGCGGTGACGCCGGGCCGCAAACTGGTGGCCGAGTACGCCCGGATCGGCGCCGACGGCCGCGCTGTTCCGGTGGGGGCACCGCAGATCCCGATCGACGCGATCGAGACCAACGCCGAGTGGCGGACGCTGCGCTTCCCGCTCGATCAGGCGCCCCCCGGCGCCACCCTGGTGCGGCTGCAGGTGGTCGACGAGGCCGCGGCGTCCGCCGAATGGGTGGCGTTCACGCCGCCGCGGGTGCCGTCGCTGCGCACGCTGAACGACGTCGTCGGCCGCACCGACCCGGTGCTGATCGACTGGCTGCCCGGCCTGGTGTTCCCCTGCCAGCGGCCGATCGCGGTGCGCAACGGGGTGCTGGAGCTGCCGGACTGGCGAATCATGCCGGACGCGGATGCGACGCAGAAGAACAGCCAGACCTGGATGGCCGGCAAGTCGGGCGGACCGCTCGGCATCACCGACGCCCTACTGGCGAACACCCTGGTGCCCACGTATCTGCGGAACAACTGGGGTCGCGACTGGGGCGGCCTGCAGCGGTTCACGCCGCTGGTGCCGGACGCCACGCCCGCCGAACTGGAGCTGGGCTACCGCACCGTGAACGGACTCTCGAGCCCGGCCCCGATGCGGTCCGCCGGCTACTGAGCCGCGGGCCCGGCGGTCAGGTCCACACGGCCCGGGCGCCGGAGTCCCCGGCCAGGATCACCAGCCAGATCGAGGCGACGGCGGCGGCGATCACGGCGGCGGCCACCGCGCGCCGGATCCAGGTCAGCGCATGGTCGCTGAGCGGGAGGCGGTCGTAAACGGCGGGCCGGTCGAGCAGCCACTGCAGGGCCAGCACCCCGAACAGCGGCCCGACGGCCAGGATCACCTGATCGCCCAGCTCGGTGTGGCGCTGCGCGAACGGCGGGCTGCCCATCGACTCGAACAGGGCTTCGCCCGCGGTGGTGGCGATCGGCACCGAGATCAGCGTGATCAAGCCGAGCAACGGGGGAAACCAGCCGAGGTGGGCGCGCGCCCGCGGCCAGAGCGTGACGACGATGCCGACCAGCGCGGCGACGGGAACGGCCACCACCACGAAGTGCACCACCAGCGGGTGCAGCGGCAGCCCGGCGAACGTCTCCATGGCGAGATGGTAGTGCCGCCGGTGGGCACGGCGCATGGACTTCGGATCTGCGCACTCGGCCGAGTGCGCAGATCCGAAGTCAGTGTGCCGGTGTCAGATGGGCATCAGGTAGTGCTTGCGCGGGGCCCGGAGCACCCGCTTGTCCCGCAGCTGGGCCAGCGCCTTGCGGAGCTGGAGCCGGGTCTCCGACGGCTCGATCACGGCGTCGATGTAGCCGCGTTCGGCCGCGAGGTACGGGGTGGCCATCATCGCGTTGTAGAAGTCGATGAAGTCCTGGCGGACCTTGTCGGCGTCGTGCGCCGAGAGCCCCTCGGTCTGGTGGCGGGTGAGGATCACCGAGGCCGACTCGGCGCCCATCACTGCGATCTTGGCCGACGGCCACGCGAAGTTGATGTCGGCCCCGAGCTGCTTGCAGCCCATCACCGCGTAGGCGCCGCCGTAGGCCTTGCGCAGCACCACGGTGATCTTGGGGACGTCGGCTTCGACGTACGCGTACAGGAACTTGCCGGAGCGGCGGATGGTGCCCTTGGACTCCTCGATGACGCCCGGGAGGATGCCCGGGGTGTCGACCAGGAAGACCAGCGGGATGTTGAAGGCGTTGCAGATCCGGACGAACCGGGTGGCCTTCTCCGAGGCGTCGGTGTCCAGGGTCCCGGCCATCACCGACGGTTGATTGGCGACGATGCCGACACTGTGACCGTCGACCCGCGCGAAACCGGTGATCAGGTTGGGCGCGAAGATCTCGGCCACCTCGTGGAAGGCGCCGTCGTCGAACAGCTTCACGATCAGATCGTGCATGTCGTAGCCGGCGTTGTCGTTGTCCGGCATGAACTCGTTGAGCTCCAGGTCGGACTCGGTGATCTCCGGCTCGAGGCCCGGATTGATCACCGGCGGCGTCTCGTGACAGCTCGACGGCATGTACTGCAGGTACTCCCGCACCCAGTCGAAGGCGGCCTTCTCGTCCGGCGCGACGTGGTGAATGTTGCCCCAGCGCGCCTGATTGTGGGCGCTGCCCAGGTCTTCGGCCGAGACCTCTTCGCCGTTGACGGCCTTGAGGATGTCCGGCCCGGTGACGAACATGTAGCTCTTGTCCTCGACGCCGACCAGGATGTCGGTGTTCGCCGGGGTGTACACGGCGCCGCCGGCACACTTGCCGAGGATCACCGAGACCTGCGGGGACAGCCCGGACAGCAGGTCGTTGCGGCGCCCCATCTCGGCGTACCAGGCCAGCGACGTGACGGCGTCCTGGATGCGGGCACCGGCCGAGTCGTTGATGCCGACCATCGGGCAGCCCAGCTTGCCGGCCCACTCCATCAGCGCCGACACCTTGCGGCCGAACATCTCACCGACGGTGCCGCCCAGGACGGTCTGGTCGTGGCTGAACGCGGCGACCGGCCTGCCGTGGACCAGGCCGTGCCCGGTCACCACCCCGTCGCCGTAGCCGGTGTCCGCGGCGCCCGGCATCTTGGCCAGCGCGCCGACCTCGACGAAGGTTCCGGGATCGAACAACATCTCCAGGCGCTCACGCGGCGAACAGATGCCCTTGGCCGCGCGCTTGGCGACGGCCTTCTCACCGCCGGGCTCGCGCGCCAGCTCCAGCTTCTCGCGGAGATCGTCGAGCTTGCCGGCAGTGGTGTTGTCCGTGGTCACCCTCGGGTCTCCTTCTGATTCGGGCCGGTCTGGTCCAGTTCCGCGATGCGCCGGGTCAGGTCGGCACCGACCTTGGCGACGTACGGCTCGTCGACGATCGACAGGTGGTCGCCGCCGATGTGGACGATCTCCAGATCGTCGACCACCTCGCCCCAGCGCCCGTCGGGGTCGATCTCGGCCCACTGCGGTTCCAGCTCGATGGCGCCGTCGTGCATCTTGTCGGCACGGTAGAGCACCACCTTGCCCTCGTACGGCGTGGGCGAGATGTCGCTGAGCGCCCGGTTGTCCAGGAAGGACGTCCGCTGGTGCTCGATGATGCCGCCCGGGATCTTGGTGCCCGACATCTGCATCATCTCCATGATGATGGCGAACTGCTCGTCGTCGTCGGCCTCGACCAGACGGTCCATCGGGATCGGGATGTCGTCGTCCAGACCGTAGGTCTTGACCGCGAAGTCCTTCCACCGCTCCAGCCGGGCCCGCTTGGTCTCGGGAGTCTCCTCCACGTCCTTGCTGGGGCGCACCACGTCGATCAGGCCCACGAAGGCGACCTCCTCGCCGGCTTCGCGCAGCTGCTGCGCGGCACCGTAGGCCAGGGCGCCGCCGAGCGACCAGCCGACCAGGACGTACGGGCCGTGCGGCTGGACCTCGCGAAGCTTGGGCAGGTACTCCCTGACGCGCTCGGCGATGGTGCCCTCGACGCGGTCGAAGCCGACCACCGGCTGGTCCTCGGGCAGGCGCTTGAGCAGCGCCTCGTAGGCGGAGGTGTTGCCGCCGGCCGGGTGGAACACCAGCACCGGCATCGGGTCGCCCGCCGTGGTGTCGAAGGCGTGCAGGCGGCCGCCGCCCGGCGCCTCGGGGACGCGCAGGTACCGGACGAAGCCGTCGATGTCGGCCGCCGACTCCATGTGCCGGCGGACGTAGTCGCTCATCTCTTCGATGGTCTCCGAGTCCAGGATGTCCTCGACGTCGATGGCGCCGCCGGTGCGCTCGTTGAGCCGCTCGGTCAGCTTCTCGGCCGTCTCCTCGTCGAGCACCGGCAGCTTGTTGAAGATGCCGCCGGCGGAGGTGCCGGTCACCACGGCGTAGGCGCCGAAGGTGAGGCGCTCGGCCGCGTCCCGCGGGGGCACATCGGCGCCCGCCGCGGCCGAGACCTGCGCCTGATCGGTGAGGTCGGCGGCCTCGGTGGCCTGCGCAGGCGCCGCGGTCTCGACGGGGGCGGCAGGCTCCTGCGTCTCGGCGGGCCCCTGCGTCTCGGCGGGCTGCACGGGCTCGGCGGACTGCTCGGCCGCGGGCGCGGCGACGTCCTCGCCGGCCGCCTTGCGAGCGTTGGCCTCGTCGATCAGCGCGCTGAGGGCGGCGGTGTCGAGCTCCTGGCCGTCGTGTCCCTCGGCGAGCAGGCCCACCTGGTCGCGGTTCTCCACGGCGAAGGTGACGAACTTGGTCACATCGGACAGATTCGCCTGGCGCATGGCCTGCAGCTGCAGCTGCGGGATGTCGAACTCGTACTCGACGCGGTTCTTGATGCGCACCGCCATCAGGGAGTCCAGCCCCAGCTCGATCAGCGGGATCTCCCGCGGCAGGTCGTCGGGGTCGTAGCCCATCGACTCGCCGACGATCAGCGCCAGACGCTGCTCCACGGTCTCGCCGGAGTCCGGTTCCCACTTGTTGCCGATGTCGTCGACCACCTCGTCGTCGATCACCAGACGCTCGTCGACGAAGCCGCTGCTGCGGGCCGCCTCGCCGGGGCCCGGGTCGCCCGGCGCCCCGGGCGCGGGTGCGGGCGGTGCGACCGCGGCGGTGCGGGCGGCGGCGGTACCGGTGACGGCCGCCTCGAACAGCAGCGCGTGCCCGTGGTCGGCGTCGGCGTACACCGCGATCGCCCCGCCACCGGGATGGCGGGTGTAGACGGTGGTCACCGTGCCGTCCTCCGGGAGGGCGGCGATCGTCTCGGCCGCCGTGACGGACGGCGAGTCCAGGATCTGGCGTGCGGCGGCCAGCACCAGTTCGCGCGGATCGGTCACCGCGCTCACGGCCACCTCCCAGGCGTGGCGGCCGTCGGGCAGCTGGACGTGCGCACCCGGCACGCCGGCGGGGCCGGCGGCGCCGCCGATGGAGGCGGTGAGCCAGTACGGCTTGCGCTCGAAGCGGGTCCGCGGGACGTCCGCGTAAGGCAGGTCCTGGCCGGTGCCGAACAGCGCACCGACGTCGACGGGGTGCCCGTGCACCCACAGCTTCACCAGCGCCGTCATCAGGCCGGCGTTCTCGTCTTCCTTGCGGCGCAGCGTCTCGATCAGCTCGGCGTTGTGAATGCCCGAACCGAAGGCCGCCGCGGCCACCGAGATCAGCACCGCCGGGTTGGGCGACAGCTCGATGAAGGTGCGGTGTCCGTTCTCCACGGCCTTGGCGATCGCCTGCGCGAACCAGACGCTGTGCCGAAGCCCCTTGGTGAAGTACTCGATGGTGTGCACCGGCTCGGCGCCGGGCCGGTAGAACACCTCGCGGTCGACCGAGCTGTAGAAGCCGACGGTGGGGCGCAGGGCCTCGATGCCGGTCAGCTCGTAGGCCAGCTCGCCGAGCAGCGGATCCATCTGCGAAGTGTGGCTGGCGCCCTTGGTCTGCAGTTTGCGGCCGAGCTTGCCTTCGCTCTCGGCACGCTCGACGATCGCGTCCACCTGCGACTCCGGGCCGCCGATGACGGTGTGGGTGGGGGCGGCGTAGACGCAGATCTCCAGGTCGGGGAAGTCGGCCAGGACACCGTTGATGTCGTCGGCGCTGTACTCCACCAGGGCCATCAGCCGGATGTCGTCGCCGACCAGCATCGACTCGCCCTCGCCCATCAGCCGCGACCGCTGGCAGATGACGCGGGTGGCGTCCTCCAGCGACAGGCCGCCGCTGATGTAGGCGGCCGAGGCCTCGCCCATCGAGTGCGGAACCAGCACGCCCGGCTGTGCGCCGAAGTGCTTCATGGTGTCGGCCAGGGCCACCTGGATGGTGTAAATGCCCACCTGGGAGGTCTCGATGCCGTAGGTCTGCGCGTCGTCGAGGAACATCTCGACGATCGAATAGCCCAGCTCGTTCTGGATGTACTCGTCCACGCGGTCCACGTACTTCGCGAAGACCGGGTTGTCGGTGTACAGCTGCTTGGCCATCTTGCGGTGCTGCGAACCGAACCCGCTCAGCAGCCACACCGCGGACGCGGCGTCCGGGGAGTCGGCGGTGAACACGTAGGGCAGCGCCTTGCCGTCGGCGACGGCCCGGACGCCCTTGAGCGCCTCGTCGTAGCTGCGGGCCATCACCACCGACCGCGTGCGGCCGTGGTTGCGGCGGGCCAGGGTGCGGCCGATCTCCACCAGCGAGGCGGTCCGGCCCTCCTCGGTCTCCAGCCAGTCGGCCAGCTCGGCGGCCGCCTTGCGCCGGCGCGACGGCACGAAACCGGAGATCACCAGGGGCACCGGGGCGCCCTGGACCGCGGCGGGGGCGAAGCCCTCGGCCGGATCGGCCTCGACGGTCTCGGCGGCCACCTCGGGTACGGCCGCCTGCGCGGCCAGCACGGCGCGCTCGGCCTCGGTCAGGTAGTCCTCGTCATCGTCGTCGTCGAACGCGTCGGCCGGCGCCGGCGCCTCGGCGACGGCCGGGGTCTCGGCGGCCGCGGCGGGCGCCAGATCCTCGGGCAGCACTTCGCGGACCACCACGTGCGCGTTGGTGCCGCCGAAACCGAAACCGGACAGGCCGGCGACGGCGTGCCCGGAGTAGCGCGGCCAGTCGGTGTTCTCCGCGGTCACCTTCAGGTTGGTGGCGTCGAACTGGATGTACGGATTGGGGCCGACGTAGTTGAGCGAGGCCGGGATCTGGTCGTGCTGCAGGGACAGCACCACCTTGGCCAGCGCTCCGGCGCCGGCGGCTGCTTCCATGTGGCCGTAGTTGGTCTTGGCCGAGCCCAGCAGCGCCGGGGCGTCCGGGGTGCGGCCGCGGCCCAGCACGCGGCCCAGCGCGTCGGCTTCGATCGGGTCGCCGAGGACCGTGCCGGTGCCGTGCGCCTCGATGTAGTCGACGGTGCGCGGATCGATCGCCGCATCGGTGTAGGCATCCCGCAGGACGTCCACCTGGGCTTCCGGGTTCGGCGCGAAGATGCCGTTGGAGCGGCCGTCGGAGTTGACCGCACTGCCGGCGATCACCGCGAGCACCTGGTCGCCGTCCGCGCGCGCATCCGAGAGGCGCTTGAGGACGAAGACGCCGCCGCCCTCGGCGCGGATCATGCCGTCGGCGTCGGACGAGAAGGCCTTGATGCGGCCGTCCTTCGCCTGCGCGCCGATGGTGTCGAAGCCCAGCGTGACCGCCGGGGTGATGATCATGTTGACGCCGCCGGCGATCGCGACGCCGGTCTCACCGCTGCGCAGGCTCCGCACGGCCTGGTGCACGGCCACCAGCGACGACGAGCACGCGGTGTCGATGGCGACCGACGGGCCGCGGAAGTCGAAGAAGTACGAGACGCGGTTGGCGACGATCGAGGTGGCGGTGCCGGTGAGCGCGTAGGCGGCGGTCTCGCTGGCGCCTTCGCCGAGCCCGAGCGTGGCCAGCATCTGATAGTCGTTGGTGGAGGTGCCCAGGAAGACGCCGACCGGGGCGCCCTTGAGGTCGCTGGCCGGCAGGTGCGCGTTCTCCAGCGCCTCCCAGGTGAGCTCCATGGCCAGGCGCTGTTGCGGGTCCACCATCTCGACCTCGCGCGGGCTCATCTGGAAGAAGTCGGCGTCGAAGCCGCGCACATCGTCCAGGTAGCCGCCGTGCACGTTGGCTTCGGCGATCACCTCGGCCAGCCGGGGATCGGCCCGGAACTCGGCCCAGCGGTCCTCGGGCAGATCGGTGATGCCGTCGACGCCGGTGATCAGCGCCTCCCACGTCGACTCCGGCGTCTCGCCGGCCTTCGGGAAACGGGTGGCCAGACCGACGATCGCAATGTCGTCGTCGCTGCTGCGCTCGCGCTCCCAGAAGCGGTCCGCGTCCACGTCCAGGCCCTCGTCGGGGTCGCCCTCGATGATGCGCTTGGCCAGCATCGCGATGGTCGGATGGTTGTAGGCCGCCGTGGCGGTCAGGATCACGCCGGTACGGTCCTCGACGTCGGCGGCCAGGGCCACCGCGTCACGCGAGGACAGCCCGAACTCCTCCATCGGGCGGTCGTCGGAGATCTGGTCGATCGGCAGGCCGGTGGTGGTCGACACCCACTCGCGCAGCCAGTCGCGCAGTTCCTCTACCGTCAGGCCGCCGGCGGTCTCGCCGTCGGTCCCGGGAGCGTCCGCCGCCCCGTCACCGGCCCCGGTCCGGGGCTCCTGGGTCTGGGTCTCCCCGGT
Source organism: Gordonia caeni (assembly GCF_039537105.1). Lineage (NCBI taxonomy): Bacteria > Bacillati > Actinomycetota > Actinomycetes > Mycobacteriales > Gordoniaceae > Gordonia > Gordonia caeni. The sequence goes on from NZ_BAAAZW010000001.1 coordinate 158,902, forward strand.
CTGGGGCTCTTCGGTGGAAGCGCCGGTACCGGTGTTTTCAGTGTCAGACATCGCCTACAGCCTACTGATCGTCTTCACGTACGGTGGTGCGCCTCAAGCCCGGTATGTCCTGGACATACCGGGCCGTCGGCGCGGAGGTCATCGGTGCTTATTCGCCGGCATCCGGGAAGGCCGTCTGCTGATAGCCGCCCCGGAGGGTGCCGTCGATGTATGCGGCCTTGGTGGCGCGCCGGGCGATCTTGCCGCTCGAGGTCCGCGGAATGGAGCCCGCGGGCACCAGGAGCAGGTCGCGCACCATGACGCCGTGCCGGCCGGCGATCGCCGCGCGCACGGCGTCGGCGATCTCGTTCGGATCGGCCTTGCGGCCCGGACCCCGCTCGGCGACGATCACGAGCTGCTCGGAGGCATCCTCGGCGTCGAAGGTGAGACCGGAGAAACCGCCCTCGAAGACCTCGGCGGGCAGCTGGTTGGCCGGCACCGCGAAGGCGGCGACGAAGCCCGGCCGCAGATTGGGGCTGGCCTCCTGCGCGCTGTACTCCAGGTCCTGCGGGTAGTGGTTGCGGCCGTCGACGATCACCAGGTCCTTGACGCGGCCGGTGATGTAGAGCTCGCCGTCGTAGATGACGCCGTAGTCGCCGGTGCGCATCCACCGCGCGTCGGCCGGGGCGCCCGCGGAGTGGCTGCCCTCGGCCAGCGGGTGCTCGATCACGTTGTGGAAGGTCTCCTCGGTCTCGGAGTCCTTGTTCCAGTAGCCCTTGCCGATGTTGAGACCGTGCAGCCAGATCTCGCCGACGCGGCCGTCGGGCATCTCGGTGGCGGTGTCCGAGTCGACGATGCAGGCCCACTGGCTCAGGGCGACCTGGCCGCAGGACACCTGCGCGATGGCGCCTTCGGCGTCCTCGGACACCGGCACGAACTCGCCGGCGTTCAGCTTCTCGCGGTCGACGTAGCTGATCAGGGCCTCGTTGTCGCGCTGGGTGGCGGAGACGAAGAGGGTGGCCTCGGCCATGCCGTAGCAGGGTTTGATCGCCTTCGGCGACAGTCCGTAGGGCTCGAAGGCCTCGTTGAACTTGCGCATCGAGCTGACGGTGACCGGCTCGGAGCCGTTGATCAGGCCGATCACGTTCGACAGGTCCAGTTCCTCACCGTCACGCGGCAGGCCGCGGACCGCGGCGTGCTCGTAGGCGAAGTTCGGGGCGGCCGCGTAGGTGGGCGCCCGATCGTCGGCGGCGGCCAGCTCGCGGATCCAGCGGCCCGGCCGGCGGACGAACGCGGCCGGACTCATGATGGTGATGTACTTGCCGCCGAGCGCCGGCAGGATCACCGTCAACAGACCCATGTCGTGGAACATCGGCAGCCAGGTGACGCCGCGCGAGTTGCGGTCGATCTCGATGCAGTCGTAGATCTGCAGGCAGTTGGCGGCGACGGCCTCGTAGGTGATCTCGACGCCGGCCGGCACGCGGGTGGAACCGGAGGTGTACTGCAGGTAGGCGACGGTGTCGCGGTTGTGGTCCTTGCCGGCCACCGGGGCCACCCAGGTGGAACCGACCGAGTCCGGGACGGCGTCGACGGCGATGACGCGCGGACGCTCCTTGGCCGGGCGGTCGGAGAAGAAGTCGCGGACCGCCTCGGCCGACTTGGTGGAGGTGAGGATCGCGGTGGGGCGGCAGTCGGCCAGCACCGCGTGCAGCCGGTCGGTGTGACCGGGCTCGTCCGGGCTGAACAGCGGCACGGCGATGTTGCTGGCGTACAGGGCGGCGAAGAAGCCGATCACGTACTCGAGGGACTGCGGCGCGAGGATCGCGACGCGGTCGCCGGGCTTGGTCACCTGCTGGAGGCGGGCGGCCACGGCGCGGAGCCGCTTGCCGAACTGCGCCCAAGTGAGGTCCTGTGCCTCGCCGTCGCGTTCCCGGCTGTAGTCGATGAACCGGTAGGCCAGGGTGTCGGCCTGATCGCGGACGTTGCGTTCGACATAGTCGACGAGGGTGGCGTCCTCGGTGAACCGCAGGTTCCCGTCCTCGTCGAGAAACTCCTCGAACTCGGTCTTCAGCATTCCAAACTCCTGTGCCGCACACGCGGCTTCGTCTCAGTCACACTGTCGGCGCTCTGACTCCCGCCCCCGCAGGTTGTCGGCGCCCTGTCTTCGCCCCGCCTCTTTCCATGGGCCTCACCGGCCCGGGGGCACGCAAAACCGTCGCTGATTCTACTCCTCCCGCAACAGCGGGATGACGGGTGCAAAGGCATCCATCTGCGTCGGGAAGACCCCGACGTAACTCATGGTGGTCTGTCGGCGCACTTCGCGGATCTGCTCGGCGATCTCCTCGAAGCTTCCGAACGCAAGATACGGGGAGGAGAGGATGTCGTCGACACTCAGTTCCACGTCGCGCTCGATGTTCGGCGGATACCCCTGATCCAGGGCTTTGAGCGCCATCTCGGCCGTGGCCACGCGGTCGTCGGTGACGACGATGGTCGCGATGGTCCAATTCAGTTCGATCTCGTCGAACCGGTCGCCCGCGGCCCGCCGGATACGGTCCACCCGCTCCTTGGTCTTCGCCAGCGTCATGTCCGACAGGCGGAGCTTGCCCTCGGGGGTGGAGCCGGTGGCCACCGAGATGATGTCGGCGTGCTTGGCGGCCAGCGCCAGCATCTTCGGTCCGCCGCCGCCGACGGCGATCGGCGGCCGCGGGCCCTGGCGGGGGCGCGGGCTGCCTTCCAGGCCCCGGATGCGGTAGAACTCGCCCTCGAAGTCGACGGTCTCACCGCGCATCAGGGCGTCGAGGATGGTCAGCGCCTCGTCGAGCCGGCGGATCCGCTCGCCGGGGGTGCCGAACTCGATCCCCGCCTTGTCGAACTCGTCCTTCATCCAGCCCGAGCCGATGCCCAGCTCCAGGCGTCCTTTGGAGAGAACGTCGATGGTGGTGGCCTCTTTGGCCAGCACCGCCGGATGGCGGAACCCGTTGGCGAGCACCGAGGTGGCCAGCCGGATGTTGTCGGTGGCCTGCGTGAGCGCGCCGAGCGCGGCCAGCGGGCCCACCTGGTTGCCCAGGTGATCGGGGATGGCGAAGGTGTCGTAGCCGTATTCTTCGGCGGTCTGCGCGAGCTTGACGAACTTGCGCGCGCCGCCCTCGTCCTTGTTTCCCTCGCCGCCCGCACCGAAGCGGAACTTCCGGAGACCCTCGGCGTTGTGGGTCGCGGGGCTTCCAGCCGGGGCTGAACTCACGGGCGGCCTCCTCATCGTCATCGTCATCGTCTTCGCGGGGCATGCGCCGGGTCCTCCGAAAGGGGGAACGGCGCAAGGTCACGAAAAGGTTAACGTAGCAGGTGAGCTGACCCCAAAGTGTCAGGAATGCGGCGGGTGCGGCGCGTCCTCGATCAGTCGGCTCGCCCACGCGTACATCCATTGCGTCGCGGTGGTTCCGCCGTCTGACCAGTACCTCTTGGTCGCGTACATGGCGTGGACCGGATTGTTGGCCGCATTGGCCAGCTGGCCGATCGCGGTGAGCGGGCTGGTCGCGCGCGGGGCATCGCAGATCAGGTCCCCGGAGGCGCAGATCGAATAGGTGCGATCCTCCAGCTCGCCGAAGCCGCCGGGCCGGGCACCGCTCATCGTGATGCCGGGCACCAGCGAACCGAACGGCGCCAGGGTGATCTCGGCACCGACGCCCTCCGGGCTCGGCCCCACGTCGTGCTGGCGGCCGGATTCGCGACGCCCGTCGGCGATCAGGCCCACGCCGAGCACCAGATCCTGGTCCTGCTCCGGGATCGGGCCGCGGCCGTTGCCGATGTCCCCGGCGATGTCGCCGGCGATCACCGCGCCCTGCGAGAAGCCCATCAGCACGTAGCTGGTGAGCGGGCAGCGCTCGTGGGTCTTCGTCAGCTTGGCCTCGGCCCGGCGCTTCCCCTGGGCGCGCGAGACGTTGTAGTCCCGCTGCTTGTCGGTGAGCACCGTGGGATTACGGAACTGGGCGACGTAGGGCACCGTGTAGACCTCGGCGCGGCTGTCCGGGAACTTGCTCTGCAGCGCCTTGGTCACGCGCAGCATCAGCGAGCGCGAATTGGCGCTCGGCCGGTACGGGTCGTCGTCGGCCTTGGACTCCCAGGTCCCGGGAATCGACAGCACCAGGACGTCCGGGCAGTCCGCCGGCTGCGCTTCGGGGCGGTCGGCGGGGGTGGACGGGGGCGTCGACGGGGTTCCCGGCGGCGGCGGCGTGGGCCGCAGGAACTGGAAGACCAGCACGATCACCAGTACGACGGCGACCAGCGCCAGGAACCCGAGGCCGAACGCCAGCTTGCGGGCGTGGCGTTTCACTGTCAGCAGAGATTCTTCTCGGCGGCGGCGATCAGCTTGTCCGCCTTGGCCCCCGCCTGGTCCTCACTGTCGTTCATCGGACCGAGCCCGGCGCGCACGTACACCTTGATCATCATCGGGTCGGTCTTCTTCTGCTTCTCCGAGCACACGTAGTGACCCCAAGTGAGCGCGACGTTGTTGTCGTCGTCGCCCATGAACTCCACTTTGTCCTTCTTCAGCGCGGCCAGGTACTTCTTGTCCTTGTCACTGAGTTCCTGTCCCCCCTGCGCGGAGCCGGGGAAGTTGCCGGGCACCTTGGCCGACGAATCCGGCTTGGTGGCGGGCAGGGTGCTGGTGGCCTTCGACGCCGCCTCTGCCGCCTGGCTGGACGCCTCGGCCTCCGCCGACGGGTCCGTCGAGGCGGCGGAGCTGCCGGACATCGACGTGGTGGTCACGTCCTGGGTCAGCGGGGCACTCGCGGTGGACGAGTCCCCGCAGGCACTCAGGGCGACAGCGGCGGCGGCGAGGGCGGCGCACACGAAGAGGCCACGGGAGTACTTGCCAGTCATGACTGAGAGGCTACCTTCCGAATCCGGCTATCCCACCGCGCAAACGGTATTCACCTGCAGAAACACGGCAGAAACTCAGCCGATTATCAATATCGACCATCACCGTCCGGTTTCCACCCGGGCACCGCGGGACGGGGTCCAGGTGATCTTGCCGCGCTCGAAGGTGTTGTACTTCACCTTGCGATCCTTGGTGGTGAGCTCGTCACTGGTCGGCAGGCCGAGCCGGTCGAAGGCCGTGACGTAGGCGCCGCCGATCGCGCCGGCGACCACCTTGGGCCCCTTCGGCCCGGTGAAGATCCGCCCGTTGCGGAAGTCCTGGGCGTGACCGCCCGGCACCGTGTACTGCCCGGTGAGGCAGCCGCCGAGGCCGCGGACCTGCTTGGCCTTCTTGAAGGCCTCGCCGACCTTGCACTGCACCTTGTCGCCGGAGAGACCCAGGGCGCTGGCGGCCTGCGGCCACGCCTGCTTCATCTCGAACTCCCAGTACGGCCAGGTGTGCGTGCCGGACGGGCGGTAGACGGCCTGGGCCGGGATGCCCTGCTTGTTCAGCTTGGTCGCGAACTGCTGACTCGTGGTGCGCGAGAGCACCTCCAGGCCGACGCCCGAATAGTTGGTGGCCAGCAACGGGATGTCGCTGGGGTCGTCGTGCGGGCCCACCACGCCGTTGCCGGACGAGATGTAGAGGCTCGTCCCGCGCAGCTTGTCGGCGAGCAGGTACGGATCGTGCTCGGCCCAGGCGGGGTCACTGGGCTCACCGAACATCTTCATCGAGTCGTAGCCGCCGCCGTCGCGGAGCGCGAACTGGATGGCCTGCGGCATGCCGTAGGAGGTGAACTGCAGAATGCCCGAGTAGGAGGCCGCGAACTTGAAGAAGCCGGGGTTGCGGGCCGCGAGCATCATGGCGGCCGAGCCGCCCATCGACAGCCCCTGGACGCCGCGCACCTCGGTGGAGCGCCACTGGTCCTGCAGGATCGGCGGGAGTTCGCGGATCAGGAAGGTCTCCCACTGGTAGTTCTTGCCGCGGTCGGGTTCCTTCCAGTCGGTGTAAAAGCTCGACTCGCCGCCCACCGGCAGCACCACGTTGACGTTCTTGTCCTGATAGAAGCGCGCGATGTCGGTGTTGATGATCCAGCCGCTCTGATCGTCCTGGGCGCGCAGTCCGTCCAGGGTGTACAGCTGCGGGAACTTCTCGCGCGGCTTGGCGAACCAGTCGCGGGCCAGCAGCACCTGCACCTGGATCTCCTGCTTCATGGCGGGCGAGTACACCCAGAGCGCGACGCGGTGGCTGTCGTACCAGAAGGTCTTGGTGACGCGTGCTGGAGCCGCCGGGGCCGGGGCCGCCGGCGACGGCGCGGCCGAGGGGGCGGGCGGCGCAGCCGGCTCCGGGTCGGCACCGGCGGAGCCGGCGAACGGCAGCACCAGGGCTGCACTCAGGGCGGTGACGACGGCAGCCGTCCGCAGCCGCGGTCTGCGGCCTTCCGACGACGCCCTCTTGCGTCCACTCCACACCGTCACGTCCATGCTCCTTCACTGCGTCCATCGGGCCCACAGGCATCTGGCCTGCGGTGCCGGTGTCCCCGACCGGCGGTTCCCGGGCGTATCGCACGCAACGATGCGAGGCGCCCCACGTGTGTTCTTACACGTGGGGCGCCTCGATGTCCGTGCGCCACGCTGTGGCGCATGTGAATTGTGTGACTAATGTTTCTTAGCCACGTCGCTCAGATCAGCGGAAGAAGCCGCGTCGGTGAGCGTTCCAGACCATGTCCTGCCAGTAGCCCCAGGCGTGGGTGCCGTTGGCGTAGTAGGTCATCGGGTTCAGACCCTGAGCGCGGGCACCGGCCTCGAAGGCGACGGTCTGGGTGAGCGCGAGCATCTCCAGCGGGGTGCCCTTGAACAGGTCGTCGCCCATGTTCTGCGGGTAGTTGTACTTGCCGAAGAAGCCGTTGCCCGAGCCGACGTACAGCTTGAGGCCGTGCATCCGGTTGATCAGCATGAACGGGTCGTTCTGCGGCCAGCGCGGGCTCCACGGCGCTCCCCACATCGAGTCGATGTTCCACGGCTGCGGGGCGACGTCGAGCATCGCGACGCGCAGCATGGTGCGCATACCGGGGGCGGTCAGGAAGTTGTAACCCGACAGCGAGCCGGCCGCGTAGAACAGGTCCCGGCGCTGTGCGGCGTGGGTCAGTGCGGCGTTACCGCCGGACGACAGACCCATGATGGCGAACTTGCCGCCCTTGGTCGCCAGCTTCGGAACGCCGGCGCGGCCGTGACGCAGATTAACCGCGAGGCGATCGATCACGCAGCCCCACTTGTAGGTGCGCTGCTGGCCGTTGAAGTTCGAGGGGGCATCCCAGTTGGTGTAGAAGCTGGCCGGGCCGCCGATGGGCTCGACCACGTTGACGCCGCGATCAGCGAGACGCTGGATGTTGGTGTTGATCTCCCAGCCGCTGCGGTCGTACTGGGCGCGCATGCCGTCGAGCATGATCACCGTGCGAGTGTTCCCCGGCCGCGACCAGATGCGGACCTTCACCTTGCCGGGAGCCATCGACTTGTTACCGAAGGCACCGTTGGTGGGCATGCCACAGGAATCGGTCCAGTAGGTGCGCCCCGGGACCGCGTCGGCGTCGCCGACACCGATCGTGCTTCCCACGAGACCCAGGGTGGTCGCCACGGCGACCAGAACCGCTACCAGCCGCCGGCTGGACCGCGGTTTGCTCTTAGCTAAGCGCATTACTGCTCTCTTCCTTAACTTCCTCGGCTGTAAGGAACCTGTAAGGCCCCCCACAGACGTCTCGTTCGTGCCGGGAGTCTCGCGACTTGACACACGCCACACCCGTAACCGGATTGACGGAAGCTTATCCGCCCAGTCCGCACGGCTCCAAAACTGTGACCGCGATCACAGTGTCGGTAGTGGCATCTTCACTTGAAATAGTCTCAGCAATCATGCGCTTGCAGAGGCCTTCTTCACCGATACCATCGGGTAGCTGCGCTAGGACGTTACCGTTTCGAGACCACAATTGCCAAGACGTGACCCAGGTCACCGAGGCCGCCGGTCATCGGGGCGGCTCGGGCACCGGGGTCAGGCCGCATCGCAGGATCTCGTATTCCGGCTGCCGCACGATCCGGTAGCTGTTGAACTCGAACGACTGCCGCAGGTTGTGCCGGAAGCGCGCGAACGACCAGGTGTCCTTATAGGAGGCGAACCGCGCCTGCGTATCCGGGCAGGTGAGCGCGACGTTGGCGCGTCGCACGTCCAGCGGCTCGATGTAGCCGGGCAGTCCCGGTCCGCCGGTGACACCGCCGGACTCGGCCACCACCCACGCCGTCGGCAGGTTCTTGTCGTGCCCGATGCGCCCGTCGGCGAGCCGCTCGGTGTGCGCGGCCAGCGGATAGGCCAGACCCATCTGATCGATCACCCGGACGTTCAGCGGGGCGTTCATCCCCGTCATACCCAGGTTAAGGAAGTACAGCGAGGTGCGGTCCTTCTGATGGTCCGGCAGGTTCTGCCGCAGATGGGCCACGTACCACTCGTCGTAGTTCCCGGACGGCAGGATCAGACCACCCTTGCCGTCCAGCTCTTCGATCGTCTCCATCATGGCGCGCATGCGCGGATAGTCCAGGTAGTCCTGCGCGGTCACCGGGTTCTCGTTGGCCATGTTGGCGACGTAGAACCGGCGCTCGTCGACGATGCCGTCGCGACCGATGTCCATCGCCGCCTCGGTGAGCACCTCCTGTGAGATCGCCGCGGCCCACCAGACCGTGCCGCCGACCACCAGGATGATGAAGGCGGCCGCGGCCAGGCGCCACCGGGAGATCACCGTGCGCGCGGTGGCCGGGATGGTCGCCGGCACCACCATCAGCGGCAGCAACAGGATGAACAGCGGTGCGAGCAGAACGCGACCGTGCATGAAGTCGCCGCCCTGGCGCAGCCAGTACAGCGTCAGCAGGGCGCCCGCGAGCACCACCGTGATCACTACGGTGGACGGCTGCTGCAGCCGGGCCTGGAAATCCACCCAGCGCGCGGCGGCGCCGCGCCGGCCGTCGTCCACCGGATCCAGGATGTCCGGGATGTCGTCGGCGGCGGCCGCGTGCCGGTCGATCTCGGCCGGATCGTGGCTGCGCACGCGCGTCGCCACGACCACGACGGCCACCAGGATCGCCAGAATCACCGGCAGCAGCAGCGTGTACGGGGTGAACAGGTTGCCCAGGTAGGTGAAGCCCTGACTCCACTTGGAGCCGCTGGCGTCCTTGGCGATGGCCGGATTGGGCACCAGGATGGCGTAGTAACCCATCCGGAAGATCTGATAGCCCACCGGAACCACCGCCGCGACCACCACCATCGACACGCGCAGCCGCCAGCCGATGGGCGCGCAGAAGAGCACCAGCAGCACCAGGCCGCCCAGGACGGTGATCTCCGGGCGGATCAGCGGCGCCAGGCCCGCGAAGAAGGAGAGGAAGAGGAAGGCCGCAGTGGCCCGGGCATCGGTCCGCCCGGGATCGCGGCGGGACCAGGCCAGGAACAGACACCACAGGCAGGCGATCCAGAAGATCACCAGACCGTTCTCCAGGCCACTCGTGGCGAAGTCGCGGGCCGGCGGGACGGCGATGTAGATCACCGAACCCAGCGGGAGCAGCAGCGTGAAGCCGGCGGTGGACGCCGAGGCGCCCAGGAACCGCTTGCCGTACAGCCGCGCGGCGCCGTACATGGCGATCGGGATCGCCGCCACGGACAGCACCAGGGCGGTCCACAGGGCCACGTACTCCAGTTGCGCGCCGGTCACCCAGCCCCAGAAGGCCAGGAGATAGGTCCAGGCGGTGGAGGTGTTGGCCTCCACCCGCTCACCGGCGTTGAAGACCGGGCCGTTGCCGGCGTACAGGTTGCGGATGGTGCGCAGGACGATCAGGCCGTCGTCGGCGATCCACCGCCGCTGCCAGGCGCCGATCGCGAAGAAGACGGTGACCAGGACGGTGCCGATGAGCCAGCTCAGGCCCGGCACCAGCAGGCGTCGTTCGCCGAGCCGCCGCAGGCGTGAACCCGCGGTGGTCTTCTCGCCGAGGTCGACGCCGGGTCTAGACATAGACGGCGACCGCCACGAACACGACCCACGCCACGGCCAGGAACTGCAGGACGCGGTCGCCGAGCGCGATCTCCTCCGGCTCCCCGGCCGAACCGCCGTCGACGTCGACCGCGTAGCGCAGGATCGCCACGGTGAACGGCACCATCGAGATCGCGTACCAGACGTTCTGGCCGTGCTGGCCGTCGAAGGCCCACAGTCCGTAGCAGAGCACCACGGCGGTGGCCGAGAGCGTCCAGACGAAACGCAGGTACGTGGTGGTGTAGTACTCCAGCGACTTGCGGATCTTGGCGCCGGTGCGTTCGGCCAGCTGCAGTTCCGCGTAGCGCTTGCCGGCCGCCATGAACAGCGAACCGAAGGCCATCACCAGCAGGAACCAGCTCGACAGCTCGATGTCGGCGGCCACACCACCGGCGATCGCGCGCAGCAAGAAGCCCGAGGAGACGATGCAGATGTCCACCACGGCCTGGTGTTTGAGGCCGAAGCAGTAGCCCAGCTGGATACCCACGTACACCGCGATGGCGACCGCGGTCTGCCAGTTCGCGACGAACCCGACCGCGATGGATCCGGCCATCAGCACGATCGCGAGCCCGAAGGCCAGGTTGCGCGGCACCACGCCGGCGGCGATGGGCCGGAAACGCTTGGTCGGGTGGGCGCGGTCGGCTTCGACGTCGAGCGCGTCGTTGATGAGGTAGATCGACGAAGCGGCCAGGCAGAAGGCGACGAAGGCGATGCCGACGTTGCCCATCTTGTCGGCGTTGGTCAGCGCATCGGTGCCGGCGGCCAGCGGGGCGGCCAGCACCAGGACGTTCTTCACCCACTGCCGCGGGCGCATGGCCTTGATCAGCCCGGTGGCCAGGTTCTTCGGCGGTCCGGCGACCGTGCTCGTCGGCTCCTCACTCATCAGCTGTTCCTCACTTGGTCGTGGCCGACGGCGTGAACCGGTCGGTGTAAAGCTTGTCGGCCGCGATGACGGCGCCGGCGGAGGCCGCGCCGATGAGCGCGCCCGCTGCTACATCGGAAGGGTAATGGACACCCAGTACCAGGCGGGACGCCAGCATAGGCGGAACGATCGCCGCGGGAATCAGCACCGGGGCCAGGCGGCGCCAGCCCGCGGGCTCCCCGGAGGCCACAGCGCGGCCCAGCAGGATCGCCGCGGCGGTGGTCGAGGTGGCGTGGCTGGAGGGGAAACTCAGCTTACTGGGCGTCGAGACGCCGACGGCGATCTGCCCGTGATGCGGCCGCTTGCGCCGCACGATCCGCTTGATCACCACCGACGCGGCGTGCGCCCCGAACGCGCCCACCCCGGCGGCGACGTAGTCGCGCCGCCGTCGATCGTCGCCCTCGCGGGCGGCCAGCACGGCTCCGGCGGCGGCCAGGCCCATCCAGCCGAGGGCGTGCTCACCCAGGTGCGACAGGCCGCGGGCGGCCGGCAGCACCACGGGGCGGTCGGCGAACGCCGACTGGATCTGCACCAGGATCGCCTCCTCACCGCGCGGCGGGGCGAGGGACGTGCGGTCAGTCGATTCCGTAGACATGCGCCCAGCTCTCCTTGCTCACCAGTTCTTCGTGGGCCGCGCGGTACTGGCCGCGCATCTCGTCGAACCGCTCGCGCAACTCCTGCTGCAGGCGGGCCGACTCGCGGGCCAGCTCGATCATCTTGCCGCGGTCGCGCTGGCGGTACACCACCCCGCGGCCGTCGGCCGTCGTCACGGTGACGCCGTCGACGCGTCCGAGCGAGTACCAGCGGGCCTCGATCGGCGGGTAGTTGGCCTGCGGCACCTCGTGGTGGCGGGGATCGGCCGGGCGGGCGTTGTTCACCACGGCGCCGAGGAGCGCCTTGACCTTGGACACCGGACCCGCGGGCTCGTTGACCCCCAGGTGGGTCGCTTCGCCGGTGGTGCGCGGGAGTTCCTCCGCCGAGGGCAGCACCACGGCGTCGGGGTAGCCGCGACGGATCTCGGCCACCTTGCCCAGCGCCGTCGGCAGGATCTCCCGGATGTGCATCGGGCCCGCCAGGAAGTCGCGGATCGCCTCGTTCTGGATGGCTACGGTGGAGTACTCCAGGCACAGCAGGTGCTTGGCGGTCGCCTTGGCGTGCGAGCGCAGGATCCCGGTGATGGGGCCGTCGGTGTACAGCGAGGCCACCACCAGGCGGTTCCGCAGATGGAAGTAGGCCTGCCAGTCGATGGCGTCGTCCTTGTCCGACCAGGCCATGTGCCAGATGGCGATGCCCGGCACGGTCGCCGTCGGGTAGCCGGCGCGGCCGGCGCGCAACGCGAACTCCCAGTCGTCCCACTTGATGAACAGCGGCATCGGGAGACCGATCTCCTCGGCGCAGACGCGCGGGATCATGCACATCCACCAGCCGTTGCCTTCGACGTCGATGCGCCGATGCAGGTTCTTGGAGTTGTCGCGGTCGCTGAGCGGGTACTTCGCGAAGTCGTGGTCGTACTCGACGAACGGCGCCGCGGTCCACATGAACTTGCCGCGGTCGATCACCTCGCCCATGCAGTGCAGGTGGCTGCGGTCCTGGAGGTTGAGCATCTGCCCGCCGACCAGCATCGGGGTCTTGGCGTACCGGGACATCGCGAGCGCGCGCAGGATCGAGTCGGGCTCGATCATGATGTCGTCGTCCATGTACAGGATGTACGGGCTGTCGGTGAGCCGCAGCGCCTCGAACATGATGCGCGAGTAGCCGCCGGAACCGCCCAGGTTGCCCTGGTCGAAGATGTGCAGCCGGTCGCCGAGCGCCTCGGCGGCCTCGGTGTAGCCGGGCTCGTCGACCACCTTGCGGGTGCCCTGGTCGGGCATGATCACCGCGTCGACGACGGCGTCGACCATCGGGTCGGAGGTGAGCGCCGCGAGGGCGGCCACCGCGTCGGCGGGCCGGTTGAAGGTGGGGATACCCACCGTGACGTTGGGCGAGCCGGCCGTCTCCGGCGGCGCCACCGGGGCGTACCAGCCGGCCGAGACGATCTCGGTCTCGGTCTCGGTGGTGATGTCGAACCAGATCCAGCCGCCGTCTTCGAACGGGCCCAGGTCGGTTTCGAACTCGAAGACGCGGATCCCGTCGCGCCCGTCGTCGCCGCCGAGGTCCACCAGGCCGCCGCCGATGGCGATGCGCGAGCCGTCGATCTTGGAGCGGTACAGGTCCACGCGGGCCGTGCCGGTCAGCTCGATCCGGAGCACCACCGACTTCAGCACGGTCCAGCGGCGCCAGTACGACGCGGCGAAGGCGTTGAAGTAGGTGGCGAAGCTGAACTCCGATTCGCCGCCGAAGCGCGCGCCGGTGCGATGGTGCGCGTGCGCCCGGGACTCGTTGCGCTCAGCCTCCACCAGGTAGAGCGACCGCACGTCCAGAGGCTCGCCCGGGCGCGGGAAGATCACGCGCTGCAGCAGCGACACCGCCTTGCTGTCAGAAGAACTCATCTACTCCCGCTCCGTCAGTCCGCGTCGGTCCGGCTCGCCAGCGGCGCACCGTCACGCAGGTGCGGGGCCAGCGTGTTGTCGAACAGGGTCAGCGCACTGGCGATGGCCATGTGCATGTCGAGGTACTGGTAGGTGCCCAGGCGGCCGCCGAAGAGGACCTTGCGCTCGGCGGTCTCGGTCTTGGCGAGGTCCCGGTAGGCCGCGAGCATGTCGCGGTCGTCCGGGGTGTTGATCGGGTAGTACGGCTCGTCGTCGTCGTTGGCGAACCGGCCGAACTCGCGCATGATGACCGTCTTGTCCGACGGGTACTCGGTGCGCTCGGGGTGGAAGTGCCGGAACTCGTGGATCCGCGTGTAGGGGACGTCGGCGTCGTTGTAGTTCATCACCGGGGTGCCCTGGAAGTCACCGGTCGGCAGCACCTCGAGCTCGAAGTCGAGGGTGCGCCAGCCCAGCCGGCCCGCCGAGTACCCGAAGTAGCGGTCGAGCGGACCGGTGTAGACCACCGGCGCGTCCGGGCTGGCCGCGCGCAGTTCGTCGGCCACCTCGAACCAGTCGGTGTTCAACCGCACGTCGATGCGCTCGTCGGCGGCCATGTTCTCCAGCCACGCCGTGTAACCGTCGACCGGCAGTCCCTCGTACGTGTCGCTGAAGTAGCGGTTGTCGAAGTTGTAGCGCACCGGCAGCCGGGTGATGTTGCCCGCCGGCAGGTTCTTCGGATCGGTCTCCCACTGCTTGGCCGTGTAGTGCTTGATGAAGGCCTCGTAGAGCGGGCGGCCGATCAGGCTGATCGCCTTCTCCTCGAAGTTCGCCGCGCTCTGGGTGTCCACCTCCGACGCCTGCTCGGCGATCAGCGCACGTGCCTCGTCCGGGGTGAAGTAGCGGCCGAAGAACTGGGAGACCAGCCCCAGCCCCATCGGGAACTGATAGGCCTGGCCGTCATGCATACAGAAGACGCGGTGCTGGTAGCCGGTGAAGTCGGTGAACTGGTTGACGTAGTCCCACACCCGCTGATTGGAGGTGTGGAACAGGTGGGCACCGTACTTGTGGACCTCGATGCCGGTGGTCGGTTCGGCCTCGGAGTAGGCGTTACCGCCCAGGTGGTCGCGGCGTTCGACCACCAGGACCCGCTTCCCGAGCTGGGTCGCCGCCCGCTCAGCCACGGTCAGGCCGAAAAAGCCGGAACCGACCACGATCAGGTCGTAGGCACTGTTATCCGTCACAACAGATCAGGCTATCGGACCGAACCTGAGTGTTTGGCAAGGCACGACGGCCGTTCGCCCCGCGTAGAGACAGATCACTCCCCCGCCGGTCGCCCGGGCGGAGGAGTGATCTGGTGCTCGTCGGTCGTCAGCGCAGGCCGTCGGCGGTCGGGAAACCCAGGACCGCCAGGCCGCCGCCGTTCAGGAAGTCGGTCAGCGCCTGCCCGAACAGCGCGTGCGCGCCGGTGGCCGGGCTGTAGTAGATGACACCGTTCTCCAGGACCTGCAGCAGCCCGTGGATCCCCTTGCCGTCGGTCACCAGTTCCGGTTTGGCGACGGTGCCGGTGGAACCCTGCGAGTTGTCGGACTCGTCCTTGCTCACCACGCCGGTGGAGCCGTTGGCGTTGTCGCTGCGGTCCTTGCTCACCACGCCGGTGGAGCCGTTGGCGTTGTCGCTGCGCGCCAGGTCGACCTGCTTGGCCGCCAGCATGCCGGTCCCGGTGGCGATCATCTGCTCGATGATCGGAGTCAGCTGGCCGGTCACCGCGCTCAGATCACTCAGGCCCAGCGCCGACAGATCCGGCGAGCCGCCGGAGAGCAGATTGGTCAGCGGGCTCAGATCCAGGAGTCCGCCCAGGCCGGCGCCACCCGGATCGGTCGGGCCCTGCGGAGGGCGCACGATCTTCGGCATGCTCTTCTGCCCCTGGACCGTGAACCAGTCGGACTTGAGTTGCAGCTTCTGGCGGACCTCGTCGCCGGTGGCCTCGACGGTGCGGCTGCTGCCGACCACCTTGACTTTGCCGACGCGACCGCTGCCGCCGCCGAGCCCGTTGGCCTCGATCACCTCGAAGCTGCGGAGGGCGCCGACGCCGAAGGCCGAGGCGATGCTCGCCGGGCTGACGGTGGCGGTCCAGGTGTGGTTCGGGGAGATCTTGTCGCCGGCGTCGACCACGGCCGGGAAGTCTCCGCCCGCGGTGTAACCGCCGGTCGACGCGGAGAACTCGGTGAGCGCGGGCTTGCCGGCCCGCATGCGCACCTGGCCTGCGGTGGCATCGGCGGCACGGTTGGTGCGCGGATCCTCACCGGCGGCGCCGTGGTACACCTGCGACTGCTGCGTGTTGTTCATCTTGCGTCCCGCCGCCAGGCCCGCGAGCACGTACGAGCGTGCCGCGACCGCCTGCGCCTTGAGCGCCTCGAACCCGCCGGAGTCGGCCCATGCGGGCATCGACTCCTTGGGGATCACGCCCTTGACGTAATCGTCCACCTTGAGCTTGTTGGCTACCCCGTCGGCGCCGAGGCCGAGCGAGCCGCGGTACTTGTCGCCGCCGCTGCAGAAAGTGAGCAGTTCGTTCGCCGGGCGGCCCGAGCCCGGGTTGACCGGGTCCACCCACTGGGCGGGCACGGTCTTGACCACGGCGCCGCCGCAGCCGTCGGTGATGGTGGCGTTACCCCCGGACAGGCTGACCGCCTGTCCGGGAGCCACCGTCTGGCCAGCCACCTTGGCACCGGCGTCCGCGCGGACACTCACCGACTTCTTCTCGCTGAGCGAGACGGTGATGTCGGGGTTGTCCACCTTCCCCGCGGTCGTGTTGCCGTAGTAGTGGCGCAGGATCTTGTCGGCATTCCAGCCCTGTTTGGCGTAGCCGTACGCGCCCCACTGCCCCAGACCGCGGCCGTGACCGTGGCCGTGACCCTGAAGAGTCAGGGGCGAGTCCGCACGAAGTGAGATGCCCGTGGAGTCGATCCACTGACCGCCGCCGGCGACGAGACCGCCGGCCAGCAGCACGGGAGCGAGCCCGAGGGCGGCGAAGGTGAACTTCCGCTTCTTGGCTCGGCCTGGTCTGATCTGGGGCACTGCACTACCTCATTCGCGCGGGACCTCAGCTGCAGCCTGTGGCCCGTGTGATTAATGGGACTTATGTGACAGTAGTGACTCTGCGGCATGCTCCACAACCCAGCGCGGTCACAAGCAGGTCACGCTTGTCGAACACGAATCGAACAGCGCAGGCGGGGCTGCCCCGGCCCGCCCCGGCTCCCAGTTGGCGTGTCGCGCCCCTGGTGGCATGTCGCGCGTGCGGCTGCGGGCGCGAGATCACGAGAGGGGCGCGACACGCGCGGGACGACCAGGGGCCTCGGTGGTTAGAACCAGCGCTCGAGGACTTGGGCTAGGCCGTCTTCGTAGTTGGGTGGGGCCACCTCGTCGGCGGCGCCGATCGCGGCCGGGTCGCCGTGCCCCATCGCCACGCCGAGACCCGCCCAGCGCAGCATCTCGATGTCGTTGGGCATGTCGCCGAAAGCGATCGGCCTCCCGCCTGCGACGTCGCTGTTGGCCACCAGCCACGACAACCCGCTGGCCTTGTGTACCCGCGGCACCGACAACTCGATCAGACCGCTGCCGGTCGAATAGGTCACCTCGGCCAGGCCGTCGAGCGCCGGACGCACCCGGTGCGCCATGTCCCGCGACGCCATCCCGGGTACCCGCGCCAGGAGCTTCACCGCGGGCATCGCGAAGATGTGCTCGTCGCTCACCTGCACGTGGTCGGGATTGAGCCAGGCGTGCTCGTAACCCGCCGTGGCCACGAACGGCGCGGTGGCGGCGTCGCCGTCGCCGTTACCCGCGACGGTGCTCGCACGCTCGGCGGCCAGTCCCGCGCCCGGCAGCCGCTCGGCGACCACCTCGGCGACCCGGTGCAGGACATCGACCGCCAGGGCATCGACGTGCAAGATCTCGTCGGCGACGACATCGTAGACCATGGCGCCGTTCGCGCAGACCGCGTACCGCACCGCCGCCGGGGAATCAGCCAGTTGATCGGTGATCTGCGGAATCCAGCGCGGCGGCCGGCCGGTGGCGAGTACCAGTTCCACCCCGTCGGCGCGGGCGCGCTCGAGTGCCCGCCGGGTCCGCGGCGTCACGCGATCGTGGTCGTCGAGCAGTGTGCCGTCGACGTCCGAAGCGATCAGACTCGGCGGCCCCCAGGCCGGTGCGCTCATCGGTGTTCGTCCCCGTTCTTGTTGTCTGCAGCCTTCTCGGCGCGTCGTCGCGCCTTCTGTTCCGCCTCGGCGTTCTCGATCACCAGGGCTTCCTCCGGTGTCGGCGCGCTCCCGCCCAGGCGGGCCGGCAGCCAGTCGGCCCCGGCCGGAGCCTCCGGATATTCGTCCTGGACCTGGTGCAACAGCTGTTCCATCACCGCGTGCAACTGCCGGGTCGCCTCCTCGACGTCCACGTCGGGCGGATAGTCGATCGGGGCGCCGAACCGGACGTCCACCGGGATCCGCGCGAAGCCCATGCGCCGCGCGGTGCCCTTGCTCCACTGGCGCTGGGCGCCCCAGCACACCGCGGGCACCACCGGCACGCCGGCCTCGGCGGCCATCCGGACCGCCCCGGTCTTGAACTCCTTGAGCTCGAAGCTGCGGCTGATCGTGGTCTCCGGGTAGACCACCACGACGTCCCCGCCGCGCAGCGAGTCGACGGCGGCGCGGTAGGCCTGGGCGCCGGCCGACCGGTCCACCGGCACCGCACGCGTGCGGGTGACCAGGAACCGCATGATCGCGATGTCCATCACCTCGGACTTGATCATGAAACGCGCGCGGCGGCCCGCCCGGTACAGCCCCAGAGCGGGCGGCAGGAAGTCGGTGTACGCCGTGTGGTTCAGCGCCAGGACGAAGCCGCCGGTGACCGGGATGTTCTCCACCCCGAAGAAGCTGCGGCGCATGCCTTGCGCCCGGACCAGGGCGCCGGCCGTGATCTCCAGCGCACGAAAGACCGGTTCCACGTCAGGCCTCGTCGGAGCCCTCGCCCGGCTGCTCGCGGGCGGCCCGCTTCGCGGCCTTCTCGGCGGCATCGGCGGCATCCATGGCATTCGCCTCGTCCAGGGTCGGTGCGCCGCCGCCGAGGCGGGCCGGCACCCAGAACTCCCCGGCCGGGTACGGACCATTCCACTGCGCATACATGTCCTGCAGCTCCAGCAACTTGGCCGACATCGAGGCGTGCAACTGAGCGGTGATCTCCTCGGCGGAGCCGTTGGGCAGGATCGGCTCGGCGACGCCGATGGCGATCTTGAAGTTGTTCCGGCCCAGCGCCTTCGGGTGTCCCTTGGTCCAGATGCGCTGGGCACCCCAGATCACCGACGGGATGATCGGAGCCCCGGAATCGAGGGCCATGCGCGCCGCGCCGGACTTGAACGCCTTGATCTCGAAACTCCGGCTGATCGTCGCCTCGGGATAGACGCCCACCAGTTCGCCGCTGCGCAGATAGTCGACGGCCATCTGGTAGCTCTCGGCACCGTTGCCGCGGTCCACCGGAATGTGCCGCAGGGCCCGCATGATGGGGCCGCCGATCGCGTTGTCGAAGACTTCCTTCTTCGCCATGAAGCGAACCTTGCGCCGCCCCTGCAGGTGCGCGGGGATGCCGGCGAGGGTGAAGTCGAGGTAGCCGGTGTGGTTGATCGCCACCACGCCCGGCCCGCTCACCGGCACGTTCTCGACGCCGGAGATCTTGAACTTGAGGCCCTGGGCCAGCCACAGCGTGCGTGCCGCGCCGATCACCGTGTCGTATACGGGTTCCATACTCGTCAGCCTAGCCGGGCGTCACGACAGCGGGAGCCGGGCGACGGGCTCGCCGATCATCTCGTCCGGCGTGGCGGCATCGCCGACGGTGAAGCTGACCGCGGTGGCGCCGCCCATGTCGTGCAGGGTCGCGGTGGTCGACGGCGCGACATCGGCGTCGGACATGGTGCCGGCCAGTCGGGGACCGCCCGGGCCGTCCAGCCACATCTGATAAATGGTGCCCGGGGCGGGCTGCGGAACCTGATTCATCACCAGAATGCCTTCCCCGGCCTCTGGCGAGTACGTGATGGTCGCCCGACCGCCGGCCACCTCGCCGCTGGTGGTGCGCACATCCGGTGCGGCGAAGACCTGCTCGGCCGTCGTCTGATTCACCGGTTCCGCGTCGCCGCCGAGCGTGTAGCCCAGCACCACGCCGCCGGCCCCGAGCAGCACCGCCGCGGCCGCGGCCGCGGCGAACAACCGCAGCCGATTCCGGTCGGGCGGGCCGGGCGTCTCGGTCCGCGCGGGCAGGGCGTCGACTCCGTCGAGCACCCGCGCCCGCAGGGCGGGCGGCGGGGCCAAGGCCGTCGTCGCGCTGAGGTCGGCCATCGCCTCGCGGATCGCGGCGACCTCGGCGTCGAAGTCGGCACGCTCGGCGTCCGAGGCCTCGCGGAGGGATCGCAGCAGCCGCGCACGTTCGACGTCGTCGAGCGCATCGAGCGCGAACACAGCGGCGAGTTCGTGAAGGTCGGAGTCATCGATCACCGCCCAAACACCCCCTCAACCTCTTGAGTCCGTCACGAATCCGGCTCTTCACCGTGGGCAGGGCCACCGTGAGCCGGTCGGCGACCTCGCGGTAGGTCAGCCCGTCGTAGTAGGCCAGGCTGACCGCCTCGACCTGCAGGTCGGTCAGTGTCTCGAAGCAGTCCCGGGCGCGCCGCGCCTCCTCCCGCGTGAGTACCTCGTACTCCACGCCGTCGGTCTCTGCCACGTACGCGGCGCGTCCGTACCGCGATTCCCGATCCGACGCAGACGACTCGGCGCGCACCCGATCCACGGCACGACGGTGCCCGATGGTGAGCAGCCATGACAGCGGGCTGCCACGCTCGGCGCGGAAGCTGCCCGCCTCCCGCCACACTTGCAGGTATACCTCTTGGGTGACCTCTTCGCTGTAGCCGCGGTCGCGGAGAACCCGCATCACCATCCCGTAGACGCGGGCGCTGGTCCGGTCGTACAGCTCCGCGAACGCCCCGCGGTCTCCGTCGGCCACCCGGGACAGCAAGTCCTCGAGGTCGGCGACGTCGGCGGTCACGTCCGACTCTCTCTCCGGGGGCCCATTCTCCGGGCTGCGGGCGTCGTCATCGACCGACAGCCTAGCCGCCCCGAGCACCGCAATCATCACTAGTCCGGCAGCGCGGCGACGGCGGGCTTGTCCAGACGCAGCTGATAGACGTCAAGGTAGCCCGCGCGAAAACCCGCCTCGGAGTACGCCAGATAGAAGGTCCACATCCGTTCGAAGACCGCGTCGAAGCCGAGACGGCCGATCAGTGCGGACTGCGCACGGAACCGCTCGCGCCACAGCCGCAGCGTGCGCGCGTAGTGGCGGCCCAGCGCCAGTTCGTCGGTCACCGTCAGATCCGTCGCGGTGGCCACCACCTCCCGCAAGGCCTCGATCGACGGCAGGCAGCCGCCCGGGAAGATGTACTTGTGCACCCAGGTGTACGTCGATCCGGAGACGAGCATGCGCTCGTGCGGCATGGTGATCACCTGGATCGCCGCCCGGCCGCCGGGAGCGAGTACCCGCTGGACGGTGCGGAAGTACTCCGGCCAGTACTCGCGGCCCACCGCCTCGAGCATCTCCACCGACACCACGGCGTCGTATTCGCCGTCGACCAGGCGATAGTCGAGCAGGTCCACGCGAACCCGCTCGGCGTGGCCGGCCTCGGCTATCCGGGTCAGCGCCAGCTCTCGCTGCTCGCTCGACAGAGTCAGCGACCGCACCTGCGCTCCGCGTTCGGCGGCCCGCAGACAGAGCTCGCCCCAGCCGGTGCCGATCTCCAGCAGCCGAGTACCCGGTCCCACCCCCGCCTGATCGAGCAGGCGGTCGATCTTGGCCCGCTGTGCCGCAGCCAGATCGTCCCAGCCCGCCGTCTCGGCGGCCTCGTCGGTGCCGAAGTAGGCGCTGGAGTAGCTCAGGGTCTCGTCCAGGAACGCCGCGAACAGGTCGTTGGACAGGTCGTAGTGCCGCGAGATGTTCGACCGGGTGTTAGCGACGGTGTTCTGTTCGTCGTCGGGATGCCCGGGCAGCACCAGCGTGCGCAGGCGCTGCAACGGGGCGGGCACCAGCTCGGCGACCCGTTCGGCGAAGGGCGTGAGCACCCCGACCAAGTCGTCGGTGGTCCAGTCGCCGGCCATGAAGGCCTCCCCGAAGCCGATCAGGCCGTCGGCGCCTACCCGCCGGAAGAGCGCATCCGGATCGCGAATAATCATGCGCGGCAACACTTCTCCGGCAGCTCGCCGAGTGTCGCGACGGGCCCCGCGAGCCCGGGACGGGTATTCGATCGAGAGCGGCAGACGCCGGGTCGCCACCGCGAACAGCCGGCCGGCCGCCGCGGCGCGCAGCTTGCCGCCGCGCGGCAGCGCCACATCCGGCCAGGCGGTGGCATCGACGCACACCTCGGTGTGATCGCAGCAGTCGGTGACAATCATCGAACATGTCCTTTCCTCGTCGGTACCGACGGTCGGGGTCTGGGGTGAATGTGCAGGCCGCGCGCCCACAGCCGGATGCCGTGAACGCGGATGCGCAGCGCTACGAGCCACGTGGCCAACGGCGCCCGCAGTTGCGCGCGCAGCGTCGCGGTGAACGGCGGCTGTCCCGGGCGATCCAAAGCGATGGCCACGCGCACCCGTCCGGCGGAATCCGGTTCGGGGACGGCCAGCCGGTAGCGGCCGGAGACGTCGTTGAACGGGGAGACGTAGAACTGCTTGTCCACCTCGGCGCGACCGCGCGCGTCCGGATGCACCAGGTAGCAGTGCCGGCCGCCGTAGGTGTTGTGCACCTCGGCGATCACGCAGCGCAGCCGTCCGACCCGGTCGTGGCACCAGAACACCGACAGCGGATTGAACACGTAGCCGGCCACCCGCGGCGACAGCAGCGCGGTGACCCGGCCGTCGATCGCCGGCGCGCCGACGTCGGCCAGATGGGCGTCGAGCCGACCCCGCAGGGTCTGCCCCGGCCAGCTCTGCTCCGGAAAGTGGTCGTCGGCGCGGAAGCGGGCCGCCCACCGCAGGCCGCGCGGCAGCACCGGGAGGTCGTCGACGTCCACTAGCCAGCTCAGGCTCCGGTAGGCGAAGGCGTGCTCCACCGGCGCGCGGCGGGCGTGATGGATGCGCGTGAACACCAGGGACGGCACCGGGGCGGTCATCGCGGCACCGCCGCCGGCCGGTCGGCCCGCTCGTCGGGCCACACGCCGCCGAAGCGCCGGGCGGCGCGGAGCCCGGAGGCGGCGCCGTCCTCGTGAAAGCCCCACCCATGGTAGGCGCCGGCGAAGACGATCGCGGGGGTGTCGATCTCCGGCAGGCGCCGCTGCGCCGCCACCGACGCCAGGTCGTAGATCGGGTGCTCGTAGGTCATCGACGCCAGCACCGTGCCCAAATCCACCAGGTCGGTGCGCCCCATGGTGAGCAGGTGCCGCGGGCGCCCCGGAACCTCCGGCCCGTGCGGCAGGCGCATGAGTCGGGTCAGGTCGTATGTCACCGCCACCTGCGTGCCGTCGTCGCGAATCTGGTAGTTCCACGAGGCCCGCGCCGCGCGCGCCCTGGGCAGCAGGCTTTCGTCGGTGTGCAGTACGGCGGGCTTGGCCGCGTACCGCAGGTCGCCGAGGACGGCGCGCTGGAGTGCCGACGGCGCGCCGAGCAGGGCCAGGGCCTGACCGGAGTGGGTCGCGACGACGGCGCCGTCGTACCGCTGGCGCGCACCGCCCGCGGTCAGCTCGACGCCGTCGCCGGTCTCGCGCAGGTCGCTCACCGGGGCTCCGCGCACGACTCGCCCGCCGTGGTCCTCGACGTACGCGGCCACCGCGTCCACGTACACCGCCGAGCCGCCCGTGATTGTCCGCCACTGCGGCGACCCGAAGACCGAGAGCATCCCGTGGTGGTCGAGGAACTCGAACAGATATCGCGCCGGGTACCGCTCCGCGTCGTCGGCGTCACACGACCACACCGCGGCCACGAGGGGCAGCAGGAAGTTCTCGCGGAAGTAGGTCGACAGGCCGGTGCGCTCGACGAAGGCGCCGAGCGGCTCGTCGTCGGCCGGATCGTCGAGCACCGCCTGCGCGAGGCCGTGGAAGCGCTTCACCTCCACGAGCATCCGCAGGTAACGACCGCTGGTGAGGTTGCGCCACGACGGGAACAGTCCGGCCGCACCCCGCGCTCCGGCGTACTCCAGCCCGGTCCGTTCGGACCGCACCGACATCGACATGTCGGTGTCCGCGGTGGCGATGCCGAGGTGACCGAACAGGCGCAGCAGGGTGGGGTAGGTCCGATCATTGTGCACCAGGAAGGCCGTGTCGACGGCCACCCGCGCGCCGTCCGGGGTGTCGACGAGATGCGTGTGCGCGTGCCCGCCGAGCCGGTCGTCGGCCTCGAACAAGGTCACTTCGTGCTGCTGCGCTAGCAGGAACGCCGAGGTCAGACCGCTCATGCCGCTGCCGATCACCGCGACGCGTCCGGATCCCGATGCCAGTCGTTGATTCATCACGACCGGCATTCGGAGCCGCGGCGTCCCCGGATGGGTCCGCGTGCGCCATCCGGGTGCGCGGCCGTTCCGAATAACTGGACGAGCCGACCTGTCACCGTGGTCGTACGGAAAGGATGTCCCACCATGAGCATCAGCTACTCGAGTACCGTCGACGCGCCGTGCGAGGAGGTCTTCGCCTGGCATGCGCGCCCGGGCGCCCTGCTCCGGCTGTTGCCGCCGTGGCAGCCGATGCGCGCGCTGCGCGAGGCCTCGTCCCTGGCCGACGGTCGGGCACTGTTGGGACTGCCGGGCGGTCTGCGCTGGTGCGCGCAACATCGGATCGACGACTACCGGCCCCCGTATCGTTTCGCGGACGAACGGATCACCGTCGACGCACGCACCGCCCCTGCCGCCCTGTCGGGCACCTGGCGCCACGAACACGAGTTCACGCCGGAAAAGCCCGGACGCACGCGGATGACCGATCGCGTCACCACCGCGGTGCCGGCCGCCGCCCTGCGTTCGACATTCCGCTTCCGGCATCGTCAAGTGGCCGACGATCTGGCCCGGCACGCGGCGGCCTTCACGGCCGGGTTCGAGGCGCAAACCATCGCGGTCACCGGCGCCTCCGGCATGGTGGGCACCCAGCTCTGCGCCTTCCTCACCACCGGCGGCCACCGCGTCATCCGTCTCGTCCGCCGGCCCGCCGACGGCCCGGACGAGCGGACTTGGGATCCGGAGGCCCCGGCCGTGGATCTGCTCCGCGGCGTCGACGCCGTGATCCATCTGGCCGGCGCCCCGATCGCAGGCCGCTTCACCGACCGGCACCGGGCGCAGATCCGGGAGAGTCGGGTGGGTCCGACGCGGCGGCTGGCCGAGCGGGCCGCGGCCGAGGGCGGCCTCACCTTCGTCAGCGCCTCGGCGATCGGCTACTACGGGCACGACCGCCCCGGTGCGCAACTCGACGAACAGGCACGAGCAGGCCATGACTTCCTGGCCGGAGTGGTACGCGAGTGGGAGGCGGCGACCGCACCGGCCACCGACGCCGGGCTGCGGACGGTGCAGGTGCGCACCGGCATCGTGCAGAGCCCGCTGGGCGGCACTCTGCAGTTGCAGCGGCCGATCTTCGCCGCCGGACTCGGCGGACGGCTGGGCAACGGCCGCCAGGTGTTGAGCTGGATCGATCTGGACGACCTGATCGACGTCTACCACCGCGCCCTGTACGACGACCGGCTGCGCGGACCGGTGAACGCCGTCGCACCGCAACCGGCGAGCGCCAACGAGTACGCGGACACCCTGGCGCAGGTTCTGCATCGTCCCGCGCTGCTGCCGGTCCCCGAGTGGGGCCCGCGGCTGCTGCTCGGTCGTCAGGGTGCCCGCGAGTTGGCGCTCGCCGATCAGGCCGTGTTCCCGGAGGTGCTCACCGCCCACGGCCACCGGTTCCGGCGACCGAACCTCACCGAATGCCTCGACCACCAGCTGGGCAGGGCCTGAAGCGGTCCCTACCGCGGCGTCGTGCACAGCGGCGCGATGCCGCTGAGCCCGCCGGTGGCCGGGGAGGTGAAATAGGTGCAGTCCGACTGGCCGGCGGCCGCGATGGCCGCGCGCACCGCCGTCCAGTCGGCGCGCTCGAGTGCCGGGGTGCGCGCGAGCACGAAACCCGACCGGCGGCTGGGATCGGTCACCACCGCCCACGCGTAGTCCGGATCCAGGCCCACCACGATGTAGTTGGGCACCTTCTCGGACTGATCCCAGTTCGGGACGCCCGGGAAGCGGACGCGCAGCTGCGCGCCGGTCTCCCGGTCCAGCACCGTCGCCCGCCCGGTGATGGTGTTGGGGGTGCCGGCCCAGGTGGTGCACGAGTTGCGCACGCTCACCTCGCCGTCGTCGGTCGCCGAGTACCGCGCCGTGGTGTCCCGCGCGCACACGAGATTGAACGGCGCGGGTACCGCCGCCAGCTGATGCCAGGTGCCCAGATAGCGGTCCAGTTCCACCCGGGGCACCGGTGCCGGTCCGCCGCCCGACGGGGCGGCGACCGCCGCGCCCGCACCGGCACCCGTGGCCAACGCCAGCGCGCACATCGCGGCGGCCCAGGTTCGATGAGCTCTGCGTGTCATGGTTTTTCCTTCGCGTTGTCGGTGTCCGTGCGGATGCCCGTCGACGACGGTGCACGACGCGAGGGTCGGGCACCGTCGTCGACGAGCGCTTGATCGAGGTCGGGGCGGTCAGTTCTGATCGGCCGGCGGCATCAGGACCTGGTCGATCAAGTAGACGGTGGCGTTGGCCGTCTTCACGCCGCCGCAGATGACGCCCGCACCGTTCACCTTGGTGTCGTCGCCGCTGCCGGTCACGGTAAGCATGCTGCCCTCCACCGTCTTGTGCTCACCGGTCACCTTGTCCGGGCCGGCCTGGCCGGCAACCACGTGGTAGGTCAGCAGCGCGGTGAGGCCCTCGGTGTCGGTCTTGAGGGCGTCCAGGGTGCTGGCGGGAACCTGCGCGAAGGCCGAGTCCACCGGGGCGAAGACGGTGAACTCGCCGCTGTTGAGCGTGTCGACGAGGTTGACGTCGGGGTTGAGCTTGCCGGAGACGGCCGCGGCGAGCGTGGTCAGCATGGGGTTGTTCGCGACGGCGACACCGAGCTTCTCGGTGGCCATCTGGTCGAGCGAGCCGGGCCCGGTGGGCACCTGCGCGGCGTAATCGGCACAGCCGGCGCCGATCAGCCCGGCCGGGGCGGCGGTGGAGCCGTCGGCCGAGGTCATGTCGGTCATCATCCCGGTGGACATGGTGGTGCTCGGCGAGCTGGTGGTCGAGTCATCGCTGGAGCAGGCGGTCATCGCCGCGGCGACGGCGAGCGAACAGCCCACCACGGCGATCTTGGTCAGGGCTCCGGTCTTGGCGGTGGTCGTCGTGCGAGTACCCATGGTTCGAACTCCCTTGTGAGTGGCGCCGGCGAGGTGTCGGCGCCGTCAGCAGTGACATGGGTCATTCGGACCGGTGGGACAAGCGGATGGGTGCGGATCGGAGTTTTCTCGTCGGCCGCCGTGCCGCGCGGCTCGTGCGAGAGCTCAGCGGTACTCGTCGTCGACGATGCGAGCGACCCGCTCCCCCACCGCTCGACGTTCGGCCTCGCTGAACCGCGTGCGCCGCAGGTAGTGCTCGGGGCGCCGACGGCGGTCGTGCCAGAAACCGCCGGTCGGCGGCGCGGGCTCGGTGCCCAGCAGCCAGACTGCGGTGTCGGCGCCCGCGGCGGGGCCGCGCAGCAGCGGCCCGGCGAGGGTGGCGAACCGCGGGAGGGATCCGCTGACACCGGGGGTGTCCACCCAGCCCGGATGCATGCCGGCGACCATCACCCCGGCCGCTGCCCAGCGGTCGGCCAGCAGCGGCACCAGGGCCGTCTGGATCCGTTTGGAGCCGGCGTAGGCGCGCGCACCCCAGTACTGCCCGTCCCGGTAGTCGAGGTCATCGACGGGCAGCGGCGCGGTGTACATGCCGCCCGACGACATGAAGACCACGCGCGCATCCGGGCTGCGCCGCAGCGCGGGCAGCAGCAGTTCGGTCAGCGCGATCGGCCCCAGGACATGCGTGGCCAACGACAGTTCGTGGCCGTCGGGGGAGTCGGTGCGCTCGGGCGGCATCACGCCGGCGTTGTGCACCAGCGCGTCCACGTCGCGGCGGTTCAGGCGCGCGGCCAGATCGCGCACCTGCTCGGCGTCGGAGACGTCGCCCAGCTCCACACTCACCCGCGCCTGCGGGCACCGCTCGACGATCCCGGCGGTCACCCGCTGGGCACGCTCGCCGTCCCGGCCCACGACGATCACGTGCGCGCCGAGCGCGGCCACGCCCTCGGCGATGGCCGCCCCGATCCCCGAGGTGGCGCCGGTGACCGCCACGGTGCGCCCCGCGAGCGCGCCGGGGCGGGGATCGTCGTCGGAGCGGCCGGCCGCGCGCAGCGCGTAGCCGAGCCGCGAATAGCCCGCGATCACGGAGCGATCGAGCAAGGTGTCCCACACGTGCATTCGGTGTCCGTTTCCCTCGAGGTCGCCGGTCCCCTCCATCCTTACCGTCGAGCGGCCGACACGGCCACCGCGGATGCGGGCGGAATCACAGGGCCGTCCGCGACCCGTGGACCTTGGTCCCGGGCGCGGCGTCGCCGGGCCCGGATAGGCTGAGGACACAGCCTTGCACTACCCGAAAGGTCTTCCCACCGTGCAGATCACCAGCATCGGCCACGCCGGTTTCCACATCGAGACCGCCGCCGGCTCCATCCTCTGCGACCCGTGGGTCAACCCCGCCTACTTCGCCTCGTGGATACCGTTCCCGGACAACACCGAGCTGGACTGGAAGGCCCTGGGCGACTGCGACTACCTGTACGTTTCCCACCTGCACCGCGACCACTACGACGAGGCGAACCTGATCGCGAACGTCAACAAGGACGCGACGGTGCTGCTCCCGGACTATCCGGTGCCGGACCTGCAGCGCGACCTGCAGCGGCTCGGTTTCCACAAGTTCGTCGAGACCACCGATTCGGTGAAGCACCGCGTGTCCGGGCCGAAGGGCGACCTGGACGTGATGATCATCGCCCTGCGCGCACCGGCCGACGGCCCGATCGGCGACTCGGGCATCCTGATCGACGACGGCGAGACCACCGTCTTCAACATGAACGACGCCCGCCCGGTCGACCTGGACGTGGTCAAGGACGAGTTCGGCCACGTCGACGTGCACCTGCTGCAGTACTCGGGCGCCATCTGGTACCCGATGGTCTACGACATCCCCCGCAAGTCGAAGGCCAACTTCGCCAAGCAGAAGCGCCAGCGCGGCATGGACCGGGCCCGCAGCTACATCGAGCAGGTCGGCGCCACCTGGGTGGTTCCGTCGGCCGGTCCGCCGATGTTCCTCGACGACGACCTGTTCGCGCTCAACGACTTCAACACCGGCAGCGAATCCGACCAGGCCAGTATCTTCCCCGATCAGGCCGAGTTCCTGGAGCAGATGAAGGTCCACGGCACCGACGACGGCGAGCACCATCGCGGGCTGATGATGGTTTCCGGATCCTCGGCCGACTTCCGCGGCCCGGAACTGCTGGAGATCGAGCACCCGTATCCGCCGGAGCAGGTCTTCGGCGAGAACAAGGCCGGCTACCTGGAGCAGATGAAGGCCAAGTTCGCGCCGATCATCGCCGCCGACAAGGCCACCTGGGCCCCCGCCGACGGTGAACCGCTGCTGCCGCAGCTCAAGGAGCTGTTCGAGCCGATCATGGCGCAGTCCGATCTGATCTGCGACGGCATCGGCTACCCGGTGGGCCTGGTGATCGGCGACGAGACGATCGTCCTGGACTTCCCGCAGCGGACGGTGCGCCTGCGCGAGGACGGAGACGGCAAGTACCGCTACGGCTTCCGGATCGCCCCGGAACTGGTCCGCACCGTGCTGCGCGACGGCGAACCCGACTGGGTCAACACCATCTTCCTGTCGACGCGGTTCACCACCTGGCGGATCGGCGGCTACAACGAGTACCTGTACACGTTCTTCAAATGCCTCACCGACGAGCGCATCGCCTACGCCGACGGCTGGTTCTCCGAGGCGCACGACGACGACGCCTCCGTCGAGCTCGACGGCTGGGTGGTCCAGCGCCGCTGCCCGCACCTGAAGGCCGATCTGAGCAAGTTCGGCGTAGTCGACGGCGACAAACTGACCTGCAATCTGCACGGCTGGCAGTGGGACCTCCCGTCGGGCCGCTGTCTCACCTCCAAGGGCCACGAGCTCCGCGCCGAGAAGGCCGCCGACGACGCCGGCAAAGCCCCCGCCGGGTCGTGACCGCCGGCAGCGCCCCCGGGGGACCGCTGAGCCGTCCGCTCGACGGTTTCACCGTGGTCTCCGTCGAACAGGCGGTGGCGGCTCCGCTGGCCACCCGCCAGCTCGCCGACCTCGGGGCGCGGGTGATCAAGGTGGAGCGGCCCGGCGGCGGTGACCTGGCCCGCGGATACGACCACTTCGTCGCCGGCACCGGTGCGCACTTCGTCTGGCTCAACCGCGGTAAGGAGTCACTCGCGGTGGACCTGTCGTCCCCGCGGGGCCGCGCCGTCGTGCAGCGGCTGATCGACGGCGCCGACGTCTTCGTCCAGAACCTGGCGCCCGGCGCCGCCGAGCGCCTCGGGCTGGGCGCCGCCGAGCTGCGCGAGAGCCGCCCCGGACTCGTCACCGCCGACATCTCCGGCTACGGCTCCGGCGGCCCGTACGCGCAGCGCAAGGCCTACGACATGCTGGTCCAGGCCGAGGCCGGCCTGATCTCCATCACCGGAACACCGGAGTCGGCGGCGAAGACGGGGATCCCCACCGCCGACATCGCGGCCGGAATGTACTGCGCCCAAGCGGTTCTCGCCGCGCTGCTGCGCCGGGCCCGCACCGGGACGGGCGCGCAGATCGAGATCTCGATGCTCGAGGCCACCTTCGAGTGGATGGGCTACCCGATGTACAGCCGCCTGCACACGGGCGCCGAGCCGCCGCGGATGGGCGTCGGCCACGTCTCCATCGCGCCGTACGACTCGTATCCGACGGCCGACGGCGAGATCCTGATCGGAGTGCAGAGCGACAACGGCTGGCGTGCTCTGGTCACCGATGTCTTCGACCGCCCCGACCTGGTCGACGATCCCCGGTTCGCCACCAACGTCGACCGGGTCGCCCATCGCGCCGAGTGCGACGGGGTGGTCGCGGAGCTGAGCGCGCAGTGGACGTCCGAGGCGCTCAGCGGCCGGCTGGCCGCGGCGGGGGTGCCCGCCGCCGCGATCAACGACGTGGGCGCCGCGGCCGGGCACCGGCAACTGCGCGCCCGGGATCGCTGGCGCCGGATCGGCACCGAGCACGCCGTCGTCGAGGCGCTGCTGCCACCGGCCACCTTCGCCGACCACGAGGCGCCGATGGGCGACGTCCCCGCGCTCGGCCAGCACACCCGCGCCATCCTGGCCGAGCTGGGACTGGAGTCCGGCGACATCACCGATCTCTCGGGTCCGCCGGCAGGCGACGGTTGACGGCGCTTCGGCTCCGGATCGACCGATACCGCCGAACCACTATCTAACATCTGTTAACCTTCATCGCACTGCTTCCCGACGAAGGGCCTGACCGATGGCGACTCCCACCGTTCCCGCGTTCCTCTGGGGTGCGTCCACCGCGGCCCACCAGACCGAGGGCAACAACCTCAACTCCGACTGGTGGTACGCCGAGAACCGGGAAGGCGCCTTCTTCCCGGACCGCTCGGGCGATGCCGACGACAGCTACCACCGCTACGAGGAGGACATCGCGCTCCTGGCCTCGGCGGGCCTGACCGCTTACCGGTTCTCCATCGAGTGGGCGCGGATAGAACCCGCTCCAGGCCGGTTCTCCGCTGCCGAGCTCGCGCACTATCGCCGCATGATCGATCACTGTGTCGCCTCGGGGGTCGAACCGGTGATCACCCTTCACCACTTCACCCACCCGCGTTGGTTCGCGGAGATGGGCGCCTGGGCGCACCCCGACGCCGTCGATCGCTTCGCCGCCTATGTCGAGGCGGTCGTTCCGATCCTGTCGCCGGACGTGCGGTTCGTCGTCACCATCAACGAGCCCAATACTCTCGCGTCGGTGGGCAGCGTCATGAACCTCCACGAACTGGTCGCTCCGACCAACATGCCCGAACCCGATCCGGCCCTGCGGGATGCGCTGGCCGGGGCGCACAAGCGGGCCGTGGGAGTCCTGCGTGACGCCGGCCTGCGGGCCGGCTGGTCGATCAACACGCGACTGTTCCATCCCGAGCCCGGAGACGACGCGGCCGCGAAGGCCGCCGAGCACCTCTCGCGAGTGTTCGTCGAGGACTTCCTCGAGGTCGCGCGCGGCGACGACTTCGTCGGCGTCCAGGCGTACACCTATGTGCGGGCCACGGCCGACGGCGTCGCGAGCCCACCCGAGGGCACTCGCCTGACCAAGAACGGATGGCCCTTCTACCCGCAGGCCCTCCACGACGGCGCCGAACTGGCCCATCGCGTATCGGGCGCACCCGTGCTGGTGACCGAGAACGGGATCGCCACCGACGACGACGCTGAACGCATCGAGTACATGGACCAGGCGGTCGCCGGCATGAACGCCGCGATCGGCGCGGGCGTGCCCGTTCTCGGATATCTGCACTGGACGTTGCTGGACAACTACGAGTGGGGATCGTACTTCCCCACGTTCGGCCTGGTGGCCGTCGACCGGAAGACCTTTCAGCGCACCCCCAAACCGAGCCTGGCACATCTGGGCGAGCTGGCTCGGGGCTGACCGGGGCACTCGCTGCGGCGCCGGCCGCCGCGCCGCCCGCTCTGCTCGCTAGAGAATCTCCTCGAGGTGCGCGGCGATCGTGGCCTCTTCCATCGCATCGGCGTACCAGGGCCGGCGGCCGCCGACGCGGAAGACCACGCCGCGGCCGACCAACTCCTTCGCGACGGGCGCGTGGTGGTCCAGCAGTTCGCGAATTCGCTGCTCGCGGCGGTCGAGCGCGGCCTCGTGCACGGCGAGGTCGGCGAGGTAGCGCTCGCGATCGGTGTACGGCCCCTTGTGGTGGAAGGTGGTGTAGACCGCCGCCTCGATCTGCGCGCAGCGGGCCAGGGACGTGCGCACGTCCGGCAGCGTCGACCCCAGGTCGGCGTAGACCGGACCGAACGACGACAGGTCGACGTCGGCGGTGAAGAAGACTCCGTCGGGTTCGACGAAGAAGCCGCTGTGCCCGGCGGTGTGACCGGGCAACGGCACCACGTGGATGCGCACTCCCCCGCCGACGTCGATCACCGTGTCGTCGTCGAAGGCGGTGGCGTCGGGCCGCTCGGACCAACGGAACTCCCGGCGCAGCTCCTCGCCGATCGCCCCCTCCGGCACGTTCATGGCGCGGCGGAACTCGTCCCACGACGCCGTCGCGGCGAGGTCGCGACGATGCGCCATCACCGGCGCCGCGATCTCGCCGAGCCCCACCACGTGGTCTTCGTGATAGTGACTGAGCAGCACCAGGTCGGCGGCACAGTCGGTCTGGTCGAGGGAGGCGTCGATCTGCACGGTGGTCTGTCCGCCGTGGACGCGAATCGGGTTGCCGTACGGGTAGGCGCCGCCGTCGGTGCCCCGCAGCAGCACCACATGGTCGCTGAGCTGCACGTGGTCCATCCTGCGACCCTATCGGCCCGTCCCCGAGCCCGCCGGAACCGGCCGGGGCCCAGGCATTTTCCCGCGCCGCATGGTCAGCTCTAATAGACAAGGCTACGCTTACCTGAGCGATAACCGGACCACCGTCCTCGACCGTAAGGGACGTCTCGTGAAACAGGCCTCCGCCGCCGCGCCGCCACCGGCGCCACCGGGCGCGAATCCCGGTACCCGCGGGGCTTTCACGCGGTCCACGACGGTCGTGGGCCTCACCGGCCTGCTGGTGGTCCTGCTGCTGGGCGGGCTGTTCGTCGGCAGTGGCGACTTCAGCGGCGCACAGGCCTGGGATGCGCTCTGGGGTGTGGGCGATCCGACCACGCTGACGATCATCCGCGACGACCGCATCCCGCGGACCCTGCTGTGCGCTGTGGTGGGCGCCGCCCTCGGCGTCGCGGGCGCGGTGATGCAGGGCCTCACCCGCAACCCGCTCGCCGACCCCGGCATCCTGGGCGTCAACGCCGGCGCCTACTTCGCGATGGTCCTGGGCTCGGTGGTCTTCGGGGCCACCACCGCCGACTACACGTGGTGGGCCATGCTCGGCGCGCTGGGCGCCTCGGTGCTGGTGTACTTCGTCGGCTCCCGCGGTGCGGGCGGTGCCACCCCCGCCAAACTGGTGCTGACCGGTGTCGCTGTGGCCGCCATGCTGAGCGGCCTGGCGTTCGCCCTGACGATGATCCATCCCAAGACCTTCGATGCGATCCGCGGACTGCTGATCGGCACCCTCGACGGACGCGGGTGGAGCCAGCTGTCGGCGGCCTGGATCCCGGTGCTGATCGGGCTGGCCGCCTCGGTGGCCCTGGTCGGCTACCTCAACGCCCTGGCGCTGGGCGACGACCGCGCCTCCGCGCTCGGCGTTCCGGTGACCACCGTGCGCGCCGTCGGCTTCATCGCCGTCACCCTGTTGTGCGGCGCGGCCACCGCCGCGGTGGGGCCGATCACTTTCGTCGGCCTGATGGTTCCGCACGCGGTGCGCATGGTGGTGGGGCCCGACAACCGCTGGGTGATCCCGCTGTCGATGATCGTCGGGCCGATCGTGATGGTCGCCTCGGACCTGATCGCCCGCGTGATCACCTCGAGCGAACTGCCGGTGGGCATGGTGACCGCCTTCCTGGGCGCGCCGCTGCTGATCTGGCTGGCCCGCCGCGAGTCGGGACCGCAGCTGTGACCGCCGTCGACCAGCGGGAGTCGGCCACCCCGGTCCCGCCGGCCCGCTGGCCGCGCCGGATCAGGTTCGTGCGAGTCGGCCCGGTCAGCCTGCGTCTGGATCTGCTCGCCACCGCGGTGACCGTGTTCCTGGTGCTCGTCACCGCCGCCATCGCGCTCTGGTCGCTGGGCATCTCCACCACCGACTCGCCCAGCCTGAGCCCCGGGGAGATCTACCGGGTCCTCACCGGACAGCTCAGCGGCTCGGCGGCCACGCGCGTCTCCTCGGCCATCCCGGCGGTGATCGTGGCCGTGCTGGGCGGCATCTCACTGGCCCTGTCCGGCGCGATCTTCCAGACCGTCACCCGCAACCCCCTCGGCAGCCCGGACATCATCGGCTTCACCACCGGCGCCTACACCGGCGCGCTGATCGCCATGCTGGTGTTCGGCTTCGGCAGTGCCGGCACCACGGTCGGCGCACTCGTGGGCTGTCTGGCCACCGGCGTCGCCGTCTACCTCCTCGGCATGCGCGGCGGCACCGGCAACTACCGGTTCATCGTGGTCGGCATCGGCATCTCGGCCATGCTCATCTCGTTCAACGGCTATCTGGTGGCCACCGCGAACGTGCAGAACGCCGGCTCGGCCGCCGCCTGGGGCATGGGCAACCTCCGCAACCTGACGATGGCCGACACCATCCCGGTCTTCGTGGTGCTGGCGGTCCTGCTGCCCGTACTCGTGTTCGTCACCCCCCGCATGCGGATGTTCGAGCTCGGCTCGGACTCCGCGCAGAGCAAGGGCGTCGACACCGGCCGCACCGAACTCCTGCTGCTCGTGGTGGGCGTCGGTTTCGCCGCGGCCACCACCTCCGTCGCCGGCCCCATCGCCTTCGTGGCGCTGGTGGCCCCACAGGTGGCCGCCCGGATCACGCCGACCGCCGGCATCCCGCTGGTCACCTCGGCCGCCGTCGGCGCCGCCCTCCTGGTCTCCAGCGATGCGATCGCGCGCACCGTCCTGGCGCCCACCACCTCGCTGCCGGTCGGCGTGGTGACCACCTCGCTCGGCGGCATCTACCTGTTGTTCC
Organism: Gordonia caeni; assembly: GCF_039537105.1. NCBI lineage: Bacteria > Bacillati > Actinomycetota > Actinomycetes > Mycobacteriales > Gordoniaceae > Gordonia > Gordonia caeni. The sequence continues at coordinate 194,158 of NZ_BAAAZW010000001.1, forward strand.
TGCTGATGGCCCAGGCACGAAAGGCCCGACTATGACCACCACCCCGACTCCGCCCGCCCCCACTCCGCCCGCGGCGGCATCCACCCGCCTGGCCGGGACGGGGCTGCGCATCGGCTACGGCGACCGCACCATCATCTCCGACCTGGACGTGGAGATCCCGGACGGCTCGTTCACGGTGATCGTCGGCCCGAACGCGTGCGGCAAGTCGACGCTGCTGCGCGCCCTGTCGCGGCTGCTGCCGCCGCAGCACGGAACGGTGCTGCTGGACGGCCGCGAAGTGGACTCCTACCGCGGCAAGGAGTTCGCACGGCTGGTCGGGCTGCTCCCGCAGCAGTCCATCGCTCCCGAAGGCATCACGGTGATCGACCTGGTCTCCCGCGGACGTTTCCCGTACCAGAAGATGTTCCAGCAGTGGACCGACGACGATCAGCAAGCCGTCGACCGAGCCCTGCACGCCACCCGGCTGACCGAGCTGGCCACGCGGCGGGTGGAGGCGCTCTCCGGCGGCCAGCGGCAGCGGGTGTGGATCGCGATGGCCCTCGCGCAGGAGACACCGATTCTGCTGCTCGACGAGCCGACCACGTACCTGGATCTGGCGCATCAGCTCGAGGTGCTGCAGCTGTGCACCGAACTGAACGCCCAAGGCAAGACACTGGTGGCGGTCCTGCACGACCTCAACCAGGCCGCGCGGTTCTCCACCCACCTGATCGCCATGCGTTCGGGCGAGATCATCGCCACCGGACCACCGGCGGAGATGCTCACCGCCGAACTGGTGGAGAAGGTTTTCGGGGTGCGTTCGCAGGTGATCCCCGATCCGGAATCGGGCACCCCGATGGTGGTGCCGCTGGCCGAGAACCCCGTGGACTTCCGGATCGTGCCCGGCGACACCGCCGATCTTCAAGCGGCACACGACAACTGACCACTCAACCCCAACGAAAGGTCCCGATCATGTCGAAACGGCGTATCGGAGTGTTCTTCGCCCTCGTGGCGACACTCCTGCTGGTACTCACCGCCTGCGTGAACTCCGACGACGGTGAGAACGGCGTCTACAACGATCCGGGCGCCGACCCCGGCTTCTCGGTCGGCGACAACCCCCGCGTGGTGGCCCTGGGCTGGTCCGACGGCGCCATCGCCCTCGAGCTGGGCACCAAGCCGGTCGCCATCTACGACTGGCTGGGCTTCGGTGAGGCCACCAAGGGCGTCGGTGAGTGGGATGCCGCCAAGTTCGGCGACGACACCCCGGAGCTGCTGTCCGCACAGAGCCAGGGCGACTTCAACTACCAGCAGATCGAGGAGCTGGAGCCGGACCTGATCCTGAACGTCCGTGCCGCCGACGACAGCAAGGTGACCGATCGCCTGGCCAAGATCGCGCCCGTCGTCAGCGCACCGTCCGGCAGCGGCGACTTCGCGGTCAACTGGAAGACGCAGACCGAGCTGATCGGCAAGGCCCTGGGCAAGGGCGACGCCGCCACCGAGCTGATCGCCGCCACCGACGCCACCAGTGAGCGCCTGAAGAACGAGAACCCCGCCTTCGCCGGCAAGACCTTCGTCAACGCGGTCAAGTACGGCACCGCCTACGGCGCCTACCTGGCCGGCGACGCCCGCTTCGACGTCTTCGCCGGCCTCGGCTTCGTGCAGAACCCGCCGGTCACCCAGCTGCAGAGCTCGGGCTTCTTCGCCCAGGTCCCGGTGGAGCGCGTCAACGACCTCAACTCGCAGGTCGCGATCTTCTCCACCATCGGGCTGCCGTTCGCCGATCTGGAGAACGACGCCCGCCTGAACTCGCTGTCGGTGGTCCGCGACGACCGCGCCGTCCGCCTGGCGGAGGACGATCCGTCGGTCCAGGCCCTGTCGGCCGGGACCCCGGTCTCGCTGAACTTCGCGCTGGAGAAGGTGACCCCGCAGCTGACCGCCGCGGCGGCCCGGGTTCAGTAGGACCGTTCCGCAGGCTCCTCCTGAGCGCGAAGACCCGGCCGGGTGTCCGGCCGGGTCTTCGCGTGCGTGATGTACAGCACCAGGCCCACGAAGGTCAGGCCGCCGATCAGGTTCCCCAGCACCGTCGGGATCTCGTTCCACACGATGTAGTCGGCCAGGGAGAAGTCGCCGCCGAGCATCAGTCCGGACGGGAACAGGAACATGTTGACCACCGAATGCTCGAAACCCATGTAGAAGAACAGGGAGATCGGGATCCACATCGCGATCACCTTGCCCGACACCGACGTCGACATCATCGCCGCGACCACCCCGGTGGACACCATCCAGTTGCACAGGATGCCGCGCACCAGCAGCGTCAGCATGCCCGCCGCGCCGTGCTCGGCGTAGCCCGCGGTCCGCGCGTGACCGATCTCGGCGAGCTGACGCCCGACCTCGTCGGGCGCCACCGAGAAGCCGTAAGTCACCACGACGGCCATCGCCGCCGCCACCGTCAGCGCACCCAGCAGGTTCCCGACGAACACCAGCCCCCAGTTGCGCAGCACCCGCCTCACCGTCATGCCGCGGCGGCGGTCCAGCAGGGCCAGCGGCACCAGGGTGAAGACGCCGGTCAGCAGGTCGAAGCCGAGCAGATACAGGATGCAGAAAGCGCCCGGGAACAGAAGTGCGCCCAGCAGCGGCTCCCCGGTGCGCACCGTGACGGTGACCGCGAAGGCGGCGCCCAGCGCCAGAATGGCGCCGGCCATGTACGCCCGCAGCAAGGTGTCCCGCGTGGACAGGAACGATTTGGCCTCGCCCGCGTCGACCATCGAGCGGACGAATTCGGCCGGTTTCACATACGACAAGGTCTTCTCCTCAGGATCTGATGATCCGATCCAAGAAGACTCCGATTCCCGGCCGGTTACCGGCGAGGGCGCCCGATGTCACCAGGCACGCACATCCGGGTCCGGGCGGCGGTGAGGTCAGCCGGTGAGCCAGCTCAGGTGCTCCGCGGCGATCGCGTAGCCGACGAAGGCCACCACGTCGATCACCGCGTGCGCGATGATCAGCGGCCACAGCCGCGCGGTCGCCTGATACCAGCGCGCGAAGATCACGCCCATCACCACGTTGCCCAGGCCCGCACCGAACCCCTGGTACAGGTGGTAGGCGCCGCGCAGCAGCGCCGAGCAGGCGAGCGCGCCGTTGCGGCCTACGCCGAGCTGGCGCAGCCGCACCAGGAAGTAGGCGACGACGATCACCTCTTCGGCCACTGCGTTGCCGATCGCGATCAGCACCAGCGTCCCGTACTGCCACCACGGTCCGCCGTCGGGACTGGCGACCACCTGGGCGTTGATGCCCAGCAGCCGTGCGAGCACCACCAGACCCAGGCCGGGCAGGCCGATGAGCGCGGCCAGCACCAGCCCGGGCGGGACGTCCCGGCGCCGGGGCCGCCCGAGACCGATCTTCGGCAGGCGGAGACCGCTGCGCCACAGCAGGTAGACGCCGAGGCCGCCGATCGCCAACAGCCGCGCCGCCCGCATCAGCTGCGCGATCAGGTCGAGGACGCCGACGTCGGACTGGGCGGGGTTGAGGGCGACGGTGGTGGCGCCGATGCCGCCGGTCAGCTGCGCGTCGATCAGCGAGATGATCGCCGACAGCGCCGAGAAGCCGAAGGTGAGGATCCCGACGATCACCAGCTCGATGATCAGGGCCCGCCGTTCGCGGCGGTCGCCGACCACCGCCACCGCCGGTTCCGGCGCGCTGGAAAGCCGGGCCCACAGAGTCACCCGGCCAGCCTATCCGCGCGGCGGCGGAACGGGCCCGGGGCCGGACTCAGGCGCGGCGCAACTCGTTGGCGACGAAGGACACGCCGCGGAAGTAGGGTCGCGGCGGGCCGAACCCGGTCGCCGCCCCCAGCGCCCGCAGACCGTCGTCGGCCAGCGGATGGAAGTCGGTCGCCAACCGCTGCCGGATGCCGGCGAGGGCCTCGGCCTGCACGCCCCGGGCGGCGGCGTACTCGGCGATCACGTCGAGATCGTCTTCATCGTGCTCCATCAGATCGCAGAGGAGCAGCGGCGCGCCGGAACGCAGGCGGGCGGCGATGGCCCGCAGGTAGTCGCCCTTGGCGTCGTCGCCGGCGACGAAGTGCATCACCAGCAGGCTGACGGCGGCGTCGAAGGATTCGCCGTCGTCCAGGTCGGCGACGTAGCCCTGATGGAAGGCGACGTCCAGCGAGGCCGCGTCGGCCCGGCGCCGGGCGACGGCCAGCATGTCTTCGGACGGGTCGACGCCCACCAGGTCCCAGCCGGGATTGGCCTGGGCCAGCGCGAGCGTCTCGGTGCCGGTCCCGGCGCCGACCACCAGAACGCGAGCGCGTTCTGGCAGCCGGGCGGCGAGAACGGCCGCGCTGATCTCGTGCAGCTCGGCGTATCCCGGAACCAGGTTCACTATGCGGGCGTCGTACCCGAGGGCGTTCTGGGCGGCGAAGCGCCGCCCGACGGTGCTGGTCACCGTCACTCCTGCCCGACGAGGTCGTGCAGGGCGGCCGACAGGTCCCCGACGCCGGCGCAGGGCCGGTCGAACGGCAGCCGGACGTCGTCGTCGGAGGTCGGCGTCTCCACCCGGAAGGTGATGCCGAAGCGGTCCAGCCCCAGTGGCCGCACGCGGCCGCGCTTCAGATGCTCGGGGAACAGAGCGGCCAGCCGGTAGACCAGGTCCTGGTGGTCGGCGTCCAGGTGCGAGAGCCACTGGCCTTCGTACTCCCAGAACGGATCGGGCTCGGCCGAGGAGAGGGTTCCGGCGTCCACCGAGGAGGCACCGGACGAGGTCGCGATCACCGCGTTGTCCACGTGCAGCCGCAGCAGGCAGTGGCCATGGCCGATGTCCAGGAGGCGGCCGTCGGGGTGGTCGCCGGCGATCTCGATGGCCAGGTCGCGTTCCAGTTCGGCGGGCACCGAATGGACCCCGCCGGAGAGCCAGATCAGCGAGCGGACGCGTTCGCGCAGGCTGATGGGCGCGCAGTCGGCCAGCTCCAGCATGGCCGGGATGCCGTCCGGGGCGCCGGCGGCCAGCTCGCGGACCGCACCCTCGTCGGGCACCACCATGAACGCCTCGGACTCGAACAGGTGCACCATGCCGACCGCAGCCGGCACGCAGCCGTCCACCGACAGCGTGCCCTCGTGTGCCCGGCGGCAGGCGGTCTGGATCCGCTCCGCATCGCAGGGGACGGGCATCGCGGCGGATTCGGTTCCCTGCATGGGACCTCCTGCTGGTCGATTAGGTGAGCCTTACTTATGGTTACCTAACTTAGAGCGGGGCGCCGGTGGCGTCAACAACTTTCCGCAGATCCACGACCGACTACCCTGAAGGCGTGCCCGTCTTCGCTTACTTCGGTCCCGCCGGAACCTTCACCGAGATGGCGCTGAACCGTCTCCTCGATCGCGGCCCGGTCGACGTCGACGGTCCCGCCGAGACCGTCGCCGCGGACTCCCCCGCCGCCGCCATCGCGATGGTCCGCAATCGCGAGGCCGACTACGCCTGCGTGCCGATCGAGAGCTCCCTGGAGGGATCGGTGCCGGCCACCATGGACGCCCTCGCGCCCGGGGACGGCGAGCATCGGGTGCAGGCCTACGCCGAGGTGACCCTCGACATCGCCTTCACCATCGCCGCGCGCGAGGCGATCCCGGCCGCGGCGGTGCGCACCATCGCCGCCTATCCCGTGGCCTCCGCACAGGTGCGCGAGCGCGTCGCCGAGCTCTTCCCGAACGCCGGGTTCGTGCTGGCCTCCTCCAATTCCGGTGCCGCCCAGGACGTCTCGGAAGGACGTGCAGACGCAGCGGTGACCACGGCCATCGCCGCGCAGTTGCACGGCCTGGTCCCGCTGGCCGAGGGCGTCGCCGACTCCGCCGACGCGCACACCCGGTTCCTGCTGATCGGCCGCCCCGGGCGGCCGCCGGTGCGCACCGGCTCGGACCGCACCGGCGTGGTCCTGGACCTGACCAACGAACCCGGCAGCCTGGTGGCGGCGATGACCGAGTTCGCCTCGCGCGGAGTCGATCTGACCCGCATCGAGTCCCGCCCACGGCGGCAGGGCGCACCCGGTCAGTACCGCTTCTTCCTGGACGCCGCCGGCCACCTCGACGACGCGGCCGTCGGCGAAGCACTGCGCGCGCTGCACCGCACCACCGAGCGCGTGGTCTTCCTGGGGTCGTGGCCGGTCGACCGCAACGGCGGCGCGACGCCGCCCACCGACCACGCGGAGAGCCTGCGCTGGTTCACCGCACTCGAAGAAGGAGGCGACTGACATGGCCCGGCTGTTCCTGGTCCGCCACGGCGAGACCACAGCCAATGTGCTGCAGCAGCTCGACACCGCGCTTCCCGGCGCGCACCTCACCGACTTCGGTGCGCGCCAAGGGATCCGATTCGGGCTGACCAATCCGCTTGCCGCCCCCGCCGTACTGCTCAGCTCGCAGGCCAACCGCGCCAGGCAGACCGCCGAGCTCATCGCATCCGCCTGGGACGTGGACACCGCACCGATCGACGGGGTACACGAAGTCCAGGTCGGCGACCTCGAGGGCCGCAGCGACCGGGAGGCGCACGAGCAGTTCCGCGACGTGGTGCACGCCTGGCATCGGGGCGACCTGGACACCCGGCTGCCCGGGGGCGAGTCCCTGGAGATGCTGCGTGACCGCTACGTCCCGGTGATCGACGACCTCGCCGAGCAGAATCTGCGCAGCGAGCAGCCCCGCGACGTGTACGTGGTCTCCCACGGCGCGGCGATCCGGCTGGTCGCCGCCCACCTGGCCGGCGTCGACCCGGAGTTCGCGATGCGCAACCACCTGCGCAACACCGACTCGGTGGAGCTCGAGCTCACCGCAGACGGCTGGCGGCTGATCCGCTGGGGCGAGCGTGCCGACTTCCCCTCAGCCGAGGTGGAACCCCTCGGCTGACACGCCGATCCCCGTTCTCGTTCGTTGAGCCGGACGAGCCGCTGGGCGAGGACGCGGCGAACGACCCCCAGAGAGTGGGTCAGCCCCAGCCGTGGGCGTCGAGCCAGTCGTCGTCGATGCCGAAGTGGTGGCCGATCTCGTGCAGCACGGTGACGGCCACCTGGTCGCGCACCTCGTCGGCGGTGTGGCAGATCGACAGGATGATGTCCCGGTAGATCTCGATGGTGTCGGGCAGGAAGCCCGCGTAGTCGTGCGTGCGCCGCGTCAGCGCCACCCCGGTGTACAGCCCCAGCAGATTCCGGTTCTCCGGGTTGAACGGCTCGATCATGATCACCACGTTGTCCATGGCGCGCATGAGCTCCTCCGGGAGCAGATCCAGGGCTTCCCCGACGAGGATCTCGAACTTCTCGTCGGACATCTTGACGGCCACGATCAGCCTCCTGCCGGCGCGGGCACTTCTTGGTCACTGGCCGAGTAGCCGTCCGGCATCGGCACCGGGGTCGGCAGCGCCCGGCCGGGCGGTCCCTCGGGGGCCGGCGCCGGGATCTTGCCGTTGATCAGGACCTGCTGACGGGCGTCGCCGACCAGTTTGGCGAAGCCGCCCCGATCGGGCTGCGCGACGTAGCAGACCACCCGGCGGCTGCCGTTGAGCCAGCTCACCTCCGAGATCACCGACCACTGCACGTTCAAAGTGGTGTTCTCGAACTTCTTCTCCCCGCCGAAGAACCGGTTGGTCTGGTTGGGGCAGATGGTCTTGAGATAATCGTTCTGCGCGGCGACACCCGGCCACGGCTTACCGGAGTTGCGCGCACCGAAACGCTGCGACAGGTCCACCACCCCGGTGGTCTGGAAGGCGTGCGGCTCCGAGCAGTCCACCGGCTGCGTGGTGGGCTTGCGGGTGGCGTCGTCAAAGCCGATGCACGTGCCCTCGGGCCAGGCGAACGACTGGTCGGTGTCGGCGGCGCGGCCGGTGGACTCCAGCTGGACCCCGTCGGGGCCGGGCGTCTCGATGCCGCAGCGCAGCACCCGCGCACCGTGCTCCCACTGAGCCTTCGACGGGTACATCAGCCCCACGGCCAGGCGGCCCTGCGGATCCAGGCCACCGCCGAGGTAGCGGTCGACGATCACCTCGCACTGCTCGTCGCGGATCGCGGCGAAGCGCTCGGGCGCCGGCCACGGGGCGGTGTCACCGAACTCCGATCCCGGGAACTGCGAGGTGTCGATGGTGCCGGCCACCTCGAACCGGTGCGCCTCGACGCAGCTCACCGCGGTGGGTGTGCCGGCCGCATCGTCGGCCCAGGTGAGACAGTCCCCGGCTTGCGACCGGGTGAAGTCGGTCTCGGTGTACGAACTGCCTTCGCCGATCACGGACGTCCCCAGTCCGCCCGCCTCGGAGAAACCTCCGCGCCAGGCGATGACACCGCCGGCCGCCGCGGCCCCGACCAGCACGGCCACCAGCACGGCCACCAGCCGTGTCGCCGACGGACGACGCCGGGGCGCGGCGTCGTCGGGGTCCTGTGTTTCAACCTCGGGAGAACTCATCGCCGTCCATCATGCCTGGCGATCGGCGGCGACGTGCTCCGAGTAGGGTTTGAGTCGTGATTGACCTGAAGATTGTGCGGGATGATCCCGATCTGGTCCGCGACTCCCAGCGCGCTCGTGGCGAGGACCCTGCCCTGGTGGAGATGCTGCTCGAAGCCGACACCGCGCGCCGCAGTGCGATCGTCGAAGCCGACGCTCTGCGGGCCGAGCAGAAGACCCTCGGCAAGCAGGTCGGCAAGGCGCAAGGCGACGAGCGGACCGCCCTGCTCGAGCGCGGCAAGCAGCTCGCCGAGCAGGTGAAGGCGGCCGTCGCCCGGCAGAACGACGCCGAGCAGGCCTTCGGTCACGCGCACCGCGCGATCTCCAATGTGATCGCACCGGAGACCCCGCCCGGCGGCGAGGACGACTACGTGGTCCTCGAACACGTCGGCACCCCCGCCCAGATCGCCGAGCCCAAGGATCACCTGGAGCTGAGCGAGGCGCTGGGCCTGATCGACATGGGCCGCGGCGCCAAGGTCTCCGGATCGCGCTTCTACTTCCTCACCGGCCCGGGCGCGATGCTGCAGCTGGGTCTGTTGAACATGGCGGCCGCCAAGGCGACCGCCGCCGGTTTCACCATGATGATCCCGCCGGTCCTGGTGCGGCCGGAGGTGATGGGCGGCACCGGTTTCCTCGGTGCGCACGCCGACGAGGTCTACCACCTGGAAGAGGACGACCTGTATCTGGTCGGCACCTCCGAGGTGCCCCTGGCCGGCTACCACTCCGACGAGATCCTGGATCTGTCCGACGGCCCCAAGCGCTATGCGGGCTGGTCCACGTGCTTCCGCCGCGAGGCCGGCTCGTACGGGAAGGACACCCGCGGCATCATCCGCGTCCACCAGTTCGACAAGGTGGAGGGCTTCGTCTACTGCAGGCCCGAGGACGCCGAGGCCGAGCACCGCCGGCTGCTCGACTTCGAGAAGCAGATGCTCGCCGCCATCGACGTCCCCTACCGGGTGATCGACGTGGCCGCCGGCGACCTGGGCAGTTCGGCCTCCCGCAAGTTCGACTGCGAAGCCTGGGTGCCCTCGCAGAACACCTATCGCGAGCTGACGTCCACCTCGAACTGCACCACCTTCCAAGCCCGCCGCTTGGCGACCCGCTACCGCGACGACAACGGGAAACCGCAGATCGCCGCGACGCTCAACGGCACGCTGGCGACCACCCGCTGGCTGGTCGCGATCCTGGAGAACCATCAGCAGCCCGACGGCTCGGTGCGCATCCCCGAGGAACTGGCCCGCTTCACCGGCTTCGAGGTCCTCGAGCCCCGCTGACCCCGCCGCCGGTACCCTGGCGAGGATGAACCAGCCTCCGCAGCCGCCCCCGCGGCGGCCCTCCGGCGGCCCCGGCCGCCCGGCGGAGGCCCGGCCCGGTGCCCAGCCGCCCCCAGCCCAGCCGCCCCCAGCCCAGCCGCCCCCAGCCCAGCCGCCCCCAGCCCAGGCTCCGCCTCCGCCACCGGACGAGCGCACCCGGAAGGTGCCGCCGCAGCACCGCGCCGGCCGGCCGGCGCCCGGGCGCCCGATCCCACCCGATCCGCACACCGCCTACGCTCCCGGCCCGGCGCCCGCACCGCCCCCGCGCGCCTGGTCTCAGGAACCGCCGGCCCGCCCGGCGCCGCCGAGGCCGGCCCCCGGCCGCCGGCCCGCGCCGGTTCCGCCGGCCGCTGGGCCGCCGGATCCGCGCGCACCGGCCGCGCCCGGCGGCTACGCCCCGCGACAGGACCCGCAACCCCTTCCCCCGGCGGAACGACGCGCACCCCGCCCGGCGCCGGCCGGCGCGCGCGAACCCCGCCCGGCGGCAGCGCCCGGTCGCCGACCCCGCCGGTCCGAGAGCGACGGGTCCAGGCACCGCCCACCACCGGCCGCACCGAAGGCCAAACGCACCAAGAAGCGCCGCAAACGACGTGTCCTCCCCGTGCTGCTGGTGATCCTGCTGGTGCTGATCATCATCCCGATCGGCCTGCTCTTCTACTACGACGGCAAGCTGCACCGGGTGAACGCGCTGGCCGCGTATTCGGGACGGCCCGCGGCGTCGTCGGGCACCACCTGGCTGATCGTCGGCACCGACTCACGCGCCGATCTGAGCCAGGACCAGAAGGACCGGCTCGCCACCGGCGACAGCGACGGCGCCCGCACCGACACCATCATGCTGGCGCATCTGCCGCGCAGCGGTAAGCCGATGCTGATCTCGGTCCCGCGCGACCTGTACGTGCCGATCCCGGGCATGGGGAACCACAAGATCAACGCCGCCTTCAACGAGGGCGGCCCGCAATTGCTGGTGCAGACCGTCGAGGGCTTGTCCGGACTGCGAATCGACCACTACGCGGAGATCGGCTTCGGCGGTTTCGACCGCCTCGTCGACTCGGTGGGCGGCGTCGAGATGTGCCTGGATCAGCCGCTCCGCGACCCGATGGCCGGTCTGCGCCTGAACGCCGGCTGTCAGAAACTCGACGGGGCGCAGGCCCTCGGCCTGGTCCGCACGCGCGCCTTCCCCAACGCCGACCTGGAACGGGTGGTGAATCAGCGCAAGTTCCTCACCGCGCTGATGTCCCGCGCATCCAGCCCGGCGGTGCTGCTGAACCCGTTCCGGCTGTTCCCGCTCCTCAACGGGGCGGTGGACTCGCTGACCGTCGCCGACGGCGATCACCTGTGGAACCTGGCGTGGCTGGCGTTCAAACTGCGCGGCGACTCGATCACCACCACCGTCCCGACCGGAGGATCGGCGTACACCGACGACGGCGACTCGCTGGCCACCGACCAGTCGACCGCGGACTTCTTCGACGCTCTGCGCAACGGCCGGGCGGTCCCCGACGAGTTGCTCAGCGGCGACGGCGGCGCCGTCTCCTGACGCGGCCCCGGTGCCGGGTCCGCGGGTCGCGAATCAGCGCAGGGTGACCTGGCGTCCGATGATCCCGGCGCGCGAACTGCGTTCGGCGGCAGTCAGTTCCGCGTCTTCGCCGAGCGCCTCGACGAACCAGGCGTCGAGCTGATCGAGGCCGGCGTACCACTCTTCGTGGTGCATCTCGTTGTCCAGATCGAAGACCGGCACCACCAGACCGTGGGTGCGGAACGAACCGGCGAAACGCGAGCCCTCCCCCATCGTCAAGCGTCCGGCGGCGTGCAGTCGCGCCATCGCCTTCATCAGGACGTCCTCGTCCTCCGGGCGCACCCAGCGCAGGTGGGCCCGGTCGCCGGCGTCGACCCACCACGGGGCGCCGATGCCGCTCTTGGGGGTCAGCCGGGCGGTCGGCATGATGGTCTCGTTGGCACGTTCCAGCATCGCCTGGACCTGCGGGGTCGGCTCGGCACCGTCGCTGAACCACCACGAGAAGTCCTGGTACACCACCACGTCCAGGGGCGCCTGCGGGTCGACGATGTCGGCCAGGCCCGTCTCGCTGGTACCGCCGCGGTATTCGCTGCCGGGCGCGGCCTGGGCGGCCCACTCCAGTGCCGCGGCCAGCGAACCGGTCAGATCGGCCGGCTCGGGATCGGTCTGCAGGGCCACCAGGGCCTGCGTCACCTTGCCGTCCACCCCGGTCGCGGCGCCCCGCTCGCCCCACTTGGCGGCGTCGCGCGAACGCGCGATGCCGGGGACGGCGCCGGGCAGGATGGTGGTGAAGTCGGCCTCGCCGGCGGCGGCGTAGCCGTCGGCGAAGGGCACCCGGGCCGTCGCCGAGGCGATGAAGGCACGCAGCGCCACCAGATCGCATTCGGCAGCCGGCAGGGCCTCGAACGGGCGGTACGGCCCGGCGAGGGCCGCTTCCTGCCGGGCCTTGCGGGCGGCCACTCGTTCGGCGCGGTTACTGCCCGGCTTGGGTCCGCGGTTGCGCTTGTTCTTCTTCGCCATTGCTCCAGCTTCTCATTCCCGGCAGATCACTCGACGGTGACCAGCCAATCGCGCACCTGCGCCGGACGGTTGGTCGCGATCCAGCGCACACCGAGGTCGGCGCACAGCTGGACGTCTTCACGCTGATCGACGGTCCAGGCGTACGTCACCCGGCCGCCCGCCGCGGCCTTGTCCACCAGGTCCGGATGGGTGCGCAGGGCCTGCACCGAGGGGCCGATCCCGGTGGCGCCCACCGCCGTCGCCGCCCCGGCGCTCACGCCCCGCACGGTCTCGCCCAGCAGAATGGTGGGCAGCATCGGCGCGGACCGCCGGATACGCCAGATCCCCGCGGCCGAGAACGAGATCACCACGGCCCGGCTGTGATCGGCCGACGGCGGCGAGCCGACCCGGAACTCACGCAGGGTCTCCAGGAGGCGCTGTTCCACCAGGCTCCCGTAACGCACCGGATGCTTGGTCTCGATGAACAGCCGCACCGGGCGCCGCCAGTCCAGCGTCAGCTCCAGCAGTTCGGGGAGGGTGAGCACCGCAGCCGGGGTGCCGCTGTGCCAGGACCCGAAGTCGTACTGGCGCAGCTGCGCCAGGGTCATCTCGCTGACCGCGCCCTCGCCGTCCGAGGTGCGGTCGATGGTTCTGTCGTGCACACACACCAACTGGTGGTCCGCGGTTAGCCGGATGTCGCATTCCAGGCCGTCGGCGCCCTCGCGGAGCGCGGCCTCGTAGGCGGCCAGCGTGTGCTCGGGGTGATCGACCGACGCACCCCGGTGGGCGACGACGGCCGGCTTCCCCGAGCGGGAGACCTCGCCGGCGGTCACGCGGCCACCACCAGCCGGCGCGGCGCCGGTTCGCCGGCGTCGGCGTCGGTGTCGGTGACGACCACCCGGGACACGCGGGACTCGAACCAGGCGACGAAGACCGCCGAGACGGCCAGGCTGAGGGTGGCCCACACCATGGCGTCCGCCCCGACCTGGACCGTGTCGCCGGACCAGGCGACGATCCGGTACACCAGAGCGATCAGGCCGATGGCGCTCACCAGCGCCCAGGCGACCGCGACGCGCGTGATCAGGCGGCGGGCCCGCGCCGCCTGCGCTCCGCCGACCGCTTCGGCGGCCTCCAGAAGCAGCAGCGGGGCGCCCACGACGTTGACGAACGGGATCACGGTCAGGGCGATCACCTCCCAGCGGCGGCGCGGCGCGGCGTAACCGGCGAGCGCATACGACCGCTCCCGGACCGCGACCATCCAGCGCACGAAGACGTAGACGGCGACGACGGCGGCCGCGACGGCAGCCGCGCCCGAGAGGAGGACCAGCCACAGGCTGGCGATGTCGATCCAGTACGGGATCGGGCGACTGCGGTTCACCATCAGCACCACGTACCGCACGAGCTGCAGCGCGGCGGCCACCGCCAGGATCGGCCAGACCATCTGCAGACACCGGCGCAGCCGACTGTCGGGGGCCTGAGCCGCGGTCTCGGCGGCGGCCGGGGCCACGTCGTCGAACAGGCCCCATCCCGGGATCTGCGGATACCGCGGCGTGCCGGCGCGGGGCGCGGGTGCCGCCGGGCGCGGGGCCGGCAGCGTGTTCCACGGGCGGTGCGCCGTCCACCGCAATGCGGGACGGGCCGGACGGGCCGGAGGTCGCGCGGCGGGCCGCTGAGCGGCGACGGTGGGCTGCTCCCGGGGTCCGCGCATCTGGGGTCCGGGCGCCCGGGGCGGCGCGGGCTCGGGTCGCGGATCGGCGTCGGGCGGGGTGACGGGCCGGCGGGTCGCCGCGTCGAGCACGGTCAGCGGACCCCCGCAACGCGGGCAGGTGGTGCGGCCGGGCTGGTGATCGGCCTGGATCCGGCACCGGAGACAGACGTCGAGCATCAAGTCGGCTGTCCCCGGCCCGTCTCGATCGGCTTGCCCGCCGCCTCCCAGGCCACCATGCCGCCGCGGACGCAGGCACCGTCCACGCCGCGCATGGCGAGGTACTGGAGCAGGCGGATGGAGCGGCCGCTGGTCCGGCAGACCACCAGCAGGTCGGCATCGAGGTCGAGCTCGTCGAAGCGGGCGGGCACGTCGTCCAGCGGGATGTGCACCGCCCCCCGTACGTGTCCGGCATCCCATTCGTCGTCTTCGCGAACATCCAGCAGCACGCGATCAGCGACGTCGGTGAAGTCGTCCGGCAGTCCGGTCACGTCGACCTGCTCGATGTCCATGCTCACGGGTTCCATGATCCCACAAACTCAGCTGCCCGCACCCGCGGATACCCGTCCCGGCCCCGGCGTCGGACGATCGTGCGACACGCTGCGTGACACGGATCTCGCTACCACACGGCCCCCCGGGGACGTCCAGAAGATCCGGCGCATCGGCGCCGGAAAGATTTCCACAGCCCTCGTGAACGACGCCTGTCCACAGGCTCCACACGCTTCCCCGGATCCTGTGTACAACCCTGTGGATTTGTGGACTAATTCGAGGTCGCGCCCTCGAATCTGAGGATTACTTCATGTTTTGCACGCTAATTGAGACCTACGACACATACCCGTCTCCTCTCGGTTTACCGCCCGACATCCCGCGTTTCCCCGCCCCGACCTGTGGACAGGGTGTGGACAACACGCTTGCCGACACTCTCAAGTTCTACTTAGGAGTTGCGTGGGACGCCGAAATCGGCGTCGGCGCTCGAGGGCTCGGGCGTCACGGATTCAGCGTGCGGCGAAGGCCGCGAGCCGGGCCGCTTCGCGCTCGACGCCGGTGCGCTGTGCCGGGGTCAGATCGGTCAGTTCGGTCAACTCCACCTCGCCTCCGGCGAGCCGCCACGTCCCGGCCAGGTACCCGTCGACCAGGATGAAACCGGGGGACCGTCCGTTGGGTGTGACGGTGGCGCGGTAGACCTCCCGATCGGCCACCCGGTCGCGGTCCGCGTTGGCCACCAGCACGCCGTCGTACGGGGCGATCAGGCGCACCGGCGCCGGCTCGCGCCCGGAGGCGATCTCCAGGCCGTCCAGGTCGAACAGTTCACGCCCGTCCGGGGCGGCGAGTTTCACCAGCTCCCAGTCGGCCTCCATCGCCGCCAGCAGCGGTCCGAGTCCGGTCAGCCCGCTCCAGGTCGCGATCGCGGCCGCCGAAGCCGGACCGTAGCCGCGCAGGTACATGCGGATCAGGTCGCGGCAGGCCTCGTCGCCGACGACGGCCGGGTCGCCCGGCCCGATCCAGCGGTCGAGTATCTGCAGGACAGGGGCGCCACCGCGGCCCCACAGCCCGCGCGGGGGTGTCTGCACCAGGGGCAGGCGGGCGCGGGCGACGGCGGTCAGGGCCTCGGCCGGCACGTCCGGCCAGGTCTGTGCCAGGGTCGTGCGCAGCCGCGCCCCCGGCACACCCGCCGCCTCACCGTCACTGCCCGCGAACAGCGCCGCCGCGTGGGCCAGCACCTGGTCGGCGTCGATCCCGCCCAGCTGCGGCAGATGCGTGCGGGCCAGCGCCGTGTCGTGCACCGGCTGAACCGCCCGGCGGATCCATCGCGCGTCCAACGCGTCCATCAAGAAGACGGTGCCGCGCTGCAGCGGCATCCGCACCAGTTCGCGATCGGTCAGCAGATCGTCGACTTCGGCCGGATCGAAATCCGCGATCCGCGACCAGAGCGCGAAGAACGGCGCCTGCGGATCCTGGGCCTGCAATCCCACGCAGCGATCGATCACCTCCACCGCGTCCTCGTCCACCCGGTCGAGCAGATGCTGACGCTGCAACAGAGTGCGGTTCCACTGCGCCGCGGTGATGGTCTCCGGCACTCGCGGGCTCAGCCGGCGGCCGGGAAGGTCAGACCGGTGGCCGCGTGGCAGCGGTAGCCGTTGGGATTCTTGTGCAGGTACTGCTGGTGGACCGGCTCGGCGTAGACGAACATCCCGCTGCCGGCGTCGCGCAGCGCACTGATCTCGGTGGTGACCGGTCCGTACCCGGCCTCGGCGAGCACCGGCGCGAACCTGGCGGCCGCAGCTGCGGCGGCCTCGGTGTCGTCCGGGGAGAAGGTGTAGACCGCCGATCGGTACTGGGTGCCGACGTCGTTGCCCTGACGCATCTCCTGCGTCGGGTCGTGCGAGGTGAAGAACAGCGCCAGCAGTTCCTCCAGGCTCACCTGCTCCGGATCGAAGACCACCAGCACCGCCTCGGTGTGACCGGTCCGAGCGGTGCACACCTCCTCGTAGGTGGCGTTCGGGGTGTAACCGCCGGCATAGCCCACCGCCGTCGTGTAGACGCCCGGCACCTGCCAGAAGATCTCCTCGACTCCCCAGAAGCAGCCGCCCGCCAGCACCACGGCGTGCAGGGGGGCATCCCACTCACCGATGCCGCCGTCGGCATAGGTGCCGTCGGCGCTCGGGCGCCCACGCAGCGGGCGGCCCAGCACCGCGTGCGCGGCCGGGGGCGCCGGCGCCTCGGCGCGCCCGGGGAGCGCATCGGCGGGGTCCACCATCACGCGCTTGACGTCGGCGGCGGCCAGGATCCGGTCGAAGAGGCTCATGCCGTCCAGCGTACGACGACGACACGACCTGCGCCCGTGCGTGGCGCCCGTGCACCGTTTGGACCAATGGAACGGACTCTGTAGGGTGTGTCACACCGACCCGGATGTGAACTTCATCACCACCGGAGTCGGGCGAAGACAGAGAAGAAGGGGGCCTGTATGACAACCGGTCGTCCGACCGTGACCCGCGCGGGCAGCGTCACCCGACGCTCGGAGTCGTGGCCCGTCTACAACGTCCGTGCACAATGCGCCGCCACCGCCTTCACTATCGTCGCCATTCTGATCGCGATCGTTCTGATCGTGCTTCTGTGACCTCCCGCGCGCGCCCCGTGCCGCACTGCGGGTAACCCTTGCGGACCCACGAGGTGTGGGGAAGGGTAGAAATTGGATCGAGTACGAGAAAGCACAAACCGACGAGAGGACGATCGTGGCTGTCTACACCCTGCCCGACCTTGATTACGACTATGGCGCCCTGGAGCCGCACATCTCCGGCAAGATCATGGAGCTGCACCACGACAAGCACCACGCCACCTACGTGAAGGGCGCGAACACCGCGCTGGAGAAGCTGGAGGCCGCTCGCGAAGACGGCACCATCGCCGACAAGGTGTACGGCCTCTCGGCGAACCTGTCGTTCCACCTGGGTGGTCACACCAACCACTCGATCTTCTGGAAGAACCTGTCGCCCAACGGCGGCGGCGAGGCGACCGGTGCTCTGGCCGAGG
This sequence comes from Gordonia caeni, assembly GCF_039537105.1. Classification (NCBI taxonomy): domain Bacteria; kingdom Bacillati; phylum Actinomycetota; class Actinomycetes; order Mycobacteriales; family Gordoniaceae; genus Gordonia; species Gordonia caeni. The sequence goes on from NZ_BAAAZW010000001.1 coordinate 211,657, forward strand.
CCATCGGCAACGACTTCGGCGGCTTCGACAAGTTCAAGGCGCACTTCACCGCGGCCGCCACCACCCTGCAGGGCAGCGGCTGGGCCATCCTCGGCTACGACACCATCGGCAAGCGCCTGGTGATCCAGCAGCTGACCGACCAGAGCGGCAACATTTCCGCGGCTCTGATCCCGGTGGTCATGCTCGACATGTGGGAGCACGCCTTCTACCTCGACTACCAGAACGTCAAGCCCGACTACGTCAAGGCCTGGTGGAACGTCGTGAACTGGGAGGATGCCGCCCAGCGCTACGAGCGCGCCGTCAGTCAGGGCAACGGCCTCGTGGTCCCCGCCTGATCTGTCGACATCGCCGAGCGGCGGCGCACCCTCGTGGTGCCCCCCCGTTCGCCGTTCCGGAACAGCCTGGTCACGATGCCGCGGCGCGGACCGAAGAGATAGACCGCCGCGAAGACGGCGCCCTGCACCAGCACGATCATCCCGCCCGGCGAGGTGTCCCAGTAGTACGAGACATACAGACCGGTGACGCCGCTGAGGACGGACACGGTCGGGGCCAGGACCAGCATCGTCGAGAACCGGTCGGTCAGCAGGTAGGCGGTGGCGCCGGGGGTGATCAGCATGGCGACCACCAGCACGATGCCGACCACCTGCAGGGCGGTCACCGCGGTGAAGGCGAGCAGTCCCAGGAGCAGGGCGCCGAGCAGTCTCGGGTTGAGCCCGATCGCCCAGGCGTGCGTGGGATCGAACGCGTACAGGGTCAGATCCCGGCGTTTGAGCAGTGCCACCACCGTCACCACCGCGCCCAGCACGGCGATCTGGATCAGATCGGCGCGCGAGACCCCGAGCAGATTCCCGAACACGATGTGGTTGAGGTCGGTGTGACTCGGCGTCACCGAGATCAGCACCAGGCCGAGCGCGAAGAGCGTGGTGAAGACGATGCCGATCGCGGCGTCCTCTTTGATGCGGCCGCCCTCGCGGACCGCCCCGATGAGGGTGACGGCCAGCAGCCCGAAGACCACCGCACCGAGCGCGAACGGCAGCTCGAGCAGGTAGGCCAGGACCACGCCGGGCAGCACCGCGTGCGCCACCGCGTCGCCCATCAGCGACCAGCCGATCAGCACCAGCCAGCACGACAGCAGCGCGCACACGAACGAGGCGATGACGGTGGCCGCCAGCGCGCGGGTCATGAACTCGTATTGGAAGGGGTCGAGGAGCACTTCGGCGATCACGGCGTCACCCGGCCGATCGTTCGTGCTCGATCGGGTCCAGCCCGAAGGCCTTGATCAGGTTCTCGGCGGTGAGCACCTGCTCCGGCGGTCCCTGCGCCACCACGCGCCGCATCAGCAGGATGGCGCGGTCGGCCAGGCGCGGAAGCGCCTGCAGGTCGTGCGTGGAGACCAGGACCGTCCCGCCGTCACCGGCGCACTCGCGCAGCAGCTCGCTGATCTTGGCTTCGGTGCGCTTGTCGACGCCGGCGAATGGCTCGTCGAGGAGCAGGATCCGCGCCTCCTGCGCCAGCCCGCGGGCCACGAAGGCACGCTTGCGCTGGCCGCCGGACAGACTCCCGATCTGCCGGTCCTGATACTCCGTCAGCTCCACCCGCTCGAGGGCGGCGGCCACGGCCTCCCGGTCGGCGCGCCGCGGCCGGCGGGTCACCCCGAGCCGCCCGTAGCGCCCGGTCATCACCACCTCGCGGACCGAGATCGGGAACGCCCAGTCGATCGCCTCGGACTGCGGCACGTAGCCGATGGTCCCCGCTCGCCGGGCCCGCGTCGGCGTCTGGCCGCCGACCGCGACCCGCCCGGAGTCGGGAGTCAGCAGGCCCATGATCGTCTTGAACAGCGTCGACTTGCCCGAGCCGTTCATGCCGACCAGCCCGTAAACCGCGCCGGCGTCCAGCCGCATCGAGACCCCGTCCAGGGCGCGGACGTCCCCGTAACTGACGGTCACGTCGTCCACCTCGATCACCGGCCGTCCCGGTGCCGGGGCGCTCACGGGCGGCCGCCGGATCCGGTGAGGCCGCCGACGATGGTGGCGATGTCGTGGCGGATCAGGTCCAGGTAGGTGGGCACCGGACCGCCGGCCTCCGAGAGCGAGTCCACGTAGAGCACCCCGCCGAACTGCGCCCCCGTGGCCGAGACCACCTGCTGCATCGCCTTGTCCGAGACGGTGGATTCGCAGAACACCGCGGGCACCCGGTTGTCGCCGACGAAGTCGATCGTGGCCGCCACCTGCTGCGGCGTCGCCTGCTGCTCGGCGTTGACCGGCCAGATGTACCGCTCGGTGAGCCCGGTGTCGCGGGCGAGGTACGAGAAGGCGCCCTCGCAGGTGACCAGGGCCCGCTGCTCCGGCGGGAGGCCCTCCAGCGCCGTCACCAGTTCGTCGTGCAGGCCGCGCAGCCGATCGGCGTACGCGTCGCCGTGGGCGCGGTACTGCTCGGCGCCGTCGGGATCGAGGTCGCTGAAAGCGGCCACCAGATTGTCGACGTAGATCACCGCGTTGCCCGGGCTCATCCACGCGTGCGGGTTCGGCTTGCCGGCGTAGGCGTCGGCGGCGATGTCGATCGGCTCCACCCCGTCGCTGACCTCCACGTGCGGGGCGTCGACGTGGTCGACGAACTGCGCGAACCAGTTCTCCAGGCCCAGCCCGTTGTTCACGATCAGGTCCGCTTTCGCGGCCCGCCGGATATCGGCCGGGGTGGGCTCGTAGCCGTGGATCTCGGCGCCCGGTTTGGTCAGCGATTCCACGTTCAGGCGGTCGCCGGCCACGTTCTGGGCGATGTCGGCCAGCACCGTGAAGGTGGTGAACACCTTCGGGCGCTGATCGTCGTCGGCGGGCAGCGCCGAGCAGCCGCCCATCGCCAGTGCCGCGGCGACGACACCCGCCAGGACCGCGCCGCCGCGGACACCACGTCTCTTAGCCATGCCACCATTAATAGTTCGGGATACCGAACTTACGCAAGCGGCTGGCCGTATTCGCCGGTCACGGGCCTGCGCTCAGAGCAGGACGGTGAGCGTGATGGCGGCCGCACAGGCCAGCGCGGTGAGGGTCAGGGCGACGGCGTCGCTGCCGCCCGGCCGCGAGGGATAGGCGGTGAGGCGGCCGGTGCCGCCGCGGGCGGTGATCGCCTCCCCCATCTCCGCGGCCCGGCGCATCGCCGAACTCATCGCGGCGACGATCATGTCGATGATCGACATCTCCGCCGACGGATGCCCGGACTTGGCCCGCGACGACGGGCGCAGCCGGTGCGAGGCGCGCAGCATGCGCATCTCCTCCATCAGCAGCGGCAGCCCGCGCAGCGACAGCGCGATGCAGACGGCCCATTCGTCCACCGGGAGGCGCAGCAGCCGCAGCGGCGCCATCAGGCGCGCGATGGCCGGCGCGATCTCGGCCATCGGCGTGGTCCAGACCACCATGATCGACATCGCCAGCACGATCAGCCCCAGCGCCGTGCCGCGCAGGAAGACCAGTACACCGGAGCCTCCCGACGAGAGCGCGGTGATGCCCATACCGACCAGGATCAGCGCCCAGAACCACCACGGCGGACGCGGGATGGCGCCCAGCGGGATACCCGCCAGCAGCGCGAAGACCACGACGAACAGGGCGACGAATCCGAGGCTCGGCCAGGTCGGCAGCACCCAGGTCATCGCGCCCAGGGCCAGCACGATGATCAGTTTGGTCCCGGCCCACAGCCGGTGGATCACCGAGTCGCCGGGCAACTGCCGCAGCGGCGGGGTTCGCATGGTCATCGTCGTGCCTCCAGAACCCCGTCGACCAGTTCCACGCGCCGGTTGCAGACGCGGTCGAGTGCTTCCAGGTCGTGCGAGATGATGATGATCGTGATGCCCTTGTGCCGCAGACCGGCCAGGACGTCGAGCACCTCCTCGCGCGCCGCCGGGTCGAGTCCGGCGAGCGGCTCGTCGAGCACCAGCACCTCCGGCTCGGATGCGGCCAGCGACGCCAGGACCACGCGGCGCATCTGCCCGCCGGACAGCGAGTCGACGCGGCGCGCGGCGATCTCCCGGGGCAGCGCCACCAGGTCGAGCACCCGGGCCACCTCGGTGGTGCCGACCGATTCGCCGCCCACCGCCATGATCTCGTCGCTCACCGTGGTCTTCTGCAGCTGCAGGCGGGCGTGCTGGAAGCCCAGGCCCACGCTGCCGATCCGGCTGGTCATCGGCTCGCCGTCGAGCAACACCCGGCCGCCGCTCGGTTCGATCAGCCCGGCGACGATCCACGCCAGGGTGGTCTTGCCCGAGCCGTTGCCGCCGACGATCAGGACGCCGTCTCCACGGTTGACCTGCAGGTCGACGTGGTGCAGCGCCGTCACCTCCCAGGGCGAGCCGGCCAGGTAGGTGTGCGAGACGTCTTCGACCACCAGCAGCGGGTCGCCGTAGTCGTGCACGGCCGGCAGAACCGGCGTGTGCGCTTCCGGCGCCATCCACTCGGGGTGGTGTTCGACGACGGCGCCGCGCTCCAGGTGGATCACCCGGTCGGCGGCCCGAGCCTCGGAATCCCGGTGCGTGATGAGCACGACGGTGATCCCACGGCGGCGCGGCAGCTCGGCGAGGATCTCGATCAGTTCACGCCGGCCCTGCGGGTCGACCATCGAAGTCACCTCGTCGGCGATCACCAGCTTCGGGTCGCGCGCCAGAGCGGCGGCCACGGCCAGGCGCTGCTGCTGCCCACCGGACAGATCAGAGGTCTCGCGCTCCCCCAGCCCGGCCAGACCGACCTCGGCGAGCAGGGCGTCGACGTCCACTTCCTGGTCGGGCGGCAGCCCCCAGACCAGGTCGTCGGCGACGCGGGAGCCCAGCATCTGCGCCTCGGGGCGTTGCAGCACCATCGCGATGCCGCCCCGGCGGCCCAGCCCCGGCGCGCCCGGGCGGTCGACGATCCCGATGGTCGCGGGCGTGCCGGCGAGAAGTTTGGCCAGCGTCGACTTGCCCGATCCGTTGGCCCCGACGACGGCAACGAACTCGCCCTGGATCAGCGACATCTCGATACCGGTGAGCACGTCCACGTCGGTGCCCGGATAGCGGAAACCCACCCCGGCCATCCGCAGCGGCAGCGGCTCCACCGCTTCTTCGATCCGCAGGTCGCGGTTCGCCTCGAGGGTGTCCTGCATGCGGATGTGTGCGAGCCGGTCGACCACCCCGGTCAGGATCCACCAGGCCACCAGCAGCGAGACGAAGGTGCCGAAGGTGCCCGACGCCCACATCCAGATCCACCAGTGGTCGACGATGTTGGTGCCGAGCCCGCTGAACCAGTCGCCGGTGCCCTGCAGGTCGCCGCCGAAGCGGTCGCCCACCCAGACCACGGCCTTGCCGATGCCGTCGATCAGGTTCTTGAGCACTTCCAGGGCCAGGTTCCGCAACGGCACCAGGATCCACAGGGCCAGCACCGACACCGAGGCGACGAGCGGGGCGATGATCACCGCGGCCGCGACCAGCGTGGCCAGGCCCCCGCCGCGGCGCTTCACCTCGCCGACCGCGCCACCGACCACGGCGGCGGCCAGCACCGACAGCGCCGCGCCGAGCCCGGCGACGGCGAAGGTCACCGCGGTGGAGGTCACCGACGCGGCGACCACCGCGCGCATCCTGGTCCGGGCCGCCACCAGCGCGATCGGCACCGGCGCGAGCAGACCCGCGGCCGTGGCCATCGGGATGACGGCCGCCACCACCACGGCGACCACCGTCAGACCGGACAGGATGGCGACGATCGCGATCTCCAGCGGGCGCAGCGGACCGGTGATCGGGCGCGCACGCGTATCGAGGGCTTGGGGCGTCACGTAGCCATTGTGCCTGGTGCCCTCGGCCGGACCGCAAAGCACCGGGGCACCGGGCACCGTGAGGACGGGTCGCCGAACATCTTCTTGTGGGGCTCCTACCTGCGAAAATGCGGGTCATCCAGCTGTTGCGGACCCTAATAGGCCCACCTAACCTAGCGGCATGGTTGCGGCATTCCTTCTCGGCTTCGGCGTCATCTTCGTCGCCGAACTCGGCGACAAGTCGCAGCTGATGGCACTCACCTACGCGCTGCGTTACCGCTGGTGGGTGGTCCTCGGCGCCATCCTGGTGGCCACCACGGCGGTGCACGCGGTCTCGGTGTTCTTCGGGCACTTCCTGGGCATGTCGATCCCCACGCATCTGATGTCGGTGGCGGCCGGCCTGGCCATGCTGGCCTTCGCCCTGTGGACCCTGCGCGGCGATGAGCTGTCCGACGACGAGACCGCCCGCGCCGCCCGGGTCGGCGGCTCGGTCTTCCTGGCCGTGATGAGCGCGTTCATGCTCGCCGAACTGGGCGACAAGACGATGTTCGCCACCATCACCCTGGCCGCCGACAACGACTGGGTGGGCGTCTGGATCGGTTCCACGCTCGGCATGGTCGCCGCCGACGCCGTGGCGATCGCCGTGGGCCGGCTGCTGGGCAAGCACCTGCCCGAGCGCACCGTGGCCCTGTTCGCCGCGGCCCTGTTCTTCGGCTTCGCCGTCTGGCTCCTGGTGGACGGTCTGCTGGGTGCGAGCCTCCCGCTGCTCCTCGGCACTCTCACCGCAGTGGCCGTGCTGCTCGCGATCGGCACCGTCGTGATCGTCCGGACCTGGGGCCGCCGGGCCCGCGAGGCGCTCGAGCACGCTCGGGCATCCGAGGAACCCGTCGTCGTCGCCGAATGACCGGCCGGGCGGAGCCCGGTCAGCGGAGCAGGTCGTCGACCGTCGGGAGGCGGAGGATCTGCTCCGAGCTCAGCCATTCGCGAAGCACCTTGGTGGCCTGCACGTCGTCTTCGTTGTACCGCAGCAACCGATCCCGCTGACCGGCATCCAGCGGCCCGCCGTCCAGTCCCACCGCGGCGGCGTACCACTCCATCGAGGCCTCCCCGCCGGCCTCGGCGTCCTGCCAGCCGAAGCCGGCGACCGGTGCGATCCGCTTGAGCCCCTTGCCGTTCGGGCAGATGAAGTTGGTGTTCACCGCCTGGTAGATGTCGACCCATTCGTCGGAGGCGATGAACGCTTCGATGTCGTCGCGCAGCGGGACGCCGGGCATCCCGGCGAACCGGTCGGCGCTGGCGCGCAGCCACCGGTTCTCGGCCTGTTCGGAGTAGCAGTAGGCGGCGAAGCTGCGGCCGGCCTCGTGCGCCATCGCGCGGCGCTCCATCAGCCACGACCAGAAGCGCCCGAAGGCCAGCCCCTCCTCGGTGGACGGCAGCGGATCCCAGGTGCCGAAGGGCCGGTAGAGCACCGGCTCGTGCGGGGCCCGGTTGTCGGTCAGCAGAGTGCCCCAGAGGTAGGCGCCGCGCTCGCCGTAGCTCTCCATGTCCACGTCCACCTCGACGTCGGCGCGCTGAACGGTGGGACGGGCCAGGCGGCGCACCAGCGGCACCCCGGCACGCCGGCAGTTCGCCGCGACCACCGCATCCAGGAAGGCGACGTTGCCGGGCCAGTTCTCGGGCGGATCACCGCGGTAGGACGCCAGCTGCGCCGCGGTGGTGATCCCGGCTTCGGCCAGCGCGAGCGTGCCCGCACCGCCGACCACCAGGCTCACATCGTCGATCTCCTCCAGCTGCGCCTCGCACTGCGGCCACCAGTCGCAGCTGCGGCATTCGTTGATCCGCCGCGGCCGGGTGGGAATCCGCCCGTCGGCGACGGCGCGGCGCCGGGCGAAGATCTCGTCGTAGTCGGTCATCACCGATCCCAGCGGCACCACCAGGATGACGTCGGCATCCACACCGATCACCCCGCCGACCCACCCGGCACGATCGGACGACGGCGCATGACCCAAGTCGGACAGCATCTCCGCGAGCTGGGCCAGCCGCAGCGTGTCGCGCCGGTTGCTGCGCGCGGTCCGTGTCGGATCCGGTGCCGGGCGCCAGGACTCCAGCGGACTGGTCCGCAGCGTCACCGGCTCCTCCGGGTCGCGGTCGCCCTTGGCCGCGTTGGTGACACGGTGGTTGACGATGATGAGGGGCAGATAGCCCTCGCCGTGCCGGATCAGCGCTTCGGCATGGCCGCGTCGGCCATGGCCGCGGTCGGTCGGCAGCGCCGCCGAGAAGATCCAGTCGGCCCCGTCCACACAGGCCTGCAGGGTCTGCGCGGCGCGCTCGGCGTGGGGCAGGTCCGGATCCACCCAGACCGTCGTCGTCCTCGGCTGCGGCGCCTGGAGTGCGCGCAGGGTGTCGAGCACCTGCCGGCGGTGGGCCTGGGCCGCCTCGATCCGGCGCGCGGCGTCGGGAGACTCCGGCCGCTGCACCTCGCCGCCGCTCTCGCGGGCCGCCGTGTTCAGCGCCAGGCGGTGCTCGCAACCGGTCAGGTCGCGTGCGCCCAGTACCGCTGAACTCACCTGCCGCCTCCCTGAAGTCCCGGTGTCACCGTGCGGCGACGCTGCGCCACGGTCTCATCCCCCACTGACACTATGCAAAACTGGTTACAGTCACGGCCAAGCCGGTCGTCCGGCGGAAAGGACAGCATGGGATTCTTGTCGTCTCGCACGGCCCGGCGCCTCGAGCGCAAAGCCGAAGCCAAGATCCGCAAGGCGGAGAAGAAGGCATTCAAGACCCGCGTCAGACTGGAAGCCAAGGTCAGCTCGCACGAGGAGCGGAAGCGGCACAAGAAGGAACTGCGCGACGAGCACAAGTACCTGAAGAAGGCACACAAGGCCGAGCGCAAGACCGCCAAGACCACCGGCAAGAGCCAGCAGAAGGCCGCGGCCGCCGAGGTGAAAACCATTGAGGCGCAGGCGAAGGCCGCCGAGAACAAGGCGGTGTTCGGTCCCGCCAAGGTGCGCCGCTACCTGACGGTCGCGCGCCTGGTGGCCCCGATCGTCGTACCGATCGCCTACCGCGGCGCCGTCGCCGCACGCTCGCAGGTCACCGCTGTGCAGGCCCGCCGCGCCGGGGTGCCGGCCGCGATGCTCACCCAGTTCGGGGGCCCGAGCGCCGCGCTGCGCGCCCGGATCGCGTCCGCTCAGACTTCCGCTCACAAGGTGAGCGAGCAGGAGCAGTCTGCCGAGGGCAAGGAGTTCGTGGACGCGATGCAGGCGCGGCTGGGCAATCTGATGGTGGCCACCGACGCCGCCGACGCCATGCCCCCGGCACAGCGCCGTGCCGCCCAGCGCACCATCGGCAACGAGCTGACCGCCATCGACAACGACCTGCTCGCCCGCCTGAACGTTCATCCCTAAGGAGATGCCCCCGATGGCCGACACCGACCCCACTCCGCCGCCGGGCGACCAGCCCGCACAGCCGAGCCAGGCGGCTGCCGCCGAGAAGACCGGACCCGCGGACAAGACCCCCGCGAAGAAGACTCCGGCCAAGAAGGCGGCGGCGAAGAAGGCACCCGCCAAGAAGACGGCGGCGAAGAAGGCACCCGCGAAGAAGGCGGCGGCGAAGAAGGCGGCACCGGCCGCCAAGAAGACGGCTCCCGTCGAAAAGGCTGCGCCCGACGCGAAGACGGCTCCCGTTGAGAAGGCCCCGGCGGCCGAACCGGCCGTTCCGGCAGCGAAGACAGTCCCCGCGGAGAAGACTGCTCCGGCCGCCGCGAAGCCGGCTGCCCCGGCACCGGCCACTCCCACTCCTGCACCGGCCGATTCCGCACCGGCCCCGCACCAGGATCGGGTCGCGCAGGCCGATGCCGCCCGCGAGAGGTTCGCCCAGCTGGCCCGCACCACGCCGACACCGCTGCCCGGCGACCGGGTCACCCCCGGCATGGTCGCTGCGGCGGCCGCGGCGGTCGCTCTTCTGGTGCTGTTCCTGCGTCGCCGGCGCCGCCGCGCCTGACCGGCGCGCCCGGAGGCCGTGAGCCCCCGGGCACGCCGCGTCCGGTCAGCGTCCGGGCAGGTACTTCAGGGTGCGGATCGCCAGCGGTGTGAGCTTGAGGAACACATCGCGCGGAACGCCCGCCATTCCGTCGAGGCCGATGAAGCGCTGCGCCGCGATGGTCTGCGGCTCGGTGTACTTGAGCAGCCCCTCCTCGCCGTGGCGGCGCCCGACTCCGGACAGGCCCATGCCGCCCATCGGCGCGGCGGTCGATCCCCACGCGGCGGCGTAGCCCTCGTTGATGTTGACGGTGCCCGCGCGGAGCTGCTCGGCGATCTTCTGGGCTTCGGCGCTGCTGCCGGCGAAGACGCTGGCGTTGAGCCCGTACTCGGTGTCGTTGGCACGCTCGATCGCCTCGGCGGTGGAATCGACCGGGTAGATCGTCACCAGCGGACCGAAGGTCTCGTTTCGGCAGCACAGCATGTCTTCGGTGACGCCGGTGATCACCGTCGGGGCGTAGAAGAACGGACCCAGGTCGGCGCGCTTGCGGCCGCCGGCCAGAACCGTCGCCCCCTTGGCGACCGCGTCCTCGACGTGCTCCTCCATCGTCGTCACCTGGTCGGCCGAGGCCAGCGATCCCATGTCCGCCGACAGGTCGTAGGTGGCCGACAGTTTCATGTCGTCGACGTATTCGGCGAACCTGCGGCTGAACTCGTCGGCGATCGCCGAATCCACGTAGATGCGTTCGATCGAGATGCAGAGCTGCCCGGAGTTGGAGAAACAGGCACGGGCGGCGCCTTCCACGGCGCGATCGACGTCCGCGTCGGCGGTGATGATCAGCGGGTTCTTGCCACCCAGTTCGGCGGAGAATCCGATCAGCCGCTTACCGGCCTGCTGCGCCAGGGTCGAACCGGTCGCGGAGGACCCGGTGAACATCAGGTAATCGGTGTGCTCGACGATGGCCTGGCCCACCACCGAGCCGGGGCCCGGCACCACGGCGTACAGCTCGCGCGGCAGCCCCGCCTGATACAGCAGGTCGGCCAGCGCCAGGGCGCAGTACGGGGTGTTGCTGTCGGGCTTGATCACCACGGCGTTGCCGGCCACCAGCGCGGCCACCGCGTCGGACACGGCCAGCGTCAGCGGATAGTTCCACGGACTGATGACGCCCACCACGCCCTTGGGCTGGTAACGCACCCGCACGTCGGTGGCGCCGGGGATCATGCCGGCCACCTTGCGGTCGGCCAGCATCTTCGGTCCGTGCGTCGCGTAGTAGCGGGCGGTCAGGGCGACGTCGAGGACTTCCTCCTGGGCGTAGATCCGGGCCTTGCCCGTCTCGGCCTGCGCGATGTCCATCAGCTCGTCGGCGTGGCTGTGCACCAGTTCGGCGAAACGATTGATCACCGCGGCGCGGTCGCTGGGTGTGCGGGCGGCCCAGTCGGGCTGGGCGGCGCGAGCGCGCTGGACGGCCAGCTCCAGATCCTGCGCCGTGGCGACCGGAATGGTGGCCATCTCGGCGGCGCTGAAAGCCTCGAGCACCGGCTTGGTCGGGCGGTCGGCCGAATCGTCCAGCGCGGCCAGCGCGGCGAGTCGTTTGAAGTAGGCGGGGGTGGGCTTAGCCATGGTCGTCCTCGATTCAGGCGGGGGTCACGACGACGATGCCGTCGTCGTCGGAAAACAGGTGGTCACCGGGATGGAAGGCGATGCCGCCCAGTTCGACGGTCACGTCCCGCTCACCGTCGCCGGTCTTGCTGGACTTGCGCGGATTGGTGCCGAGCGCTTTGACGCCGATCGCCATGCCGCCGATGGGCTTGGCGTCGCGGATGGCGCCGTTGGCGACGATCCCGGCCCAACCGTTGCCGCGACCGAGTTCGGCGATGAGGTCGCCGACCAGCGCGGTGTGCAGCGAGCCCGCACCGTCGATCACCAGAACGCCGCCCGGGTTGGGCTCGGACAGGATCGACTTCAGCAGGGCGTTGTCCTGGAAGCAGCGCACCGTGGTCACCACACCGGCGAACTCACGGTGGCCGCCGAACTGAATGAACTGGGTGTCGCAGCTGCGGACGTCGGGGCCGATCTGGTCGACGAGGTCAGCAGTCGGTGTGAATTCGAGCGCGGTCATAGGTGCCGAGTCTAGTCCCGCCTCGATTATTACTGTGACGCCGCGTAACGAGGCTCACCGGACGCCCTCGGCTGACCGGTGCGTCCGACTGCCTTGACGGCGGCAGACGACGGGGTCGCGGCCTCGGGGCGAGTCAGACGCGTCCTGTTCACGTCCGACTCACGGATCCGGCCACGTCACGCCGAGAGCCTCGAGCCAGGGCGTGAACGGCGTCCCGACGACGCCGATCGTCGCACTGACCGCGGTCCGGTCGTCATCGACCGCCGTCATCGCCTCCGGATCGACGCCGTACAGCTCCGCGGCCGCAGCCGCCGCGGCGGGCCCGTCCAGCACTCGGGACGCCGATCGGGACTCCGGTTGATTGCCGGGATAGGGCACGTAGGCGCAGTACACACAGGTGCTGTCCGCGACCGGGTCCAGCTTCCACACCTGGAACAGGATCCCGTACTGGTCGGCGTCTTCGCAGACCACCGCGCGCCCCCGCGAAGCGCCTCGGAAGATCCGTTCCTCGGCACCCGACGCGACCATGTCCTGGGCGTTGATCTCGAGCCGAACACCGCCGGGCCGATCGACGACCCGGGACAACGCGGCGGTGAGTTCATCCGCGAAGTGCTCGCGCTGCGCGCTGGTGAACCGAGTCCGGAAGCGATCGGTCGCCGCCTCGTCCAGAAGATCGACGAGCATGACCAAGCCGTTGGTGCTCACCGCGCGGCCTCCGAACGGTCCGGGGCCCGGATCACCTGAATCCGCGTCTCGACCTCGTCCGGCGGAATGCCGAAGACCTCCGCGACCTGGTGCTTCCACTGCTCGGACAGCTGGGCCTGCTCCCCGATGACCATCTCCGCCACGAACGCCAGCGCTTCCCGGCCTTCATGCTCGGCGGTCGCGATAATGGTGGGGCGCAATGTGTCTCGCGCCCCCTTGGGCGCCCACACGATCCGGCCCGCGTCGTCGTACTCGAGCGGCCGGCCGCGCCACACCGACTTCCCCGAGTGAAGCGAAAGCCCCTCCCTGCGTAACAAACCGAGCAGGGCCGCGCCCGCTCCCGATGAACTTGCCGCTGACATCGCATTCCCCCTGTGGCATTCGCTGTTGGCGTCCCTGTCGGTTTGCCTCAGTACGCTATGCGAAGGATGGGGCAGAATGGAACCGTGGACCACATCGAGATCACCGGCGAGAGCATCCGGCTGGGGCAGTTCCTCAAGCTGGCCAATCTGATCGACACCGGCGCCGACGCGAAACTGGTGATCGCCGACGGACTGGTGGCCGTCAACGACGAGCCCGAGACGCGGCGCGGCCGCCAGCTGCGGGACGGCGACGTGGTGGAGCTCGGCGGCGTCACCGTGCAGGTGAAGACGGGAGTCTGACATGACCGAAGTATCCGGCGGCGTCGCCCACCCGCTTCCCGACGATCTGCGGGAAGCGATCCTGGGCGGTCAGCGCGGCGAAGGAGACGACGGCAGCCCGTCCGTGGGCCGCAGCGTCCTGGAGCTGTGGGAAGCCACCACCCCGCTGGGCCGCAACGAATTCATCTGCTGGGTCGACGACGCCAAACAGGCCAAGACGCGGGCCCGCCGGATCCGGCGCACCTGCGAAGAACTGGAAGACGGCCAGCGACGGCCGTGCTGCTGGCCCGGGTGCAAGCACCGCGAGCGAACCGGGAAGGCCTGATCAGGCGACGCGGCGAAGGCGCCGGAACTCCTCGGTCGTCACCAGTCGCTCATGCTGCTCGTCGAGCAGGCGCCGCGTGCGCAGTCGCCCCCAGAAACCACGCGCTGGACTGAACCCCATGCGCCGCCGATCCCGATCGCTGCCTGCCGATGGCATGCGAACCCCTCCCACAAAATCCGGTGATGTCTCAGCCAGTATGTCGCGCCCCCACCGGCCGGTGTTACCGTCCGGCGCGGCGGTGGCGTGTCGTTCGTGGCGTGCCGCACTCGGCTGATCGAAGACCGATCACCTCACGCCGGAAATGTCCGAGGGGAGCGGTATCACTGATCTCGACGTCGATCGGGAATGCACCCGGCCGACCCGAGCAGCAGGAGAAGCACAGTCATGACCACCCCCACGCCGCCGCCCACCGACGGCTACGGCAACCCGATCCCGGCGGGCACCGGGTACCAGCCGATGCCGGGACAGGCACCGGATCCACGACAGTTCGCCCCGGTGGGCGCGCCGGGCGGCTACGGTGCCTACGCGCCGCCTCCGCAGCCCCCGGCGGCCCGGAAGCCGCGCAATACCGTCGGCATCATCGCCGTGGCCGCCGCGGTCATCGGCTTCGTGTTCGCATGCATTCCGGGTGCGCTGATCATCGGCTGGATCCTGCTGCCGATCGCCTTCATCCTCGGTCTCGTCGGATTGTTCGGCTCCGGCGCCAAGGGCACCGCGATCGCCGCCGTCGTCATCTCGATCGTCGGGACCATCGTCGGTGCGCTGGTCTTCTTCACCGTGCTCAGCGATGCCGTCGACGATGCGTTCGGGACCGATGACACGGTGAGCGCCGTGGGCCCTGACGGTAAGCCCGTCGCCGGCGACGATGAGCCGGGATCGCAAGCGACTCCGGCCCCACTGGGCACCACGCTCTCCTCAGGCGACTGGGAGGTGACGCTGAACAGCTTCGATCCGGACGCGACGCGGGAAGTCCTGGCCGCCAACAGTTTCAACGACGACCCGGCCGCCGGGAACGCCTACGGCCTGGCGAACATCACGGTGACGTACACCGGCGACGGTTCGGGTTCCACTTTCGACCTCAGTTTCGCCTACGTCTCCGAGTCCGGGAACGTGCTCAACTCCTACGACAACGACGCCGTGGCTCCCGAGCCCCACCTGGACGGCGAGTTGTACAACGGGGCCTCACTGACCGGGAACGTCGATTTCGAGATCCCGCAGAACGAGTCCGGACTCCTCCGCGTCCGCATGGGAACCTTCGGCAACGAGGTGTTCTTCTCGACCCGCTGATCCCGGCCCGTCCGCGGACTTCACACGGCGGCGGCGCCTCTCCTTCTCGAGAGGCGCCGCCGTCGTGTCTGTTCCGGGAGAGCGCTACCGCTGCGCCACCTGGGTGGGAACGATCGGCGCCGGCAGTTCGGTGCCACCCGCCAGATAGGTGTCCACCGCGGCCGCGGCCGCCCGGCCCTCGGCGATGGCCCACACGATGAGCGACTGTCCACGGCCGGCGTCACCGGCCACGAAGACGCCGGGAAGACCGACGGCCGCGAAGTCGTCGTCACGGGCGATGTTGCCGCGCGGATCGTAGGTGGCGCCCAGCTCGTCCAGCAGGTCCTCGCGCTCGGGGCCGACGAAGCCCATCGCCAGCAGCACCAGGTCGCATTCCAGCTCGAAGTCGGTGCCTTCGACCTTCTCGAAGCGCCCGTTCACCATCTGCACCTCGTGCGCCTTGAGCCCGGTCACCCGGCCGTCGGCGCCGGTGAACTGCTCGGTGTTGACGCTGAACACCCGCTCGCCGCCCTCTTCGTGGGCCGACGAGACGCGGTACATCAGCGGATACAGCGGCCACGGGGTCGATCCGGCGCGCTCGGCCGGTGGGCGCGGCATGATCTCGAACTGGTGGACCACCTCGGCGCCCTGCCGCAGCGCGGTGCCCAGGCAGTCGGCACCGGTGTCGCCACCGCCGATGATCACGACCTTCTTGTCCTTCGCCGTGATCTGGCCGGGCACCTCGTCGCCCACCGCGACGCGGTTGGACTGCGGCAGGTACTCCATCGCCTGATGGATCCCGTCCAACTCGCGGCCCGGGATCGGCAGGTCGCGCCCGATCGTCGAACCGTTGGCCAGCACCACGGCGTCGAAGTCGGCGCGCAGCTGATCCACGGTCACATCGACGCCGACGTTCACCCCGGTGCGGAAGACGGTGCCCTCGGCCTCCATCTGCGCCAGCCGGCGGTCGATGATGCGCTTCTCCATCTTGAACTCGGGGATGCCGTAGCGGAGCAGACCGCCGATGCGGTCGGCGCGCTCGAACAGCGTGACCGCGTGCCCGGCACGCGTCAACTGCTGCGCGGCGGCCAGACCGGCCGGACCGGAGCCCACCACGGCCACCGAACGGCCGGTCAGCTCCGACGGCAGCACCGGCGGCACCGCGTCGTCGGCGAAGCCGTTCTCGATCAGCTCCACCTCCACCTGCTTGATGGTGACGGCCGGCTGATTGATGCCGAGCACGCACGAGGCCTCACACGGCGCCGGGCACAGCCGCCCGGTGAACTCCGGGAAGTTGTTGGTGGCGTGCAGGCGCTCCAGGCCTTCGGCCCAGCGTCCCCGGTACGTCAGGTCGTTCCACTCGGGAATCAGATTCCCCAGCGGACAGCCGTTGTGGCAGAACGGGATACCGCAGTCCATGCACCGGCTGGCCTGTGTGGTCAGGGCCTCGCGGTCGAACTTGTTGTAGACCTCTTTGAAGTCCAGCAGTCGCAGTTCGACGGGACGCCGGGTGGGTGTCTCCCGCTCAGGGTGCTTGAGAAAACCTCTCGGATCAGCCACGAGCCGCCTCCATGATCGCTTCGTTCACATCTCGTCCGGTGCGCTCGGCGACGTCGATGGCGTCAAGCACTTTCTTGTAGTCGCGCGGCATGACCTTCGCGAACCTGGTCTGTGCCACGGCCCAGTTGCCCAGGATCTTGGCCGCCACCGGCGACCGCGTCTCGTCCCGGTGCTCGGTGATCATGTCCTGCAGGTACTTCAGGTCGTCGTCGTCGAGCGCGTCCAGGTCCACCAGCTCGGTGTTGAGGTTCCCGGCGAACTCGCCGCGCGGGTCGTAGACGTAGGCGACGCCGCCGGACATGCCGGCCGCGAAGTTGCGCCCGGTGTCGCCGAGGACGATCACCCGGCCGCCGGTCATGTACTCGCAGCCGTGATCGCCCACGCCCTCGACGACGGCGTGCACACCGGAGTTGCGGACGCAGAACCGCTCACCGGCCACACCCCGCAGGAAGATCTTGCCTGCGGTGCCGCCGAAGCCGATCACGTTGCCGGCGATGATGTTCTCCTCGGCGACGAAGCCCGCGGGGGCATCGATCGACGGGGAGACGACGATCTTGCCGCCCGACAGTCCCTTGCCGACGAAGTCGTTGGCGTCACCGGTGAGCCGCATGGTGATGCCGCGCGGCAGGAAGGCGCCGAAGCTGTTGCCCGCCGAGCCGGTCAGGGCGATGGAGACAGTGCCCTCGGGCAGCCCCTCGGCGCCGTAGACCTTGGTCACCTCGTGGCCGAGCATGGTGCCGACCGTGCGGTTGACGTTGGTGATCGGCGTTTCGATGAACACGCGGGTGCCCGACTCGATGGCCGGCCGCGCCTTCTCGATCAGCTCCACGTCGAGCGCCTTGTCCAGCCCGTGGTCCTGCGTACCGGAGCAGTACAGGTCCTGGTTCATGAACGGCGAATCGGGCATCGTCAGGATCGGCGAGAGGTCGAGCTTGCCGGCCTTCGCCTCCTTCCAGTGCGCCAGCGCCTTGCTGGTGTCGAGCGCTTCGACGTGCCCGACGGCCTCCTGCAGGGTGCGGAAGCCCAAGCGCGCCAGCAGTTCCCGCACTTCTTCGGCGATGTAGAGCATGAAGTTCTCGACGAACTCCGGCTTGCCGTTGAAGCGCTCGCGCAGCAGCGGGTTCTGCGTCGCCACGCCCACCGGGCAGGTGTCGAGGTGGCAGACGCGCATCATGATGCAGCCCGAGACCACCAGCGGGGCGGTCGCGAAGCCGAACTCCTCGCCGCCCAGCAGCGCGGCGATCACCACGTCGCGGCCGGTCTTGAGCTGACCGTCCACCTGCACGACGATCCGGTCGCGCAGGCCGTTCAGCAACAGCGTCTGCTGCGTCTCGGCCAGGCCGATCTCCCACGGCGCACCGGCGTGCTTGAGGGAGGTCAGCGGGCTGGCGCCGGTGCCGCCGTCGTGCCCGGAGATCAGGACCACGTCCGCGTGCGCCTTGCTGACACCCGCGGCCACCGTGCCCACGCCCAGCTCCGAGACCAGTTTCACGTGAATCCGGGCCGCCGGGTTCGCGTTCTTCAGGTCGTGGATCAGCTGCGCCAGATCCTCGATGGAGTAGATGTCGTGGTGCGGCGGCGGCGAGATCAGGCCGACGCCGGGCGTGGAGCCGCGCACCTCGGCGACCCACGGGTACACCTTGTGCGGCGGCAGCTGGCCGCCCTCACCGGGCTTGGCGCCCTGCGCCATCTTGATCTGGATGTCGGTGCAGTTGCTCAGGTAGTGGCTGGTGACGCCGAACCGTCCCGATGCCACCTGCTTGATCGCACTGCGCCGCCAGTCGCCGTTCTCGTCGTGGGAGAACCGTCGCGGGTCCTCGCCGCCCTCACCCGAGTTCGACCGTCCACCCAGCCGGTTCATCGCGATGGCCAGGGTCTCGTGCGCCTCGGCGGAGATGGAGCCGTAGCTCATCGCGCCGGTGGAGAACCGCTTGACGATCTCGCCGGCCGGCTCCACCTTGTCGATCGGGATGGGATCGCGATCACCGAAGTTGAAGTCGAACAGCCCGCGCAGCGTGCCGAGCCGGGCCGACTGATCGTCGACCAGCTTGGTGTACTCCTTGAACACGCTGTACTGCCCGGTCCGGGTGGAGTGCTGCAGCTTGAACACCGTCTCCGGGTTGAACAGGTGGTACTCGCCCTCGCGACGCCACTGGTAGTCGCCGCCCACCTCGAGCTCGCGGTGCGCCCGCTCAGACGGGCGCTCGCTGAACGCGATCGCGTGCCGCGCGGCCACCTCGGCGGCCAGATCGTCGAGCCCGATGCCGTCGAGCTGACTGCGCAGGCCGGTGAAGAACTCGTCGACCAGATCCTGGCTCAGGCCGATCGCCTGGAACAGCTGGGCGCCGTTGTACGACGGGACCGTGGAGATGCCCATCTTGCTCATCACCTTGAGCACGCCCTTGCCTGCGGCCTTGATGTAGTTGGCGCGCGCCTTGTCGTAATCGGCCGGGCTGGTGAGCTCGCCGCTGTCGACCATGTCCTCGATCGACTCGAAGGCCATGTACGGATTGACCGCGACCGCACCGAAGCCGATCAGCAGCGCCATGTGGTGCACCTCGCGGGCGTCCCCGGCCTCCACGACGATCCCGGCCCGGGTCCGGGTGCGCTCGCGCACCAGATGGTGGTGCACCGCCGAGGTCAGCAGCAGCGACGGAATCGGCGCCATGGTCTCATCCGACTCGCGGTCGGACAGCACGATGATGCGCGCGCCGTCGGCGATGGCCGCCGACACCCTGTTCCGCACCTCGTCGAGCGCGCGGCGCAGACCCGCGCCGCCCTCGGCCACCGGGTAGAGGCCATGGATGTGCACCGACGGGAAACCCGTTGCGTCACCGTCGATGTCGACCAGGCGGGCCAGGTCGTCGTTGTCCAGGATCGGCTGGCTCAGCACGATCTGACGGGCCGACTCCGGTCCCGGATTCAGCAGGTCCCGCTCACCGCCGAGGCGATGCCCGATGGAGGTGACGATCTCCTCGCGGATGGCGTCCAGCGGCGGATTGGTCACCTGGGCGAACAGCTGCTGGAAGTAGTCGAACAGCATGCGCGGCCGCGCCGACAGCACGGCGATCGGGGTGTCGGTGCCCATCGAGCCGATCGCTTCGGCACCGGCGGTCGCCATCGGGGCCACCAGCAGGCGCAGGTCCTCGTTGGTGTAGCCGAACAGCTGCTGGCGGTGCGTCACGCGGTCGTGGTTCATGTGCACGTGCGGGCGGCGCGGCAGATCCTCCAGGAGGATCTGGTTGTCGTCGAGCCACTCCTGGTACGGGTGCTCGCCGGCGAGGGTGTCCTTGATCTCCTCGTCGTCGACGATCCGGCCCTGCGCGGTGTCCACCAGGAACATCCGGCCCGGCTGCAGGCGCTGGCGCAGGACCACGTCGGCCGGGTCGATGTCGAGCACGCCGACCTCGGAGCCCAGCACCACCAATCCGTCCTTGGTGACCCAGATCCGCGACGGCCGCAGACCGTTGCGGTCGAGCACGGCGCCCACCACGGTGCCGTCGGTGAAGCAGACCGACGCCGGGCCGTCCCAGGCCTCCATCAGCGCCGAGTGGTACTCGTAGAACGCCCGGTGCTCGGGCTTCATGTCCTCGTGGCGTTCCCAGGCCTCGGGCACCATCATCAGCACCGCGTGCGGCAGGGTGCGGCCGCCCAGGTGCAGCAGTTCCAGGACCTCGTCGAACCGTGCGGTGTCCGAGGCACCCGGGGTGCAGACCGGGAAGATCTTGTCGGCGACCAGTTCGCCGCTCTGCGCACCGGCGGGCGACTCGAAGACGCTCGCGTCGATCAGGGCCTCGCGGGCGCGCATCCAGTTCTCGTTGCCGGTGACGGTGTTGATCTCACCGTTGTGCGCCACCCGGCGGAACGGGTGGGCCAGCGGCCACGACGGGAAGGTGTTGGTGGAGAACCGCGAGTGCACCAGGCCCAGCGCGCTCTCCATCCGCTCGTCCTGCAGGTCGAGGTAGAAGTCGCGCAGCTGCGGCGTGGTCAGCATGCCCTTGTAGACCATCGTGGTGCCCGACAGGCTCGGGAAGTAGACGGTCTCGCGGCCCGGGCCGTCCTGGCCGGCGCCCTTGTCGCCGAGCTCGTACTGCACGCGCTTGCGCACCACGTACGCCTGCCGCTCCAGATCCATGCCGGAGGCGCCGGCGATGAACAGCTGGCGGAACGTGGGCATGGCGTCGCGGGCCAGCGCACCGAGCGAGCTGTCGTCGGTGGGCACCTCGCGCCACCCGAGCAGCGTCAGCCCCTGGGCGTCGACGATCTTCTCGACCCCGGCGATCGCCTCGGCGACGTCGTCGGCCGCCTGCGGGAGGAAGGCGATGCCGGTGGCGTACTCGCCTTCCGGCGGCAGCTCGAAGTCGACCACCTCGCGCAGGAAGCGGTCGGGCACCTGCAGCATGATGCCCGCGCCGTCGCCGGTGTTCGGCTCGGCGCCGGCGGCGCCGCGATGCTCGAGGTTGACCAGCGCGGTGATCGCCTTCTCGACGATGTCGCGGCTGCGCCGCCCGTACATGTCGACGACGAAGGCGACGCCGCAGGCGTCATGTTCGTTGATCGGGTCGTAGAGCCCCACGGGCCCCGGCAAGTGCATCATTGATCTGCCTACTCCGTACGCCACGTTGCGCACTCATACGTACTGGAGAGTCCCGGTGGACCGGCGCGAGCGCGCCGCCGGGGAGATCAGCTTCATTGCTGGCCCGCTCGGTGCGAAAAGCTCCGAGCGCAGTACCGCCATTCTGCCACGTCGGCCGGGTACCCGCCAAAATCGGTCGGTCATCGTGCGGAAACACGCTCGTAACGAGGCAGATCGGTCGTAGTGTCCCAATCGTGAGTGATACCGAGGTCGCCAGCGGACCGACCGGTCCCGGATCGGTCCGCGCCCGGACCCTGAACGCCTACGTCTGGCGCACCGCCCGGCCGATGATGGGGGTGGCCGCCCGCACCCCGGTGGTGGGTCCGGCCGCGCTCACGATGGTGCGGCCGGCGCTGAACACCTCGCTGTCGGCGATCAGCCCGGTGCCCCGCGGCACGCGCACCACCCCCGTGCGCGCCCGCCATCGCGGAGGGCAGGTGCGCGGCGAATGGGTGCACCAGGCCGAGCGGTTCGGCGGCCGCATCCCCGACCCGTCCGACGGGCGCAGCATCCTCTACTACCTGCACGGCAGCGGCTATCTGATCTGTTCGCCGCGCACCCACCGCGGGCTGGTGGCCCGGTTGACGCGGCGCGCCGGGATCGGGGCGTTCAGCCTCGACTACCGGCTCGGACCACGGCACCGCTTCCCCGCCGGCGGCGACGATGCGGTGCGCGGCTACCGCTGGCTGTTGCAGCAGGGCTTCGCCCCCGAGCAGATCATCGTCGCCGGCGACTCGGCGGGCGGTCACCTGGCGCAGGACCTGATCGCCGCCAACCACGGCGACGGCGTCCCGCAGCCGCGCGCGATGCTGCTGTTCTCCCCGCTGTACGACCCGACGTTCGACATCGCCTGCGCGCTCGAACGCTCGGGCGTGCGCGATCCGCACATCGACGCCGCCGCCGCGCGTCGGCTCCTGCGCCTGTACACCGGCGACGCCGACCCGGACCATCCGCGCATGCGGGTGCAGCTGACCCCGGACATGGCTCTGCCGGACACGCTGATCCAGTACGGCGCCCGGGAGGTGATGGCCGGCGACGCCCGCGCCATCCACGCCAATCTGCTCGCCGCCGGCGGCACGTCGACCCTGCAGCAGTGGCCGGGTCAGGGGCACGTCTTCCAGATGTTCCCGTACTTCACGCCCGAATCCCGCAAGGCCGTCCGCGAGGCGAAGGACTTCATCGACACCCAGCTGGCCTGACCGAGACGCGTGTGGCGCGGCCGGGTATCGGGCAGAATCGACCCGAACCGCGACGACCGCCGCGCACGACGAAGCGAGTAGCAGCCATGGCCGATCTCAACGAACTCCTCAATCGACTGCCCATCGACCAACTCGCCGCCCAGACCGGCGCCAGCCCCGACGACGTCCGCGCCGCCGCGGCCAAGGCGCTGCCGACGCTGGTGGCCGGCCTCGCCGCGCAGACCGGCGACGAGTCCTCGACCGCGAAGGTCACCGGGGCGCTCGCCCAGCACGACAACGACCTCGCCCAGGGGAGCATCGACCTGAAGCAGGTCGACGAAGCCGACGGCCGCAAGATCGTCGGCAAGCTGTTCGGCGACCAGTCCGACGATGTCGCCAAGGGCATCAGCGGCGCGGTCCCGGCCGCCGCCGTCGACCCCGGCCTGGTGAAGAAGCTGCTGCCGCTCCTCGCGCCGATCGTGCTCAGCTACGTGATGTCCCAGTTCGGCGGCAAGACCACCGGTACCGGCCAGGCGTCCGGGGGCGGGCTGGGCGAGGTGCTCGGCGGAATGCTCGGCGGCGGAGGGAAGTCCGGGGGCGGCCTCGGCGACCTGCTCGGCAGCGTCCTGGGCGGCGGGAGCGGCGGCGACAATCCGCTCGGTTCCATCCTCGGCGGCATCCTCGGCGGCAAGAAGTAGCGCCGTCTTCCCGCTTCCCCGGCCGACCTCGGCCCTGTCGCCGCGCCGCCGCAGCGCACTAGGATCGCATCCATGAAGCGCGTGCTCTTGTCGGTGGCAGTGCTGATCCTGACGGTGTTCGGGCTCTTTCTGCCCGCCCTCACCTTCTCGTCGTCGTCGGATTCGGTGGCCGCCGACCCGGTGGTGGTCACCGACTATCACGCCGACGTGACGGTTCACGAGAACGGCACCCTGGAGGCCACCGAGCGCGTCACCGCCGAGTTCCCGAGCGGCCGGCACGGCATCTTCCGGTTCTGGGATCTGTCCGACACCAGCAACCGGGGCGTGCGGTATCCGCCGAAGGACATCGAGATCACGATGGACGGCTCCCCCGTTCCGTTCGAGATGAGCTGGGAGCAACAGCGCCGCTACCGGGTCGCCAAGATCGGCGATGCCTCGCGCTACGTGTCGCCCGGCTCGCACACGTACGTGCTCAAGTACACCGTCGACGGGGTGCTGGCTCCCGGCGACTCCCCGGCCAACCGCGGGGACACCTCCAGCTGGGGCAACGACGACGCATCGCGGCTGATCTGGCGCGTCGTCGCCGACGGCTGGCAGATGTCGATCCTCAAGACCGAGAGCATCATCCGGCTGCCGGCCGAGCCGCTGGCCTTCACCTGTGCGACCAACCGCGGCGTCGACTGCGAGGTGACGGCCCCCGATGCCACCACCCGCGTGGTCACCACCGGCCGTCTCGCGCCGATGACCGGCGTCGCCGTCCGCGCCGACCTGCCCTTCCCCGCACCCGAGCGCACCGTGCTGCCGTGGTCGATCCGGTTCGATCCGGTCTTCGGCCGCTCGGTGCCCGGCCTGATCACCGCACTGGTGCTGTCCGTGCTGACCTTCGCCGCCGGTCTGTGGTGGACGCTCCGCAGCCGGGAGACCCCGCCGTTGCGCCCGGTGATGTACTCCCCGCCGGACGATCCGCAGGCTGCGGGAGCGGTCCTCGGCCCGGCCCAGACCTACTACGTCACCTACGAGCAGATGCCCAAGCGGGCTCTGGTGGCCACTCTCTTCCACCTGGCGGAGAAGGGTGCCGTCACGCTGGAGCGCAACGGCGGCGACTGGACGGTGCACTCACAGGCCACCCCGGAACTTTTGGCCACCCTCGACCCGGCCGATCGCACCCTGCTGTCCGCGCTGGGCCTGCAGACGGCCGGGGCCCGCTTCGAGGCGAACGGTTCGGTGAGCGCCGGGCAGACGCTGAACTCGGCGCAGAGCTCCCTGGAGGGAGCGGTGAAGACCTGGGGCGCCGCCAGCGGCACCATCGTGCACAGCGGCTCCGAGAACCTCGGCCGGGTCCTGGTGGTGGCTGCGCTGGCGGTCGCCGCCGGGCTGCTGATCTTCGGCGTGCTGCCGGCGACCGTCTGGGGACTGCCGCTGGCCGCGTTCGCGATCGGCGGCGCCGGCCTGTGGACCGCGGGCGTCGGCACCCGGCGCACCAAGCTGGGCCGTCAGGTCTGGTCGCGGGCCGCCGGCTTCGAGCGGCTGCTGTCCACCCGCTCCAACACCGAGCGCCTGGACTTCAGCGCCCGCAAGGAACTGTTCACCGACTACATCCCGTACGCGATCGCCTTCGACTGCGCCGACGCCTGGGCCGACAAGTACCGCTATGCGACCGGCCAGGAGCCACCGGAACCGGTGTGGTTCGGCGGCGGCTTCTACGCCGGCTACGGCATCGGCGGCTTCGGCGCGGGCGGCTCGGCCTTCGACAGCTTCGAGTCCAGCCTGTCGTCGTCGCTGTCGGCCTACTCGGCCTCCCAGTCGTCCTCCGGGAGCAGCGGCGGCGGTTTCGGCGGCGGCTTCAGCGGTGGCGGGGGCGGCGGCGGAGGCGGTGGTTCGTGGTGAGCGAGCCGCGTTCGGTGACCCCGCCCGTGATCCCACGCATAATGGCAGTCAGTTCCCCTAACGGAAGAGAACCCTCATGAGCACCGCCGCCATCATCGGCATCGTCGTTGTCGTCATCATCATTCTGCTGGTCCTGTTCGGGATCTCCGGCTTCAACAAGCTGCGCAAGGCCGACATCGCCGCCGAGGAGGCGATGGGCGGCATCGACGTCCAGCTGACCCGCCGCGCGGACCTGATCCCCAACCTGGTGAACACCGTCAAGGGCTACGCCGCCCACGAGTCCGGGGTTCTGGAGGCTGTGACGGCTGCGCGCGCCAACATGCAGCAGGCCGCTCAGGGCTCGGACGTCTCCGCGAAGGCCGCCGCCGAAGCCCAGATGAGCGGCGCGCTAGGCCGGCTGTTCGCCGTCGCCGAGAACTACCCGCAGCTGCAGGCCGCGCCCAACTTCATGGCATTGCAGACCGAGCTGGCCGGGACCGAGAACAAGCTGTCGTTCGCCCGGCAGTACTACAACGACGCCGTCTCCCGGCTGAACCAGGCGGTCAAGACCCTGCCGTGGATGTTCTTCGCCCCGATGGCCGGCGTGAAGTCGCGCGAGTTCTACCAGGCCCCCGCCGGCCAGACCGAGGCCCCGAACGTCCAGTTCTAGCGCCGCCCCCGCGGTCGAGCCCTCGACCCTCCGCTGATTGTGACCACGGAATGGTCACAATCAGCGGAGGGTCTTCACGTCGGCGGCGGAGACCTCGCATCCGTCCGAACAGGGCACCAGGGCGCCGGTCCACCCGCGCCGGGTGAGAAGACGACCGACCTTCTGCGCCGTCGTGCACGGACGGCCCACCTGCCCCCAGCCGAGTCGGACGGTGGTGAGCCCGGCGCCGACGACGGCGTCCAGGTCGCGTTCCAGGTCGCGGTCGCGGGAGGGCGCGTCGTCGTGCCCGACCCGCCCGTCCAGTTCGATCACCAGGTGCCAGTCCGGATACTCCGCGTCACGAAAGCCGCGGCGGCCGGTGGCGGTGGGCGACTGACGGACCGGACGCGGCAGGCCGTGGGCCTGTTCGACGCCGAAACGGTACCGGCGCTCCAGGACCGAGCAGGTGCCGTCGGCGATGTCTTTCAGAACCTCGCCGAGAAAGGCTCTGCGCCGCAGCGAACGCCGGGTGCGCAAAGCCTCGCGGAGCCGCTCGACCGTGGTGATGCGGGCATTGACCGCCTCGGTGAGTCGTGCGACGGCGACGGTCTCGGTCGACGCGGCCGCCGCCAGGGTCACGACCGCATGCTCCACCCGGATGCGGGGCGGGTGCGTGTGCCAGGCCGCGTGGTCGTCGAGGTTCGCGTCGTAATGCACGACGACGCCGGGCTGCTTCGCCACGTTCCGCCTGCTGCCGACGGCGATGTGGATGGGAACGCCGTACTGCTTGCCGTCCACCGTGCCGCCGACCGCGTGCACGGCCGACTGGTGGCTGAGCACAGCCGGATGCGCTCCGCGGACCGCGCACCAGGCGCGTTGCGACCAGGTCAGCGGGCCGGTGTGGTTCACGTACAGGCCCGAGCCCACCTTCACCCATTCCCGACGGCGCAGCATCCGGCGGATCACCGCATTCGAATCGCCCGCGTCCAGCACCTGGCTGCGGCTGATGATTCCGTCCTGTGCCAGCAGAAGCGCCCGGACGGCTGCGCTCGGGATCGACGGAGTCATCCCCTCAGCGTCGTCGCCCGGCCTCCGCCCTGCCGTCGGCGACGTCCCGGATGTGGACAACCCTCCGACCCTCCGCGATCTGGGACCACCACGTGGTCAGAGAGCGCGGAAGGTGGTACGGCTCAGGGCTCCCAGCGCTCGCTGTTGGTCGGATAGCGCACCCGGAGCACGCTGTAGAGATAGGTGGTCACCACCAGCAGCAGCACCGCGCCGAGCGCCCACCAGAGCCAGCCGTTGAGCAGCGAGTCCCGCACGGCGGCGATGATCCAGAACAGCACGAGGAGCACGCTGCCGATCGTCGCGATGAACCGCAGCGCCAACACGACCGTGGCCAGCGTCGACCACAGTGCTTCCCGCACCTGGTTAGTCCCCATTCGGCAACAATAGCCCGCGCTTGCCGGGCATCCGGACAGGTGGGCGCGCACAATGGGGGCCATGAAGACGATCCTGAACATCCTCTGGCTGCTGCTGTGCGGCCTGTGGATGGCCCTGGGCTACGTGGTGGCCGGCATCATCTGCTGCATTCTGATCATCACCATCCCGTTCGGGATCGCGTCGTTCCGCATGGCGAACTACGCACTCTGGCCGTTCGGCCGCACCGTGGTCCGCAATCCGGAGGCGGGCACGCCGTCGCTGATCGGCAACGTGATCTGGCTGATCTTCGCCGGCATCTGGCTCGCCATCGGCCACATCACCACCGGTATCGCCCTGTGCATCACCATCATCGGCATCCCGCTGGGCATCGCCAGCTTCAAGATGGTGCCGATCTCGCTGCTGCCGCTGGGCGTGCAGATCGTGTCCACCGACGACGCCCGCATCTGAGCGGGTCCCGGCTCAGGACAGGGCCGCGAGCAGTTCGGCCTTCTTCATCGTCGAGTAACCCTTGACCCCCTTGGCCTTCGCCTCCGCACGGAGCTCGGCAACGGTCTTGCTCTTCGCGGCAGCGGGCTTGGCCGCCTTGGCAGCGGCAGGCTTCGCGGCGGCAGGCTTCGCAGCGGCAGGCTTGGCGGCGGCAGGCTTATCGATGGCCTTCTTGTCTTCCGCCTTGTCGATCGCCGGCTTCGCGGGGGTGCCGGTGAGCGCCGCGGTCTTCGGGGCCTCTGACTTCGGGGCGGCAGTCTTCGGGGCGGCAGTCTTCGGGGCGGGCTTCGCGGCAGCCGGCTTCTTGGCGGCCGCCGGCTTCGCAGCGGCGGGCTTGGAGGTCGCGGGCTTCGCGGCCGGCTTCGATGCAGCGGGCTTTGCCGCAGCAGGCTTGGCCGCAGCAGGCTTGGCAGCGGCAGGCTTCGCAGCAGGCTTCGCAGCGGCGGCGGGCTTGGCGGCGACGGACGGCTGTTCCTTCTCCTTGGGCGACCGGCCGGTCAGCGAATCACGAAGGGCCACAACCTCATCCGAGAGTCGACGAACCTCTTTCTCGAGCCTCTTGATCATCTTCTTGGCTGCACTCATGTCTGCCCCTCTCCGGCATGCGCGGTGTCGTGGTCGTCGTTCGACCTGCCCTATTGTGACCCGCTGCGCCTCATTTGTGCAGTAGCGACCCCGGATCGGGTGCCCGTGGGCGCCGACGGGCTCACCGTTCGCAGTGCACGTAGGCGACCCGGAAGTCGGCGTCGAGCGCCACGAAATCCGCGCGCCGGCCCACCTCCAGGACGCCGACGTCCGTGCGTCCGAGCACGCGGGCCTGGTTGCCCGCCGTCATCTGGGCCACTCCCACCAGGGCATCGTCGGCGACGACGCCGTCGGGGCCGCGCAAGCTGTCCGCGGCGCGGTGACACAGCAGTTCCATGGTCGCGGTGCTGCCCGCGATGGCCCCGCCCTCACGGAGCCGGGCGACGCCGTCCACCACGTCGACGTCCAGCGAACCGAGCCGGTACGGACCGTCGTCCATGCCTGCCGCGGCCATCGCATCGGTCACCAGGGCGATCCGGTCGAAGCCGGTGGACACTTGCAGTTCGTGCACCAGCGCCGGGTGCAGGTGGACGCCGTCGCCGATCAGTTCGATCAGCACGCGCGGGTCTTCGAGCAGCGCCAGCACCGGTCCCGGCTCGCGATGCCCGAGAGGCGTCATCGCGTTGAACAGATGCGTGGCGACGCGGGCACCGCGGTCGATGGCCTCCCGCGCCTGGTCGTAGGTGGCGTCGGTGTGGCCGACGGCCACCAGCACCCCGGCCTCGGCGAAACGGCTCACCGCCTCCATGCCGCCCGGCAGTTCCGGCGCAAGGGTCACCATGGCGATGGTCCCGCGGCCCGCCTCCAGCACGCGCGCCACCTCGTCGGGGTCCGGGCTGCGCAGGGCGTGCGGGTCGTGCGCGCCGCACCGCTGGTGGCTGATCCACGGCCCCTCCAGGTGGATACCCGCGCTGACACCGGCCTCCACCAGCGTCGCGAGCCGGCCGACGATGTCGAGGAGTTCCTCCGGCGGGGCACTGACCGTGCTGGTGATGGTGGTGGTGGTCCCGTGTTCGCGGTGGAAGGCCGAGGCCGTCGCCACCTCCTCGGCCAGACCGCCGGTGTACGAGGCGCCGCCGCCGCCGTGCACGTGCAAGTCGACGAAGCCGGGTACCACCGTCTCGTCGTCGAACTCGAGCAGCGGACCGTCGTGCGCGGGGGCCTCCCCCGCCCCGAGTGCCACGATGCGGCCCTGCGCGATCCGCATCCAGCCCGGCCGCAACACGCGGTCGCCGGCCACGATCGCGCTCGCAGTGACCAGGGTCTCGCCGACGCTCATGGTTGGCAGACTAGTGGGCTGCACGCCGCCCCACCTGGCCGTCGACCAAACGAAGGAATCTCGGCTTCAGCCGTTACTTCTGCCCGTGTCCTCGCGATATGACCTGTACGCCGCCGTCTACACGCCGGCGACCCGTCGACCCTTCGCGAGGAGCTATTCATGACGTACCCACCGATGGGCGGTCCCGGACCCGGCTATCCGCCGCCGGGCGGCCCCAACGACCCCGCCACCGTCGCACTGGCGCAGGTCCAGAAGCGGAGCCGTCGTCGTCTCACCATCATCCTCGCGTCGGTCGTGGTGGTCCTCGCCCTGGTGCTGGCGTTCGCGGTGAACCAGGTCTACTTCAACAAGACCGGCAAGACGCTGATCCCGGGCCTGGCGCTACGGTCGGCCACCGACCCCGGCCCGGACCCGTTCACCGACTCGGTGGC
Source organism: Gordonia caeni (assembly GCF_039537105.1). Taxonomy (NCBI): domain Bacteria; kingdom Bacillati; phylum Actinomycetota; class Actinomycetes; order Mycobacteriales; family Gordoniaceae; genus Gordonia; species Gordonia caeni. The sequence goes on from NZ_BAAAZW010000001.1 coordinate 241,271, forward strand.
CCTGGTGAACAAGACCCAGCCGGCCCCGACCCGGGTGAACACCGCGCAGGACAACGGCGTCCGCGTGGTCAACGGCACCGAACCCGGCCTGTACGCCACCACCGGCACGGCCTCCTGCGACACCGCTGCGCTCGGCAACCAGCTCGCCTCGAATCCCGGCGCCGCGCGCGCCTGGGCCGCCGTGCAGGGCATCCGCACCAGCGACATCCCGTGGTACCTGAACTCGCTGACTCCCGTCGTGCTGACCGCGGACACCTGGGTGACCAACTACTCGTACCGCAGCGGCAACGCCGTCGCCTACCAGGCGGTGCTGCAGTCGGGTACTCCCGTCTACGTCGACGCCGCCGGCGTGCCCCGCGCCGTCTGCGCGTGCGGCAACCCGCTGCGGCCCCCGGCCGCCGCCCCGGTGGGCGGCTATCGGATCATCGGCGAACGGTGGCCGGGCTACACGGTGAACAACACCTACCGCGTGACCTACAACAACACGTACGTCACCAACAACACGATCGTGAACGAGGCGCCGCCCGCACCGGCACCCGACCCGGTCCTGCAGCTCATCGACCTGACCAGTCAGCAGATCGTCGAGCAGCCGGCCGGCGGGAACCTGGAACTGCCCGACCAGCCGCCCGCGGACACGCCGAACTTCTTCGAGCGCGCCTTCGCGGAGAACGTCGCACCGACCTTCGACTCGGACGAGGCCGCGCGCGAGCAGGGGCTGGCAGCAGCCGGTTCGACCGAGCCCGCAGAAGCCGTCGTGCAGCGGGCCGTTCAGAACGACAACCAGCCCGACGCCGCGCCCGACGGCACCGAGGCCGCCGATCAGCCCGGAGCACCGGCCCCGGATGCACCGGCGGACAGCACCTCGGCCGCTGCGTCGTCGAGCGCCGCCGCCGTCGAGCCGACGCAGTTCCGCGGCACCGGTGACGCCATCGGCACGCTGATCTACCGGGAGGGCGACGGCCGTACGGTCACCTGCACCCTGCCGACCACGTTCGAATCGGCCACCGTCGCCGCCACGAACAGCGACTGCACGCTGACCTTCGAGCGGAACGACCTGCTGCAGGCCCGCGTCAACGCGACCGTCGCCGCCGACAGCGACCGGGTCTGGAAGATCACACCGATCGGCCGGAGCACACCGATCGAGGTGGTCCAGGCCGACTGGCAGACCCTGGTCACCGTCACGTCGAGCACCACGACGCCGACGACCACCACGACGGAGGCCCCGGTGACCACCACCGAGACTCCGGAGCCGACCAGCGAGGCGCCGACCCCGGAGGCGACGCAGTCTCCGGCCGCCGAGCCCACGCCGTCGACGGCGGTGCCCTCGTCCTGACCGCTGATCGCGCCGCCGGCCCCGCCTTCCGTTTCCCGGAGGCGGGGCCGGCCGCATCGGCCCGCCGGATGCGCATATTCCCAGCACAAACGCACTGAGACGTTGGTTACGTTCCGTCTCATACTTCTTGCATTCGCCTGGTCTCCGCTCGCAAGGTGGAGGCAGAGCAATCGTCCCGGTTCGGATCAGGAGGTCCCCATGACTACGACTGCCTGGCTGGTGCCCGTGCGCCACCTCTCCCCCGCCTCGCTGGAGCGCTACCTGGAGCGGCAGGCCGCCCGCGGCCGGCATGTGGAACACGTCAGCGCCCTGAGCCCGCTGCGCATGCGGTTCACCGAGAGCGCTCCCGCGCAGGTCCGCTACGTGCTGGACCACCGCGCACAGCCTGCCCCGAGCGACTACTACACCTTCCGCGAAGACCGCGGCTGGGAGCACGCCGGCGCGGTCGGCGACCTGCATGTATGGCGGATGGAGTACACCGGGGAACGTCCCGTCGGCTTCATCGGCGACGACGTGTACCGCCGCGCCAACAGCTGGACGCTGCGCCTGGGTCTGGTGGCCGCGATCACGCTGATCGGCGCCGTCGTCCTGGGCGTTCTGGCCGCCATCGACCCGGTCGCCGGTGCCGGCCCCCGCGATTTCTGGGCGCCCGCGATCGCGCTCGCGGTGGTCGGTGTGATCTCCGCCGTGGTGGCCGCGCAGCTCGGCGTCACGCGCCGTCCCGCACCGGTCGAACGGTTCCCTGAGCTGGCCGGACGCTGATTCGGGCAACCGCCGCATTCGGCGCGGCCGCAGGGTCCGATTGTCGTTCACCGCATTTGCGTCGATAGAGTCCTAGCGGAAGTGCCCGGCTCGCGCCGGGTGACGACGGCTGCAGAGTCGCAGCAAAGGAGAAGCTGAAGCGTGAGCGAATTGGGTGGTCCCCTCGAGGACGTCTACGACGTGGTGATCCGGCGGAACCCGGGTGAACCCGAGTTCCATCAGGCCGTGCGGGAAGTTTTCGAGTCGCTGGCCCCGGTCATCGACCGGCACCCCGAGTACCTGGACGTGCTGACCCGGATGTGTGAGCCGGAACGGCAGATCATCTTCCGCGTGCCGTGGATCGACGACTCCGGCAAGGTGCAGATCAACCGCGGCTTCCGCGTCGAGTTCAACTCGGCCCTCGGCCCGTACAAGGGCGGACTCCGTTTCCACCCCTCGGTGAACCTCTCCATCGTGAAGTTCCTGGGCTTCGAGCAGATCTTCAAGAACGCGCTCACCAGCCTGCCGATCGGCGGCGGCAAGGGCGGCTCCGACTTCGACCCCAAGGGCCGGTCGGACCTGGAGATCATGCGCTTCTGCCAGTCGTTCATGACCGAGCTGTACCGCCACATCGGCGAGTACACCGACGTGCCCGCCGGTGACATCGGCGTCGGCGGCCGCGAGATCGGCTACCTGTTCGGCCAGTACAAGCGCATCACCAACCGCTACGAGTCCGGCGTCCTCACCGGCAAGGGCCTCACCTGGGGCGGATCGCAGGTCCGCCCGGAGGCCACCGGCTACGGCACGGTGTTCTTCGCCTCGGACATGCTCAAGGCCAAGGGCCAGGACTTCGCCGGCAAGAAGGTCCTGGTGTCCGGTTCGGGCAATGTCGCGACCTACGCCATCGAGAAGATCAACCAGCTCGGCGGCACCGTGATCGCCTGTTCGGACTCCTCGGGGTACGTGGTCGACGAGAAGGGCATCGACCTCGAGATCCTCAAAGAGGTCAAGCAGGTGCGCCGCGGCCGCCTCAGCGAGTACGTGGATCTGCGCGGCAACGGTGCCACCCTGGGCACCGAGGGCAGCCTCTGGCACGTCCCCGCCGACATCGCACTGCCCTGCGCCACCCAGAACGAGCTCGACGCCGAGGATGCGGCCGCTCTGGTCCGCAACGGCTGCCTGGCGGTGGCCGAGGGCGCCAACATGCCCACCACGCCGGACGCCATCAAGATCCTACACAGCGCCGGCATCGGGTTCGCCCCGGGCAAGGCCGCCAACGCCGGCGGCGTCGCCACCAGCGCCCTGGAGATGCAGCAGAACGCCTCGCGCGACTCGTGGAGCTTCGAGCACACCGAGGAGCGCCTGCGCTACATCATGAGCGCCCTGCACGACAACTGCCTGGACACCGCGGACAAGTACAACGCGCCGGGCAACTACCTGGTGGGCGCCAACGTCGCCGGCTTCGTCCGGGTCGCCGACGCCATGCTCGCCCTGGGCGTCATCTGAGCCGACCGAGCACGAGCAACCGGCCCGCACCTCCTCAGGTGCGGGCCGGTCCGCATCGTCAGGAGGTGGCGTCGGCCACGTGATCGACGGCGCTGACGAAGAACTCGTCGAACACGGCCCTGTCCAGGTCCCCTGCGTTCAGCGACGTGTACTGCACGGTGACGGTGTAGCCGTTCACCGTCGCGAAACCCAGCAGGCTCTTGGTCTCGGTGGTGGTCCCCGAGACCGTGGACGTGGACTCCTGCTCCACGGCGAGGGCCTCGTCGGCCCGGCTCGCGGGAGCCGGCACCTCCTTCTGATCGACGGTGCCCTCGGCGCCGGCTGCGGCCCCGGAGGTCATCTTCACGGTCAAGTGCGCGCACTTGCCGGAGAGCGCGGCGCGCTGATCGGCCATGCTCGGGGACGTGGTCGTGACGGCGGTGCCGAGGTTGGTGGTGCCCGAGGTCGCCACCGCCAGCCCCACGTCGCTCGTGTCGACGTGCTCGGGCATCAGCCCGAGCTGCACGCATGACGCGGGCGTGATCTCCGCGTTCTTCGTCTCCTCCAGGATCTGGTCGGTCATCGACTGGAGCTGGTCGGCCGGGATCTCCTGGACCTCGAATCCCGCCGGGAAGTCGTCCGCGGGCAGCACCAGGGACTGCACCTTCGACGGGTCGGCCGATTCCGCTGCGTCCGGCGCGGACCCCTCGCCGTCCCCACCGCAACCGGCGAGCGCGAGCATCGCGCCTCCCGAGACCAGCACACCCGCAGCCCGTCGTCCACCGCGCCTCATCAGCATCCGTTCACCCTCTCGTTCGCCGCAGCGCGATCGTCGCCACGCACGGTCATGGCGATGAACTTACCGGTGGCGCCGGGGTCCCCGGAGCAGGGAGTGGTCCGGTGTCGCGACTTGATCGCCAACCCTGCAGCGAGCCCGGGCATAAGGCACCATTCCTCTATGAACCCGTCGCCCGTGACCCCGTCACCCTCCCCGACCGGCGCCGACTCCTTTCGGCATTACGACGACGGGTTCCACCAGGACGCCGTCGACGAGATGTTCCGCCCGGACGGGTCGGTGCGGCCGCCGTACCGCGGCATCGCCACGGCCATCTCCGAGATCGAGCCGGCGAATCTCAGCGCACGGCTGGAGGCCCTGGACCGGGCCTTCATCGACCAGGGGATCACCTTCTCCCATTCGGGCCAGGAACGCCCCTTCCCCCTCGACCCGCTGCCGCGGGTGATCGGTGCGGGCGAGTGGACGCGGCTGGAAGCCGGCATCGCGCAGCGGGTACGGGCGCTCGAGCTGTTCCTCGACGACGTCTACGGCGAGCAGGCGATCCTCACCGACGGCGTGATTCCGCACCGGCTGATCAACTCGTGCGAGCACTTTCACCGGCAGGCCAAGGGAATCCGGCCGCCCAACGGGGTGCGGATCCACGTCGCGGGCATCGATCTGATCCGGGACGCCCACGGCGACCTCCGCGTGCTGGAGGACAACGTCCGGTCCCCGTCCGGGGTGTCGTACGTGATGGAGAACCGGCGCACCATGGCCCGGGTCTTCCCCGACCTGTTCGCCGCGCACCGCGTCCGGGCGGTGCGCGAGTATCCGGGTCACCTGCTGTCGGCGCTGCAACGGTCGGCGCCGTCGAACGTGGCGTCTCCCACCGTGGTGGTGCTGACCCCGGGGGTGGCCAACTCGGCCTACTTCGAGCATTCGCTGCTGGCCCGGCAGATGGGCGTGGAACTGGTGGAGGGGCGCGATCTGTTCTGCCGGGACAACGTGGTCTACATGCGCACCACCGACGGCGAGACGCGCGTGGACGTGATCTACCGGCGGATCGACGACGAATACCTGGACCCGCTCCAGTTCCGGCCCGATTCGGTGCTGGGCGTGGCCGGGCTGGTCAACGCCGCCCGCGCCGGAAACGTGGTGATCTCCAGCGCGATCGGCAACGGCGTCGCCGACGACAAGCTGGTCTACACCTACGTCCCGGAGATCATCCGCTACTACCTGGGCGAGGAACCGAAGATCGACAACGTCGAGACCCTGCGCTGCTGGCTGCCCGACGAGTGCGCCGAGGTGATCCGGCGGATCGACGAACTGGTGATCAAACCGGTGGAGGGCAGCGGCGGCTACGGGATCGTCTTCGGGCCCGACTCCACGCGGGCGGAGCTGGACGAGATGGCCGCCAAGATCCGCGCCAATCCGCGGGGCTGGATCGCCCAGCCGGTGATCGCGCTGTCGACCAATCCGACTCTGATCGACTCGGCCCTCAAGCCCCGGCACGTCGACCTGCGGCCGTTCGCGGTCAACGACGGTGAATCGATCTGGGTGCTGCCGGGCGGGCTCACCCGCGTGGCCCTCACCGAGGGTTCGCTGGTGGTGAACTCCTCGCAGGGCGGCGGCTCCAAGGACACCTGGGTGCTGGCCACCCGCGGTTCGGGCGAGGAGCCCGAAGCCCCCGGCATCGACCTGCTCGACGCCGACATCCCGCCGGTCACGGTGCTGCCGATGGAGCCGTCGGCCGGCCCCGGCACCGACCAGCAGCAACAGCAGCAGCAACAGCAACAGCAGCAACAGCAGGCGCGTCGCCGCCCGGACACCGGGAAACGTCCCGTCGGCACGTGTGCGATCCGGGAAGGAACCGACCGATGATGCTCGCGCGCAACGCCGACTCACTGTTCTGGATCGGGCGGTACGTGGAGCGGGCCGACGACATGGCCCGCATCCTCGACGTCGCCGTCCAGCAACTGCTGGAGGATCCCACCGTCGACACCGACCTCATGGTCGGCCACGTGCTGACGGTGCTGGGCTTCGAGCCGGGCCCAGGCGCCAAGAGCGTCTGGAGCCTGGCCGACCGCGTCGCCTACGACCGTTCGGTCCCCGGCTCCATCGTCGGGCTGCTCCAGGCGGCGCGCGAGAACGCCCGCGGCGCAAGGGAAGTGATCTCCAGCGAAATGTGGGAGTGTCTGAACGCGACCTACATGGGACTGGCCGAGGCGGAGCGCCGCTCCCGCCGGCTGGGTCCGCACGATTTCCTCACCCACATCAAGGGCCGGGCCGCGATGTTCGCGGGCCTGGCCGATGCCACCCTCAGCCACGACGACGGTTACAGCTACCTGCTGGTGGGCCGCTCCATCGAGCGGGTGGACATGATCGTCCGGATGCTGCTGTCCGGTGATCGTGCGAGTTCGCCGTCGTGGATGAGCGTGCTGATCGCCGCCGGCGCGCAGGACACGTACATCCGCGCCTACCGCGGTGCGGTGGAGGCCGAGAAGGTGGTCGAGTTCATGATGATCGACCGGCTCTTCCCGCGGTCGATCTTCCACGCGCTACGCGTGGCCGAGCACAATCTCGCCGTGCTGGACCAGCGCCCCGACCGGGTGGGCGTGCAGTCGCGGGCCCTGACCCTCCTCGGCCGGGCCCGCAGCGACCTGGAGTTCATCGACCCGGTCGCACTGATGCGTGACCTCCCGGAGTATCTGTTGACCCTGCAGGAGACGTGTCGGGCGGTGAGCGAGTCGATCGCCGAAGAGCACTTCCACATCGCGCCGTACGTGTCGTGGACCGATGCCGGTCTCGCGAGCGGCCCCGACGGAGAGGGACTCCGATGACCGCCCGCATGCGCGTGGTGCACACCACCGGCTTCACCTACTCCACTCCGGTCACCTCGTCGTACAACGAGGCCCGCCTGACCCCGCGCAGCGACGGGCGGCAGACGGTGATCGTGGAGCACGTCGACACCGTCCCGGTGGCACGCCACTACCGCTACAACGACTATTGGGGCACGCAGGTGGTGGTCTTCGATCTGCACGTGGCGCACGATCGCCTGGAGATCGTCAGCACCGCGGTGGTGGAAACCGAGACCGAGACGCGCCACCCGGACACGATCGGCACCACCTGGGAGCGCCTGCGCTCGCCGGAGGTGGTCGACGAGTTCGACGAGATGCTCGGCGCCACCGCCTACACCCCGCACACCGAGGAGCTGGTGGCGTTCGCCCGGGAGGCGGCCGGGGATCTGTCGCCCGCGGAGGCGGTCGAGGCCGTCGTCGCGGCGGTGCACGACGAGATGCGGTACCTGCCCGGCACCACCGAAGTGCACACGACCGCCGCCGACGCCTGGACCAAGCGGTCCGGCGTGTGCCAGGACTACGCGCACATCACCCTCGCGATGCTGCGGGCGCTGGGGATTCCGGCACGTTACGTGTCGGGCTATCTGCACCCGCAGGCGGCGGCGGAGGTCGGGCAGACCGTCGAGGGTGAATCCCACGCGTGGATCGAAGCGTGGACCGGCGCCTGGTGGGGCATGGACCCGACCAACGACAAGCCGGTCGACGACCACCACATCCTGATCGGCACCGGCCGCGACTACAGCGACATCCCTCCGGTGAAGGGCATCTACACCGGCGGTGAGGGCTCGGACCTGGACGTCACCGTCCGCATCACGCGCCTCGCCTGATCCGGTCGCTGCTCGGTGGTCTCAGGCCCGCTCGCGCAGCACGGCCGCGCCCAGGTACTCGCACACGGTCAGCGCCAGCGCCAGATCCATGCGATCGTGACGCTCCGGGAGCGAGTCCATCGCCTTCCCGATCCGGTACTTGACGGTGTTGCGGTGCAACATCATTCGTTCAGCGGTGCGCACGTGACTCTCCCCGCCGGCCAGGAACTCCGAGAGCGTCGCGCGCAGGATCTGCGCGTTCGGGGTGTCGTCGGCGAGCGGACCGAGGACCTCGCCGATCCACGCCCGGGTGGAGGGCAGGTCGCGCGCCATCACCGAGACCACCGCGATGCCGCGGTCCCCGTATCCCACCACCACCGGTTCGGTGCGCGGCACCGTCGTCGCGACGTCGTAGGCGGCGCGGGCCTGCTGATGGGAACGCCGGAACCCGGCCACCCCGGCCCCGGGCAGTCCGATCGCCATGCGGAGGTTCGGCGGCAGGGTCACCTGCGCGGCGACGGCAGCCGAGTCCGTCCGGGGCATGGTGCGGTCGAACGGAATCCACACCCAGACGGTACTGCGATCGGTCGCGGTGATGACCGGAGCGGCAGAGGCGCGCAGAGCCACCGCCAATGATCTTGCGGCCCTGTCGATCTCGGCGAGACCGGCGACGGAGTCGTGCGACCACAGGATCACCGCGAGATGGGTGCGATCGAGCCGGTACCCAGTCTCGGTCTCGAAAGCCTCTACTTCGAAGACCTCGAGCTCGTCGTCACCGTCGAGCAACTGATTCACCGTGGACGAGAGCACGTTGCCCTCCGCCCCGATCCAGCGTCGCCGTTCGCTCTCGTAGGCCTGGAAGACGTAGAGGGTGATCCAGTCGATGTAGTCGAACAGCACCGTGGCCACATACTTGGCGACCCGGACGGCCAGTCCCTCGGCGAGCGCCAGCTCTTCCAGGAAACCGAGGCACAGCCGGTTGTACTCGAACTCCCCCATCCGGTAGGCGCGCATCAGAGAGTTCGACGGCACCTGCCGTTGAGCCAGCCGCAGCGCATATTCGACGGCCGCCGTGGTGGGCTGCAGGTGCGCGATCGGGATGTTGTTGGCCAGGACGTGGTTGATGGTGGTGATGTTGCCTTCGACGCTGGCGCGCAACAGGTCCACCAGCACCGGATCGCCGTCCAAGTGGTCGATCTCCACCATCTGGGCCGTCATGTCCTCGACCATCTGGTCTTCGATGTCGCGCAGCCGACGCGCGAGGGCCTCGACCACCGTCCGCAGTTCCGGGTCCAGGGTTTCGCCCGCCGGTCGGCTCATCGCGGTCCGCCGGTCATACCGGCCGCACTCCGGACGACGCCAGCGCGGAGTTGGCGGCGTGGAATCCGCACAGCCCGTGGATGCCCGCGCCCGGTGGGGCGGTCTGCGAACAGAGGAAGACGCCGTCGACGCCCGTCGCATACGGGTCGATCGCCAGCCGCGGCCGCAGGATGGTCTGCAGCCGGTTGTTCGCGCCGCCGATGATGTCGCCCGCCGCATAGTTGGCGTTGTACTGCTCCAGGGCGACGGTCCCGGTCGCCGTGGTCGCCACGATCTGGTCGCGGAAGCCGGGAGCGAACCGCTCGATCTGGCGGATGACGGCCTCGGTGGCGTCGCCGGTGTAGCCCTTCGGGACGTGCGCGTACGACCAGATCGGGTTGAGGTCGCCGCTGCTGCGGCTCGGGTCCGCCAGGTACTGCTGTCCCACCAGCACGAACGGGTTCTCCACCATGACGCCGGCCGCGCGCTGCTTCTCGGTGTAGGCCACCTCGGCCGCGGTGCCGCCCAGATGCACGGTGCCCGCCCGGGTGGACTCGGCGTTCCGCCAGGGGATGTCGCCGCGGATCGCGAAGTCGACCTTGAACGCCGAGGACCCGATCCGGTAGCGACCGTAGGCCTTGGCGATGCGCGCCGGCATCTGGTCGCCGTACAGCGAAAGCACCTGTGCCGCAGACAGATCCAGCAGCACGTAGTCGGCATCGGGAATCTGCGACCGGTCGGAGACTCTCGTCCCGGTCTCGATGGTGCCGCCCAGATCCTCCAGCGCCGCCGCGGCCGCAGCGGTGATCGCACCCGAGCCGCCGACGGCCACCGGCCAGCCGAACCGGTGCCCGCTCGCGGTGATCATGATGCCCAGCGCGGCGGTCAGCGGGACGTCGAGCCGGGTGAAGGCGTGCGCCGCGACCCCGCTGAACAGGGCCCGCGCCGCATCGGTGCGGAACCACCGGGCCAGCCAAGTGGCCGGCAGCAGCGCCCGCGGCCCGAACATCCCGAGCTGGATCGGATGCCGGGGCACGTTGACGATCGGCCGCATCAGGTCCGGGGCCAGCGTGTCGAAGTTGCGGACCACGTCGCCGAAGGCCAGCTCCCAGCGCCGTCCGTCGGCGCCCAGGCCCGCGGAGGTCTCCGTGATCGACCGGTGCAGCACGCCGATGTCGCCGTCGTCGAGCGGATGGGTGCAGTCGATCTCCGGCCACGCCCACTCCAGGCCGTATCGGTCCAGTCCGACGGTCTGCCAGAACGGCGAGCCCACTCCGAGCGGATGGAAGGCCGAGCAGTAGTCGTGGATCAGGCCGGGAACCTCCAGCTCGCCCGACCGTGCACCGCCGCCGACCCGGTCTTCGGCCTCCAGGACCGTCACGTCGACACCGTTGCGTGCGAGCTGGAGGCCGGCGGCGAGCCCGTTGGGTCCGCCACCGACCACCACGGCTTTCGTCATGACTGACGGGCCCCCGCACGCGCTGGCACGCTGTCGCTGCGCCAGGTCACGTTCATCGGGATCGGGCCGTTGGGCAGCCAGGGCTGCTCGGCGACGGCGTCGGCGACGTTCCAGGTACCGCGCTCGATCACGCCCAGGGCCGCGTCGATCACCATGTACTCCTGCGTCGTCTTGTGAATGGGCTGCGACTCGACCCAGACCACGGTGAACTCGCCGGGAGCGAAGTCGCAGCGCCGCTGCAGGGCCTCGATCATACGGTAGTTGTGCAGGTGGCCGTCGCCGAAGTTGAAGCCGATCAGCGAGTTGCAGGCGAACTCGGCCTCCCGGATCGTGTACTCGTCGATGCGGTCCCCGAGTTCGCGATACAGCAGCGAGTACAGCCCTCGGCCCTGACTGTGCATGGCGCGCCAGGCGATGGTCTGCTCCATCGTGATCTCGGCGGCCTCGGGACCGTAGTCGGGGGTCAGCTGATCGATCTGGTTCTGCGCCGGCCGGACCACGTGCTCGTTCAGCTTGTCTTCGGCGCCCGGGGTGAAGGCCCACATCGCCGACGCCCAGTTGCCGGCGTACTGGCGCATGGACGGCAGGAACGAGACCAGGTCGGGGCGCAGGTTGCCCAGCACCGGGAAGAACAGCAGCGCGATCACGATCACCGCGATCAGCCAGCCCGAGCTCATGGCGCCGACGCCGAAGCCCTCCCAGGCCGGGAATCCCAGGAACAGGAACACCGAAGCGAAGGCGAACAGCACGTTCCACTCCAGCGGCACGGCCAGCGGGAACGTGGAGAAGATGAACAGGTGGAAGCAGACCATCAGGATCACCGCGGCCAGGGTCAGCCACTTGTTCACCGAGAACAGCAGCACCAGCGGGGTCGCGACCTCGACGATGGTGCCCAGCACGTGGCCCTGGAAGGTCGCCGGGCGCGAGGGCCGCAGGTCGTCGGGGAAGTTGCGGTAGTTCATGCGCTTGAGGCTCTTGACGGTCAGCCACGGAGTGTTGGAGATCATCGGCGGGATCACGTTGGTGAAGTGCATGCCGATCTTGGAGATGCCCGCCCCCATCCAGACGACCACGATCAGCAATTTCAGCGCCACGATCATGTCGATGAACGGCAGGAAGGCGAAGAAGATGATCGCGGGCAGGTACTGCTCCGAGCGTGCGGCCAGGAAGATCACCTTGTCGCGCAATCCCATCACCACCATGAACACCAGCAGCGAGTACAGGACGGCCGGGTTCACCAGACCGTGCGACGGGTCGATTCCCAAGGGGGAGTCGGCCATCGCCGCGGTGAACGATGCCGACTCCTTGCCGGGCAGGCCGACCGCCACCAGGAGGTTGACCAGGATCGCGGCGTACAGCACCACGTCGAACACGGTGCGCGAGTCGCCCTTGGTGCCGGGCACGGTGTCCGGCCAGGGTGGGAGACGGATGGTCTGCGGCCGCAGCCAGAACAGGAGGCCGCCGGTCATCGGCTTGAACTTGCCGGCCAGCGGCCCCCACGAGCCGGCCACGCCGACCGCTTCGAGGAGCATGGTCCACAGGATCAGCTTCTGGTAGACGATCGGCTGGTTCCACCACTCGCTGATTTGCAGCGGGCTCAGACCCGAGGTGGCCGTCGCCAGGGCGACGCCGACGACGATGTACAGCACGGCCACCTTCAGCAGGTAGATCACGTGCACCATCTTCGGCGTGCCGAAGCCGTAGTCGACCCAGTGGGTCGCCAGCTGGCGGACTCTGGTCTGCAACGGTTGATCGCGGAACGTCGCCGGGTCCACCGGCGGGAAGTCCCCTTCTTTGAATCCCATTGTCTTGCTCCTTGTTTGGTATGTCGGGGTTTCGGGTATCGCGGGGTTGCGGGTAGGGCGTCTTCGGGCAGGGGGCAGCGCGCCGAGTGGTTCTCGACTTGCGGTGTGGTGGGTGCGGGCGCCGTCGGGGCGCGAGCTCAGGTGCGGGCCGCCCCGGCCGGCTGCGCCCGTTCGTCGGCGGTCCGGCGCCGCAGGCCCGGCTTGTCGATCTTGCCGACGGGGTTGCGCGGCAGGGCGTCGACGATGTGAATCTCACTGGGCCGCTTCACCTTCGTGAGGTGGGGCTGGACGAACACGGTGAGCTCGTCTGCGGTGAGGTCGGTATCCGGGTAGCGGACCACGAAGGCGACGGGCACCTCCCCCAGGAGCTGGTCGGGTGCCCCGACCACCGCGCATTCCAGGACGGCCGGGTTGGCCGCCAGCGCGGTCTCGATCTCCTTGGGATAGATGTTCTCGCCGCCGCGGATGATCATGTCCTTGATCCGGTCGACGATCCGCAGATAGCCGTCCTCGTCGAGGATCCCGACGTCGCCGGTGCGCAGCCAGCCGTCGACGATCGTCTCGGCGGTGGCCTCGGGCCGGTTGAGGTAGCCGCGCATCACGGCCGGCCCGGAGATCAGCACCTCCCCGCGTTCGCCGGCGGGCACCTCGTTGCCGTCCAGGTCGACGATGCGAATGGACTGGCCGGGCAGGGCCGGGCCGACGGTGCCGAGTTTGCGCACGCCGTCGACCGGGTTGCAGGCCGAGGCGCAGGTGGCTTCGGTGAGGCCGTAGCCCTCGACGATGGGGACGCCGAAGGTCTGTTCGGTCTTCTCCAGGAGTTCGCGGGAGATCGGGGCCGCCCCGCAGATCGCGAACCGCAGTGAGTCCAGTGCCCCCGGCGGGATGTCCTCGTTCTGGGAGACCAGCAGCGCGTAGATGGTGGGGACTGCGGAGAAGAAGGTGGGACGCAGCCGGGCGACGTCGTCGAAGAAGCGGCTGACCGAGAACTGGCCGGTGATGCTGACCTGACCGCCCGCCATCATCGGGGTGAGGCAACTGACGCAGATGGCGTTGACGTGGAACAGCGGCAGGATCAGCAGCGCATGGGTGTCCGGGCCGTACTGAAAGTGCTCGGCGGCACTGCGGCCGAAGAAGTGCAGGTTGTCGTGCCCGAGGCGGACACCCTTGGGGCGGCCGGTGGAGCCCGAGGTGTAGATCAGCAGGGCGTCGTCGGCTTCGGTCGGCGGCGCCGGCGGCACCCACTGCGCGGTGGGTGCGGTGGCCAGGTCGTCGACGTCGAGGAAGGTGCGGGCCGGGTCGCCGATCGGCGCCCGTCCGACGACCACCTTTGCGCCGGAGTCGGCCAGTTGGTACTCGGCCTCGGTGTCGGTGAAGCCGGGGTTGACCGGTGTGGCCACCGCTCGCAGCCGCCACGCCGCCATCAGGGTGATGAGCAGTTCGGCACGGTTCGGCAGGACCGTGGAGACCATGTCGCCCGGGCCGACGCCCATGCCGGCGAGCTGTTCGGCGACCGCGTCGACGCGCTCGGCGAACTGCGCGTAGCTCAGTTCCAGCCGGTCGTCGCGGACGCACGGTGCGTCGCCCCGGGAAGCCAGCTCCCACGCGAAGTACGTGCCCTGTGTCACCGTCGTCACCTTTCGTTTCCGGATGTGACTCCTGACACTATGAGGTGGGCGGGGACGGCGAAACGGCCCGCAGACACGAACTATCGGCGGATCTTTGTCTCCCGGGCACAAAGACCCTGGGCGCTCCCGTGAATCGTTGCTACTGCGGGTCTTTGAAGTACACCAGCTGATGCGTCGTGGCCAGCAGCACCGCATCCGGGCCGTCGCCGGACCAGATCTGGCCGTCCTGATCGAAGTGCCCGTTGCCGAAGCGGGCCGCCCGCGCGGTGGCGAGGAGGTGATCGACGCCCTGTGCGGCCAGCTCGTCCGGCGTCGCGTGGAAGTAGGTGGTCAGGCTGATGGTGCCGGCCGCCATGTAGGTCCCGTGCCGCAGGAAGACGCGCGGGTAGAACGAGTCGGTGATCGACATCAGCGCCGGGTAGTCGAGCGCACGTTCGGGGCGGTCGCGGATCCACAGCGTCGACGTGGAGTCCTCGCTCGCACTGCCGTCGAGACCACCGACGACGAACCTCTTGTCGTAGTTTCCGGCCCAGGCGATGAACTCCGGGAACTCCACCGGCTCAACGGTTTCCACGGCGGGAGCCGTCGGCGGCTGCGGCTCGGTGCTGCCCCACGTCGGGCGGTGCAGACCGAAGACGGCACTGCCGGTGGAGACCGTCGAGTCGTTCTGCTCGATGTGGAAGATCCAGTGCTGATTGGTCCGGTTGGTCCGCACGATCCGAGCGTGCAGTTCCCAGTCGCCGTCGGCGATCGGCGCCGCGTAGTTGACGGTGAACGCCAGCGGTTCGCCGAGCACGTCGGGGTGCTGTTGGATCGCATGGACGATGGTGGCGGCGGTGATGCCGCCAAAGGGCCCGACCATGTTGGAGTAGGCCGGGTGAGTGGTCGCGTGGAAGACGCCGTCGTCGCCCACCGAGACCGTGATCGCTTCGTCGAATACATGACTCATGGCGCAGACGCTACAGAACGATCGGTCTACTTCGCTAGACTGGGCACGTGGAGATTCGGAGCGAGGCCGCCGTCGGCGGCACGGAGACGACCGGCACCGGCGTGCGCGACCGGTTGGTCCTCTCCGCGATCACCCTGCTGCGCAGCCGGGGCGCCGACGGTTTCGGGATGACTGAACTCCTCGGCGACAGCAAGGTCGCCCGCCGATCGATGTACCAGCACTTCCCCAGCGGCAAAGCCGAGCTGCTGGAGGTGGCCGCGACGCAGGCCGGGCGGCACATCGGCGGTCAGCTCGACGTGCTCCTGGCGGAGTCGCCGCCGATCGAGGCGCTCGCAGCCTGGGTGGAATCGTGGAAGCGGGCGCTGATCGACAGCGACTACCGTCTCGGTTGCCCGCTGGCGGCCGCGGCCCAAGCCGCTCAGGAGTATCCCGCCGCCGGAGCGGCGGCCGCCCGCGCCTTTGCCGATTTCACCGACCGGATCGCCGCCGCCCTCGCCGCTTCCGGAGTTCCGGACAGCGAAGCCCGCTCCACCGCGCGGGTGCTGGTGAGCGGAATCGAGGGCGGAATCATCACCTCGCGCAGCCTGCGGACCGTCGCCCCACTCGACGATCTCGTCGCCCACGCCCGCCGGCACCTCTCCCCTCCCGACTGAGGATCGCCCGCATGCGCCGCGGAGGCCGCCGCGAGCTCTAAACTCGGAGGATGAACGGTCGTCCGCGCACGCCAGCACTCCTGGTCGCCATCGGCGCGACGACGGCGGTACTGGCCGGATGCGGCTCCACGGACTCGACGGGGCCGTCGACCAGCGCGAGCCCCTCCACGACGGTGACCGTCGCAACCACCAGCCAGCCCTCGGTCACCACCACCTCGGTGGCGGTGGCGCCGTCGACCGACGGATTCGGCTCCGGTTTCGCCGGACGCGCCGGCGACGCCCGCAACGGCTCGGACTGGAACATCAAGATCCCGCGACTGGTTTCCGGGGAACCGAGGGTCCGGGACGCCTTCAACACGGCGATGGAGAACGATGCGGACCGCCTGATCGCGGACGCCAAGGACGCCGACCAGGCGGTGACGATCACCAACGGCGAGCTGATGCCCGAGGAGGCCTCCCGCGTGGTGATCGCCAAGACCACGCTGTCCGGTGCCATGATCACCGTCGGCGCGGTCGAGGGGGCTGCGTATCCGGTGCAGACCGTCGACACGGTGGTGGTGGAGGCCGGTGCCGGACGGCAGCTGTCCCTGGACGACATCTTCACCGATCCGGCCGCCGCGAGGCAGACGCTCGCCGCGCTGGCCCCGGCCGCCGACCCCACCGGACGCCTGCAGGATGCGCCCGTCCCCGCTGACACCCTGCAGCAGTGGATCGCCCTCGACGAGGGCCTGCACCTCTATGTGCCGGTGATTCACGCGCTGGGCGACTTCGTCCCGGTCACCGTGGCGTGGAACGACCTCGTCGATCAGCTGAACGCCACCGGGAAGATTCTGTTCAGTCCCTGACATCGCTTCCGGCTCGCACTCGCCCCGGTACGGTCAGGCACGACGGCCGGACGGCCACCAGATCCTCTCGCCGAACACCGCCATCATGGCCGGCACCAGCACGGTGCGCACGATGGCGATGTCCAGCAGCAGTCCCACACCGATGGTGAACCCGATCTGGACCAGGTTCAGCACGGTGCCGCTCATCAGCGCGAACATGGTGACGGCGAAGACCAGGCCGGCGGTGGTGATGACGCCACCGGTACTGCCGAACCCACGGATGATGCCGCGCGCCATCCCGCCGTTGGCGCTCTCCTCCCGGATCCGCGAGGCGAACAGCATCGAGTAGTCCGCACCGACGGCGATCACCGCCATGAACGACACCGGGATCACCGACCAGTCCAGGTCGATCCCGATCAGGTGCTGCCACACCAGCACGCTCACCCCGATCGCCGAGGCGAACGACAGCAGCACCGTGGCCACCAGCAGGACCGGAGCCAGAATGCTGCGCAACAGCACCATCAAGATCAGCAGCACCGCGATGCCGGCGACGATCGCGAACACCAGGAAGTCCTTGCGGACCTGATCCTGCATGTCTGCCGACAGCGCGGCCAGCCCCGTGGTGGCCACCTGGGCGTCGTCGAGCACGGTGCCGTCCAGTGCCTGCGCCACGATCCCCGGAATCTCCCGGGTGGCGCTCATCGCCTCCTGGCTGTACGGGTTCACCGACCAGGTGACCATCATGCGTGCGGTCGTGCCGTCCGGAGACATGAGCAGTCGTGCGCCCTCGACGAAACGGGGGTCACGCAAGCCCTCGCCCGGCAGATAGAACCCGGCGCCGGGACCGGTGCGCGTCGACTTGCTCATCGTGAGCAGGTAGTCGGCCGCCTGCTGCAGCCCCGTGCGCAGTTCGCCGGTCAGTTCGACCGTCTGGTCGGTGCCGTCCTTCACCTGATGCAGACCGTCGGCCATCGTCTTGAGACCGGCCTGCAGTTCGCGGGTGCCGCCGACCAGTCGGTTCAACTCGCCGCGCAGCTGGTCCGAGGTCTGCCCACCGGTCTGGACGAGGAGTCGGTCGAGGACGCCGAGGGTCCCCTCGATCTGCGGGATCAGGAGCTTCACCTTCTTGGCGCCGTCGACGACGGCGCTGCGCAGGGCGGCCCAGTCGCCCCGCGCGGCACTCACCTGCCCGCCGGTGGCGCGGTCGTAGGCCGAGAGCGCGTCGCGCGCAGAACGACAGACCGGATCGGTGCGGCAGGCGGGTGAGGTCTCGACCGCGAGCAACGGCCCCAAGACGCCGTCCAGCCGCTCGGTGGTCTCGGCGAGTCGGCTCTGCGTCAGCAGACCGTCGGCGAGTTGGAGAGCCGCCCGGACGGTGCGGCGGACCTCGGGGAGGTCGTCGCGCACGGAGGTTCCGCCGGCCGTCCGCACCAGTGCATCGGCGCGATCGAGACCCGTGAGCATGGTGCCGGCCAGGGAGGCGACCTTTTCGGTGCCCGAGACCAGCTCGGGCAATCGGGTGACGGCGTCGTCCGCGCCCGCGGAGAGCTGCCCCACCCCTTCGGCGAGCCGCCGCAGCTCCGGAGTGGCCTGGCTGATCTGTTGGTGGGCGTCCTCGAGGCGCTCACCGACGATGCCGGTTTGATGGCCGGTCGCCGCCTCGGCGAGCGCGGTGCCGTACGGGCGGGTCACCGAACGGACCACGTCCACCTCCGGACGGCTGCCGACCGTCTGGGCCGCGAGTTCCAGGGCCGCCAGGTCGGCGGTGTTGCGCATGTCGTGATCGCTGGCGACGGTGACGAACTCCTGGGCCAGGACGTTCTGTCCGTAATGCTGGTAGGCGAGGTCGTATCCGCGCGTGGAGTCGGTGGCGGTGCGCGGCATCGCCGACTCGTCCCAGTTCATCCGGAACGTCGTGGTGATCAGCGCGGTGCCGACCAGGAACACGAGCGCAGCGGCCGTGTAGATCCCCGCGTGCCGAATGATGCGGGCACCCCGCCGCTGCCACCGTGCCACCGACGAGTGGCGGGGCTCGGCCCAGCCGCGGCGGCCGGCCAGGGACAGCAGTGCCGCCGGGAGGGTCAGCGCGATCACCAGCGTCACCAGAATCGCGATCGCGGTCGGCGGTCCCGCGGTGGTGAACATGCCGATCTTCGTGAAGATCATCGCGGCGCACGCCGCGGCGATGGTCAGTGCCGAAGCGATCAGGATCGGACCGGTGCGTCCGGAGGCCCGGGCCACCGCTCCGCCGAGTGGATGGCCGAGCCGGCGGGCTTCGTGATAGTTCCCGATCGTGAACACCGCATAGTCGGTGCCGGCGCCGAGGACCAGCGCCGTCATGATCGCGATGGTGAAGTTCGAGATGGAGAGCACTCCGGCGTCACCGAGCAGCCCGACGATCGGCCGGACCACGGCCAGGGTGATGCCGATGCTCACCAGCGGAATCAGCGCGGTCACCAGATCGCGGTAGACCACGAGGAGCATCAGGGTGATCAGCAGCACCGAGACCGCGGTGATGATGAGCAGCGAGACGTCGATCTCCCGGAACAGATCGGCGAGGGTGGCCGTCGGGCCGCTGAGGTGCACCTGCAGGTCGTCGGGCCTGTCGAGCGCGGCGATGTGGTCCCGGACCGCCGCAGTGGCGTGGTCGGCGCGGGTCGATCCGGCCGAGCCGTCGAGCGCCAGCAGCATGTTGACGGCCTTGCCGTCCGGGCTGACGGCGATGTCCCGGGTGATCTCGTTGCCGTACAGGTCGACGAGGTAGGCGACGTTGTCGGAATCGGCGGTGAGCCGTTCGGTGAGCCGGTGGTAATAGTCGGCGTCGGCGTCGCTGAAGCCGTTGTCGTCGACCAGGATGACGCTGCTGACGGCGTTCGACGGCGGCACCCCGAAGTCGGCGGCCATCTGTTCCAGAGTCTGGTTGGCGGGCAGATCAGCGGGGAGGAAGTCTGCAGAATGCCGACTGACGATCTGCTCCAGCTGCGGTATCGCGACGTTCATCCCGCCCGCGACGACCACCCAGAAGACGACGATCCACCAGGCATGGCGATGGATCCAGCCGCCCATTCGGGTGAGGTTTCTGCTCTCGGTTTGCGAGGCCATCGTGCTTCTCCCTACTCAGCCGCGAAGCGAGTCCGGAGTCGCCTGCGATTGAGAATTGACCATATGGTCAATTCTTTTGGCGGGTCAACGTGATGTCACCGAGGTGGCGCGGCACCTGTGATCTAAAGCACTTCTGATGAGCTCACTTTGAGGCTGTCGCCAGCGCCGTCAGAAGCCGGTCGCTGCGGCGCGTCATCTGCTCAGCGGTCTGATCCGGATGACGCAACCACCACTCGACGAGGGCGGAAACCATCGCGATCCACACCTGCGTCAACGCGGACAGATCGCCCGGCTCGGACAGGTGCGGGGCGAACGAGGCGGCGATCCCCTCCGCGGCCTGCTCGCCGAGCCGAAGCCGGTAGTGCGTGGCGGTGTCGACCGCCGGACCTTGCGCGGGGAGAGTGCTGTCGAAGAGGACGAGCCAATCGTGCGGACGGGGCTCGAGCGCGGTGAAGATGGCGGAGAGCACCTCCGCGCCGCGTCCGATCGCCGTCGCATCGGACACGGCCAGAGCCTCGGCCACCCCTTGCGTCATCGCGCGTCCGGCACGCTCGCAGCAGGCGACATACAGCCCCTCCTTCGAGCTGAAGTACGACAGCACCAGCGGCTTCGAGACTCCCGCGCGCGCAGCCACCTGGGCGATCGTCGTCCCCGCATAGCCGAGGGTCGCGAACTCCGCCGCCGCGGCATCGCAGATCTGCCGCTCGCGTTCGGCACGCGGAACACCCCGAGAACCCGAGCGCGCCTTGGCCATACGTCGAGTCCCCTCTGCGTCGCGCCGACCACGACCCGCTCACCTTGCTCCGGCTTCGATCCTAGCCGGGTACAGCGCACCGCGTCTGCTCCGCACAGTGGGTCCGGCCGCCCGGTGAACAGCGGCTACACCGACGATGCAGGCCCGCCGGGGACGGCGGGGAACAGCCGCTCGACGGCGGCGACGACGGCCGCTCGACGCTCCGCCAGGAACCGGTCCCGCGCACCGTCGGACATCGCCGTCAGGCCGGGCTGCCCGGCCCACGACATCGCCAGTTGATTGAGGAAGACGAGGATGTCGAGCGGATCCCACGAGGGGTCGAGCAGGCCCTCCCGTTGGGCGCGGCGAAGCTGGTCGGCCTTGCGCGTGGCCGTCTCTTGGGTGGCCCGGTCGGCCTCGGCGCCGGCGGCCTCGAGCTGTCCCCACCGCATCAGCCGGAGCCTGTCGGGATGGGCGACGAAGTAGTCGTGCACGCGACCGGCGTAGCCGGGCAGGTCGGCGGTGTCCATCGGCGTCGCCTCGCCGATCGCCTCCAGTTCGCGGGCGAGGACGAAGCCGTAGAGCTCCTCCTTGCTGCGGAAGTACGCGTAGACGCGTTCCTTACTCGTCTTGGCGGTCTTCGCGATCCGATCGATGCGCGCACCGGCGATCCCGCACTGCGCGAACTCGGCCGTGGCCGCCTCGATCACCCGGTCTCGGGGTGAGTCGGAACGGGACGAGGTCGTCATGCCCCCAAGCTACCAAACCGAACCGTTTAGTTTGACAGCACTGTTCCTGCACCATACAGTCAAACCGAACCGTTTGGTTCGCTTACGATGGAGAGGGCCGGCTCATGCAGCAGAGGACTTTGGGGACGCAGGGACTGCGCGTCTCGGAGATCGGGTACGGATCGATGGGCACCGTCGTGGGCTACGGCGCGACCGACGACACCGAATCGGTCGCCGCGATCCGCCGTGCCCACGATTTCGGCGTGACGCTCTTCGACACCGCCGAGATGTACGGCTGGGGTGACGGCGAGAAGCTGCTCGGTCGCGCAGTCGCGCCGTTCCGCGACGAGGTGGTGATCGCCACCAAGTTCGGATTCACGCCGAGCTTCGGCACCGACTCGCGTCCCGAGCACATCCGCGAGGTGGTCGAAGTCAGCCTGCGCCATCTGGGAGTGGACAGCATCGATCTGCTCTACCAACACCGCGTCGATCCCGGCGTGCCGATCGAGGACGTCGTCGGGACGATGGCCGAGTTCGTCGAAGCCGGCAAGGTGAAGTACCTCGGTCTCTCGGAGGCCACGCCCGAGGTGATCCGCAGAGCCCATGCGGTGCACCCGATCTCGGCGCTGCAGACCGAGTACTCGATCTTCGCCCCGGACGCCGAGCCGCTGTTCGGGCTGCTGGAGGAACTCGGCATCGGGTTCGTCGCCTACTCCCCGCTTGCACGTGGCTTCCTCACCGGCACCGCGAAGCCGGCCGGTCTCTACGACTCGTCCGACTTCCGCACCTTCATGCCCTGGTGGAGCACTGAAAACTACGACGCCAACGCCGAGATCGTCGACCGGCTCACCGAACTGGCTGCGGCCAAGGGCGTCACCGTCGCGCAGCTGGCCCTGGCCTGGACCCTCACGCAACGCGACTACATCGTTCCCATCCCCGGATCCCGCAACCCCGACCGCGTCGCGCAGAACATCGCGGCCGCCGATCTCACCCTCACCGCCGATGACCTCGCCCGGATCAACGCGATCGCACCCGTCGGTGCGGTCGGCGGACGCGGCACGCCGTCTCCCTGGCTGTAACGCGGAGCGAACCCGCGACCCGTCGGCCCGTGGATAGCGATCGTCTTCGAGGCGTCGTCGGATATATACTCGATATATATGGCCCCGAAAAGATCGGAGGATGGACGTGACCGCACGCTTCCTCGTCACTATGCCTGACGACGTCGCAGCCGAATTACGCGCAACCATTCCGAAAGGTCAGATGAGCCAGTTCGTTACCGAGCAGGTCCAGCGCGGGCTGCGCGAACGATCTCTGCGTTCGATGGACGATGCGGTCGCCGATATCGTCGGCAACGACAAGGCTCTCCTCGACCGGCTCGGCAACGTGAAGTGATTTGGACGCCGCAGATCGCCGACATCTTCCTGGTCTACCGCGCGGCCTACGGGACGAACCCAGAAGTCCGTGACCTCGGCCTCCTGGAAAGCAGCGTCCACCGGCCTCAGATCACCGTGTTCGGCGACGAGCAGTACCCCACTCTCGGGTTGAAGGCGGCTGCATTGCTCGACTCCCTTTGCCGCAACCACTCGCTCGTCGATGGCAACAAACGATGCGGCTGGATCGGTGTACGCCTGATCTACTTCCGCAATGCGAGCCGAGGATGGAGTCTCGGCGACGATGCTGCGTACGGCCTCATCATTGAGGCCAGCTCCACACACCTCGGTCTTCCTGATCTGGCGCTGAGTCTCGAGAGTGGGTTTTCTCACCGATGAGGGCCGCTTCGCCGTGTCACAACCGCGTTGCTTCCCGCCTCGAGCACACTCTGTTCACCTGTGATCAGGCGATGGGACGACCGGCCAGTTCGTGGCCGATCAGGTACGCCAGCGTGAGACCACGGCCGAGCGCGATACCCGAGTTGTAGGCGGTCCCCGTTGTGGTGAGCGCGGCCACCGAGCCGGCGGCGTAGAGGCCGCTGATCGGTTGCCCGTGCTCGTCGAGAACGTGGCCGTCGCCGTCGATGTGGACACCACTGGTGCCGATACCGGTGCCCACGAAACGCAGCCGGATGCCGTGGAACGGTGCGGTGTTCACTTCGCCCAGGACCGGTGACGGTGTGTGCTCGGGATCGCCGGCGAAGCGGTTGACGTAGTCGATCGAGCCGCGGCCGTAGTCCGGATCTGTCCCTTCGCGCGCGAACTCGCTGTACCGCTCGGCGGTCTTCGTCAGCTGCTCGCCGTCGATGCCGAGCTTGTCGCCGAGTTCACGCAGCGTCGCCCCCTGCTGGACCCAGCCCTCGGGGTATTCGCCCCCGGGCGGCGTGGCCGCCAGGCCGTACTTGCGGCGATGCTGGTCGTCCCAGATGAGGAAGAACGGCAGATGCCGGTCGTTCGGGTCGAGGGTCTTGCGGCAGATGTCCACCCAGTACGAGTCGTTGCAGTACCGGTTGCCGGTGCGGTCGACGATCATCGAGTGCGGCATCGCGTACTCCGGGCCGTACCCGAAACCGGTGCCGACCTCGGAGCGCCAGCCCGGCAGGATCGGCGTGGCATTGGCCGGGATCCGGGCCAGCACGCCCCCGACGGAGCGGGCCAGTCGCAGGCCGTCGCCCCGGATCGATTCCGGTGCCACCGAACCCCAATCCTCCGGTGACAGGCCCAGGATGTCTTCGACCATGTCCGGATCCCAGTCGTACGTGCTCGTCGCGAGCACCACCGGACCGCGCAGTTCCACCTCGCCGTCATCGGTCTGCGCCCGCACGCCGACGACCGCGCCGTTCTCGTCGGTCAGCAGACCGACCACGCGGTGGTTCACCCGGATCTCGATGTCGGGCTCCTGCAGCACCCGGTTCAGGAAGGAGGCGACGACGCCGGTGCCGTAGGTCAGCGGGTCACCGGACTCCGCTCCGTCGAATCCCGTGCCGTCGGTGAGACCGAAGGCCGGCAGCCCGGCGTGCGAATGCTTGGCCGCCTCGGCCTCTCCCCCGTCGTCGTCGACGTAGGTCGCGCGGCGGCCTTTGCCGAGGAGGTCCCGGTAGGTGGTGCCGACCGGGAAGTACGGGCTGTAGCGCAGCTTCTCGCGCCAGTCGCCCAGCACCGCGCCGTCGATCACTTCGTTGGTCAGATAGCGGCCTTCGGGAAGCGCCCCGGCGGCCTCGTTGTGGTAGTCGGCCAGTCCCGGGATCATCGTCCAGGCGATCGCCTTCAGGTCTTCCCAGTACTCCATCGCCGCCGGCGACCTGCGCAGCCAGCGCAGCAGCGCCTGCTCGTCGAGCACTTCGGGGGCCAGATGGCTCGCGACGTCCCTGATGTAGGTCTCGGTCAGCTCCTGGGTGTCCTCGACGCCTTCGCGAGCGGCGACGTGGTTGGCGCCGCACCACACCTGCCCGCCGGAGTAGGCCGCCGCCCCGCCGACCAGATCGGCTGCTTCCAGCACCACGGCGGGCCGGCCGTTGGCCGCCGAAGCCAGGGCCGTCGCCAGGCCGGACAGGCCCGCCCCCACCACGATCACCGGATCGGTGTCAGTCATCGTCAACCTCCTGAAGTGTGACCCACTGCATATGGCATTAATGATTACCATAGATATGGGGAAGAGACGACAGGTGCTTTCCCCGGTCGCCCATATAGCGATTTCCGGCGCCGAGGCTGCGGTGCGGATGCGAGGATGGCGGCATGTCGGCGGGTACGGGGTTCTGGAAGCGTGCGCAAGTCCTCAAGTTCACCGGGAAGATCGCTGTGGCGGTGCTCGCGGCCTCCGGTCTGACCATCGGTGCGGGACAGGCGCACGGCTCTCCTCTCCTGGACCCGCCTCGATCTTCGGAGATCCTGTCGGAGGCTCCCGACATCGACGGCGCCGTCCACGCCGGCACGGCCAAGGGGACCGGGCAGATCACCGAGGCGGCCACGCGCGAGGAGTTCCGGTACGGCACCGGGGTCCGCCGGGGCAGCGATCCCGAGGTCGGCACGATGAACGTCTTCACGCCGGCGGATCCGTCGGGCCGGGTGCTCACCTACATTCCGCCCACCGATTCGCTGTACGCGGGCGACGCCCCGTCGCACCAGCTGGACCGGCGCTCGCTGTCGGAGGGTGACGTCGAACGGATCAACGCCGCCCTGGCCGACGGCGTCACCGTGATCGTGCCCGACGCGTACGGCGATCGGAGTCCGCAGTATGCGGGCGAGATGAACGGCGTCCGGATCGTGAACGCCGTTGAGGCCTACCGGAATTCGCCGGGGCACGCCCCGGTCACGGAGGTGACCTGTTACGGATTCAGCGGGGGCGGTATCGACTGCGCCCGGGTCGCCGAATACCGCCACGCCGACGGCCGGGTGGACCTGGTGATCATCGACTCCGGTCCGACCGATCTGGGCGGCTTCCTGGCAGAGCCCGGCGCCCAGAACGGCTTGGGCTGGTCGGCATTCGTCGGCGTGGAGCGAAGTATGACCGCCGACCAACGCAGTGTGCTCTACGACAACCTGCGGCCGAGCGCCGTCGTCTTCACCAAGGCGGTCAGCGCACTCGGCGACGCGGTTCCGGTGCCCGGGCTGGTTTCCACCGTCATGACCTACGGCGGGGTCCTGTTCCCGCTCCCGCTGGGAGCGGCGGGCAAGTCGGGCGCAATCGACAACCCCGAGGTCCACGAGTTGATGACCGACATCAGTCCGGGCACCCCGGATCAGCCGTACTCGGGCACGGTGGTCTTCCGCTACAACGACACCGACGTCTACGTGCCGCCGCAGGTCCACTCCGCACCCCTGGCGCAGCGCTACCGCGACCAGGGAAGCGACGTCGTCGTGGTGACCAACCACGGGGCGATGACTCCCGGCCACGAGATGTTGGGCTCCGACGAACTGGTCGACTACCTCAACGGCGACATCCCCGCCGACGGTGTCCGCACCGACAGCGAGCCGCTCACGGCCGAGCAGCGGCAGGAAGATGCCATGATGACCGCGTTGTACGACGGCATCGCGGCCCACGGCGAGAACCTGACGCGGTTGTCGGGGCCGATCCTCGACGACCTCGACCGTGTCGTCGTCGCCGTCGACGAGGGGATCGACCGGCTGACCGGGCACCGCGGTCCGTCGACACCGGGGTCCCGGCACCGTTGACCCCAGGGCCACTCACCCCGCCAGATCGACAATCGGTCACATGTCGACTCACGGCAGCGATCGCGTGGCAGCGAGCGGGTCGAAGCCGGTCGGCCACGGAGCCGTTGTCATGGAGCTCGTCCGGTCGGCGGAAGCGTCACTACGGGTTCGAGAAGTGATGGCCGCACCGACCGGAGCCGGCCGCTCGCCTTTACGACGCTACTGACCGTCTTCGGCAATATGCACACCAGACACCGGGAGCACCGCAGCCAAAGGGCCACGGTGCTCTTGACGTTGGCCAACCACGGAGGGGCAGACGAAGCCATACGAAGCTGGTGGGCGCTCAATGGAGACTGCTGCTCGGGCGCTCACCGTGTCACGCCTTGCGATCAGGCGGCGTGGCGTCATCCTCTCGCTGTGACAGATCGTGCTGCGCGGCGGGTGGTCGTCCATCGTCGCGCCGCCGCCGCTGTCGGATCGAGATCACGATTGCTCCAACAACAAGACCCGCCAGCAGGGCGAAAACAATGAACGCCACGACTTCCCACGCGCTCGGCACAAGAGGATTCATTCCTGACTCCTTGTCTTCATCGTGCCTCGTCTGCTAACGCCATCCACTACCGGTGACTCCCTTGCCATCCACAGTCATATACTGATCGGCCGATTTCGTGCTACCCCGTCGCCGGCCAGCCCGCGGACGAGCGGGTACATCATCTTCCCGACAGATTCGCCTGCGACAGATACCCGGCCGCCCGGCGCAGGACCTCGTTTCCTGCTCCAGAAGACGGGGGGCTTCTTCAGCTCACGGTTCTCGGCACGGTCGGAGTCGGTGAGGCCGGGCTTGTTGCCGTCCTCGACGTCGGCGGTCCTCATCCGGTTCGTCAGGCAGGACTCGCTGATACCGAAGTCGGCCGCGATCTGCTTGAGGTGGACACCCGGTTCACGGGTCTTCGCGACACGGACCACGTCGTCACGGAACTCCTTGGGATACGGCTTCGGCACCGTGAACATCCTTCCAGCAGCACCCTTCGGCACCACAGATCAGATGTCACCTATCCGTGCAGCAGACCCCTATGCAGTGCTGCGGAGCTAAGCGGCAGAGTCTCGGTCACCTACGACCCGACTCTGCCGCTGTTGCGTTCGCGGTGATCCTTAGTCACCTCGGTCGCGCTGGTCGACCTGGGGAACAGCACCTAGCGGGGTGAATTGAATCGCGGAAACCAGAGCACCTACTAGCAGGACCAGCAGGATGCGGTCGCCAACCGCGTGGCCCGAGCCTGCCGTCGCAGCGACGACGAGGCCCAACGCCAATAGCGACCATGGAACGTACCGCATAATCTGCGCTCCTTCGGTCTTCTCTACGAGAAGATGTACGTCGACGGATTCGTCGAGATCTGCCGCGCACGTGGGCCTCCAGAGTAGCTGGCGTTCAGGAATCCCCAGCCAACGCTGATTCCTATGATTCCCCCGCCGTCCTGATTGTGCTCATACGTGAAACGAGCGCCAATCTGTCCCTTACAGCTCTGGCCGCACAGCAGGCGACTCACAATCGTGGTCATGTGCCATGGTCGACATTCGGTTCGAACCCTGATGCACGATCACTCAGTTTGACTACAGGCGCCTTAGTAGTCAGACCACCGTCGTGAAGCGTCATCACGCCGGAGGTCGTTCGAACTCCGTCCATTTGTATGAGTTGAACGTGGTCGAAGCGATCTGAGTACACGGCGGGAGGAGCCATTGATCCGCCCGCGCCAGCCAGGCATCACGGAGAATTAACCCTGATTCGGGGACATCTGGTTGCGCCTCCCCAAAGCCCTACTTCAGGGGGAAGCCGCCTTCAGCCAGATCGAAAACAAAGAGGTCAGGCCGCATTTCGACAACCTGACCTCTTTGTGCGATTCGTCCTGAACCGCTCTGTGTGGGCGAAGGGGGACTTGAACCCCCACGTCCCGAAGGACACTGGCACCTGAAGCCAGCGCGTCTGCCATTCCGCCACTCGCCCGTGGCTGCCGATCACTCGGCGGTCGTCCGCGTGGACTTGACCGAGATTACACGGATCGGCCGCTGAGGGAAAATCGGCTGAGCCGCCCGCCGACGACCAGGCGAAACACCCCTACGACAACCCCTACCCGTCGATACTGAAGTGGCCAGCGGTGCGGGTGGTGGTGTGCGGAAGCCACTTTTGGGCCCGGCCCCGGTAGCATTGATCCACGGCGCAATCACGCCGACACGCCAACGAGCACCGCAAAGGAGTACCCGTGGGTCTTCTCGACCGTATCGAGCGCAAGCTCGAGTCCGCCGTCGACGGCGGCTTTGCGCGTGTCTTCGGTGGTCAGGTGGCGCCGCAGGAGATCGAGCAGGGCCTGCAGCGCGAGGCGGAAGCCTCCGCAGAGGACCTCGGAGACGGCGCATCCCTGGTGGCCAACGCCTATGTGGTGACGCTGAGTACCTCCGACCTGGAGCACGTCAGCGACGAGTACGCCCTCAACCGTAAGATCTTTTCCCGCCACCTCGAAGACTTCATACGTGACAATGGGTGGCAGACCTACGGCCCAGTCGTCGTAGAGTTCGACCAGGTGCCCTCACTGCATACCGGACAGTTTCGCACCCGCGGCGTCATCGATCCCGACGTGCGGCCGCGCCCGACGCCGACCCGACCATCCGAAAGCCCGAACCGAGGAGCTCCCGACATGACCAATCCCCCCGGAAACGACGGCCAGTACCCGGGCTACGGCCAGCAGGGCGGCTACGACCAGTACGGCCAGCCGATCGCCCCCGGCTACGACCAGCAGCAGCAGGGTTACGGACAGCAGCCCGCGTACGACCAATACGGCCAGCCGCAGTACGACCAGCAGCAGCCGCAGCCGTACGACCAGGGGCAGGGCTACGGGCAGCAGGGCTACGGACAGCAGCCCCAGTACGACCAGGGCTACGGACAGCAGCCCCAGCACGACCAGCAGCAGTACGACCAGGGCCAGGGCTACGCCCAGCCCGGGTACGAGCAGCAGCCCGGGTACGACCAGGGCTACGGGCAGCCGGCCGCCGACCCCGGCTACGGCCAGCAGCCCCAGTACGACCAGGGCTACGGCCAGCAGCCCCAATACGACCAGCAGCCCGGTTACGACCAGCAGGGCTACGGGCAGCCGGCCGCCGACCCCGGCTACGGGCAGCAGCCGCAGTACGACCAGCCCCAGTACGACCAGGGTTACGGACAGCAGCCCCAGTACGACCAGTACGGCCAGCCCGCCTACGAGCAGACCGCCTACGCCCAGCCGGGATACGCCCCGCCGGCCGCTGGCGGCGCGCAGGCCCCGGCCGCGATCACGCTGGTCCTCGAGGACGGCAGCAGCCGCACCTACGCGCTGCGCCCCGGCTCCAACGTGGTCGGCCGCGGCCAGGACGCGCAGTTCCGTCTCCCCGACACCGGCGTCTCCCGGCGGCACGTCGAGATCCGCTGGGACGGCCAGAACGCCATGCTGCAGGATCTGAACTCCACCAACGGCACCACCGTCAACGGGATGCCGGTCAGCAGCTGGAACCTGGCCGACAACGATCGGATCCGCCTCGGGCATTCGGACATCACCGTCCGGTTCCAGTAACCGAAGCAACATAGAATGCGGTCGGGGCCGATCAGCGCCCCGACCGCTCACTGAATTGACCGATGTAGTGATACCGCACGCCGCCGGAACCCGCCGGCACCAGAGATCTCACAGGAGGTGAAGCACGAATGCAGGGGATCGTCTTGCAGTTCACCCGTTTCGGGTTCTTGATCCTGCTGTGGCTGTTCGTCTACGCGATCATCCGCTCCATGCGCGCAGATCTCGCCTCGGCGACGGGCACCCGTCGCCCGTCCGGCGGCGGCTTCCGGGATCGGCGGCGTTCAGCCGGCCGCGGCGGAGCCCGCTACCTGGTGGTGACCGCCGGCGCACTGGCCAACACCCGCATCACCCTCGGCGATCAGCCGGTGCTGATCGGTCGTGCCGACGACTCGACCCTGGTGCTGTCCGACGATTACGCCTCGGAACGGCATGCGCGGCTCTCCAAACGCGGGGACGACTGGTACGTCGAAGACCTCGGCTCCACCAACGGCACCTTCCTGGACCGCGGCAAGGTGACCACCGCGGTGCGCGCACCCCTGAACACCCCGATCCGCATCGGTAAGACCGTGATCGAGTTGCGGTCGTGACTCTCGTCCTGCGCTACATCGCGCGAAGCGACCGCGGCCTGGTCCGGTCCAACAACGAAGACTCCGTCTACGCGGGCGCACGCCTGCTCGCCCTCGCCGACGGCATGGGCGGCCACGCGGCCGGCGAGGTGGCCAGCCAGCTGGTGATCCAGGCGCTGCGCGGCCTCGACGACGACGAGCCCGGCGGCAACCTGCTCGAAGCCCTCGGCGCGGCGACCCGGCACGGCAACGAAGCCATCGCCGCCGAGGTGGCCCACAATCCCGAACTCGAGGGCATGGGCACCACCCTCACCGCGATCCTGTTCGCGGGCAGCAAGATCGGCCTGTGCCACGTCGGCGACTCGCGGGGTTACCTGCTGCGCGACGGCGTCCTGACCCAGATCACCCGCGACGACACCTTCGTCCAGAGTCTGGTCGACGAGGGCCGCATCACCGCCGAGCAGGCGCACAGCCACCCGCAGCGCTCGCTGATCATGAAGGCGCTCACCGGCCAGGAGGTGGAGCCGACGCTGACGATGCGCGAGGCCCGCGCCGGCGACCGGTACCTACTGTGCAGCGACGGCCTGTCCGACGTCGTCAGCGAGGAGACCCTCGCCGAGACCCTGTCGTCGACCCCCGACCACATCGCCTGCGCCGACCGCCTGGTGGAACTGGCGCTGCGCAGCGGCGCCCCCGACAACGTGACCGTGGTGGTCGCCGACGTCGTCGACACCGAATACGGCGAGTCCCGACCGATCCTCGGCGGCGCCGCCGGCAGCGACGATCAGAGCGGCTACGCCCCCGATCCTTCGACCGCCGCCGGACGCGCCGCCGCCCTCCGGCCGCCCGCCGCACCGACGCAACGCCCCAGCATCAACGCCGAACCGGCCGCTCCGCACCGGCGCAGCCCGTGGCGGCTGCCGCTGCTGGTGATCGCGGCCGCGGTGATCATCGGCCTGATCGTGACCGCCTTCCTGGTGGTGCGCTCCAAGGCGATGGAGAACTACTTCGTCACCGCCGACAACGGCGCCGTGGTGGTCAACCGCGGCACCCCGGACCGGGTCCTGTTCATCAGCCTCAGCGAGCCGAGCCAGAAGGTCTGCGTCACCGACCTGGACACCGACGAGCCGAGCATCAGCTTCCTCGGCACGGACGACAGCGAGCCGTGCGAGCCGATGCGGGTCGCCGACCTGACCGGGGTCGGTCAGACGACGGTGAACTCGGCCAGCATCAAGAACCTCGGCCTGCGTGACGTCGAGGACCGGGTCCGCGAGTTCGAGTTCCTCCCCCTGTGCACGCCGGCGACACCGGCGCCGGAGCCCTCGCCGGCCCCGCGTACCCCCGGCGCGCCGGAATCGAGTGAGCCGTCGGCCGCATCGCCCACCCCGTCGTCCGCCACCGTCGATCCCGAGGGTCGCCGGACGTGCCGGGAGCCCTGATGGTCGACTCCTCCGCCGCGCACGCGCCTGCCGCCACACCCACCAACCGCGCCCGCACCACCGAGCTGGTGCTGCTGGTGTGTGCCCTGGTGCTGGTGGCCATCGCGCTGCTGCTGGTGGAGGTGGCCCAGAGCCAGGAGATCTCCTGGGCGCTGGCCAAGTTCATCGCCGCCTACGTGGTGCTGTTCGCCGTCGCCCATCTGGTGGTCCGGCGCTTCGCGCCCTACGCCGATCCGACGCTGCTGCCGGCGGTCGCCGCGCTCAACGGGCTGGGTCTGGTGATGATCCATCGGCTCGACCTGGGCACCGCCCGCACCGACGAGCTGCTGACGTCCACCGAGCCCACCTCCAACGCCGACCAGCAGCTGCTGTGGGCGGTGATCGGGATCGTGGCCTTCGCGGTGACGCTGATGCTGCTGCGTGATCACCGCACCCTGGCCCGGTACGCCTACACCCTGGGTCTGGCCGGCCTGATCTTCCTCGCGCTGCCGGCGATCCTTCCGGCGTCGATGTCGGAGATCAACGGCTCCAAGATCTGGATCCGTACCCCGCTGTTCAACATCCAGCCCGGCGAGTTCTCCAAGATCCTGGTGATCATCTTCACCGCGGCCTTCCTGGTGTCCCGGCGCGACCTGTTCACCACGGCCGGCAAGCAGATCATGGGCATCGACTTCCCGCGCGCCCGCGACATGGGACCGCTGCTGGCCGCCTGGATCATCGCGCTCGGCGTCCTCGGCTTCGAATCCGACCTGGGCACGTCGCTGCTGATCTTCGCGACCGTGCTGACCATGCTGTACATCGCGACCGAACGGGTCAGCTGGCTGCTGCTCGGCGTCGGGTTGTTCGCCGTCGGCGCGGTGGTGGCCTATCAGCTGTTCGCCCACCTGCAGATCCGCGTCCAGGTGTGGCAGGACCCGTTCGCCCAGTACGACACCTACGGCTATCAGGTGGCGCAGAGTCTGTTCGGGCTGGCCACCGGCGGCATGTTCGGCACCGGTCTCGGGTCGGGCAGACCCAACATCGTGCCGTTCGCCAACACCGACTTCATCCTCGCCTCGTTCGGCGAGGAACTCGGGCTGGTCGGTCTCGGCGCCATCTTCATGCTCTACTTCATCTTCGTGATGCGCGGCCTGCGCACCGCGGTCGCCGTGCGCGACAGCTTCGGCAAACTGCTCGCGGCCGGGCTGTCGATCACCATCATCATTCAGCTGTTCGTCGTCTTCGGCGGCGTCTCCAAGCTGATCCCGCTGACCGGTCTCACCTCGCCGTTCCTCTCGTACGGCGGGTCGTCGCTGCTGGCGAACTACATCCTGCTGGCGATCCTGATCCGGATCTCCAACGCCGCCCGTGAACCCGACGCCCCCAAGCCGCGGCCCAAGGTCGAGGTCGAGTCACTGCCGACGCAGGTGGTGCGGAAATGAACCGTCCCATCCAGCGGGTGTCGTTCGCGGTGATCGCCATCATCGTGCTGCTGCTGGCCAACGCCACCTACGTGCAGGTGTTCAAGGCCGACGCCCTGCGCAACGATCCGCGCAATGCGCGCGTGCTCTTCGACGAGTACGCCCGCCAGCGCGGCCTCATCGTCGCCGCCGACGGCACCGTGCTGGCACAGTCGGTGCCCAGCGGCAACCGGTTCAAGTACCAGCGCGAGTACCCCGCCAACCCGAACGCCTTCGCCCCGGTGACCGGCTTCTACTCGCTGCGCTACGGCGCCGACCGCGGCCTGGAGGCCGCCGAGGGCCCGTTCCTGAGCGGCAGCGACGACCGGCTGTTCACGCAGCGCTTCGTGGACATGTTCTCCGGGCGCGATCCGCGCGGCGGCAACGTTCTGACCACCGTCGACCCGAAGGTCCAGCTGGCCGCGTTCGACGCCCTCCGCAACGGCCAGTGCGACGGCGCCTGCCGCGGTGCCGTGGTGGCGCTGGAACCGTCCACGGGCAAGATCCTGGCGATGGTGTCGACGCCCAGCTACGACCCGAACTCGCTGGCCACCCAGGACTTCGACGCCGCCGAGCGCAGCTGGAACGAGCTGACGCGCGAGGACGTGCCG
Organism: Gordonia caeni; assembly: GCF_039537105.1. NCBI lineage: Bacteria > Bacillati > Actinomycetota > Actinomycetes > Mycobacteriales > Gordoniaceae > Gordonia > Gordonia caeni. Next base: position 275,184 of record NZ_BAAAZW010000001.1, read on the forward strand.
TCGCGGCTCACCAACCGCGCCATCAACGAGCTGTATCCGCCCGGATCCACCTTCAAGGTGGTCACCACCGCGACCGCGCTGAACGCCGGCCTGCAGCCGGACATCCGGCTGACCTCGGCGCCCACGTTCCCGCTCCCGGATTCGGCGACCACCCTGCCGAACAACAACGGCGAGCCCTGCCCGGGCGCGACCGGCGGTTCGGTGAGCCTGACCCAGGCCTTCGAGTACTCGTGCAACACCGCCTTCGCGCAGCTGGTGACCGAGAAGCTGCCCGGCGATCCGTTCTCCGAGTTCCAGAACACCGCCATGCGGTTCGGGGTGGGCGAGGATCCCGACGGCATCCCGATGCAGGTGGCCAAGTCGACCGTCGGCGATCTCGACGGGGACATGGCCGCACTGGCACAGTCGTCGATCGGTGAGCGCAGCGTCCGGGTGACCGCCCTGCAGAACGCCCTCACCGCCGCGACCGTCGCCAACGGCGGCGTGCGCATGCGCCCCTACCTGGTGGACAAGCTCCAGACCGCGGACTTGCGGACCGTGTCGACTACCTCTCCTTCGGCCGTCAACCGGCCGTTGAGCGCCGAGGAAGCTGACACACTGACCGAGATGATGATCCTGTCCGAACGCGAGACCTACCGGTCGCAGTCGGGGATCGCGTCGAAGACCGGCACCACCGATCCGAATCAGAGTGGAAGCGCGTACGCCTGGTACATCGCCTTCGCGCCGAGTTCGAATCCGCGGATCGCCGTGGCCGTGGTCGTGGAGAACGGGAACCAGGGATCGCAATCCTATGGCGGTGTGATCGCCGCCCCGATTGGACGTGCAGTGTTGAATGCTTATACGGGAGGTAACTGATGAGCCTGCAGAACGGCACCATCATCGCCGACCGGTACCGATTGGTCCGGCTGATCGCCACCGGCGGCATGGGCCAGGTGTGGGAGGCGCTCGACACCCGGCTGGGCCGGCGCGTCGCCGTCAAAGTGCTCAAGGCCGAGTACTCCAACGATCCGACCTTCCTGGCCCGGTTCCGCACCGAGGCCCAGACCACGGCGCGCCTGAACGACCAGGGCATCGCGAACGTCTTCGACTACGGCGAGACCCCCGACCGCAACGGCGGTGACCCCCTCGCCTACCTGGTGATGGAGCTGGTCGACGGTGAGCCGCTGAACTCGGTGATCAGCCGGATGGGCAAGTTGTCGCTCGCCCACACCCTGGACATGCTGGAGCAGACCGGCTGGGCGCTGCAGGCGGCCCACACGCAGGGCTTGATCCACCGCGACGTGAAGCCGGGCAACATCCTCATCACCCCGACCGGGCAGGTGAAGATCACCGACTTCGGTATCGCCAAGGCCGTCGACGCGGCCCCGGTGACCCAGACCGGCATGGTGATGGGCACCGCGCAGTACATCTCGCCCGAGCAGGCCACCGGCGGCGAAGCCACCGCCGCCTCCGACGTCTACTCGCTGGGTGTGGTCGGCTACGAGGCCCTCACCGGGCAGCGGCCGTTCGTCGGCGACGGTCCGCTGACCGTGGCGATGAAGCACATCCAGGACGCCCCGCCGCCGCTGCCGGACTCGGTGCCGGCCCCGGTGCGCGAGTTGATCGCGATCACCCTGGCCAAGGATCCGCAGCAGCGCTACGCCACCGGCGGCGAGTTCGCCGAGGCCGTGGCCGTGGTGCGCAGCGGCCAACGCCCGCCCGTCCCGCGCGGCGGCGCGGTGGCCGCGCCGACCCGGCCGCCCACGCGGGTGGCGACCAACCCCGTCGTCGCGCCCCCGCCACCGTCCCGGGCCACGCGCGCCGCGACCGCGCCTCCGCCCGTCGTCGACGACAGCTGGAGCACCGGCCACAAGGTGCTGGCCGCCGTCGCCGCATTGCTGCTGCTGGCGGCGATCGCGCTGATCGGTTTCTGGCTGCTGGATCCGGCGACGTCGTCGAACCGGGAGAACACCACCCCGTCGGTGACGACCGAGACCACCACCACCACGCCGGAACGGACCACGACCGAGCGGACCACGCGTCCCTCGCCCACGACGCCGACGACCACCACCGATACCGAGACCGAGTCGCCGACCGACGAGCCTGAGCCCACCACCGAGCCGGAGACCACTCCGCCGACCACCACGACCAACCAGGTGCCCGACTGGCTGCCCCAGATACCCGGATTGGGCGGTGGATAACGATGGAGCAGGACGAACTCCTCTCCGATCGTTACGAACTGGGTGAGCTGCTCGGTTTCGGCGGCATGTCCGAAGTCCAGTTCGCCCGGGATCTGCTGTTGCACCGGGATGTCGCGATCAAGATCCTGCGGCCCGACCTGGCCCGCGATCCGATGTTCTACCTGCGGTTCCGCCGCGAGGCGCAGAACGCGGCCAAACTGAACCATCCGACGATCGTTCAGGTCTTCGACACCGGGGAGGCCGACACCCCCGAGGGTCCGCTGCCGTTCATCGTGATGGAGTACGTCGACGGCGAGACGCTGCGGGACGTGCTGCGCGCCAACGGCCCGATCGCGCCGCGGCAGGCGATGACCTGGATGGCCGACGTCGCCGCCGCCATGGACTTCTCCCACCGCGCGGGCATCGTGCACCGGGACATGAAGCCGGCCAACGTGATGATCGACCACCACGGCGCGGTGAAGGTGATGGACTTCGGCATCGCCCGCGCCATGGACGACACCTCGGCCACCATGACGCAGACGTCGGCGGTGATGGGCACCGCGCAGTACCTGTCGCCCGAGCAGGCGCGCGGCATCAAGGTGGATCCGCGCAGCGACATCTATTCGATGGGCTGCGTGCTGTTCGAGCTGATCACCGGGGAGCCTCCGTTCACCGGTGACTCGCCGATCGCCGTCGCCCACCAGCACGTGCACGAGGATCCGCGCCGGCCGTCGCAGGTGAACCCCGACATCGCGCCCGAGCTGGACTCGGTGGTGATGAAGGCGATGAGCAAGAACCCGGCCAACCGGTACCAGACGTCGGCCGAGTTCCGGTCGGATCTGATCAAGGTCCTCGCCGGCGGCAAGCCGTCAGCGCCGATGCTGCTCGACGACAACGACGACGATCTGCTGGATCTGCCGACCCGCGGCATCGCGCCCACCTCGGATGCGCGGCGCCGCCGCCGCGAAGAGGGCCGGCACGCCCGCTCGGACGACTACGACGACGAACTGCCCATCTATCGCCGCCGCGGGGCCAAGGCCGCCGTCGCGCTGCTGCTGGTGCTGGTGCTGGGCGTCGGGCTGTTCGCCTGGTCGCCGTGGAACTCCGCCGGCGATCTGATCGCGGTGCCGAAGGTGACGGGGCTGGCCGCCGACGCCGCCAAGGACAACCTGGAACAGGCCGGTTTCAGCGTCAAGGAACTCTCCGAACCCAGTCTGGACGTGTCCGCGGGCAATGCCACCCGGACCGCGCCCGGCAACGACGTCCCCACCCGCAAGGGGTCGGAGGTGACGCTGTACGTGTCGTCAGGCCCCGAGCGCCGCCCGATCCCGGACCTGCGCGGCAAGACCGTCCGGGAGGCCACGGACACGCTCCGCGGCCTGGGCTTCACCGAGATCAAGAACGAGAAGACCGACTCCACCGCCGCCCTCAAGGACAAGGTGGTGCGCACCACGCCGAACACCGGCAGCGAGGCCGCCGTCAACACGACCGTCGTCGTCTTCGTCGGCACCGGGCCGAAGGAGGTGAGCGTGCCCGACCTGATCGGCCAGACCGAAGCGGAGGCGCGCACCACCCTGGAGCAGATGGGCCTGGAGATCGCCGTGGTCCAGGGCGACTCCGAACGTCCCGCCGGGCAGGTGGTGTCGACGTCCCCGTCGAGCGGCGAGACCGTGACCGTCGGCAGCGTGGTCCAGGTGACCATCTCGCGCGGCAACCAGTTCGTGGTGCCGGACCTCAAGGGCAAGACCGTCGATCAGGCCAAGGACGCACTCACCTCGGCCGGCTGGGAAGACAGCACCCTCACCACGACGCAGCGTTCGGTGGGCCTGAACTCGCCGAACGACGGCAAGGTGATGTCGCAGAGCCCGGCCGCGGGGTCGCGGGCCAAGAAAGACGGCGCCATCTCGGTGGTCGTCGGCCGCTCCAGCCTGCTCCCCGGCTGACACCGACCGACCACTGAGCCGGGCCACCCCTCCACCGACCGACCACTGAGCCGGGCCACCCCTCCACACCGGCCACTGAGCCGGGCGACGAAGGAGCCCGCGTCGAAGTGGCCCGCGTCGAAGTGGCCCGCGTCGAAGTGGCCCGCGTCGAAGTGATCCGCCGCGACTACTGCGCCAGCGCGCCGGCGACCTCGGCTTCCAGTTCGGCGATCCGCGCCTCGGGCACCTCGAGCCCGCAGACACCCAGCCAGTTCGCCAGCATCCGGTGGCCGCCCTGGGTCAGCACGCTCTCCGGGTGGAACTGCACCCCGTGGATCGGCAGGTCGCGGTGGGCCATGGCCATCACGATCCCGCTCTCGGTCCGTCCGGTCACCACCAGCTCCTCCGGAACGGTCTCCGGGAGCACGGTCAGCGAGTGATACCGCGTGGCCACGAACGGGTCAGGCAGCCCCGCGAGGACGCCGACGCCGTCGTGCACCACCAGCGAGGTCTTGCCGTGCAGCAGTTCCGGGGCCCGGTCGACGGTACCGCCGAACGCCGCCCCGATCGCCTGGTGACCCAGGCAGACGCCCAGCAGCGGGGTGCCGGCGGCAGCGGCCACCGGAATGATCGGCATGGTGGCGCCGGCCCGCTGCGGGGTGCCGGGCCCGGGGGAGAGCAGGATCCCGTCGTACCGGTCGACCACCGCTTCCAGATCCGCGAGCCGGTCGTCGTCGTTGCGCCACACGTCGGCCTCGACCCCGAGCTGGCCCAGGTACTGGACCAGGTTGTAGACGAAGCTGTCGTAGTTGTCGATGACGAGGATGCGCACCCAGCAAGGTTATCGGGTTCCCGCTGGTCGACGCCGCTGGGTTACCGTAGGAGTATGCCGAAGTCAAAGGTGCGGAAGAAGACCGACTACACGATCAACCCGGCGACCCGCACGCCGGTGAAGGTCAAGGCGGGCCCCTCGGGAGTGGTCTACCAGACCGTCATGTTCGGATTCATGCTGGTGGGGCTGGCCTGGCTCCTCGTCTACTACCTGGGTGCCTCGAGCACGACCAGTGGGTTCGGCCAGGAGGGCAAGTTCCTCCACTGGATGAACCAGCTCGGCTCCTGGAACCTGCTGATCGGGTTCGGTCTGGGCGTCATCGGCTTGTTGATGACGATGGGATGGCGCTGAGCTGCAGCGACGGTGCGCAGACACCGGTGAATGACATGTGTGTAATTCATCCACAGTGTGGAAATAACATGTGTGTAACTAATCCCCAGTGTGCGTAAGTCCTGTGGATAACTCTGTGAACAGTGCTCCGCAGCGGTGGGCGACGCCGTTGCCGGGGGCCATCGCGTTGCTGGGTCTGGGCGTCGTGCTGGCCGTCGCGGCCGCCGCCTCGTACGCCGAACCGCCGGCCCTGGTGCTCCTGGCCGTTGCCGCACTCGTGGTGATCGCCTCGGCGGTCGTCGCGCTGGTGCGCCGTCCCCGGCTGGTGCTGGCGCCCGGCCCGGTCCTGACCGTCGGCACCCTCCGCGGGCGGTTCTCGGTGACTCCGGAGGAGATCGACTCGGTCGAGATGCTGAGCACCCGCCGTCTGGCCTTCCGGTCGCGTCAACTGCTGATCGAGCTCGACGACGGGCGCCTGCTGGTCTTCGGGCGGTGGGATCTGGGCGCCGAGCCGCGGCACGTGGCCGAACAACTCGTCGCCGCGGGTCTGGTCCTCAACGACCGCACCCGCGACGACGGCGACATCCGCGACGAGGACCCGCCTACAGACTGAGCGAGGTCACCAGACCGACACCGGCGGCGAGGGCGATCAGCAGCAGGGCGCCGAGCCCGAACCAGCCGACGCGGGTCACCTTGGCCATGGTGCGCTGTTCCGGGGCCAGCGTGACGACCGGCACCCACAGCACCGCCAGCGCCCCGAGGGCGCCGAAGACGAGGCCGCCGAGGTGGGCCCACAGCGAGATGCCGGGGATGGTCCACGACAGGATGATGTTGAAGCCGATCACCAGCAGCACCGAGGTGGTCGGCAGTTTCAGCCGGACCACCACCACCAGCAGCGCGCCCATCAGGCCGTAGATCGCCCCCGAGGCGCCAGCGGTGAGCGCCGGCGAGTGCTGCAGGGCGAGCACGGCGGCGCTGCCGCCGAGCAGGCTGGTGACGTAGATGGTCAGATACCGCGCCGGACCGAAGAGGCGTTCCAGATCGCGGCCGACGATGTACAGCGAGATCATGTTGACCGCGATGTGCGTGACCGACCAGTGCAGGAACCCGGATGTCAGTAGGCGCCAGTATTCGAAGTCCAGGTTGAAGCCGGTCGGCAGGAACCCGGTCGTCATGATGCTCGAGCGGACCAGGTCCACGCCCCGGGCCTGCAGCAGGCAGGCCACGAAGATCGCGAGGTTCACCGCGATCAGCGAATAGGTGACGTACGGGGTCGCGTTGGCCCCACCCGCAGCGGGAGCGGTGGGGTCGACGCGGACCGCTGCCGCCTCCTGGGCGATGCAGTCGACGCAGTGCTGGCCCACCGGGGCCGGGCGCAGGCACTCCGGACACCCGAACCGCCCGCACCGAGTGCAGGACACTGCGGTGGGGCGGTCGGGATGTCGGTAGCAGGCGTGCTGCACCGTCAGTTGAGTTCGACGCTCTCGATGACGACCTCGTCCACGGGGCGGTCGGCGCGATCGGTCGCGGTGGTGGCGATCGCGTCGACGACGGCCTTCGAGGCCGCGTCGGTGACCTCACCGAAGATGCTGTGCTTGCGGTTCAGATGCGGGGTCGGGCCCACGGTGATGAAGAACTGCGAGCCGTTGGTGCCCGGGCCGGCATTCGCCATGGCCAGCAGGTAGGGGCGATCGAACTGCAGATCCGGGTGGAACTCGTCCTCGAAGCGGTAGCCGGGGCCGCCGCGGCCGGTGCCGGTCGGGTCGCCGCCCTGGATCATGAAGCCGTCGATGACGCGGTGGAAGACGCTTCCGTCGTAGAACGGGCCGCTGTCACCACCTTTGGCGTTGGGCTCGGAGTAGTCGCGCGAGCCGTCGGCCAGGCCGACGAAGTTGGCGACGGTCTTGGGCGCCTGGTTCGGGAACAGGTCGATGACGATGTCGCCGCGATTGGTGTGCAGGGTTGCGGTCTTCTTCTCTTCACTCACGGTGTCCATACAACCACGTCAAGTGGCTCTCGGTCGTGCGACCTGGCACGCTGGAGCCATGTCGTGCAGAGCCGCTGGTATCACCGCATCCGTCGTCACCGCCCTGCTCGCGGCGATCGTGCTCGCGGCCCGCCGCGCGCGCACAGAGCATCCGCCGGTCTCGCCCAGCGTGCCGCGCATCGACGACTTGGGCTGATCTACCTACTGGTTCGTGCTGCCGAACCGCCCGAACGGGTAGTTTGGATCCGTGGCAACCGACGACGTTCCCGACTCCGCAGCAGGTCCCTCGCCCAGCGCGCCCGGGCCCGCGACTCCGCCGACGGCTCCGCAGTCCGGTTCCGACGAGGGCAACGGCGTAGTCCCGGCCCCCTGGGAACGGTCGCCCGAGACCTCGCCGTCGCCGTCGTCCACCGCACAGCCGGGACCGCCGCAGGCGTCCCCGCCCGGTCCGGTCCGATCCGGTCCCGCCCCCGCTTCGGCGGGCTCGTCTGCTCCCGCCCGGTCGGCGCCCACACCGCCTCCGGCTGCCCCGTCCGGTCCGCAGGGCGGTCAGTCGCCGGCCACGGGTCGTCCGGCGGGAAGCACCGCTCCGAGTGGCAACGCCCCGGGTGGCAGTGCTCCGGGGCCTGCCCCGGGCAGCGTGCCTCCGTCCGGCGGTCAGCCGGGCTCGGTCCCCCGCCCTGCAGCCGGCTCCCAGCCCGGCCCCGCACCCCAGTCCGGCACGACACCCCCGTCCGGCCCGACGTCCCAGGCCCGGCCGGCACCGCAGTCCCGGCCCGGCCCCCAATCGGGCCCGCTGCCCCAGTCCGGTCCCCAATCCGGTCCCACGCCCCAGGCTCGGCCCGCAGGGCAGGCGAGCGGCCCCCGACCGGCCGGACCGGGTGGCCCCGGCGACCGCGGTCCGATCCAGCAGGTTCCGATCCAGCAGGGTCCGATCCAGCAGGGCTCGGGCCCGCAGAAGCCCGGGTCCTCCCCGGCCGCGCCCCCGAGACCCGCCCAGCAGGGTCCGGGCCAGCCGGGTCCGGGCCAGCAGAAGCCTGCGCAACCGGGTCCGGGCCAGCAGAAGCCGGCGCAGAGCGCTCCCGCTGCGGCGGCCCCGCTACCGCCCCTCGCCTACTCCGCGGTGCCGGAAGCATCGGAAACCACCACCGTGATCGGCGGAGTCGGATCACCTGCCGACCAGAAGGCGACCGTCGGCTCGCCCGACCAGAAGACCACGAACTACGCCGCAGACCGGGCCGGTGAATCGGCCACCACGACCCCCGGTTCCGGCGGAAAGACAGATCCGGTGACACGTCCCCCGGCGCGCAAGGCCTCCCCGTCGTCCAGTCCCTCCACCGCAGGGCCGTCGCTGAGCGTGGTGGCGATCGTCGGTTTCGTTCTTTCCGGAATCGGCTTCTTCCTGATCACGGTGCCGTTCGGGCTGTGGCTGGGCTACCGGGGCCGCGAAGAGACCACCCACGGCAAGCGCGCCGGATTCTGGTTCGCCAAGTGGGCCATCTATCTCGGGTGGCTCTGGGTGGTCTTCTGGGCGCTGGCGCTGATCGCCTATCTGTGGATTCTGTTGTAACCCGCCCGGACCGGAGCTGCTGAACCGGGACTTAAGTCCCGTACGATACGGGCATGTTCAAGCGGATCCTGCTGATTCTGGTCGCGGCTGTCACTGCCATCACCGGGGCGGTCGCCGTCTCGTCGGCGCCGGCCGCCGCCGCTCCGGGCTGCCCGAGTACCGAGGTGGTCTTCGCCCGCGGCACCGCGGAAGCGGGCGCCCCGCTTGGTGTCACCGGGCTCTCGTTCTCCGAGGCCCTCAAGAACCGGCTCCCGGGCAAGACCGTGCGCACCACCGCGGTCAACTACCCCGCCAGCAGCAACTTCTCCGACCGCACCGCGTTCGTCCGCAACGTGGTCCGCGGCATCGACAACGCGCAGGCGAAGATCGAATCGATCGCGCGGCGCTGCCCGAACACCGACATCGTCCTCGGTGGCTATTCGCAGGGCGCGGTGGTCGCGGGGTACGCCGTCGCCGACCGCATCGACATCCCGGCCCGATACGCGCAGTACCGCTCACAGGCCCCGACTCCGATGCCGGCTTCGGTGGCCGAACACGTCTCGGCCGTCGTCCTGTTCGCGCCTCCGTCGAACCGGTGGATCCGCGACGTCGGGGCTCCCCCGATGCGCGTCGGCGCCGCCTACCGCGCCAAGACCGTCAGCTACTGCATTCCCGGTGACACCGTCTGCGACGGCGCCCCGGTCGGCCAGCCCAACGCGCTGCACGTCCTGTACTCGGTGAACGGCATGACGATCCAGGGCGCCGATTTCGCCGCCCGCCGCATTCGCTGACCCGCTACCGATCGGGTGTTAGACATACCCGGTTCGCCGGTTCTGACATAGGCTTGCTGCCATGGTGATGGCAGATAGAGAAGGCGTGCGCACCGCGTCGCGCCCGGTGACGGCGCTCGCGATGGTCGGCCTGGCCGAGACGATGCTCAACGGACTGGCCCGGGTACCGTTCCACAACCCGCTCCGGGGTCCGGCGGGTTTCCTGGACAACCTGGGCCAAGCGGTCACCCGGCAGACCATCCGGTCGTTCCTCGGTTACTCGGTGAGTCTGCCGATCGAAGAGTTCCGCTCCGTGGAGAAGATCCTCGACAACCTGTGCGGCGCGGTACTGCCGCCGGTGGTCGGCCTGATGGGCGGCGTCGAGATCGAGGCGGACGTGGTCGGTGGCCAGGAGGGCCTGTGGTGCCGGGAGAAGCCGGAGAAGGTCGCGAGCGACAAGGAACCCAAGGCGCACAACGCGACCATCCTCTACCTGCACGGCGGCGGCTACTTCGGCACGACGCCGAACATGTACACCATGTTCGCGGCCGCACTGGTGCGGCTCTCCGGCTGCCAGATCTTCATCCCGGACTACCGGATGTCGCCGGAGTTCCCGTTCCCGGCCGCGCTGCACGACGCGGCCGACGCCTACCAGGGCCTGCTGGACCGCGGCATCTCCGAAGAGAACCTCATCGTCGCCGGTGACTCCGGTGGCGGTGGTCTGGCCACCTCGCTGGTGGTCTACCTGCAGGAGCAGAGGATTCCCAAGCCGGCCGGGCTGGCGCTGTTCTCGCCCGAGGTGGATCTGGACCTGGACCAGGATTCAGTGATGGACAACGCGCGCCTCGACGTGCTGCCGTGGAACATCCCGGTGACCTCGTACCTGCGCGGTATCCAGCCCAATGACGGCCGCGTCTCGGTGGTGTACTCCAAGCCCGATCCGGAATGGTTCCCGCCGACGTTCGTCTGCTGGGGAGACGAGGAGATGTTCCGGGACGGCATCCGCGAGTTCGCCGCACGGCTGGACGAGGGTGGCGTGCGCCTGCGGGCCATGGAAGAACCCGGCATGTTCCACGTCTTCCCGATCCTGATGCCCTGGGCGGAGTCGTCCAAGCGGGTGTTCCGCGCCATCGCCGAGCTGGCCAAGGGCGGCGGCTACGCCCCCGTCGATTCGGCGGTGGACCCGGCCGAGGACTTCCCCACCGAGAGCAACGCAGCCGAGAGCAACGAGACCGAGGGCGAGCCGGTCGGCGACGCCTCGGTCTCCCGGTCCTCCTAGCCCTCCCGGCGCCGGCCGTCGGCCGCATTCGCGAGATCTCGTTCCTGGGCCCGGGCGACCAGCTCGACCCCGGCACGCGGTTCGGGGCCGAAGACCGGACCATCGTCGAGGGTGAAGTTCATCAGGTCGTACTCGTCCGGGACGATCTGCGGCCATGCGGGGAGTCCCGTGCCGTTCGGGTCGCCGTGGGTGACGAAGTTGACTACGTAGGCGTGGAAGGCCGCGGCGGTCGCCCGGTCCTCGTCGGCGATCTGGTCGGGGTAGGTCGACTCCAGCGTCTGGAACAGGAACGGGAGCTCGCCCGAGTGCCCCTGCTCCAGACTGTCCGGGCGGCGGCACTGCGCAGTGTAGGTGAAGCGGTACAGCCATGCCGGCTGTCCCTGCTTCTTCATCGTGGAGGCCACGAAGTGCGCCGGTTCGTGCATGGTCATGTCGGTGCTGACCGCGACTAGGGTCTTCACGTGGTCGAGCGGACTGCGGCCCGCCGAGTCGTGGTACGCCGCCTTCGCCTGCTGCTGGTCGTCGAACCATTTCAGCGGGCGGATCTTGCTCGGCGGGAAGTGCAGGGGCAGGTCGAAGGCGGTCGAGCCGATCATGATCGGGATCTGCTTGGCCGCGCCGGACAGGAAGTGTTCGTAGGGCTCGCCGACGACGAGGTCCCCGTCGACGATCGGCACGCCCGCCACAGAGCCACCGAGCAGCTTCTTCGCGCCGAGGATGCCGACGTTGTCCCGGCCCGCGACGGTGGCCGGGGCCAGCTCGCGCAGCTTGGCCAGATCGTCGGTTCCGTCGCCGAAGACACCGCGTTTCACGGCGAACCGCTTGTCCATTCCCGCGGCGGAGGCGTTGCCCACCGAACCGTCGGTCATCGGGCGGTCCAGGAGTGCACGCCGACCGCCGCCGGACATGGCGATCACTCGGTGAAAGAGGTCCCCGACCACCGGCGACGTCATCAGGTGCAGCGCCGATTCCCCGCCGGCGGACTGGCCTACCAGGGTGACCCGGCGGGGGTCTCCGCCGAAGGCCGCGACGTTGTCGCGCACCCACTCCAGGGCCTGGATCTGGTCCATGTAGCCGAAGTTGCCGACCGGCCCCTCCTTCGCTGCGGTGAGGGCCGGGTGGGCGAAGAAGCCGAAGCGGCCGAGACGGTAGTTGAGGGTGACGACGACGATGCCGTCCGCGGCGAAGGACGATCCGTCGTAGACCGGTGACGATGTCCCGCCTCCCACGTAGCCGCCGCCGTGGATCCAGACCATCACCGGGAGCGCGTCGTGCTCGGTCGCGTCCTGCGGCTTCCACACGTTCAGGTACAGGCAGTCTTCCGAGGGTGTCGTCCGCAGCGTCTCGAAGTCGCCGGGGGCCTGGGTGCAATCGGGGCCGAACTCGGTGGCGTCCCGGGTCCCCTCCCACGGGATCACCGGCTGCGGTGCGCGCCAGCGAAGCGGCCCGCACGGCGGCTGCGCGTAGGGAATGCCCTTGAACGAGGCCACGCCGCCGTCGACGCTCCCCCGCAAGGCACCGGCGGCGATCGTGATGGTGGGGTTCATCGGGTTCCTCCTGTGGATGGCGGCGGGCATCACTGTGTGTGCTGACCGGGTAGACCTCACCAGGGTATCTAACGCATGTTAGTTATAGGGCGCTTCCGCCTCTAGCCCGGCAATTCGCCCGGGCGCTCGCTACCATGCTGTGCATGGCGAAACGGTTGCTGGTGGTACTCGTATCGGTCGGCATTTTCCTGGGGCTGGCGGTGCCGATCGGCACCGGTACCGCGGCGGCCGCCGATTGCGCCGACGTGCACCTGCTCTTCGCCCGCGGCACCGCGGAGGCGGGAGCCCCGGTCGGCACCACCGGCCGGGCGATGCACCGGTCTCTGCAGTCCCGGTTCCCGGGCAAGGACGTGCGCGTCTCCCCGGTGCGATACCAGGCCAGCGACGACTTCCAGAAGGGCACCGTCTTCTTGCGCAGCGTCGCCGCCGGCGTGCGCAGCGCCCAGAATCAGTTGCGGTACCTGGCCCAGACATGCCCGCGGACGCGCCTGGTGCTCGGCGGCTTCTCCCAGGGCGGAGTAGTCGCGACCTACGCCGTCAGCGATCAGATCGCCGGACCGGCGCTCGTACTGGCCGACGTGCCCACCCCGCTGCCCGCCTCGGTGGCCCGCCACGTGGCCGGGGTGGTGACCTTCGGCGCCCCCGCCGACCGCTGGTTCCGTGAGGTCGGCGTCCCGCCGATGCGCGTGAGTGCGCTGTACCGGCACAAGACCCGCGACTACTGCATCTCCGGCGACAACATCTGCGACGGCGGGCCGGTCGACCGACCCAACACCGTCCACGGCCGCTACGCCGTCAACGGCATGACCGCCGCGGCCGCGAACTTCGTCGGCCGCAACATCCGCTGACCGGCGGGCGGCTCAGGTCAGCCATTCCCGCGTGTAGACGTCCTGCCAGCGCACATGAATGTGCCCGCGGGCCTGCTCGGTGGCGTCGGCGCCCAGTGTCTGCGCCAGGATCTGCGCCACATGATCGCGGACCAGGCCGGCGCTGTGCGGCAAGTCGTCGCGGTATCGGGCGATCAGCCCGATCGACACGCCGGTCAGTTCGGCGTCGTCACCGACGAGTTCCACGTGCACCACGAGGCGGCCCACGCTCGTTCGCACCACGGTTGCGAGCAGCTTCTTGAGCACGCGGTCGTTCACCCGCACCAGCGGGTCGTCGGTGGCCAGGTCACGTCCCGGGCGGCGCAGCCGCGGCAGGCTGTCGCCGAGATTCGCGATCAGCCGGGCGATGTCGCCGGACGGCTCGTCCAGCTGCCGGCTGGCTTGCACCAGCCAGGCGTCAGTGGCGTCCCCGCCGTACGCTTCTGAACTCATTCCCGCCTCCTTTCGCCGCTGATCCCGACTTCTTCCGGTGCTGCCGGACCACCTGCCCCCGGTCTCCACGGTGCCAGCCGGGTGGTGAGGAAAGCACGGCTTCGCTGCAAGTGGCCGCGGACCGAGCCGTTGCTGATCCCGAGCACCCCGCTGATCTCCGCCAGCGACAGGCCCTCCACCTCGCGCAGCCACCACACCGCCCGGGAGGTCGGCGGCAACTGCGTCAGTTCGGCACGCAGGGCCACCACGAGTTCGGCGCGCTCGGCCTGATCACTGGGCAGCGGCTCGGCGGAGGCCAGCGACTCGAAGTCCTGCCCGTCGGTCGGATAGTCGCGGTGGCGCCGGTAATGGTCAACCACCTTCCGGTGCGCGATGCCCAGAATCCAAGTGCGCACCCGACTGCGGAAGGCGAAGTCCGGCAGCCCGCGCCACACCGCCAGCAGCGTCTCCTGGGCGATGTCCTCGGCCACCTGCGCGTCGTCGACCATGCGGCGGACGAAGCGCAGCAGGATCGGGGCCGTGCGACTGATCAGCTGATCGAAGGCCTCCGGGTCGCCGGCGGCAGCAGCGGCCGCCAGCTCCTCGTCGGAGAAGCCGTTCATCTCGAAGTCGCCCCCGGCGGACCGGCTGTGATTCAGATCATTCACAAGAACGCGTGCAACTTTCTGTGGTCGTGCGACTGACTCTATACACGGCCCCGAATCCGACGGGGTTTCGCCGAAAGGAATCACCATGAGTGAACCGACCGTCACCGAGCCGAGCACCGTCGAGTCCTCCGGCGGCGAGAAGCGCAGCCGCGGCAAGGACGTGGAGCTGTCCCGCAACTCGACCACCTCGCTCAACGGCACGCACGGCACCACGTCCATCGCCGACGTGGTGGTCGCCAAGATCGCCGGCATCGCGACCCGCGAGATCGACGGCGTGCACGACTTGGGCGCCACCGGCGAACGGGCGGTCGGCAAGGTGCGCGACGTGCTCCCCGGGGCCACCACCAGCGTCACCCAGGGCATCGACGTGGAGGTCGGCGAGCGGCAGGCCGCCGTCGACGTGGCCATCGTCGCCGAGTTCGGCGTGGCCATCCACCAGCTGGCCGGCGCCATCCGCCGCAACGTGATCAACGCGATCGAGCAGATGACCGGCCTGGAGGTGACCGAGGTGAACGTGACCGTCCACGACATCCACTTCGCCGATGACGACCAGGACTCCGGCGAGCAGAGGGTGCAGTGATGACGATTGACACTTCCGGCACCGCGGCCGAGGCCGCCGAGCCGCTGGCCGCACAGATCGCCCGGGCCGTCCTCGCGGTTCCCGGGGTGGTGGATCTCGACGGCGGAATGTTCGGTGAGGTGGCGACGTACCTGCCCGGCGAGCGTGTCGCCGGTGTGCAGCTGTCCGACACCGAGGGGTCCGTGCATATCGTCGTCGACCTGGCCCACGATCTGCGCGAGGTGGCGGCCGCGGCCGGTGCCGTCGCGAGCGAGCTCAGCGGCGTCCCGATCGCGGTGACCGTCGAAGACGTCACTCCAGCGAGACCGCAACCGCAGCCCGAGACGGCCGGCAGCGAAGGAGACGGCGAATGAACACCGCAGCAATCGGATTGATCGGCGGGCTGCTCCTGGCTCTGGCGGCGATCACCGGCGGTCTGGGCGGCCTGGTGCTGGCCCTGGTCCTCGGCGCCGTCGGCCTGGTGGCCGGCCTGCACATCGACGGCACCATCGATCTGCGCGCGGTGGCGCGCAGCCGGAACCGTGGCTGACACGGCGACGGCGACGCTCGGACCCGAACAGTCCCGCGGCCGGCTCACGATGGCCGACGTGGTCCTGGAGAAGGTGGCGCTGCGCGCCGCACTCGACGTGGACGGGGTGGTCCGGCACTCGGGCTCGCTCGCCGGCCGGGTCGGCGCGATGGTCAGCCGGGACACCACCGCCGGCACCGACTATCCGCGGGCGCGGGTGGACAGTCTCGCTGGCACCGCGCACGTCGTCGACGTGACCGTGGCCGTGCCCTGGCCGTCACCGGTGACCCGGATCTGCGGCCAGGTGCGCACGCACGTGGCCGACGAGCTCGACCGGCTCACCGGCGGCCGCCCTGTTCGGGTGAACGTCACCGTCGCCGCTCTGGTGCCCGGTGCCGCCGTGCGGAACCGGCGCGACGGCCTGATCGAACTGCCCGCCGCGGACGACGAACCCGTCGCCGCACCGCTCCCGAAGGAGGAACCGGCATGAGCGTGGATGTGTCCGCGACGCGCGATCGGGCCGACCGCCCCGTCCGCGACATCGCCGAGACGACGGTGCCCTCCCCCACCGCGTTCCCCGGAGCGGCTGTAGCCGGCGGCCTGTTCGGACTGGCACTGCTCGTGCTGGCCGGGATCCTGGTGCGGGACGTGCTGGCCGGCACCGGCGCGATCTCCGGGGATACCTGGACCAACCGCGCGGCCGATGGTCTCGGGACGGCGACCTGGCAGAACTGGATGTGGGTGATCCCCGCGGTGTGCGCCGTGGTCGGCCTGGCCGCGCTGTGGCTGGCCCTGAAGCCTCGCCGCAGAACCCATGTGAACCTGGAGGCCTACCCCGTGGTGTGGACCCGCCGAGCCGATCTCGCACGCCGCTGCAGCAGCGCCGTCGCCGAGCTTCCGGGAGTGCGCGACGTGACCACGGTGGCGGGCCGGCGGCGGACCCGGGTGACCGTGATCGCCGACGCACCCGTGGACCGCGAGCAGGCGTCCGAGGTGGCGACCTCGGCCGTCGCCGCCGCCGGGCCGCCGCGGGTGACGGTGAAGATCCGCTCCGCCCGCAAGGAGGCTCTCCGATGAACCACGGCTCCGCTGCTCTGCACCGAGTCTCGGTGGGCCTGTTCGGTCTGCTGTGCCTGGCCCTGGCGGCCGCGGTGGCGGCGTTCCGCTTCACCGTCGACCCGGTCAGCGACTGGATCAGCCGGCTCGACACCGCAGCCATCAGCGACACCGTGGCACAGACCTGGTTCGCGGCGGTGCTCGCCGCGGTCGCGCTGGTCGCCGCGTACTGGGGCTGGCGGCTGATCCGGACCACCATCGCGCCGCGGCGCCCCGAGCAGCCGCTGTCGATCGCCGGGAGCGGCCCGGAGGGGACGATGAGCATCCCCCTGCAGCAGGTGGCCCAGGCGGTGCAGGAGCAGCTGTCGACGCAGACCATGTTCCGCAAGGTGGCCGCACAGGCCCTCGACGACCGGGATCGGCGGATCATCCGGATCACCGTCGACTCCCGGCCGGACCGAACCTACGACCAGATCGTGGCGGCTCTGGAGCCCGCGATCGACGACCTCCGGACCGCGTTCGACGGTTCGGATGTGCACGTGCAGGTGATGGTTCACCTGGACGCGCGGGAATGACCACATCACAACAACAGAAGGAGGCAGCACATGTCGATGGACGACAAGTTCAGCAACAAGGCCGAAGAGCTCAAGGGCAAGGCCTAGGAGGCCGGCGGCTCGGTGACCGGCGACGACGAGCTGAAGAACGAGGGCAAGGCCGATCAGGCTTCGTCCGCCGTGAAGAAGGGCGTCGAGGATCTCAAGGACGCCGCCGCCGGCCTGAAGGACAAGCTGACCGGCGACAAGTGAGTCCGGCAGCATTGCCCTGACCTCCGGGTCCGGTAACGAAGTGCCGTGTCACCGCGCTGCGGTGGCACGGCATTTTCGGGCTATGGTGTGGCCATCGAAGACGGCACCGGGGGTGCGGTGGGCTCACCGACTCCGGTCGAGGAAAGCGGCGAGTCACATGAACGGGGACGGCGTGCTCCGGCACGGCAGGCGCGTGGCGAGCGGCGTGGGCGCCATCGTCTTGGTGGCGGTGATCCTGTGGATCGACATATCCACCGACCTGTGGAACGAGTGGGTGATCCTCGCCGGACTCGCCGCCGGTCTGGTGACCTTCATCCTCACCGTGCTGGTGCTGGACAAGGTGATCGCCCGCTCCACCGCGCGGCGGTGGGCGCCGGTGACTCGGCTTGCCCTCACCGAGTTCCTGCACGCGATCGCCGACGAGGAACGCAGCGAGATCTCCCGCGGCGAGATCGTGCCGCGCACCCTGCCCGAGATCGGCGCGCGAGTCGATGATCGCCTCCCGGCGATTCATGCGCTGCGCGAGCAGGTGGTCGACGAACGTGCCCGCCTGGCCGACGTCCTCAGCCGGTGGACCCAGTTCCTGGCCTCCAGCGGGGACAACGAAGCCACCCTGATCCACGTCGCCGACATCGCCCTGCGACTGGACCTGGTCCGCGACGCCGCCCTCGAAGCCGAGCACCGTCCCGGTGCCGGCACCCTGGCCGATCTGAACCAGACGGTCCGCGACTGCAATGCCGCCCTGGCCGCACTGGAATCCGAACTGCGGACCCGGCTGGTCGCCGACACCGCTGCCCGCCGCGCCGCCGCGGCGGCCTGACGACCGGCCACGCCCACCCGCCCGGGCGCGGCGGATCAGCCTCTGCTCCTCCACCGATCGACGCACACCGCGTACATCCCACGATGTAGCGCTGAACTGCAAAGATGCGACGCGCGGCCGATGTGCCGACCCCTGCCTGCTTCATACCGTTGAAGACATGAACATCAACTACGCAACCCGCACCCTCGTCCTCGCCGTCACCGCGTCCGCCACCGCCGTGGCGCTGACCGCATGCAGCGATCCGTCCGCCCCGAGACACATCGAAGTCAAGACCGCCGACACCGGTATCACGGCGAAGGCCGACCACATCGCACCTTCGTGGCTGCCCGATGACGCCCGCGACGTCACCGTGAAGCGGCGTACCACCGGCAACGAGCGCATCCTCGTCGCCTCGTACACCGGCCGCCTCAACCCACCCGGCTGCTTCACCATCGCCGAGCCGGGGCAGCCGAACGCCCAGGAACTGAACCGCGCGTACACCGCTGACCATCTGACGAAGGAGGCGTCCACCGCCGACTTCACCACCCGCCCGTCACTGTCGGCGAGCTGGTGGCCCGACGGACAGGAGAAGAAGACCCGGCTGATGTGCGATCGCTGGTGGGTCACCGTCGACGGCGGCAAGATCTACGCCTTCTCCCCGGAGATGAAGATGATCGCCGAGAACCCGAACGCGAACTGACGGCGGTCGAATTCTTCGCATGGGTGAGCTCATCGGTCCGTTGTGAATCTGTTGTCACGGGATGAGAAGGGCCCTTTCCGGCTTTCGCCGAGAAAGGGCCTGACCTGCTGTGTTGTTTGTGGAGCCTAGGAGATTCGAACTCCTGACATCCGCCTTGCAAAGGCGGCGCTCTACCAACTGAGCTAAGGCCCCGAACCGGCGGAACCGGAGGGATACGGTGGTGGGCCTAGGAGGACTTGAACCTCCGACCTCTTCGTTATCAGCGAAGCGCTCTAACCGCCTGAGCTATAGGCCCGTGAACCGAGATGGAACATTACCCGACAGGCCGGCCGTGAGACAAAATGGCTGGTCAGAGGGATGAATCCGGATCAGTCCAAGTCCGCGAGCGTCACCTCGAAGCCGCCCACGACATCCGCGCACACGTTGTAGATGTACGCCAGGATCGTGGCCAGCGCGGTGAGCACGATCGCACCGAAGATCCCGAACAGGGCCGAGAACCCGAAGACCTGACCGGCGCTGATCAGATCGGAGCCGGCATCGGTGCCGTCGGCGCTCACGATCGTCTCGAAAGAACTGTTGATCTGATCCCAGATTCCCATGCCCGACAGGACCGCGTAGAGCACCGCGATCGCGATCATCCAGATCAGGAATCCGGCTACCGACAGGATTCCGGTGACCTTGAAGATCGACCACGGATCGACGCGCCGCACCTGCACAGCCGCGCGGAGCGGCGTACCGATGCTCGACGACGCCGGGATGCGGCGCACCGCAGCCCGATCGGCCGCCTCCGAACCGGGGCCGGTCCGATGAATGGCATCCAGATCAGGACGCTGATCGGGACGTCCACCGGCGGGCTTGGGTGCGGCACCGGCCGCAGCTGCTGCCGCCGCGGCCACCTGCCCCGGAGCCGAGGGGCCCGTAGGAGCAGCGGGAGCCGGCTTGCCGCCCGGACCGGGGCCCTGAGTTGCCGGGCCTTGGGGCGCCGACCCCTTCTGCGGACCACCCTGCGGGTCGCCAGACTTCGGTCCGGCCTGCTGGGGCCCCGCCTGCTGGGGAGCTGATTGAGGACCACTGGACTGGGGGCCGGTCGGCGGACCGCCGGACGGAGGCTGAGGTCCGCCGGACGGACGCCCACCCGACTGCGGACCACCCGACTGCGGACCACCCGACTGCGGACCACCCGACTGCGGGCCCGGACCCTGGGGACCAGTCGGCGGGGATGCGGGCTCCTTCGGGGCCGGCCCCTGGGGCGCCGAACCCTTGGGCGTCGGAGCAGGGCCCTGAGGTGCCGGGCCGTTGGAGCTGCTCTGCGGGCCCGGTCCGGAGCCACCGGGTCGCGGCCCCGTGCCCTGACCGGACGCCTCCGGAGAGATCGCGGGGACCGCCCGGGTAGGTGCACCCGACGGGGCACCCTTCCCGGTCGGTGCGTCACCGGTGATCGCCCCAGCCGCCTTGGCCACGTCGCCTGCCGTCAGCCCCGTAGCGGCGGTGGTCTCACCGCGCTGCCACGGAGTCGGAACCTTGCCACGCTCGGATCCGGAGTCCTCGGGCTCGTTGGCTTTGGTCACTGAAGAGTCCTCCCTGATGGGTTCCAGACAACCCTAATCGCTAGCGTGGCGATTACGTGGTTTCCTGCTCCGCGTCGTCGGGCTCGTCCGCATTGCGAGCGATCGCCAGCAGATGATCACCGTCGGCCAGATTCATCAGGCGCACACCCTTGGTCTGGCGACCGGCCTTGCGCACCTGCTTGGCCAGCGTGCGGATCACGCCACCGCTGGAAGTGATCGCGTACACCTCGCTGTCGAGGTCGACGATGATCGCGCCGACGAGTTCGCCGCGCTTGCGGTCGTACTGGATGGTGAGCACGCCCTTGCCGCCGCGGCCCTGGGCCGCGTACTCGGAGATCTCGGTGCGCTTGGCATAGCCGCCCGAGGTCGCCACCAGCAGGAACGTATCGTCGATCACCACGCTCAACGACAGCAGTTCGTCGTCGTCGTTGAACCGCATGCCCTGCACGCCGGAGGTCTGCCGGCCCATCGGGCGCAGCGTCTCGTCGTCGGCGTGGAACCGGATCGACTGGCCCTTCTTGGACACCAGCAGCAGATCGTCGTCGGCGCTGCACAGCTGCGCACCGACCAGCTCGTCGTCGCCACGCAGGTTGATCGCCGCGATTCCGCCGGACCGGTTGGAGTCGAAGGCGTCGAGCGCGGACTTCTTCACCAGACCGTTGCGGGTCGCCAGCACCAGGTACGGGGCGTCGTCGTAGGCGCTGATCCGGATCACCTGCGCGATCCGCTCCTCCGGCTGGAAGGCCAGAAGGTTGGCCACGTGCTGCCCGCGCGCGGTGCGGTTGGCCTCGGGCAGCTCGTAGGCCTTGGCCCGGTAGACGCGGCCCTTGGTGGTGAAGAACAGCAGCCAGTCGTGCGTGCTGGTGACGAAGAAGTGGGCGACGATGTCGTCCTGCTTGAGGCCGGCGCCCTGCACACCCTTGCCGCCGCGGCGCTGGCTGCGGTACAGGTCGGTCTTGGTGCGCTTGGCGTAGCCGGTCTCGGTGATGGTGACGACCACGTCCTCGCGGGCGATGAGGTCCTCGTCGGCGACATCGCCCTCGGCCGCGATGATCTTGGTGCGGCGCTCGTCGCCGTACTTGTCGACGACCTCCCTGAGCTCGTCGCGGACGATCGCGCGCTGCCGTTCCGGACGTTCCAGGATGTCCTTCAGGTCGGCGATCTCGCGCTCGATCTCGGCCAGTTCGTCGATGATCTTCTGGCGTTCCAGGGCCGACAGCCGGCGCAGCTGCATCGCGAGGATCGCGTCGGCCTGGATCTCGTCGATCTCGAGCAGCCCCATCAGGCCGCCGCGCGCCTCCTCGGTGTTCGCCGACCGGCGGATCAGCGCGATCACCTCGTCGAGGGCGTCGAGCGCCTTCACCAGACCGCGCAGGATGTGCGCGCGTTCCTCGGCCTTGCGCAGCCGGTAGCGGGTCCGCCGCACGATCACGTCGATCTGGTGGGCCACGTAGAACCGGATCATCTGATCGAGCCGCAGGGTCCGCGGCACCCCGTCGACGATCGAGAGCATGTTGACGCCGAAGTTGGTCTGCAGCTGGCTGTGCTTGTACAGGTTGTTCAGAACCACCTTGGCAACGGCGTCGCGGCGCAACGTCACCACGACCCGCAGGCCGACGCGGTCCGAGGACTGGTCCTCGATCTTGCTGATGCCCTTGAGCTTGCCGTCGTTCACCTGCTCGGCGATCGAGGCGATCAGGTTGTCCGGGTTCACCTGGTACGGCAGCTCGGTGACCACCAGCGTGGTGGTCCCCTTGTTCTCTTCGATGTCGACGACGCTGCGCATCCGGACGCTGCCGCGGCCGGTGGTGTAGGCATCCTTGATGCCCTGGCCGCCGACGATCAGGCCGGCGGTGGGAAAGTCCGGGCCCTTGACCGCGGCCATGCACGCCTCGAGAGTGGCTTCCTCGTCGGCTTCCGGGTGCTCCAGCGCCCAGAACACCGCGTCGGCGACCTCGTTGAGGTTGTGCGGCGGAATGTTGGTGGCCATACCGACCGCGATGCCGCCCGAGCCGTTGATCAGCAGGTTCGGGATGCGCGACGGCAGCACCGTCGGTTCCTCGGTTTTGCCGTCGTAGTTGGGGACGAAGTCGACGGTCTCCTCGTTGATGTCGCGGAGCATCTCCATCGCCAGCGGCGTGAGCCGGGCCTCGGTGTACCGCATGGCGGCGGCGCCGTCGTTGCCGCGCGAGCCGAAGTTGCCCTGACCGTCGATCAGCGGATAGCGCATCGACCATGGCTGAGCCAGGCGCACCAGGGCGTCGTAGATGGAGCTGTCGCCGTGCGGGTGGTAGTTGCCCATGGTCTCAGAGACCGGGCGCGCGGACTTCACGTAGCCGCGGTCCGGGCGGAAGCCGGCGTCGAAGGAGGCGTACAGCAGACGACGATGCACGGGCTTGAGGCCGTCGCGGACCGCCGGCAGGGCGCGGCCCACGATCACGCTCATCGCATAGTCGATGTAGCTGTTCTGCATCTCCTGCCCGAGATCGACGGGCTCGACGCGGTCGGTGGTGGCACCGCTCGCGTCCGGGGCGGGCACGTTGGGTTCGTCGCTCATGAGATCACTTTCTTGGCGGCAGGATCATCGCGGTGATCCTTGACAGACGTGGGGTGAGAAGGACGGGCGTCAGACGTCGAGGAACCGGACGTCCTTGGCGTTGCGCGCGATGAAGCCGCGGCGGGCGGCGACGTCCTCCCCCATCAGGATGGAGAACAGTTCGTCCGCGGCGGCGGCGTCGTCGAGGGTGACCTTCTTGAGGATGCGGACGTCAGGATCCATGGTGGTCTCCCACAGCTCGCTGGCGTTCATCTCACCCAGACCCTTGTAGCGCTGGATGCCGTCGTCGGGGTTGATCTTCTTGCCGGCTGCACGGCCCACCTCGAGCAGGGCGTCCCGCTCGCGGTCGGTGTAGGCGAACTCCGGCTCGGCACCCTTCTGCCACTTCAGCTTGTACAGCGGCGGCTGCGCCAGATAGACGTGCCCGTGCTCGATCAGCGGGCGCATGAACCGGAACAACAGCGTGAGCAGCAGCGTCGCGATGTGCTGACCGTCGACGTCGGCGTCGGCCATCAGCACGATCTTGTGGTACCGCAGCTTCTCGAGGTCGAACTCGTCGTGGATGCCGGTGCCGAACGCGGTGATGATCGACTGGACCTCGGCGTTCTTCAGCACGCGATCGATGCGCGCCTTCTCGACGTTGATGATCTTTCCGCGGATCGGGAGGATCGCCTGGTACATCGAGTCGCGGCCCGACTTGGCGCTGCCGCCGGCCGAGTCGCCCTCCACGATGTAGACCTCGCACTTGCGGGGGTCGTTGCTGCGGCAGTCGGCGAGCTTGCCGGGCAGGCCGCCGATGTCGGTGGCGGTCTTGCGGCGCACCAGCTCGCGGGCCCGGCGGGCGGCCATGCGGGCCTGCGCCGAGTCGGCGGCCTTGCGGACGATGATCTTGGCCTCGGCCGGGTTGGCCTCGAACCAGTGACCGAGATGCTCGTTGCAGGTGCGCTGCACGAAACCCTTCACCTCGGTGTTGCCCAGCTTGGTCTTGGTCTGGCCCTCGAACTGCGGATCGGCCACCTTCACCGAGATGACGGCGGCCAGACCCTCGCGGATGTCGTCGCCGGTGAGCTTGCCGTCCTTCTCCTTGATGAGCTTCTTGTCCAGGGCGTACTTGTTGACCGTCGAAGTGAGTGCGGCGCGGAAGCCTTCTTCGTGGGTGCCGCCCTCGATGGTGTTGATGGTGTTGGCGAAGGTGTGCACCGACTCGGAGTAACCCGAGTTCCACTGCATGGCGATCTCGACCTCGTGGCCCTCGCCCTTCGCCCCGAAACCGATCACGGTGTTGTGGATCGGGGTCTTGGTGCGGTTGAGGTGACGAATGTAGTCGACCAGGCCGTCCGGGTAGTGGTACGTCCGGGACTTGACCTTGGCGATCGCCGAAGCCTTCTCGTCTTCGGACTTGATGCTGGCGTCGCCCTCTTCACCGTCGATCTCGGCTTCGGCTTCGTTCTCGCTGACGCGCTCGTCAGTGAGGGTGATGGTGAGGCCCTTGTTGAGGAAGGCCATCTCCTGCAACCGGCGCGCGACGGTCTCGGAGTTGAAGACCGTGCTCTCGAAGATCTCCGGGTCCGGCCAGAAGCGCACGGTGGTGCCGGTGCGCTTGCTGTCGCCGAGCTGCTTCAGCGGGCCCGGCTTGGCATAGGTGTAGATCTGTTCCCAGATGCTTCCGTCACGCTGAATCTCCAGGTCGACGCGTGTGGAAAGGGCGTTGACCACGGAGATGCCGACGCCGTGCAGACCACCGGAGACGGCGTAGGAGTCCGAATCGAACTTACCGCCGGCGTGCAGCTGGGTCATGATGACTTCCACGGCCGGCGCACCGGAAGCGTGCATGCCGACCGGCATGCCGCGACCGTCGTCGACCACCTGGAGTCCGCCGTCGGCGAGCAGCGTGACGTCCACGCGGGTGGCGTGGCCGGCCATCGCCTCGTCGACCGAGTTGTCGACGACCTCCCAGATCAGGTGGTGCAGACCGCGCTCTCCGGTGGAGCCGATGTACATGCCCGGGCGTTTGCGGACCGCCTCGAGACCTTCCAGGATGCTGATGGAATCGGCGCCGTACTCACCGGGTGCGGACTTGCGGGGCTTCTTCGACTCGGGATTGCTTTTGTCGGCCACGGGACGGGTCCGCTCCTTCGCGTAGAGAACAGTTACCCACCAGTGTACTTCGAAGTCGATCAGAACCGCGCTTCGCCATGCCCTAAATGGGTCACTGGTCGGCAAATCTGCCCCAACATGGGTCCGATTGTGTCCCGGCGGCGTTCAGGGGCGTCTCGGGCCAATGAGCGAACCCTCCGCCGCGGAGGCATCAGCCGTAGGTGTCGCGGGGCCCGCGCCCGGACACGTGGAGCGGTCCCTTGCGCCACGACGGCGCCGACGGACCGGTGATCCGGAGGCTCTTGACCACCCCGTCGCCGACGCCCGCGGCGATCTTGGCCAGGATCTGCGACTGCATGTATCGCAGCTGGGTGGCCCACGCGGTGGACTCCGCGCTCACGTGCAGGACACCGTCGGTCAGTGCGGTCGGTTCGGCGTGCGCAGAGATGTCGGTACCGACGATTCCCTCCCAGGAGGCGAACACCGTGCCCTCGTTGATCTTCGACGACCAGCCCCGCGCGCGGGCGATGGAACCGGTCAGCCGGCCCAGCGGCTGCGGGTCCCGGCTGTCCGGGCCGGCACCCGACCAGCGGCGGCGTTTGCGGTCGCCGGTCTTGCGGGTGCTCCCGGCCAGCGGGCCGGTCCGGCCGTGACCGACCTGCTTGCCGGCCGCCTTGGCCTCGGCACGGGCCTGCTCCAGAGCTTTGCGCGCCACCTCGTAACCCGGTGTGTGTTCGCTGTCGCCGCCGGTCGTCATGCCTGCCCCGCTCCCTCGCCCTGGTCGGCGTCGTCGCTCTCGGTGCCGCCGGCGATCGATTCCTCACCGATGATCTGTGACCGTCGCTCGCCATCCTCCTCCACCAGTCCGACAGAGATGCGCCGCCCGGCCAGCACCCCGGGAATGTCCTCTCCGACCGCCGCGGTGATCAGGAGCTGTTCGGCCGAGGCGGTGAACTCGGCGAGTTTGGCCCGGCGCGCCGCATCGAGCTCGGCGAAGACGTCGTCGAGCATGATCACCGGCTCCACCCGGTCGGCCCGGAGCAGGTCGACGCACGCCAGACGCAGAGCGAGGGCCATCGACCACGACTCCCCGTGGCTGGCGAACCCCTTGGCCGGCTCGGTGCCCAGGTTCAGCAGCAGATCGTCCCGGTGCGGACCCACCAGGCAGAGGCCCCGGTCGATCTCCTTCGAGCGCACCTCACGAAGCCGCCCGGCCAGCACCTGCCGGATCTCGTCGACGGCCTCCGGACCGCCCTCGCTGGCGTCCACCTCCGGCCCGGCCGCTGACCGGTACTTGATCTCGGCCGGCCGCGAATGCGGAGCGATTGATGAATATGCCTGTGCCACAAGAGGATTGAGATCGCGAACAACGGACAGACGATCGGCGGTCACCTCCGCGCCGAACTGGGCGAGTTGCTCGTCCCAGACGTCGAGGGTGCTCATCACCGAGTCCGCCTCCGTCGACGACCGCCGCATCGCGGCCCCGGCGGTCTTCAGCAACGCCGAGCGCTGACGCAGGACGCGGTCGTAATCGGCGCGCGAGCCGGCCGCGATCGGGCGCAGCTGCACCGTGATCTCGTCCAGGAACCGGCGCCGTTCCCCCGGATCGCCCCGGACCAGCGCGAGATCCTCGGGGGCGAACAGGACCGTCCGCAGAATGCCCAGGATCTCGCGCGTGCGACGGACCGGGGCGGTGTTGACCGTCGCCTTGTTGGCGCCCTGAGCGGCGATCGTCAGTTCCACTGAGAGTTCGCGGCCGTCGTTCTCGACCGTCGACCGGACCCGCGCCGACCGGGCTCCCGTGCGTACCAGGGGTGCATCCGAGGAGACCCGATGCGAGCGCAGCGTGGCCGAGTAGAAGAGCGATTCGAGCAGGTTGGTCTTCCCGAATCCGTTGCGCCCCACAAAGATCGTCGGTTCGGGACGCAAGTCCAACTCCACCTGTTCCCAGGACCGGAAGTCGGTCAGCCCCAGCGTTCGCACGAACACGTCGCTACCTCACCACTGAACGCGCGCGCAGACGCCTCACTCCTCGGGGGTAGCGGTCTCGCCGACGCTCCGCCCCTGCAGATCACGGACCGCATGCCCGCCGAACTGGTTGCGCAGCGCCGAGACGGCCTTGAGCGCCGGGGAGCTCTCCTGCCGGGAGGCGAAGCGGGCGTAGAGCGCGGCGGTGATCACATGGAGTGGCACCGCATGGCGTACGGCCTCCTCCACTGTCCATCGGCCCTCACCGGAATCGGTGGTGTAGTCCGAGATCTCGGACAGTCCCGGATCCTCTTCCAGTGCCCGGACCAGAAGATCCAACAGCCACGACCGCACCACGGTGCCCTGCGTCCACGCCTTGAGCGTGCCGGTGACATTCTCGATCAGCGGCTCGGCCTGCAGCAGTTCGTAGCCTTCGGCGTAGGCCTGCATCAGGCCGTACTCGATGCCGTTGTGCACCATCTTGGCGTAGTGCCCGGCGCCCACCGGGCCCACGTGGACGAAGCCGTTCTCGCGCGGACCGGCCGGCCGGAGCGCGTCGAAGATCGGCATCACCTTCGCGACATCGGCCTCGCTACCCCCGACCATCAGTGCGTAGCCGTTCTCCAGACCCCAGACACCGCCGGAGACGCCGCAATCGATGTATCCGATTCCCTTGTCGCCCAACAGATCTGCGTGCGGCTGATCATCGGTGAACCGCGAATTCCCACCGTCGATCACCACGTCGCCCGGCGAGAGGAGACCCGCCAGATCTTCCACGCTCTGCTGCGTCACCTCACCGTGCGGCACCATCAGCCACACCACGCGGGGAGCCTGCAGCGTATCGACCAGCTCCGCCAGGCTCGCGACGTCGCTGACCTCGGGACGCGGGTCGTAACCGACCACCTCGTGACCGGCGGCCTTGATGCGGGTGCGCATGTTGGCACCCATTTTTCCCAGACCCACAAGTCCCAGTTGCATGAATGATTTCCTCTCGAGCGGGGCGAAACGGCGGTGAACGGTCAGCCGGGCAGGCGGACCGGCATCAACAGGTAACTGAATTCGCCGGCGGGGGCCAGGAAGGCACCGGATTCGTCGGCGACCGGCTCGTCCTCGCCGGCCGGGCGCAGCACCGCCGGGCGGATGGCTGCGCGCCGCTCACCCGATCCGTCGGGTTCGGGATTGGTGAAACCGAACTGCACGGTCGACGTGCCGATCGCGGCCAGGCCGTCGAGCAGATAGGTCGGGTTGAAGGCGATCAGGATCGGGTCGCCGTAGAACTGCACGTCCAGCGACTCTTCGGCCTTACCGGCCTCGTCACCACCGGCGGTCAGCAGCACCGAATCACCGGAGAAGTCCATCCGGATCTGCGCGCCGCGCTCGGCCACCAGCGAGACACGCTTGATCGCCTCGATGAGAGCCGCGCTGTCGATGGCGGCCACCGAGGTGTGGCTGGCCGGGAACAGCTGACGGAACTTGGGGAACTCGGCGTCGAGCAGCCGGGTGGTGGTCTTCTTGGCGTTGCTGGCGATGCCGAGGATGCCGTCGGCGCCGATCGCCTGGCCCGAGCCGAACGACAGTGCCACCGAACCGGCGTGGTCGGCGCCGGCGGACTTGGCCGCATCGGAGAGCGTCTTGGCCGGCACCAGCGCGGCACCGGTGGCGGCACCGTCGCGCGGGGACCACTCCAGCTCGCGCACCGCCAGCCGGAAACGGTCGGTGGCGGCCAGCACGATGCGGTCACCATCGATCTCGACGCGGACACCGGTCAGCATGGGCAAGGTGTCGTCACGACCGGCGGCGACCGCGACCTGGGAGACGGCCTCGGCGAACAGGGCACCGGTCACGGTGCCGGTCTCCTCGGGGACGTCGGGAAGTTCGGGGTAGTCCTCGACCGGCATGGTCGGCAGGGAGAACTTGGAGCTGCCGCACGAAATCGCCACGCGGGCACCGTCGATGCTCACATCGACCGGCTTGTTGGGCAGCGCCTTGGTGATGTCGGCCAGCAGCCGGCCGGAGACCAGCACCGTTCCCGGTTCGGCCACCTCGGCGGAAATGGTCTCGGTGGCGGAGACCTCATAGTCGAATCCGGCGACTCGCAGCCCCTCGTCGTTCGCGGTCAGAACCACGCAACCGAGCACTGGCACCGGCGGACGGGACGGCAGGCTCCGGGCGACCCAGGCGACGGCATCGGCGAACTCGTCGCGCACGACACGAAACTTCATCTGCTGTGATTGCCCTTCTCGACGTACCGGTCGGCGGCGAGCACCGACCAGGCGACGGGTGGTCGCCGAATCCCACTGTAGAGCGCTGGGCGCCGAAGTTGTCACCCAGTTCCGGATGTCGCGCCCCGATCCCGGCGTGTCGGGAGGCATCCGGTGTCGAACCGGTGTATCCCCAGCCCCTCTTTTGAAAAGAAGATCTAAAGAAAGAAATTCTTCTTAGTAATAAGTCCTGTGGAATCTGTGGACAAGCCCCGTCGCCGCAGGTGGGCACGCGCTCGAGCGTGTGGAGCATCGGTGGAGCACGACGGTGGACAACTCGGTGACGCTGTGGACGCGGTCCTGCGTTCCCATCTGTCCCGGGCTCGTCCACACCGTGGACGGTGGTTGTCCGCAGGAAGTCCACAGGAGCCCGACAGGCCGCGACCTGGTCTTTCTCACGCGGCCGGGACGCAGAGAACGGCCGGTTCGCCGGCCGCCGACGGGTCTGACAAGTCTGCGGGAGAGGTTGAGAGTCAGCCCCGCGCGCGCTGTTTGATGCGAGCGGTCAGTTGCTGGACGTCGTTGTAGACGTCGGTGCTGGTGCCCATCGTGTTGCGGATCTTGCGGTCGGCGTGGATCACCGTCGAATGGTCGCGATTGAAGGCCTCACCGATCTGCGGCAGCGACATGTCGGTGAGCTCGCGGCACAGGTACATCGAGATCTGGCGGTAGCCGACCAATGGCCGGCCCTTGCTGGGACCGCGGAGGTCGTCGACCGAGATGTTGTAGTAGTCCGCGGTGATCGCGATGATCCCGGCGGCGCTGATGTCGGCCGCGCCCGAATCGGGAATGAGTTCCTTGAGCACCACCTCGGCCAGCGAAAGGTCCAGATCGGTGTTCTGCAGCGACGCGAACGCGGTCACCCGGATCAGCGCTCCCTCGAGCTCGCGGATGTTGCGCTCGATCCGGGAGGCGATCAACTCCAGCACCTCGTCGGGGGCGGCGAGCTGATCCATCTGCGCCTTCTTGCGCAGAATCGCGATGCGGGTCTCCAGATCCGGCGGCTGCACGTCGGTGATCAGGCCCCACTCGAAGCGGGTCCGGAGCCGGTCTTCCAGCGTCGCCAGTTTGCTCGGCGGCCGATCGGAGGAGACGACGATCTGCTTGTTGCTGTTGTGCAGCGTGTTGAACGTGTGGAAGAACTCCTCCTGGATGCCTTCCTTGCCCTCCAGGAACTGGATGTCGTCCACCAGCAGCATGTCGACCTCGCGGTAGCGGGCCTTGAACGCCATCTGCCGGTCGTCGCGCAGCGAGTTGATGAAGTCGTTGGTGAATTCCTCGGTGGAGACGTACTTGACCCGCATCCCCGGGAACAGGCGCTGGGCGTAGTGGCCGGCCGCATGCAGCAGGTGCGTCTTGCCCAGGCCCGACTGCCCCCAGATGAACAGCGGGTTGTAGGCGCGCGCCGGGGCTTCGGCCACCGCCACCGCCGAAGCGTGCGCGAAGCGGTTGGAGGCGCCGATCACGAAGGTGTCGAAGGTGTACTTGGGGTGCAGGGTCACCGCGCTGTCGGAGGGCGCGGTGGTGTTGCGGTCGTCGAAGTAGGCCGCCCAGTCGCGCGTGCCACCGGTGCGCGGGTCGTGTGCCGGACGGTCGGGCATCGGACGACCGACCTCCGCGGCGGCGGCCGGTTCCTGGGCGCCGGGCTGCGCCGGGGCCGGCTCGGGCTCGGGGGCCGGCGTCTGTTCCTGGTGTTCGGAGATGCGGACCGCGACCTCGACGGGCTGTCCGAGGTGCCGGCTCAGGGCGGCGCCGACGGTGTCCCGGAGGTTGCGTTCGATCTGCTCCTGAACCAGTGCGTTCGGGGCGGTGAGCAGGGCGAATCCGGAGGTGATGGTGAGCGGGCGGGCCAGCGAGAGCCAGGCCTTCTGCTGTCGTGACAGGAGCGGGGTGCCGTCGTCGACCGTGTTGTTCAACTCATCGACCACGAGGTTCCAGACCTCGCCGAATGACGCTTGATCGTCGGTCACGACTCAACTCCTGTCCCCGGTGACTCCACAGCGCTCTACACAGTGCCCGGCTTCCCAGCGTGTCATGAATCTGCACTTGCGAGCGACCTGTCCACAAAGTTATGCACACTGTGGATCAAGGGATCCCGGGTGATTCCACAGGGTACGGGCTGTGATGGCCGCGTGCGGAATCGAAGGGAGCAGAATAGTCGACGCAGCGTGACTCGTTTGATTTGGACACGCGGGCTGAGTAGTCTCGACAGGTCGCCCGAGCATGGGCTGCGGAATCCGGCTCACCCGGATTCAGGCCGGTCAAATCACCACCGGAACCATGCGGGCTTGAAGACCGCCGTTGTATCGAGACTCGAGGAGTTCCCATGGCCAAGGGGAAGCGTACGTTCCAGCCCAACAACCGTCGCCGCGCGCGCGTGCACGGTTTCCGTCTGCGCATGCGGACCCGCGCCGGCCGTGCCATCGTGACCGGTCGCCGTCGCAAGGGCCGCGCCAAGCTGACCGCCTGAGCCGCGTGAGTCCGGTCGGCCCGCTCGGTGTCCGCTGACTCAACGCGTCTGAAGCGCAGCTCGGACTTCACCCGCACCCTCGACAAGGGAGTGCGGGTTTCGGCGCGTGATCTGCTGATCACCGTCGCTCCCCTGGCCGCGCGCTGGCCCGACCCACGGGGCGTCCGCACCGACGTCGCGGCGTTCGGCGGCCCGCGCCTGGGGCTGATCGTGTCGAAGAAGGTGGGTGATGCGGTGACTCGTCACGCGGTCGCCCGCCGTCTGCGCCACGCCTTCGCCGGCAGCCGGGACGTGCTCGGCACCTCCGAGGCCTACGTGGTGATCCGGGCCCGCCCGAGTTCGGCTCGCCGGACGTCGACGGAGCTGGAGCAGCAATTGCGACAGGCATTCGGCGATCCCAAAGTGACCGCTGCCGTCGAATCCGCCGTCGCGCCGAACGGCACGGTGGCCCGATGACCCTCTCCTCCAGGCTGTACCTGCTGCCGCGACGTTCCCTGATCTTTCTGGTGGAGCTGTACCGCACCTGGATCTCACCGCTGCGTCTGCCCACCTGCCGCTTCGAACCGACGTGCAGCAGCTACGCCGTCGAGGCCCTCGAGAAACGAGGAGTGGTCTACGGATCGTTGCTGACGATCTGGCGACTGCTGAAATGCGGGCCGTGGCACAAGCCCGGCTACGACCCGGTCCCCGAACGGCGCCCCCGCCGCGCCGACCGGACCACTGAGACTTCCCATACCAATGGCTCAACCGGCGACGGTGAGCGAGCTATGTCAGATAGGGGTTTGTGAGCCGTGCTCAACTTCATCTACTACCCGGTGTCCTGGATCATGTGGGTCTGGCACTGGCTGTTCGACAAGATCTTGCCGGACAGCCCGGGCGGTTCCGGCGTCGCGTGGGCGCTGTCGGTGGTCTTCCTGGTCTTCACGCTGCGCGCCATCCTGTACAAGCCCTTCGTCAAGCAGATCCGCACGACGAAGAAGATGCAGGAAATCAATCCGCAGATGCAGGCGATCCGGAAGAAGTATTCCAACGATCGCGTGAAGATGACCGAGGAGATGCAGAAGCTCCAGAAGGAGCACGGCTTCAACCCGCTCCTCGGCTGTCTGCCCATGCTGCTGCAGATCCCGGTGTTCATCGGTCTGTTCCACGTGCTGCGCTCCTTCAACCGCATGGGCACCGGCGTGGGTCAGGAAGGTCTGACGTCCGAGCAGACCCGTGCACTCGGCAACTACGCCTTCAGCCCCGAGCTGGTGGAGAACTTCCTCGACGCGCGATTGTTCGGCGTGCCGCTGTCGTCGTTCATCACGCAGCCGACCACTGAGTTCGCGGCGTTCGTGCCCGAGGGCATGCCGGTGGACTTCACGCGCTGGCAGATCGCGGCGCTCGTGGTCCCCCTGATGATCGTCGCCTCGTTCGCCACCCACATGAACTCGCGAGCCTCGGTCAGCCGGCAGACGGCGGAAGCGATGGAGAATCCGCAGACGCGGATCATGAACCGGCTGTCGCTCTGGGTCTTCCCGCTGGGCATTCTGGCGACGGGCCCCTTCTTCCCGGTGGCGATCCTGATGTACTGGGTGAGCAACAACCTCTGGACCTACGGCCAGCAGCACCTCGTCTTCGGCCGCATCGAAAAGGAAGAGAACCACGAGAAGGCCATCCGCGAGGAGAAGCGCCGCGCCTCCGCTCCCCGACCGGGTGAGCGTCCGCTGCCGGGCAACTTCGATCCGAAGAAGGCCATGGACCGCGGCTACACGGCGTTGCGCGAAGGCCGTCCCGGAGATGCGGGCACGGAGTTCCGCAAGGTGACCCGATTCGGTCAGCGCAACGCGGACTGGCTGTACCGGGGCCGCAACGGACTGGTGCAGGCCGCCGACGAACTGGTCCGGCTGTCCGAGGACGCCGACCTGCGTGCCAGCCTGGCCTTCCAGTGGACCGATGCCGCGCGCACGGACGCCGGGGCCGAGGACGCCGACCTGGCCGCCCTCGACGGCTACCTGACCCTGCGCCGGCAGCAGCTGATCGCCTGGCTGAACGACGGCCACGAGGAACGCCTCAACACCGTGATGCGTGACGACAGCGCGATCCTCACCGCCTACCAGGATGCATGGGAGCAGGCGAACCCCGATTCCCCGGTGTCCGAGCTGGCGCATGATCGCAAGGCCGACTGGGCCAGGATGGTCGCCACGGCCCTGTTTCGTTCGGGCAAGTTCGACGAAGCGCGGATCTATGCGCGGCAGGCCGCCGCCATCTACGACCGGATCATCGAGCAGGCCGAGGCCGCGGGCGCCGAGGCGGGAGTGGATGTGCCCGGTTACAAGACCGAGCTCGCACAGGTGAAGCTGATCGCGGCTGCTCCCTCGGGCAGCGTGTGGAAGCACGCCACGGTTCCGGCTTCGGAGAAGACCGCACGCGAACTCGAGGGCCGCGAGGGCGTGGCCCTGGTGGCCGAGACGGCGGCCGACGACGAAGAACGCGCCGCCGCGGCCAAGGACTGGCACGAGACTGCGACCGCCGCGCACGGAAAGAAGATCGTCGCGCCCGGAAGCGTCGAAGAAGCATCGAAGGCCGTCGCTGAGACCGTCCTCAAGGTGACCGATCACGGCGGCCCGCAGTCGCGGCTGGAAGCCGAGCGGCGGAGTCCCGACGACGAAGTCGTAGAGAAGGTCGCCAAGGAGGCGGCCAATGCGCAGACCGCGGCCAAGTCTCAGAAGACTCAGGCCCGCAAGAGCAACAAGAGCAAGAAGAACCGCCGCGGCGGCCGCCAGTGAGCGCGCCCGGCCACAACGTTGATGTAGTGAGTGAGGTATCGGAAATGACAGAACAAGCCACCCAGTCCGACGTCGAGAACCCCGACGTCGAGAACCCCGACGTCGAGACCCCCGCCGCTGAGACCGGGGACGTCGACAACGCGGAGGTCGACGACACGGGCGGTGCGGTCGACGAGGGCGAGGGCCTCGAGGAGGCCACTCCCCCGTCCGCCGGCCAGGACGACGATGACGACGGCGGCGACGAGGACGGCGACGAGGACGGCGACGACGATCCGTTGGTCGAAGAGGGCGAGATCGCCGGAGACTACCTCGAGCAACTCCTGGACGTCCTCGACTTCGACGGCGACATCGATCTGGACGTCGACGGCGACCGGGCCGTGGTGAGCATCGACGGCGGCGACGACCTCGATCAACTGGTCGGCCGCAAGGGCGAGGTGCTGGATGCGCTGCAGGAGCTCACCCGCCTGGCGGTGCAGCAGGTGACCGGCGACCGCAGCCGGCTGATGCTCGACATCGCGCGCTGGCGCGCCGATCGTCGTGAGCGGCTCGCGGCGCTGGGGACCAAGGTGGCCGAGCGGGTGCGCGACAGCGGTGAGCGCGAGGAGCTGGATCCGATGACTCCGTTCGAGCGCAAGATCGTGCACGACGCCGTGGCGGCCGTCGACGGCGTCTACAGCGAGAGCGAGGGTTCGGAGCCCAGGCGTCGCGTGGTGGTGATCAAGGGCTGATCGATTGCCCCAGTGAACAGTCCCGGTTTCGACCGGGACTGTTCTGCATCCGGGACCAGAATTACACGGCTGTAGTTCGAGCGGTTCCACGTGAAACGCCTCGGGACACGCAGCGAGGGTGTTTCACGGGAAACCTCGTCTCAGGGCAGCGCGGTTTCCCGTGAAACAGGCGACGAGTAGGACCGCAACAGTTTCCCGTGAAACAGTGGAAGCCTACGGAAGGAGTGCCGTGAGCGGTACGGCAGATGAGCACGAACCGGTACCCCCCGTTGCCGCCGAGGTATTCGGCGACCGACTGGAGCGTGCCGAAGACTACGCGAGGGTGCTGAGTGACGAAGGGGTGCTGCGGGGGCTGATCGGACCGAGTGAGCCGGCGCGGCTCTGGTCCCGACACATCCTCAACAGCGCAGTCCTCGGCGAGGTGATAGAGCCCGGCGCCCGCGTCGTGGACATCGGCAGCGGCGCGGGATTCCCCGGTGTTCCACTCGCCATCGCCCGTCCCGACCTCGAGGTGATCTTGGTGGAACCGCTGTTGCGCCGGACCACCTTCCTCGAGGAAGTGGTCGATCGGCTGTCGCTCGACAACGTATCGGTGGTTCGTGGTCGCGCGGAAGCAGCGCCGATCATCGAGCGGGTCGGCGGAGCTGATGTCGTGACGTCACGCGCCGTGGCGCCCCTCGATCGTCTCGCGCGCTGGTCCGCTCCCCTGATTCGCGTCGGCGGCGAGCTGATCGCACTGAAGGGCAGGACGGCTCAGGAGGAGATCGCCGAGCATGCCGAAGCCGCCGCCCGCGTGGGACTGCGGAACCTGTCGGTGCGTGAGGTCGGTGCCGACGTCGTCGATCCACCGTCGACAGTCCTTATCGGCAACCGCGTGGAGACCGAAGCAGATCGCCGGGCCGGCAAGCGTGCGGAACGACGTCGCAAGAGGAGGGGTTGAGAGTTGGTGTCCTTCAGGCGCAAGGCGCAGAATGATGATGACGATCGAAGGGATGCCGGTTTGCCGAAGCATGATAAGAGCGTTTCTCCCGACGGGGTTTCACGTGGAACGCCGCCGGAACCGCAAGCTCCGGTGTTCGCCGATACGCCGATCGCGGCGGCGGCCGAACGCGCCAGCCAGATCCTGACGCCGGGCGGAGCGGGAACACTCCCCCGTCCCCCGGCCCCCAGGATCATGACCGTGGCCAATCAGAAGGGCGGCGTCGGTAAGACCACCTCGGCGGTGAACCTCGCCGCGGGACTCGCCCTGCATGGACTCGGCGTGCTCGTGATCGACCTCGATCCGCAGGGCAACGCCAGCACCGCACTGGGGATCGATCACCGCAAGCCTGGGATCGCCTCCGTGTACGAGATGCTCCTCGACGACGTGTCGTTGCGGGATGCCATTCAGCGTTCCCCCTCCAACGACAACCTCTACTGCGTCCCCTCCACCTTGGATCTGGCCGGTGCGGAGATCGAATTGGTCTCGGTGGTGGCGCGCGAGAGCCGGCTGCGCAACTCGCTGGACCTCGACGTGCTCACCGAGTTCGGGATCGACTACGTCCTGATCGACTGCCCGCCGTCGCTCGGACTACTCACCGTCAACGCGATGGTGGCGGCGCGCGAAGTGCTCATTCCGATCCAGTGCGAGTATTACGCGCTGGAGGGTGTCGGGCAGTTGCTGCGCAACATCGAACTAGTGCAAGCACACCTGAACCGCGATCTGCACGTGTCCACCATCCTGCTGACGATGTACGACGGGCGCACCAAGCTGGCCGACCAGGTGGCGGCGGAGGTGCGCTCGCACTTCGGTGGCAAGGTGTTGCAGACGATCATTCCGCGCAGCGTGAAGGTCTCCGAAGCTCCCGGTTTCGGGATGACCATCGTCGAGTACGACCCGGGTTCACGTGGAGCCATGAGCTATCTGGATGCGGCGCGGGAGCTCGCTCTGCAGGGTGTGAAGGAGAAGGCGCAGTGAGTCAGCGAGACAATCAGAAGCGCGGTGGCCTCGGACGAGGACTCGCCGCCTTGATTCCCACCGGGCCCACCGAGGAGGCGCCCGGGACGGCCGGTGGCCAGTCTTCCAGTCGGCAGGGCGTCAACACCACGCGCATGGGCAGCGCGGCCGCTGACGTGGTGATCGGCGGTGGCGCACCGGCGGCGGTGGCACCGCAACCCGCCGTCGGCGACGAGATCGGTGCCGTGTACCGGGAGATTCCGCCCGCGGAGATCGAGCCGAACCCGCAACAGCCGCGATCTGTTTTCGACGAGGAAGCGCTGGCCGAACTGGAGCACTCGATCCGGGAGTTCGGCCTCATGCAGCCGATCGTGGTCCGGGAGCTCTCTACGCCGAAGGCCGACGGAGTCCGTTACCAGCTGATCATGGGCGAACGGCGCTGGCGGGCCGGCACCACGGTGGGACTGGAGAAGATTCCGGCGATCGTCCGGGAGACCAGCGATGCCGATCTCCTCCGGGATGCTCTGCTGGAGAACATCCACCGCGCGCAGCTGAACCCGCTCGAAGAAGCGGCCGCCTATCAGCAGCTCCTCGAAGAGTTCGACGTGACACACGAGGAGCTGGCGAACCGGCTGGGCCGTTCCCGCCCGGTGATCACCAACATGATTCGCCTCCTGAAGCTGCCGATTCCGGTGCAGCGTCGGGTGGCGGCCGGCGTGCTGTCGGCCGGTCATGCGCGCGCGCTGCTCGCGCTCGAGGCCGGCACCGATGCCCAGGAAGTACTCGCGGCGCGGATCGTGGCCGAGGGTCTGTCAGTTCGCGCCACAGAAGAAGCCGTGACGCTGGCCAACCACGAGGGCACGCCCGACTCCCCCACCCCGTCCAAGCGGCGCCCGCCGATGCAGATGCCGGGGTTGCAGGACGTGGCCGATCGGCTGTCCGATCGGCTCGACACCAAGGTGACCGTGAGCCTGTCCAAGCGCAAAGGCAAGGTGGTGATCGAGTTCGGATCGGTTGACGATCTGGAACGCATCGTCGGTGTGATCGCCGAAAAATAGGACGATTCCGGCACCGGAAACCCCCTATGGGGAAGTACAGCGCCGAAACGTCACTGTGACACCGACGAATTCCGGCCCGGAGAGGAGAGGCGAACTGCGATGGGGGTGTCCATCACGCCATTGGAGTTGGACGGCTTCGACAGCCTTCCACGGCACACCCGACGCTGCGTCTTCTGGGAAGTGGATCCCGAAGCCGTCTCGGACACCCTCGACGATGCGTTCACCGGATCGCTCGGCGGATTCGAGAGCGAGTTCGACAAGGAGGCGTGGATCTCGGGTCTGCTTCTGGAATGGGGCAGTTGCTGTCAGGTGGCCGTCGAACCCACCACCGGACGGATCGTCGGGACCGCCTTCTATGCGCCGCCCGGACGGGTGCCCCGCGCCAAGCGCTTCCCCACCGCTCCGGTGGGTCCGGATGCGGTGCTGCTGACCAAGATCAACACCGAGCCGGGGTTCGACGACGCCGCACCGCTGCTCCTGGATGCGGTGATCGCCGACGTGGTGGGCCGCGGCGTCCGGGCGATCGAGGCCTTCGGCTACACGTCGTCCGACGAAGAGCTCGCCAAGGATCTGGTGTCTCTCCTACTCGGCGGCGGCGTGGCAGGCAACGTCTGCGACACCTGCATCATGCCGACGAGCTTTCTGGAGCAGTCCGGCTTCGAGGTGGTCGCCGACGATCAGTACCTGCCGCGGCTGCGGCTCACCCTCGACGAGGGCCTCGGCTGGAAGACGCAGGTGGAGCGG
This sequence comes from Gordonia caeni, assembly GCF_039537105.1. NCBI lineage: Bacteria > Bacillati > Actinomycetota > Actinomycetes > Mycobacteriales > Gordoniaceae > Gordonia > Gordonia caeni. The sequence continues at coordinate 314,129 of NZ_BAAAZW010000001.1, forward strand.
GCACTGCAGAAACTCGTCATCTCGGACAGCCTGGCACTGCAGGGTTCGCGCTGAGCGCTGACGATCAGTACGGAAGCTGTTCCGCCGCAAGGAGATCGGCGAACGTGTAGGTACCGGTAGGGCGGTCGTTCTGGCCCTGGAGGTACAGGCGCTTCACGGCCACCAGAATCGCCTCGGCGATGGTGTCGCGGTACTCGGCGGTGCTGAGCAGCCGCGCATCTTCGGGGTTGGTGCTGTACCCGGCTTCCAGGATCACCGTCGGCATCTTGGTGAGCCGCAACAGGTTCCACGTCCGCTCGTGCGCGCGACAGTCGAGCAGCGGGGTACGGGCGACCACCTCGCGCTGGATGTATCCGGCCAGATGGCGGCCGATGGTGGAGTACGAGCCGTGGTGGTTGCCGAAGTAGAACGTGGCAGCACCGTTGGCGCGCTCGTTCGGATAGTGGCCGAGACGCAGCGCGATCATCAGGTCGGCGTCGATCACGTTCGCGACGCGTGCTTTCTCCTCGTCGCTCGGTGACGCCGACCGGTCGTGGGACAGCGACGTCATCATCCCCGCCGCCGACATGCGGCCCTCGAGGCGAGCGGCCAGATCCCAGAGGATCGCCCGTTCGGTCTCGTCGACGGCGTCACCGTAGGGGTCGATCAAGATGCGCTTGCCGGTGAGTTGCGGGCCGGAGCGGCGCACGTGCTCCTCTTCCCGGATCGCGTGCGGGGAACCGCCGGACACCCGGGAACCGAGCCGGTTGAGGGACAGCAGCGTGGCCGGCCCGCAGATGCCGTCGGAGGTGAGCCCGTACTCCGCCTGATACAGGCAGACGGCCTGGTGGGTGTCGTTGTCGAAGATGCCGTCGACCAGGCCGTGGTAGTAGCCCAGGTTCTGCAGGCGGCCCTGCAGGGTGGCGACGTCGTCACCGGTCATCGGCGCGGACAGCCGGTAGGTCAGGACTCGGCTGCCCAGCCGGTACGAGGCTTCGCGGAGGGCGGCATAGGTCGATCGCCCCACGATCCCGTCGGCCATCAGGCCGCGTTGCTGCTGGAAGGCGAGAACGGCGCGCTCGCAGGCGGCGTCGAACACGTCGTCGTTCACTTGGGCGTGACGGCCGGCCGCCGTCGAGGCGGCGTCCGGCGCCGCCAGCAGGCCCATTCCGACAAGAATCGTGCGGACCTCGGCGACCCCTGAGCCACGGTCACCCGGACGCAACGTTGCCATGTACTACCCGCTTCCTCATGCCTTGAGCTGGACGTGGCGAGCTACTCCCCGCGCTCCAGTACGAGCCCATTCTCTCAGGTCGGCGAGGACCTCGACAAATGAACCGGTCGAATGTGACCGACCGTTATCCGGCCGCGTCGAGAATCGGCGCCAGTTCGCGCAGGATCGCCGCCTTGGACTTGACGCCGCGCATGGTGGCCACCGGCTTGCCGCCGGAGAACACGATCAGGCTCGGAATCGCCATGATCTGCAGGTCACGGGCCACGACCGGGTTGGCGTCGACGTCGACCTTCGCGACGGTCAGGGCGTCACCGTGATCGCGGGCGATCTCGTCGACGACGGGCGCGAGCATCTTGCACGGGCCGCACCAGGTGGCCCAGAAGTCCACAAGCACGGGCTTGTCGGACTCGAGGACCTCGGACTGGAATGTGGCGTCGGTGACGTCGACGGTGTGGGCACCCATGAGATTCTCCTTCGGTGGGTCGGGAAGGTCAGGACTCGCGGGCGGCGAGCCAGCGCTCGGCGTCGATCGCCGCGCTGCAGCCGCTGCCGGCGGCGGTGACGGCCTGGCGGTAGGTGTGGTCGACCAGGTCACCGCAGGCGAAGACGCCGGGGACGTCGGTGTAGGTGGAACGGCCCTGGACCTGCACGTAGCCCTCGTCGTCGAGCGCCACCTGCCCGCGCACCAGTTCGCTGCGCGGATCGTGGCCGATGGCGACGAACATGCCCGTCGCGGGGAGCGTGCTGGTGCTGCCGGTGCGGGTATCGGTGATCACCAGTTCGGAGACGCCGTTGTCGCCCTTCACCTCGCTGACCGTGGCATTGGTGAGGAAATCGATCTTGTCGTTGGCGCGGGCGCGCTCCAGCATGATCTTGGAGGCGCGGAACTCCTCGCGGCGATGGATCAGCGTCACCTTGCTGGCGAACTTGGTGAGGAAGGTCGCCTCCTCCATGGCCGAGTCGCCGCCGCCGATCACCGCGATCTCCTGATCGCGGAAGAAGAAGCCGTCGCAGGTGGCGCAGGAGGACACTCCGCGGCCGAGGAAATCCTGCTCGCCGGGCACCTCGAGATAGCGGGCGGCCGCCCCCATCGCCAGGATGACGGCGCGGGCGCGGTAGACCTCGCCACCGACCTCGACCTCTTTGACCTCGCCTTCCAGGCGGATCGTGTCGACCTCTTCGGTGCGCAGATCGGCGCCGAAACGGACCGCCTGCTCACGCATCTCGTCCATCAGCTCGGGACCCTGGATGCCGGCGCGGAAGCCGGGATAGTTCTCCACCTCGGTGGTCGTCATCAGGGCGCCGCCGAAAGAGATCCCCTCGAAGACCACCGGCTTGAGCTCGGCGCGCGCGGCGTACACGGCGGCGGTGTAGCCGGCCGGGCCGGATCCCACGATGATCAGGTCGTGGATCGTGTTGTCGGTCTCGGTCATCAGCCCTCCGTGCAGGAATTTACGTCGGCCGGGCGAACGTTCGTCGCGCAGCCGTCGGGTACGTCAGCTATCAACACCAGCCTAGGGGCTGATGTTCCCGGGCTTGCGAACGAGGTGGCGCAGACGCTCCTCGACGTCGGCCGGAAGGTCCTGCGGTTCCACCGGTGCGTCCGCGAGCTGGGCCCGCGTCGCGGCGAGGGCGTCGAGGATCCGGCGGGCGCGTGGATCGGCGTCGAGACGGGCGGCGATATGCCGGGTGAGGGCGGGCGAGAGCGCCTGGGCGTCGTAGTCGGCCAGGAGTTCGGCCGAGAACGGGGGCTCAGGCGGGATCGGATCGTCTGCAGCGATCGAAGGGTTCATGTTGGGACTGCGCACCTCATCACCGGACACCGGGCTCGTTGCACTCACACTACTTAGACGCACCGGGGTCCCGGAAGGTTCCGCGGGGTCGTACCGTATCGGAGGAGAAGCCGGTTGCCCAGGAGGAGCAGATGACCGACCAGAAGCCTGAGCGCACGTGGAAGGCGCGCCGCCCGGTGGGACGCGGCCTGGCCGGCGGCGAACTTCAGCTCACGAAGACGCACCTCGTCTTCGAGCCGAAAGGACTCGCCGCGCGGGTCGACGGCCTGCGGTTCGCGGTGGCGACCAAGCACGTGGCTGCGGCCGGAACGGCACCGGGCCGCGGCGGCCGCTTCGCCCGCCGCGTCGAGCGGCTGTGCCTGACCCTGTCGGACGGTTCGCAGTGGGAGTTCGTGGTCGACGATCTGCCGGACGCCGTCGCGGCGATTCAGGGCAGGCTGGCCGCGAACGGCTGACGGGCGCCCGGGCGGCTCCCCCGGTGGCTCAGGGGCGCAGGACGTGGCGGTAGGTGCCCACCAGCATCTCGGTGGTGACGTCGTGGATGGCCTCCACGGTGAACAGCTCGGGCCCGAACCGCGCGTCGACCGGGTTGGCCGCCGCCGTCTGCCAGTCGACCAGCAGCTGTGTGATCGCTCCCACCAGCCCGATCGCCGCGATCGTGTGCCGCGCGGCGTCCTCGGGGCCGGGCATGGTGAAACCCACGATCAGGTCGGCCCAGTCGTGGATGGCGCCGAGGCGGAGCTCCTCCAGTGCCGGGCTCACCCCCACCACCTCGATCAGGATCACCCGGGCGCGGCGCGGGTCGGCGGTGAGGGTCTCCAGGAAGGAGCCGAAGGCGATGCGGGCCAGCGGCGGGATGTGCTGTTCGGGCACCGCACCCCCGGCCGCGACTTCGGGAACCTGCGCCAGATAGTCGGCCGCGGCGGTGGTGGTGGCCGTCCGCAGGATGTCCACGCACGCCCGGTAGACGGCGTCGAGCAGATCCTCGCGATCGTTGAACGACTCGTAGAAGTAGCGCTGGGTGAGCCCGGCTTCGTCGCAGATCCGTTTGACGGGGGCGTTCAGATACCCCTCGGTGCCGAACAACTGCAATCCGGCCTCGACCAGGGCCGCGCGACGTTGGTCCCGGCGCTGCTGGGCGCTCACTCCCCCGTAGATACGCTCGTTCTGCTGTGCCATCGTCGTCCCATCCTACGGTGACCGATTCGGCGCAGAACCTGGACCCGCGGACATCTGACACGCTACAGTGTCAGACACAGTTTCTGCCGCTCGTTCTCCCGGGGGATGACCATGCTCGACTTCCTGCCCGCCGCGATGCGTGAGCCCACCGTGCTCGCGATTCCGTTCTTCGTGCTGATGCTCGGCCTCGAGTTCTTCGCCGCGGCGAAGCTCGAGGACACCGACGAGGAAGGACGCGCACCCAAGGGGTCGTACTTCTCCAAGGACACCAAAGCATCGCTGCTGATGGGCGTCGTCTCCATCGGCACCTCGGCGGCCACCAAGGTGGTGGCGCTGCTCGCCTACACTGCGATCTTCGCTTACCTGGCGCCGTGGCAGCTGCCGATCAACGCCTGGTACACGTGGGTGATCGGATTCGTCGCGCTCGACTTCCTCTTCTACTGGGAGCACCGGATCGCGCACCGCGTCCGGCTGGTCTGGGCCACCCACCAGGCCCACCACTCCAGCGAATACTTCAACTTCGCCACCGCGCTGCGGCAGAAGTGGAACAACTCGATGAGCATGATCATGTGGCTTCCCCTGCCCTTCCTGGGGATTCCGCCGGCCGTCGTCTTCGCGGTCTACTCGCTGAACCTGGTGTACCAGTTCTGGATTCACACCGAGCGCATCGACCGGATGTGGCGGCCCGTCGAGTTCGTGATGAACACGCCCTCGCATCACCGTGTCCACCACGGCAGCGACGCGGAGTACCTGGACCGCAACTACGGCGGCACCTTCATCGTCTGGGATCGCCTGTTCGGCAGCTTCCAGCGCGAGATGCACCGCCCCCACTACGGTTTGACCAAGCAGGTCGGGACGTACAACATCTGGAAGCTGCAGACGCACGAGTACGTCAACCTGGCCCGCGATGTGCGGCAGGCACCGCGTCTGCGGGACAAGCTGGGCTACGTCTTCGGCCCACCCGGCTGGACCCCGGCGGCGGTGCGCCGGAGCGACGCCGGCGAGGTGGTCGCCTAGCACCGAGGCGGTGATCTCGACCCCGCTCGATCGGCGGGGTCGGCTCGTCAGCTGCCGCTGAAGGCGATCTTGTCGATGATCGCCTGGTAGCGGCCGTCCTCGGTCTCCGGGAGTTCGGTGATCCACACCAGCAGGTACCGGGTGGTGGCCGGACTGTCGAAGGAGAGCGTCGAATCGGTCTCGCCGACGGTGCCTGAACCGACGATCGACGTGGCGTTCAGATTCGGGGTGGCCTGCTCGGACGTGCGGAACTCCACCTTGATCCCGGGCGTCTGCGTCGTGAAGGTCGCCTCACTGACCGAAGCGCCCGGAGCGAGCTGGAACATCAGCCCCAGTCCCTCCTTGAGCCCGCCGTAGACGCCGGTCCCCCGGTACTGGGAGGTCTGCCACGCCGGGCTGCCGCCGCTGAGCACGTTCCCCACGTTCTGCGCTGCCATCGTGTCCGACTCCCCCTCGGGGTCGAAGATCGACACCTCCTGCGGCACCACCGGGACGGCGGTGGCCGCCGGAGTCTCCGCCGCGGGCGCGCTGGTGGTGGTCTCCGGGAGGAAGGACTCGAGGTCGTTGCCGTCGTCGGAGCCGAAGGTGTCGGTGAGCCATAGGATCAGCGCGACCAGCACGAACAGCACGAACAGGCCGGAGCCGATCAGCAGCGCACTGTTGCGCTTGCCCGCGTCGCCCTCACCGAGGAGCCGCTCCTTGCGGGTCCGGCTGAGCGGGGCCACCGACACCGGGGCCCGCTCGTCGTCAGCGCGGGGAATCACGTCGGTGGCCAGGTCGACGACGGTCGCCTGATCGAGGATGTGCTGCACCGTGCCGGCGGTGCGGATGGCGGTACCGCCCTCGAGGGCGCGCGACGCCACCGCGGAGATCTCGAACGGGATCTCCGGTTTCACCGCCAGCGGCGCGATCGGACGGCCCTTGCGTTCGGGATCGGGGGCCGCCGGCGGCAGACCACCGACCGGGCCGCCCTGGGCCTGGGCAGTGGTCACCTCGTGTCCGGTGGCGGCGTCGAGCGGCCAGCGGCCCAGCAGCAGCGCGTACAACACCGCACCGAGTCCGCGGACGTCGGAGGCGCGGTCGTCGCCGGACAGGACGGCCGGGAAGGCCAGCACCGCATCGCCGTCGACGCTGACGCGGATGCGGTCGGGGTGGTCGATGGACAGCGCCGCACCGGCCCGGTGGGAGGCTTCGGCCGCCGCAGCCAGCGCCCGGACGGCGCGGGCGGCACCGGTGGCCGACGGTCCGGCCTCGGCCACTTCGGCCAGCGACGAGCCCGGCACCCATTCGGTGACGACGATGCCGCCGGAGGCGCCGCGGACCACGTCGAGGACCCGTGCGACGCCCGCGGAGTGCAGCCGGCCCAGCCGGCGGGTGCGGTTCAGGATGGCCTGCGGCCCGTCCGGTTGCTCGTCCCGGTCTTCCGGACGGTACGGCGGCGCCTGCTGCTCCGGGTCGACGAAGGTCAGGCCCACTTCGCGGTTGAGCTGGGTGTCGTGCGCGCGCCAGAACTGCAGTCCCCGGGTCCCGCCGTGCGCCTCGAGCAGGCGGTAGCGACCCCCGGCGATCGCGGCGCCGGGTACCAGGCGTGGGCCGCGCGAGGGCGTGGGCGCCGGGGGTTTCTGCGTCATCGGGGGCGGTCCTGTTCGGGGCGGAGCCGGTGGCTTGCGGTGGGCGGTGCGGGTGGGCATCTGCGACGGCGGCACGGCGGGGTCAGCGCCGATCCGCGGCAGGACGGTGGTCTCCCCGGCAGCACCACCACTGGTGACCGCATACTCGTGCCAGCTGGCCGAACCGCGGTCGAAGCGTCGTCGTACCTCTACCTGACCAGAGTACGGGAGCGCCTCGTCCGGGCTGACCCGCGCGAACTGCACGGTCATGGTGGTCGCCTCGGCGTCCGCGCCGGTCACCGGTGGGTTTCGGCGCGCCACCGCCGGGACGAACCGGCCGACCAGCCGCATCACCGAGGCGCTGATGGTCACCATGTCGGGGATGCGCAGAGCCACCAGGAACAGATAGGTCACGCCCAGAACCACCACGCCGGTGACGCCCAGATACACGATCGAGCCGATCTTGCCGGCGTGGGTGGACATCTGAGAGAAGCCGGTCAGGCGCGAGACGGCCCACACGGCCGCGGTGACCGCCAGGGAGACCGCGACGGTGAGCCACGAGGTGCGGACCACGTGCCGCATCTTGGCGTTGCCGAGCTTGCGGTACAGCAGGTGGTGGCCGACCACGGCGCCGACCAGATAACCGAGTCCGTTGGACAGGGCCAGCCAGCGCACCACCAGTTCCGGGTCGCTGAACAGCACCGGGCCGAGATACGACGAGATCACCTTCACGATGGTGATGCCCAGCACCATGACGGTCGGTGTCCACGCATCCTCGCGGGCGTAGAACACGCGGAGCTGCACCAGCGTCATCGCGTACGGGATCAGTGTGAACGCGCCCCAGGCCAGGACCGAACCCAGCTGTGAGGCGTCGGCAGCCTTGAACTGCCCGAAGTTGAAGACGGCGATACCGAGGGCGGGACCGAAGAAGGTCATGAAGGCCACGGTGGGCACCAGCGCGAGCATGGTCAGGCGGGTGGCCAGCGACATGTCGTCGATCACCGCGCCGGTGTCGTCGGCGGCGGCGTTGCGGGACAGCCGGGGCATGATCGCGGTCAGGATGGTGACGCCCAGCACGCCGTACGGCAACTGGAGCAACTGCCACTGCGTCGCATAGACCGCGATCCCCGAGTCGGTGGCCGAGGCCGCGATCCGGTAGGTGATCACCAGGCCCACCTGGAGGATCAGCACGTAGCCGATGATGGCCACCGCCATGTTGCCGAAGCGCCGGAGGCGGGCGTCGATGCCCCACTCGAGGCGGAGCTTGACCCCGGCCCGCTTCAGGTAGGGCAGCAGGATCGCCGCCTGCACCACCACGCCGATGGTGGTGCCGACGCCCAATACCAGCAGTTTCGGGTCGCTCATGCGGAGCGGGTTGATGGTGATGTCGCCGGGCATCAGGAAGTACAGGACCAGCGTGGCGATCTGCACGATGTTGTTCAGGACCGGGGCCCAGGCTCCCGGTTTGAACACGTTCCGCATGTTCAGGATCGCCATGAACAGCGCGGACAGCCCGTAGAACAGGATCTCCGGCAGCAGGAGGTAGGCCAGCGCCGTGGTCAGCGGCCGATCCACCTTCCCGTCGCCCACGTTCAGCGCGGTCAGCAGCGGTGCGGCGATCAGCGCCAAGACGGTGGCGACGCCGAGCACCACCACGGTCAGCGTGAAGATCCGGTTGATGAAGCCGGCACCGCCGTCCTCGTCCTCGGCTTCGGCGCGGACCAGGACGGGGATGACGATGGCCGTCAGCACCGCGCCGAGAACCACCTCGGCGATCATGTTCGGCAGCACGTACGCGGCCTGGAACGCCGAGGACACCGCCGGGCCGAGCATGGCGAGCACCAGGACGGTGCGCACGAAGCCGGTGATCCGGCTGGTGAGGGTGGCGATCGCGATGGAGCCGCCGGTCCGCATCACCGATGAGTCGGAGTCGTCCACCCCGCCGCGGGCCGCGGCGTTCTCGGCCTCGATCTCGGTGCTGGCCAGCGCGTGCGGTTCGGGTGCGCCGGCGAGCGGCCCGGAGACGCGGCCCGCGGCCGGAGCGGTCTCGTGCCGGCCCGCGTGCGGCGGGTCGTGCCGGGTCGGGTGGGCGCGCGGCGGCTGCGGCCGTTCACGGCGGGAACTCATGGGTCCTTCCGGTCGGCGGGCGGCAAATCGCCGGGGTCTTCACGGGTCAGGTCGAGTCGCTGCTGGTACGGAATGGAGGCGAGCCGGATCTCGTCGGCATCGGGCTCGGGACGGTCCTCGTCGGCCGGATCGGGTTCGCCGGTGAACCGGTGCCAGAGCCGCCGCGCCACCAGCAGCACCAGGAGCACCCCGGCGATGATCGTGATCCAGAACAGAACTTTCCCGTAGGCGTTCGAGTAGATCGACAGCGTGATCGGCTCGCTGAGGGGAACGCCGGTCGAGGTGACCATGGCGATGTTGACGGTGGCCCGCTCGGACGTGGAGGCGTGTGTCGGGATCTGGATCTGCCGGGTGCCCATCGGCGGGATCTCCTGCACGCCGAGCTCACCCACGTTGAGTGCCTCGGGGGCGTCGATGTTCATCTCCACGCGGATCGGCAGGGCCAGGTCGTTGCGGACGATCAGCAGCAGGGGACTTCGCTCGGAGGCGAGGGTGTAGCGGCCGCCGGGATCCAGGAGCGACACCGCCTGCCTCATGTGGTCCAGTGTCGAGGAGACCGCCTCGATCCGCATGGTGCGGAGTCGTCGTGCCTCGTTCAGCGTCTGCGTCTCGGGGGTGGCGATGCCGCGCAGCGCATCCTCGTACAGGGGCGCGACATAGGCCTGAGGTGTGGTGACGGTGTCCGGTGAGCCGACCAGCGAGCTCTTCAGCTGGGAGGTCAGCGCCACATGGGACCGGACCTCGCCGGCTTGCGCGGAACTGATCGGAAATCCCTTGGCCACCAGCGGGTCGGTGTCTCCCGGGGTCACCAGCGGGGCGGTCTCGGTGGCCTCGGGCAGGCTGCCGGCCACGTCGCGCAGCGGGACTTCGCGCGCGGTGCCCGAGGCCAGCAGCAGATCGGCGGCCCCCAGCAGTGCCGCCGAGTCTTCGGCGGTCGGCGACCAATAGGTCGGCGGCATCACGAAGGCGCTGCGACCGGTCACCGGTCCGCGCCGGGCGTCGTCGGAGTCCGGGACGGTGAGCATCGGGAAGGCCAGTGCCGCCAGGGCCGACTGCCGGCGGCTCACCGGCGACTCCCCGCGCAGGTCGGGCTGCTGCCAGCTCGGCATGATCGACGGCACGGCCGGGCGGGTGCCTGCGGCGCCGAGCGCCGCGCTGATGGGGACGTCGTAGGTCTGCAGGCCGACACCGCCGGACCGGTACCGGCCGAGCGCATCAGTGGCGGCCGGTTCCACCGCCGAGGAAGCGATCGCCGCTCCGGTCCGGCCCTGGGAGGTCAGGACGTCGCGGCCGGCGTTCGAGAGGGTGCCGACGGCCGGGATGGTCACGTCGCGCGCGGATTCGATGCCCAGCAGCGCGTCGACGATGTCGGCGGCGCCGGTGACGGCGGTGGTCGACAGCTGCTCGTCGCCGATGGTGCTCAGCGAGTCCAGTCCCGCCTGGGCGAACGGCAGTGCGGTGACGCAGAGCTGTTCGGCGATGGACCGCAACTGGGCGATCCAGGCGCGCGCGTCGGCCTGCCCGGTGCCGGGGACGGTGGCCGACCGGGGGTCGGACGGGTCCTCGCTGACCACGTAGCCCAGCGTCATGCCGTGCACGGTCACCAGCAGATCCGGGTCGACGGCCACGCACAGGCCGTCGCGGAGCCGGGCGTCGGGCCCGTCGGGCTGAGCCACCTTCTCCAGGGCCGTCAGCTGGGCTCCGAGGCGGCCCTCGGGCTTCAGCGATTCGGCCAGCCGGTCACTGATCAGCCGGACGGGTTCGGTCTCGCCCCCGAGGACTCCGGGCGCCAGTTGCGGGGTGGCTGCCAGCGGCCAGATCATGGTCAGCGCCGCCGGGGCGGAGGTGTCGGGCGCTACCGAACCGTCCCGGCCCAGACGCGCATCGCCGGCACCGTAGGCCGGGTCGACGAAGCCGGTCGCTCGCGTGGCGCTGGCCGGCAGGGAGAGCACCGGCAGCAGGCTCCGGGACTCGGCCACCTGCATGAGGCCGCCGGACTCGGGCACCCCGGTGACGCTGACCAGTAACGGATAGACGCCAGTGTCCTCGATCTGCAGACCGCCCGAGCCGCTGATCGGCACTTCGACATCGAACGCGGCGCTCTGGCCCGGGGTGATGGTTTCGGCGACCGATCGCTGCGGTGTCAGCACCGGGAACGCCGACGACGGCGCCATCAGGCTGGTGCGCAGGCCCACGGCGGTGCGCACCTGCGACCCCAGCTGCAAGCGGACCTTCAGAGTGCTGATCGGCCGGTCGAAGGTGTTCGTCACGCGTCCGCGCACCCGGACCACGTCGCCGCCGGCGCTGGTGACGGTCGACGGCGTGAGTTCGGTCAGGGTCAGCCGCGCGTACCCGGGCTCGACCGCGTGAGCGGGTGCGACGACCGACGGCACCGAGGTGAGCCCCAGGATCAGCAGCACGCCGGCCGCCACGGCGGCGAGCAGAGCGGCGCGACGCCGCACGAGGTCAGCCCGCACCGTCGGTACGGCTCCCCGCTCCCCCACGCCGCGGTCGCCGCCGGCGCCGCCGCGGCTTCGCCGGCGGCGGTTCGTTACGGCGCTGGTTGCGGGCAGCAGCGGCTTTCTCATAGTCGTTCGGCTCGGTGCGGCTGGCTTCGGCTTCGGAACGGGCCAGCAGGGCGGGGTCGCTGCAGAGTTCGGCGATCACCGCTTCGGCGGTTCGGGCGAGCCGCCGTTCGTCAGCGTACGTCAGCCGGCGCGGCAACTCGGTCAGCGGCACCCAGGCGACGGCGCTCACTTCGTAGTCCGCATCGCACAGTTCCCCGCCGGTGTAGCGGAGCAGGTAATGGTGCACGGTCTTGTGGATCCGCCGGCCCTCGTTGACGAACCAGTAGTCGATCTTCCCGAGGGGCGCCACGACGGTGCCGGACACCCCGGTCTCTTCGGAGATCTCGCGGATCGCGGTGCGCTCGGCGGTCTCCCCGGTCTCGATGTGGCCCTTGGGCAGCGACCACATCATCCGGCCGCGCCGGTCGATGCGCCCGATCAGGACCGCTTTGAGCTGGTCGAAGGGCTGGTCGAGGTGCGAGAGCACCAGACCGCCGGCCGAGGTCTCGCGCACCGTGCGCAGCCGCGGCGCCTGTGCGGAATCGCTGCTGGACCGGGCGTTGCCGTTCGGTCGCCGCCGGGTCGGCGGCATGGCGGCCGGGGTGCCTGCCTCACGGCGGCGGCGGGCCGCGGCCAGATCCGAAGGTTTGGGACCGGTCGGCGCGCCGTCGGCCTTCGCGGGGTCGTCGTTGGTGCCCTCCCCGGCCGGAGCGGCCTTCTTCGTGCTGCCGCCGGCGCCCTGATTCTGCGGCTGACCACCGCCCTTGCCTCGGCGCCGGCCACGACGACGCCCGCGCCGATTCCGGCGGGGCCGCGGACTTTGCGGGTCACCGGCGGCCGGACCGTCGTTCACGACGTCCGGTCGGCTCACCGGGGACTCAGCAGACACACCCCGACTCTATCCGCTAGTCACCTGCTGTTAGCTCAAGTGACCGCCGTGCGCGCGGAGCCGGCGTCCGGGGCCTCGGTAGGCTGGCATGTCATGACCGACAGTGCGCCCGCGGAGGATGCCGCCGCCGCGGACCGGGCCGAGCGCCGCTCCCGGCTGCTCGCCGCCGCAGCGATCACTCTTCGCGACCTGGGCGACGTGCTCACCCCGCTCGCGCAGCGTTTCGCCGAGGGCGGCCACGAGCTCTATCTGGTGGGCGGCAGCGTCCGGGATGCGGTCCTCGGCCGCCTCGGCAACGACCTCGACTTCACCACCGATGCGCGACCCGAGGTGATCGCGCAGATCCTCGGCGGCTGGGCCGACGCGGTCTGGGACACTGGCATCGAGTTCGGCACGGTCAGCGCGGCCAAAGACGACCACATGATCGAGATCACCACGTATCGGGCCGACGCCTACGACCGCGTCGGCCGGAAGCCGACGGTGACCTTCGGCGACACCCTCGAGGGGGACCTGATCCGGCGGGACTTCCGGGTCAACGCGATGGCGGTGCGGGTGGCTGCGGATGGCAGCCAGGAGTTCTGCGATCCCCTCGACGGGATGAACGACCTGCTGGCCGGTGTCATCGACACACCGGCCGCACCGGAGGACTCGTTCAACGACGATCCGCTGCGCATGCTCCGCGGCATCCGCTTCGTCTCCCAGCTGGGCTTCACGCTGTCGGAGCGCACGCGGGCCGCCACCGAGGAGATGGCCGGGCAGATCGACCGCATCACCGCCGAGCGGATCCAGGCCGAGCTGGACAAGCTGATCTGCGGTGAGCACCCGCTGGAGGCGGTGGACCTGCTGGTGGAGACGGGTCTGGCCGACCGGATCCTCCCGGAGGTCCCGGGCATGAAGCTGACCATCGACGAGCATCACCAGCACAAAGACGTCTACCAGCATTCGCTGACCGTCCTGAAGCAGGCCATCGACCTCGAAGAGGGCGGGCCCGATCCGATTCTGCGCTGGGCGGCGCTACTGCACGACGTCGGCAAGCCGGCCACCCGCAAGCACGAACCCGGCGGCGGCGTCAGCTTCCATCATCACGAGGTGGTCGGCGCCAAGCTGGTCCGCAAGCGCCTGCGCGCCCTCAAGTACCCCAAGGCGACGGTCGACGACGTCTCCCAACTGGTGTTCCTGCATCTGCGGTTTCACGGCTACGGCGAGGGCCGGTGGACCGATTCGGCGGTGCGGCGCTATGTCACCGACGCCGGCCCCCTGCTCGACCGGCTGCACAAGCTGGTGCGTGCGGACTGCACCACGCGGAACCGGCGCCGGGCGCGCCGGCTGCAGGAGACCTACGACGATCTGGAACAGCGGATCGCCGAGCTGCAGGCCGCGGAGGACCTCAGCCGGGTCCGGCCCGACCTGGACGGCAACGCCATCATGGAACTGCTCGGCTTGTCTCCCGGGCCCGAGGTCGGCGAAGCCTGGCGTCACCTCAAGGAGTTGCGCCTGGATTCGGGACCGCTCTCCCGCGAGGACGCCGAGGCGGCCCTACTGCAGTGGTGGGCGCAACGGTAGATTACCGGGTATGTACTGCAGCGACCTCGGGGAAGAGTGGCATGCGGCTCGGATCGAGCCGACCATCGCGCACCTGGACTCCGCTTCGGCGGGCCGGACGTCGCGCGCGGGGATCGAGACCATCACCTCGCATCTGTGGCGGGAGGCCGAGCGCGGTTCGTACGTGGCCGCCGAGGAGCAGGCCGGGGCGCTCGAGGCGGGCCGTCGCGGGCTCGCGTCCCTGATCGGGCACACCGCCGACGAGCTGTCGTACCGGGACAGCGCCCGGACCTGTCTGCGTGCGCTGCTCAACAACTGGAATCTGCCGGTCGCCTCCACCGTCTGGGTGGCGACCAACGAGTTCGGTCCCAACCTCGACGAGTTCGAGCGGCGCGGGCTGGCCGTGCGCACCATGCCCTCGGCGGACGTCTACGGGCACGTCGACGTGGACGCGCTGGAGAACATGCTGCAGTTCGACCAGCCCGCATTCATCCACGTCTGCCAGATCGGCTCGGCCGGCGGTGTGGTGCAGCCGGTGCACGAGATCGTCGACGTGGCCCACTACGCGAACGTTCCCGTCGTGGTCGACATGGCGCAGGCGGTCGGTCAAGTCCCGACGGTGACCGGCGCCGACATCGTCTACGGCACCTCCCGCAAGTGGCTGACCGGACCGCGCGGCGTCGGCTTCATCGCGGTGCGCTCGGACGCCATCCGGCCGGTGCAGATCGACTCGTCGGATGCGTACGTGGCCGGCGCGCTGGGTCTGGGCCAGGCGGTGAGTGAACTCCTGGACATCGGTCAGCAGCGGGTCTTCCGGGAACTCGCGAAGATCGGCCAGATCACCCGGGAACGGCTCTACGGCATCGCCTCGTGGGAGGTCCTCGAACCGATCGAGGAGCCGTCGGCGCTGGTGACGCTGGCGCCGCCGCCTGGCTGGCAGCCCAGTGACGTCGCCGCGGCGCAGCGCCGGCTCCAGGACATTGGCATTCTGGTGACCTGCGCGGACTCGTGGCGGGCACCCCTGGCGACCGAACAGGCGCTGCTGCGGATCTCGCCGCATCTGGACGTGCGCCGTTCCCAGCTCGACGACCTCGCCGGCGCCATCCGCACCATGGGCTACTGACCGACCCGTTCGCCCCTGAGCTTGTCGTTCGTCCCCTGACCGACCCGTTCTCCCCTGAGCTGGTCGTTCGTCCCATGAGCTTGTCGAAGGGCCCCGAGCTCAGACGCCGGCGGCGTGTCGGGGAACCGGCCGTGTCCGCCGAGCGTCCAACTCACATGGATGCCCTCGAGTACTTCTTCGGCACCGGTGACGGGGCGACGTCGACCTGGCACAGTCCGGCCGACCTGGACCTGAACGGCGACGGGGTACTCGATGCGGTCGCCCTCGATTTCGACGGCGACGGCCGGATCGACGATGCGATGTGGGACAGCGACGGCGACGGGGTCGCCGATCGCGCGGTCCTCGACCTGGACGATGACGGAGTCCCCGAGCGATTCTTCCGGGACTCCGGACTGGGGCTGTGGGAGCAGTCGGTCCCGGGCGCCCCGGCCGGGCACCAGAGCACGCCGCCCTCCCCCGGGCGCCTGGAGATCGATGCCGACGGCGACGGTCGCCCCGAGGCGATCCTGGAGGACACCGACGGCGACGGGTACGCGGACCGGGTGGTCGAGCCCGACTGAGCGGCCTCCACGCTGAGGGCGGCCGAACGTGCTGACCCGGCGTGACACCGGCCGTATGGCGACGACAAAGGGAGAATTAATCTCCCTCCGTCGACGCCATAGGGCCTCTGTCGGGCCGGCTTCGACAGCGGTCGACGCCTGCGAACCGTCCCGCGGGCGAAGTCGAAATGCGTAGTGAACTGCGGACGTGGTCGCGCGAGGGTCAGCTGTCGATCAACGGCGGGGCCGGGGTGATCGACCGGCTCGTCCGGATCTTCGGCGGATGCATCAGCCAGACGCCGATCGCGGCGAAGAAGTACAGTCCCGCGCCGAACAGCACCAGGCCGGGCGCGATGCCGTCGAGCGGCAGGAACATGGCCGCGAGGACCATGGCGGCGACGAAAGCGGCGTTGAACAGTCCGTCCTGGACGGCGAACACCTGCCCCCGGTAGGTGTCGGAGACGTCGGCCTGCATGGCCAGGTCGCCGCACAGCTTGATGGTCTGCCCGGCGAGGCCCAGGAGGACGGCGGCGGTGCAGATGGTGGCCCACCCGATCTCGATCAGCGCCAGCTCGGCGGCCAGCGCCACAGTGAGCGCGGTGACGATGGTCCAGCGGCGGCCGACCCGGTGTACCAGGACGGGTGTGGTGAAGGCGGCGACCAGCGCGCCGAGCGCCACGCCGCCGCCGATCACGGCCAGCGCTCCGACGTCGTGTCCGCGGATCGGGCCCAGGTCGGTCGAACGCACGATGAGCAGCAGCATCAGGGTGTTGATGCCGAAGACGAAGCGGTGGACGCCGATCGCGGACAGGACCACTGCGACGGTCCGGGTGGAGGCGGCGGCGCGCAGGCCGTGCCCCAGACCGTGCGCCACCGCGTACAGCGCGTTGTGTCCGGCATCGTCGGGGGTGTCCGGGCCCAGGAAGCGCTTGGCGAAACCGGCGGCGATGGTGGCCGACAGCAGGGCGATCGCCGAGCCGGCCAGCAGGGTGGCCGCCGAGCCCGCATTGTCGGAGCCGAAGATCGCCCGCAGACCCACCGAGATCAGGGACCCGCCGGCCAGCAGAACGGCGCCGAGCGTGGTGAAGAAGGCGTTCATCTCGATCAGCACGTCGCGTTCGGCGACGTGCGGAAGCGCCGCCGACAGCCCGGAGGCGACGAAGCGGCTGCAGCCGGTCACGATCAGCGCCGCCACCAGCACCACCGGCTCCGGGGCGTCGCTGCCCATCGCCAGGGCCACCAGGGCCACGGCGACGGCCCGTAAGACGTTCACCCACACCAGGACTCGCCGTCGGTCCCAGTGATCGAGCAGCGCCCCGGCGAACGGGCCGATCAGCGAGTACGGCAGCAGCAGTACGGCGAAACCCGCCGCGACGGCCATCGGATCGGTGTGCCGGTCCGGATTGAACAAGATGGAGAAGGCCAGGGCGGCCTGGAAGGCGCCGTCGCTGAGCTGGCTCGTCAGCCGGACCAGCAGCAGTCGCCACAGGCCGGGCGAGTGCCGCAGCGATCGGAGGAAACGCACTGATCGAGCCTACCGAGCGAACCTGTGACGGGAGGGAAGAGACGCTGTGGCCCCGCTGTGCCATGATTGATCCGTGGCTGGCGATGACTACCGCGATCCGGCGCAGGTGGGACCCGGTTCCCTGTTGATCGCATCGACCTCGCTGACGGGCCCGACCTTCGCGCGCACGGTGATCTACGTGATCGAGCACGACGAGAACGGAACCCTCGGGGTGGTGCTCAATCGGATGAGCCAGGCCGCGGTGTTCAACATTCTCCCGGAGTGGTCGGAACTGGCCGCCTCTCCCCGCGCCGTCTTCATCGGCGGACCGGTGCAGACCGAGTCGGCGGTGTGCCTGGGCGTGGCCAAGACCGGGATCGACGTGGCCGCCCAGCCCAAGCTGCATCAGGTCCGCGGCCCGGTCTGCATGGTCGACCTGGACGCCGATCCCGGCGATCTGGAACCGGTGCTCAGCGGAGTCCGGATCTTCGCCGGATACGCGGGCTGGGATGCGGGACAACTCGACGACGAACTCGCCGAGGACAGCTGGCTCATCGCGGGAAGCCTGCCGTCGGATCTGCTCGCGCCCGCCACCGTCGACGTGTGGCACGAGGTCCTTCGACGCCAGGAGTGGCCGCTCCCCCTGCTGGCCACCTACCCGGCAGATCCGCGTACCAACTGACATGCACGAGATCTCCGACTGGCTGACTTCCGTGGTCGATCTCGCCCCCGCCTGGGCCGTCTACCTGGTGGTGTTCGGGGTGGTCTACTCCGAGACCGCCATCCTGGTCTGCGGCCTGATCCTGCCCAGCGAGGCGACGCTGATCGCCGCGGGCGTCGCGGCGGCGATCGGGCAGCCGAACATCTACGTCCTCATCGCGGTGGCGTGCACCGCGGCGCTGTGCGGGGACATGACCGGCTTCTACCTCGGTCACCGCACCGGCCCGCGAATTCAGCAGTCGTGGGCCGGACGCAAGTTCGGCGACGACAACTGGGAGCACGCCGAGGAGCGGGTCCGGCACAACAGCTACCTGACCGTTCCGGTCGGGCGGTGGATCGGTTACGTCCGCACCCTGGTGCCCATCGCCGCCGGACTGTCCGACGTCCCGGCCCGGCGCTATGCGATCGCGACGGTCATCGGCGGATCTACGTGGGCCACGTGCGTGCTGTTGCTGGCGTACCTGCTGGGCGCCACGGCCGGGGTTCAACTGATGGGTGTCCTGGTGATCGGACTCGTGGTCGGCGGGGTGCTGGTGGTGCTGGTGCGCTGGCTGCGTCACCGGGTGAAGATGCGCCGGGAGGCGGCAGTGCTCACCGCGAGCGACGAGACCGTCTGATCCCCTGCCACTCGGTCAGTTCAGAGCGTCCTTCTCGTACTCGCTGCGGTCGGCGCCGGCGGCCGCAGCCACCTGATCGGGGACGGCCTGGCGCAGCAGCAGGTCGCGCACTCGCTGCGGCAGCACCCCGGCGAAAGCCACCAGCGGGCCGATGTACGCCGGGATGGTGGTGATGAACCGCGGTTTGGCGATCACCCGAATCACGGCGGCGGCGACGTCGTCGGGGCTGAGGAGCTTCGCGGCACCGGTGTCGGTGCCGGCCGCCAGGGCGGTGTCGACCACGCCCGGCATGATCGCCGAGATCTGCACACCGCTCCCCCGCAGTTCCTCGCGGACGCCCGTCAGGTAGCCGAGCACGGCGTGTTTGCTGGCGGCATAGGTCGACTCACCGGGGGGTGCCAGTTTCGACGCCGCCGACGCGATGGTGACGATGTGGCCCTTGCCGCGCTCGCGCATGCCCGGTGCCACCAGCCGCACGCCGCGGATCACCCCGAGCACATTGACCGCGAACATCGCCTCGGTGGCCTTCTCCGGCTCGGCGTCGAACGGCCCGACCCACATCACGCCGGCGTTGTTCACCAGCACGTCGATCGGACCCAGGTCGGCGGTGACGGCGTCGAGGAAGGCGGTGTAGGCGGCTTCGTCGGTGACGTCGAGCCGGTAGCCGCGGGCTCGGCCCCCGAGTTCGGTGGCGGCGCGTTCGGCGCCGGCGCGGTCCCGGTCACCGATCGCCACGTGCGCGCCGGCCGCCGCCGCCTGTCCGGCGATCTGGCGGCCGATTCCTGCGGCGCCGCCGGTGACGGCCACCACGAGTCCGTTGAGCTTGCGTCCGGTCATGTCTCCAGCCTGGCACACCGGGTCCCGGGCCGATAGAGGCTCATGGGGCGGCGGCGACGTCCTCGTCGTCGGCCTGCCGCCCGTACCGGGTCGCCAGCCACGAGCAGAGGATCAGCTGCACCTGGTGGAAGATCATCAGCGGCAGCACGATCAGGCCCACCTGGGAGCCGGCGAACAGCACGGTCGCCATCGGCAGACCGGTGGCCAGAGACTTCTTGGTGCCGCAGAACTGGATGGCGACGGTGTCCGCGCGATCGAAGCCCATCCGTTTGGGCAGCCAGCCGGACAGGACCAGCATCACGATCACCAGCGCCGTGGCGATGATCGTCATCAGCACCACCTGCCAGGCGCTGACCAGGGACCACAGGCCGTCGCGCACGCCCTCGCTGAAGGCGACGAAGACCACCAGGACGATCGAACCGCGATCGACGTACTTGGTCGGCTCGGCGTACCGCTGCAGCAGCGGCGCCACCCACGGCCGTGCCAGCTGGCCCACGATGAACGGCAGCAGGATCTGCAGCATGATCTTGGTGACCGCCGTGGCGTCCACATGGACGCCGGAGTCGGTGCTCATCAGCCACACCGCCAGCAGCGGGGTCAGGACGACGCCGAGCAGGTTCGAGACCGAGGCGCTGACGATCGCGCCGGGGACGTTGCCGCGGGCGATGGAGGTGAAGGCGATCGACGACTGCACGGTGGACGGCACCAGCGTCAGGTACAGGATGCCGGCCGACAGGTCCTGGCCGATTACGTGCGACAGCAGCGGCGCCAGGACCACGCCCACGATCGGGAACAGCACGAAGGTGAACGCCAGGATCGTCAGGTGCAGGCGCCAGTGGGTCAGCCCGCGCAACGCCTCGCGCGGGTGCAGCCGCGTGCCGTACAGGAAGAACAGCAGGGCGATGGCCGCGATGACGACGTAGTCGAGGACCTCGGCGAAGGCGCCGCGCGCCGGGAAGAAGGCGGCGACGACCACTGCGAGCATGATGGAGAGGACGAAGCCGTCGATCGGCGACTTCGACAGGAGTCTGCCGAACATCAGTGACCGGGGCCGCTTCCCGCCGCGGACTCCGGCAGGCACATCCCGGCCAGGGCGCACGAGCCGCAGCTGGACTGACCGCAGTCGGCGGCCGGATCGGTACTGCTCTCCCCCGCGCAGCCGGCCGCGGGCTCGGTGGCGGCGGTGTCACCGCCGGAACAGCAGCCGCTGGTGCAGCCGCTCTCCGGTACGGCGACGCTCTCCGCGGCGCGCACGGCCACACCGCTGACCACCGATACCGCCAGCAGGCCGATGAGCAGGCCGCCGAGGGCGTACAGGAAGCCCCACGGGTTCATCAGGGACAGCAGGCCGCCGAGGGTCAGTGCGACCGCGCCGCCGAGGAACCCGGGGGCGGCGACGCGGTGCGCCAGAACCCACGCTTCTTCAGTGGCGATGGTCTCGGTGGTGCGGACGCCGACCCAGCGATTGCCCGGAAACCTCCCGAGCAGGCCGGTCACGCCCACCGCAGCCCACAGCGCGGCGATTGCGAAGACGACGATCGCGGCGATCATGGAGACGACATACACGCCCCAACTGTACGACCGAGGCGCTTCGCACGCGGCATCGGTGACGATTTACCCTGGTCGGGTGAGCATCGCCGACAGCACCCCAGGTCACCGTTACACCGCGCAGACCGCCGGTGACATCGAATCGCGCTGGCAGGAGTACTGGACCGCCAAGCAGACCTTCGCCGCGCCGAACCCCGTCGGGCCCCTCGCCGGGGACTTCTCGGAGTTCTCCGGCACCGATCCGCAGGCGCCCGACAAGCTCTTCGTTCAGGACATGTTCCCCTACCCCTCGGGCGCCGGCCTGCACGTCGGCCACCCGCTGGGCTTCATCGCCTCGGACGTCTACGCGCGCTTCCAGCGGATGATCGGGCGCAACGTGCTGCACACGATGGGTTTCGACTCGTTCGGCCTGCCCGCCGAGCAGTACGCGGTGCAGACCGGCACGCACCCGCGCACCACCACCGAGGCGAACATCGAGCGCTATCTGCAGCAGATCCGCCGTCTCGGTCTGGGCCACGACGAGCGGCGCCGGGTGGCCACCACCGATCCCGACTTCTACCGCTGGACGCAGTGGATCTTTCTGCAGATCTACAACTCCTGGTTCGACCCCGAGCAGGGCAAGGCCCGCCGCATCGCCGAGCTGATCGCCGAATTCGATTCCGGGGCAAGGGCTCTGGACGACGGCCGGGTCTGGTCGGAACTCGACGAGACCGGCCGACGGGAGGTCCTCGACTCCCACCGGCTGGTGTACTTGAGCGACTCGCTGGTCAACTGGTGCCCCGGGCTCGGGACCGTGCTGGCCAACGAAGAGGTGACCGCCGACGGCCGCAGCGAGCGCGGGAACTTCCCGGTCTATCGCAAGAATCTGCGTCAGTGGATGATGCGGATCACCGCGTACTCCGATCGCCTGCTCGACGATCTGGAGCTGCTGGACTGGCCGGAGAAGGTCAAGACGATGCAGCGCAACTGGATCGGACGTTCGCGCGGCGCGCAGGTGCAGTTCCCCGTCCCGGGCACCGAGGCCTCCATCGAGGTCTTCACCACCCGCCCGGACACTCTCTTCGGGGCGAGCTACATGGTGCTGGCCCCCGAGCATCCGCTGGTCGATCAGCTGGTCGCGCAGTCGTGGCCGGACGGCACCGACGAGCGCTGGACCGGCGGCGCCGACGACCCGAAGGCCGCCGTCGCCGCGTATCGCGCGTCGATCGCCGCCAAGAGCGATCTGGAGCGGCAGGAGAACAAGGACAAGACCGGTGTCTTCACCGGCGGCTACGCCACCAACCCGGTCAACGGCGAACAGCTCCCCGTCTTCATCGCCGACTACGTCCTGATCGGTTACGGCACCGGCGCCATCATGGCCGTGCCGGCGCACGACGAGCGCGACTACGACTTCGCCACCGCCTTCGGGCTGCCCATCCGCGAGGTGATCGGCAGCGCGGAAGGGATCGCCGAGGTCGCCTTCACCGGCGACGGACCGCTGGTCAACTCGGGTTTCCTGGACGGCATGGCGGTCGGCGAGGCCAAGGCCGCGATGATCGAGCGTCTGGAGGCAGACGGTGCCGGTGTGGGCACCGTCCAGTACAAGCTGCGCGACTGGCTGTTCGCGCGCCAGCGGTACTGGGGCGAGCCCTTCCCCATCGTCTACGACGAGCACGGCGCACCGGTCGCGTTGCCGGAGACGATGCTGCCGGTCGAGCTGCCCGAGGTGGCCGATTACGCGCCGGTGGCCTTCGACCCCGAGGACGCCGACAGCCGGCCCTCTCCCCCGCTGGCCAAGGCGACCGAGTGGGTGACGGTGGACCTGGACCTGGGAGACGGCCTGCAGACCTACACCCGCGACACCAACGTGATGCCGCAGTGGGCCGGCAGCTCCTGGTACCAGCTGCGCTACATCGATCCCACCAACCAGGAAACCCTGTGCGCCAAGGAGAACGAGGCCTACTGGATGGGCCCGCGGCCGGCGCTGCACGGGCCGGACGATCCCGGTGGCCTGGACCTGTACATCGGCGGCGTGGAGCACGCGGTGCTGCATCTGCTGTACTCGCGGTTCTGGCACAAGGTGCTGTTCGACCTCGGTTACGTCACCAGCGCCGAGCCGTACCGAAGGCTGTTCAACCAGGGCATGATCCAGGCGTACGCCTACACCGACGAGCGCGGCGTGTACGTGCCGGCCGACGAGGTGAGCGAGCGCGACGGGAAGTACTTCCACGGCGATCAGGAGGTCAGCCAGGAGTACGGAAAGATGGGCAAGTCCCTCAAGAACTCCGTTGCGCCCGACGACATCTGCCGCGATTACGGCGCCGACACGCTGCGCGTCTACGAGATGGCGATGGGGCCGCTGGACCAGTCCCGCCCGTGGGCCACCAAGGACGTGGTGGGTGCGCAGCGCTTCCTGCAGCGCGTGTGGCGCCTGGTGGTGGACGAGGAGACCGGCGGGGTTCGGGTCGCCGATGTCGCGGCGCCCGAGGAGACGCTGCGGGTGCTCCACAAGACCATCGTCGGCACGCGCGAGGACTTCGACGCACTGCGGATGAACACCGCGGGTGCCAAGCTGATCGAGCTGACCAATCACCTCACCAAGAACTACCCCGACGGCGCACCCCGGGAGGCCGTCGAGCAGCTGGTGCTGATGCTCGCTCCCCTGGCTCCGCATCTCGCCGAGGAACTCTGGAACCGGTTGGGGCACAACGCGTCTCTCGCTCGCGGACCGTTCCCGGAGGCCGATGAGAGGTACCTTGTGGAGGACGTGGTCGAGGTGCCGGTGCAGGTGAAGGGCAAGGTGCGCAGCCGCATCCAGGTGGCCGCCGACGCCGACGAGGCCACCGTGGTGGCCGCGGCCCTCGCCGACGAGAAGATCGCCGCCCTGCTCGACGGCGAGCCCCGGAAGGTGATCTACGTCCCCGGCCGGATGGTCAATGTCGTCCCCTGAGCCGCCTTCGCCGGTCCAGCGCAGTCGAGACACGTTGTGCTGCAATGGATCTCGACTCCGCTCGATCAGCGAGGGTGCGATGGATCTCGACTCGGCTGGATCAGCTGGGGGCGATTCCGCTCGATACCGGAAACGTCAGATGGTGATTCGCTTCTGCTCGCCGACGCCGAACATGCCGTCGACGTTCATGGAGGCGCCTTCGGCTTCGATGGCTCCCTCGTACCAGCCGTAGGGGGCGTAGTACTCGGCGAACGACTTGCGCGGTCCGACGTGCATCGTCGACCGGACGGTGGGGGTGAAGGTGACGTCCACGGCGCCGGAGGCGTCGCGGATCAGCCACTTGCCCCAGGGGCCCTGCGGGCGTTCCACGGTGACCGGCGGCAGCCGGTGGACCCGGTTGCCGATCCAGAGGGCGTTCTCGTTGAACTGGGCCGGGTCCAGGACCTGATTGGCGGTGAGGTTGAAGCCCTCCACCGTGCCTGCCCCGCCGGAGCCCGTGGGGTCGGAGCACCGGATGCCGGTGACCCAGTCGTAGCGCATGGGGCGGGGATAGTCGCCGTGGTGGTCGTCGATGATCAGGTGCCCGCGGTCCGGCGTGAATCCGACCTGCTCGCCGCCGATCACCAGGCTGCCCGACATCGGCATCATCACCTTGTGCGAGTACAGCGCGCGGTCGGCACTGAACGGGTGCACCACCACCAGATGGCCGGCGTCCTCGGGACCGCAGTAGCCGGTCACGTGCAGGCCCATCGACGGGTGGTTGCGCCGACCGGGGTGATGGGCGTCCACGGCCACCCGGCCGCGGTCGAGATGGTTGCCGATCTCCACCCGGAAGTCGGCGACGCGGCCGCGCGAGGACGAGCCGAGGAGCCCACGCGCCACCGACAGGGTCGGCGCCGGCATCTTGGTCTCCCAGCGTGTGATGGTCGCCTCGTGCTTGTTCACCGCGAGCACCTGAATCAGCCCGACGGTCTTCGCGTTGTAGACCGCACCGAGAACGAACCAGTCGTCGTCGCCCAGCTGGAAGGCCTCCCACTCTTTGAGCCGCAGGTTGCGGTTCACCCGGCGCAGGGGGCGCCGCCGCGTGCCGGCGCCGGCGTCGAGGGGGTTGATGATCGGGATGGGGCCGTCGTAGGTGCCGAACTGGTAGCTGCCGTCGACGACGAGCGCCGCGGGCGGGGCGACGGGCGACGGGGGATAAGCGGGTGTGGACATCGACTACGAACCTAGCCTGCCGGGGATCAGGCGTCGCGCCGTACCTGCGCGGCACGCAGCAGAACCCAGTTGAGGCGGGACAGCATGATCACCGCGCCCGCCTGTGGGGAGCGCGGGTCGGACGGGGAGTCCGCGAACAGGCCGAGCACGACGGTCTGGTTCACCTGGACCGGCTCGCGTGCGCCGTCGCAGACTGCGGCCCGGGCCAGCGCGGCCGAGGCCAGGACGTGATCGACGGCGGCCTCGAACCGGGACGCCAGGGCGGCGGCGTCGGGGGAGTCCGTGGCCGGCTGCGCGGTCGCGCTGATCGCGATCTTGGCGAGCCGGTCTGCGTACCGCGTCGAGGCGCCCATCAGGTGTTCCAGCCGGGCGTACAGCGTGCGTCTGCCGGCGAGCAGGCTGATCGACATGGCCTCGAGCGTCCCCGACACGTCGGCGTTCGCCGTATCCAGCCGCCGCACACCTCATCGAGCAGCTGCCGGCCGGCTCCCGTGCCGGTCAGCGCGGCACGGATGTCTTCGAGCAACGCATCGAGGACGTCGAAGTAATGGTTCACCCCGGCACGCAGCGCCGGTCGGGAACTGGTGGAGAACACCAGGTAGGCGCAGATCACGCCGATCGCGGCGCCGGCCACCGTCTCGGCCAGACGCAACTCGAGGATGTGCCGGTCGAGTACGCCGAGCAGACCGTACATGGCGGTCAGGACGACGGTCATGAAGAACGCCTGGACCGCGTACAGCAGAGGGCCGAAGTAGAGGGTGCAGAAGACGGCGCCCACACACATCACGATCAGTCCTGGGACGTTCCCGTCCAGCAGGAGTGCCAGCGCGAATCCGACCGTCACACCGGCAAAAGTGCCGAGGACGCGGTGCGATGCGCGGGTCAGGATGGCGCCGCGGGTGGTGGTGCCGACGAAGACGATGAAGGCCGTCAGCACCGCCCAGTACCAGCGGTCGGCCGAGATCGCCTCGCCGACGATGGTGGCCAGGCCGGTGGCCACCATCACCTGGACGGCCATGCGGGTGGTGGCCGCCCAGCGCTTCCAGGGCTGCCACCACGGCGGAACCGGTGCGCCCGGCGTAGCGGGCCCCGGGGCGGGGCCGGGATCGGCGGGCCGTTCCGGCTCGGGCAGCGGGTGACGCAGATCGACCTCGCGGAGTCGCGCCTGCGCGATCACCGCGCGGTCGGTGATCGCCGCGGCGGCCTGGGCGGGCGTGGCGGACCGGCGTGCACTCAGGCGCGCAGCCGCCCGCTCGGCGGTGGCACGCACCGCGTCCGGCGGGGTGCGCGAGGCCAGGACCGACCCCAGGTCGGCCACCGGCTCGGCGACCAGTCGGGTCAGGTCCGGGTCGCCGTCGCGCAGCCGCTCGGCGATCTCCAGGCAGGCGTGGTCGGTGTCGATGCGGGCGTCGAGGACGCGGGTGGCGAAGGTGGTGGCGTCGCAGTCGATCACATGCCCGGTGGAGAACTGGGTCTGCCAGGCGTTGATCGATCGGGAGACGGTGTCCACCCGCGCCAGGCGGGTGTGCAGCGTCTTGGACAGGTCGTCGCCGGGTGCCGTCGCGATCGCTGCGGCGAGCGCACCGGATCCGGCGCCGCGGAGCTCGGCGAGCAGGACGGCGATCCGCCGCTGCGGGTGGGGCCGCGCCGTCGCCAGGCGGACCAGCAGAACCGACCCCACCGCACATACTGCGACCAGGCAGAACTCCGGGAGCTGGTCCAGTGAGGGCCGCAGGAACAGGGCGAAGAAGTAGGCGAAGAAGGCCATCGCGCCCACGGCCCAGGCGCGCGGCCCGAACCGCCGTAGCCAGGTGGCCGTGCCGCCGACACCGACGAAGACCACGATCTCCAGCCAGTGCCACCGCGCCAGCAGGGTGGCGACGCAGAGACCGGTCACGATTGGAACGGCCAGCAGGGCGGTGGACACCACGCGGTCGCGGTCCACCGGATCCTTGACCACCAGTCCCATCTGCAGGGCGAGGAACGCCCCCATGGCGAGGAGTGCGTGGTCGGCGTGCGCGAAGGTCACCAGCAGCCACGCGATCACGGTGCTGATCAGCACTGCGATCGCCACCGTGCAGGCGTTGATCAGCCGGAGCCGGCCGGGGTCGGTGGCGACCAGGACGCGGCGCCAGAACGGGACGTGATGCTGCACGGTGCTCAGGTCCTCAGCTCCGGTCCCGGAGCGCGGCGGCGCGCAGGAGCGCCCCGTCGACCCGGGACAGCATCAGCATCACCTGGGCCGCCGCCGATTTCGGTGGGAGGCCGATCTTCTCGATCTGGTCGATGATCACCGTGCTGTCGGGGTCGATGCCGGGGCGGGCGCGGTCGACCAGGGCGGCCCGCGCCTGTTCGGCGTCGGCGTCCACCTGCGCCACGGCGGTGTCGAAGGCGCCGGCCGCGGGGCCGGCCAGCTCTCCGGTCGCCTGCGGCCCGGTCACGGACAGTGCCGCCTTGGCGGCGCGTTCGGCCGAATGGGTGGTGATGTTCAGCAGGTACTTGAGTTCGGTCGTGCGCGACCAGCGGCCGTTGGCGAAGGTCATCGCCATGCTGGAGGTGGCCGTGACCAGATCGGCCTGCGCGGCGTCGAGCCGGGTGGTGGCGGTCAGGAGGTCCGGCGCGGGCCCGGTCGTCGTGAACGCCACGCCGATGCGCTTCACCAGCGTGCGCAGCGCCTCCAGGTAGCCGGTGATCGCGGAGTTCAGCGCCGGTCGTGAGCTGGCCGAGAACAGCAGGTAGGCGCAGGCCACGCCGACCGCGGCGCCGGCCGCCGTCTCCTCGAGACGGATGGTGAGCAACTGCGGATTCAGGACGCCGAGCAGCCCGTACATCGCGACCACCAGCAGCGTGCTGAAGAAGGCGCCGGCGAACTGCTTCAGCGGCCCGAAGTAGAGGGTGCCGAAGACGCTGACCACGGCCAACGCGACGTGCCAGGGGGAAGGCCCGTCGATCAGGAAGCCGACCACCAGGCCCACCACGATGCCGCCGAGCGTGCCGACCACCCGGTGCGAGGCGCGGGTGAGGACCGCGCCGCGGGTGGTGCTGCCGACGAAGATGAGGAACGCGGCCATCACCGCCCAGTACCAGCGGGAGGCGTTGATGAGTTCGCCGACCACGGCGGCCGTGCCGGCGGCCACCATCGCTTGCAGGGCCAGTCGCTCGGTCATCGGCCACGTCCGCCACCACCACCAGTGCACCGCGGGCCGGTCGGCCGCCACGGGCGCGGGGTGAGCGGGCGGGGCGGGCGTGACCGCCGGGGGTGCCGTCCGTAGTGGACGGGTCAGGTCCACCTCGCGCAGCGCGCGATTGGCCAGGGTCGCGCGGGCCAGCAGGATCGCGGTGAGCCCGAGCGGGGTGTCGTCGTCGCCGGTATCGATCAGCCGCTGGGCGCGCACGGTCGCCGCCTCGATGTCCGCGGCCGTCGAATGCGGACTGAGCAGGATGTCCAGATCGGCGAGAGGGTCGGCCAGCGCCGCCCGGACGTTGTCCGGGTGGTCGTCGCGCACCAGGGCGGCCACCTCCAAGGCGGCGTGCTCGACGTCGATCCGGGCGTCCAGGGTGCGGGTGATCAGGTCTTCTGCGGTGCAGTCGATGGTCTGGGCGGTGGGGAAGTGGTGCTGCCAGCGGTTGACGGCCTGGGCGACGTCGTCCAGGCGCCGGATCTGCGTGTCGAGCGCCGGCGAGCGCTCCGATTCCGGGGCCACGGCGACGGCCAGGGCCACGGTGGCCCGGCCCGTGGCGCGCAGCTCGGCCAGCAGAAGTGACAGCTGGTGCGCGGGCCGCTCGTGCGTGAGGGCCAGGCGGACCAGGACGGACGCGCCCCAGACGCAGGCGAAGATCAGCAGGAACCCGGGGAGTTCGGCCAGCGGCGGTCGCAGGAACAGGGCGAAGAAGTACGCCAGGAAGGCGATGGTGCCGAGTTCCCCGGCGCGCGGGCCGAAGCGCCGCGCCCAGGTGGCGCCGCCGGCCAGGACGATGAAGACGGCGATCTCCACGTACCGCCAGTGGTCCAGGAGGATGGCCACGGTCGGAGCGGCGATCAGGGGAATCAGCGACAGCGCGGTGGTGACGAGGCGATCGTGGGCGGTGGGGCCCTTGATGGAGGTGGAAACCTGCACGGTCCCCAGGATTCCGACCACCAGGAAGCCGCGGTCGCTGATGTCGTACCGCACGATCAGCCACGATGCGAGGGCGGCGAGCAGTACGGCGACCGACACCGCGATCGAGTTGGTGAGCCGTGCCCGGCCAGGATCGGTGCCGGCCAGCCGCCGGAGCCGGAGCGGGACGTGGAGCTGCACGATTCCCAGTCTGTCAAGAGCCGGCGGGAGGCGCGCCTTGGCATCGATCTTACCGAGTAGTAAGGTAGTTGCTCATGGCGATCAATCTTGAGCTCCCGGAGAAGCTGGACTCCACCGTCGAGCGTTCCCACCTGGCAGCTGAGCACATCTTCCGGCCGATCAGCCGCAAGTACGACCTGGCCGAGCACGAATACCCCGTCGAACTCGACGAGCTGGGCAAGCTCGCCAAGCAGGCCCGCACCACCGAGCGGGCCGCCGAGGGGGAGAAGGACTCCGGCGAGGACACCGTCAACGGTGCCAACCTGCGCGCGGTGCTCAATGCGCGCGAGCTGAGCTGGGGCGACGTCGGGCTGATGCTGTCGATCCCGGGTCAGGGCCTGGGCAATGCGGCCATCGCCGCCGTCGCCAACGAGGAGCAGCTCGAGCGCTTCGGCGACGTGTGGGCCGCCATGGCCATCACCGAGCCCGGCTTCGGCAGCGACTCCGCCGCCGTGTCGACCACGGCGGTGCGCGACGGCGACGACTACCTGATCAACGGCGAGAAGATCTTCGTGACCGCCGGCTCGCGCGCCGACCACGTCGTCGTGTGGGCCACCCTCGACAAGTCGCAGGGCCGCGCCGCGATCAAGAGTTTCGTGGTGCCGCTGGACGCCGAGGGCGTCTCGGTGGAGCGCCTGGAGCACAAGCTGGGCATCAAGTCCTCGGACACCGCGGTGATCCGCTTCGCCGACGCCCGCGTGCCGGCCGACAATCTGCTCGGTACCCCGGACATCGACGTCAAGAAGGCCTTCGGCGGGGTGATGCAGACCTTCGACAACACCCGACCGGTGGTCGCCGCCATGGCGGTGGGTGTCGGCCGCGCTGCGCTCGAGGAGATGCGCCGCATGCTGGAGGAGGCGGGCCATCCCGTCGACTACGACACGCCCGTCGCCGTGCAGCACGCCGCCGTGGCCGAGTTCATCCGCCTGGAGTCGGACTGGGAGGCCTCCTGGCTGCTCACTCTGCGCGCCGCCTGGATGGCCGACAACGCCACGCCGAACTCGCTGGAGGCCTCGATGAGCAAGGCCAAGGCCGGCCGGACCGTCACCGAGGTGACCAACAAGGCCGTCGAGATCGGTGCCACCGGCGCC
This sequence comes from Gordonia caeni, assembly GCF_039537105.1. Taxonomy (NCBI): domain Bacteria; kingdom Bacillati; phylum Actinomycetota; class Actinomycetes; order Mycobacteriales; family Gordoniaceae; genus Gordonia; species Gordonia caeni. The sequence continues at coordinate 344,526 of NZ_BAAAZW010000001.1, forward strand.
TACGCCGAGACCGAGCTGGTGGAGAAGTGGGCGCGCGACTCCAAGATCCTGGACATCTTCGAGGGCACCCAGCAGATTCAGCAGTTGATCATCGCGCGGCGCGTGCTCGGCAAGTCCAGTGCCGACCTGAAGTGAGCGTTCCTTACGCCGTCTGAGCCGACCGCGAACGAAAGTGAAGCGGGCGAGTCGAAGACAAGGCCTGCTACGGCCGCGAACCCTTCGACACGATCTCGCCTAGCGGCTCAATCGGCTCAGGGGGCGGATGGGGCGGTTCGGAGGGCGGGCGAGGGCCGCGCTCAGACGGCGAGGCGCCCGGACTCTGTCCGACCTCGGTGATACCGTCTCTGCGGAAGATGCAGAAATGGAAAGACGCAGGTCGTGAAGACATTCGAACTCCGTAACCGGCGCTACCTCGGTTCCAAACGAGCGGTGCTGCCGGTGATCGGCAAGGTGCTGGCCGCCCTGCCCGAACCGCCCGAGACCGCGGCGGATCTATTCGCCGGCACCGGGGTGGTGGGCGAGTCGCTGGCGCACGCCGGGCTGGCCGTCACCTTCAACGATCTGCTCTCCTCCAACACCACCGTCTACCGCGCCTTCTTCGGTGCCGGGGCGCTGCGCCACGGCCGGCTGACCGACCTGGTCACCGAGATCAACGACGCCGACGTCGCGGCGCTGGCGTCCAACTACTTCTCGGAGACATTCGGCGGCACGTACTACAGCGAACCCAACTCGCGGCTGATCGGTCACTACCGCACGCGCATCGAGGACTGGTACACGCGCGGCGCCGTCACCGAGCGCGAGCGCGCCGTGCTGATCGCCAGCCTGCTGTACGGGATGGACCGGGCCGCCGCCACCGTCGGCCACTACGACGCCTACCGGGAGGGCGCCGCGACGACGCAGGCCCGGCTGGTCTTCGGGTTGCCGCGGCCGGCGGAGTTCGAGCGCGAGCACACCGTCACCCGCCGCGACGCCAACCAGCTGGTCCGGGAGAACCGCTGGGATCTGGTCTACATCGATCCGCCCTACAACTCGCGCCAGTACGGCGATCTGTACCACGTGCTCGACAATGTGACCGATTGGCAGCAGGGCCCGGTGCAGTTCAAGGCGCGGAAGATGGACCGCCGCCACCTCAAGAGCGACTACTGCACCACGCAGGCGGTGCCCGCCTTCACCGACTTGATCGACGCGCTGGACGCGTCGACGATCGTCATGTCGTACAACGACACCGGGGATCGGGGGAACGCCCGCTCGGCGGCCCGGCTGTCCGACGAGGACATCCTGCGCGTGATGGAGCGGCGCGGCCCGGTCGAGGTGGTCGACGTCCCGCACCGCGAGTTCACCACCGGCAAGTCGGGGATCGGGGAGATCGTCGAGCGGCTCTTCGTCTGCCACGTCGACGACGACGCCCCGTCTGCCCCGCCGCCGAGCCGGGTGCGCCCGACCGCGGCCGAGTCGACGGCCGCGGGTGACGGCCCCCCGTCCGCGCCGGTGCGCAGCCCGCTGAACTACACCGGCAACAAGAAGCGGCTGGTCGCCGACATCATCCCGCTGCTGCCGCCGCCGGGCCCCGAGCACCGGCGCTTCGTCGACGTGTTCAGCGGATCGATGACGGTCGGCATGAACTCCGGGTACCCGGAAGTGGCCTTCAACGACGTCCAGGTGGACGTGATGGGCCTCGGCGAGCTGTTCCGCGAGGTGCCGTACCCGGAGATCATCGCGCAGGTGGAGGCGATCATCGTCGAGTACGGCCTGTCCGACAGTCAGCAGCACGGCTACGACGCCTACGGTGCCAACTCGTCCAACGGTCTCGGTCGGGTGAACAAGGAGGCGTACCTGCGGCTGCGGGCCGACTTCAATCGGATGGACGGCGCCGACCGGCGGCGGCCGTACGTCTTCTTCACCCTGGTGGTCTTCGGTTTCAACAACCAGATCCGCTACAACCGCAGCGGCGAGTTCAACATGCCGGTGGGTAAACGCGACTTCAACGGCCGGGTCCGCAAGAACCTCTTCGACACCGTCGACCGGATGCACCGGCTGCAGCCGGAACTGTGGACCCTGGACTTCCGCGACGTCTTCGGCAAGCTGACGGCGACCGACCTGGTCTACTGCGATCCGCCCTACATCCTGGGTACCGCACCGTACAACGAGCAGAGCGCGTGGACCGTCGACGACGAGACCGATCTGCTCGACGAGCTCGCCCGGTTCGCCGCGCGCGGCGGCACGTTCGGACTCTCGAACGTCCTGAGCCACAAGGGCTCCGAGCACAGCCAGCTGGCGGACTGGGCGGCTGAGCACGAGTTCGTGGTGCACACGCTCGACTACAGCTACGCGAACTCGTCGTACCAGCGGAAAGACCGCAACGCCTCGGCCGAGGTCCTGATCACGAACTGGCGCCCCGGCCGAGGCTGATGCGGGCTGGTGCCCGACTGCGTCCTATGTCGCGGGCTCGAGCTCCTGGGTGTCCGAGTCGCTGGGCGGCGGCTCCTGGCCTGCGACGGCGCGCTCGTACCGCCTGCGCTGATACTGCACGGCCGCCAGTGTGGCGGCGATCCCGAGCGCGGCGATCACGAGCATGCCGATGAATGCCGGCCAGAACCCGGAGACCCCGTTGAACGCCGCGACGTACCCGTGCCGGACCAGGGTCATCGGCGAGATCCAGTGCAGCCACTGGAACGGTGCCGGGACCGTCTGGATCATCCAGATGCCGCCGTAGGAGAACAGCTGCAGCATCATCCAGGCCAGCGAACTCAGACTGCCCACCACGTAGCCGAACAGCGTGAACAGGATCGAGATGAGCGCCACGTTCATGACCGTGGCGGCCATGGATATCAGGATCACTTGCCACATGTGCACCGGATCCGGCGACGGATCCAGGTAGGCCCAGGCACCCAGGCCTGCCACCAGGACGGCGGCGAGGCTGATCGCGGTGACCACCAGGCCGCGGCGGAGCATGAAGGGCAGGCTGCGCGGCGTCTCGTCGTCGGTGACGAAGCGGTGCCCGCGGAAGCTCATGAACACGATGATCGGCAGGAGCATGGTGGCGATGATCAGAATGGTCACCGCGCCACCCGGACCCTGGAACTGGGCCTGGGCGATGTGCACCGTCTCCTTGGCGACCGGGGTGGAGATCAGGGACGCGAGGGACACCCGCTCTTCCTGGTCACCGAAGTCGGGAGCCTGCTCGGCGCCGCTGGTCAGGCCGTCGCTGAGCCGACCGGCGCCGTCCTCGAGCTGGTGCGCGCCGTCGTTGAGCTGGCCGGCGCCGTCGGAGAGCTTGGCCACGCCGGCGTCGAGCTGGACCATGCCGGTGGCGAGCTCGGCCGAGCCCTCCTTGAGCTGAACGCCGCCGTCGACCAGCTGGTTGAGGCCGCCGCGGTACTGGGCGTTCGGGTCGGTCAGTTCGGTGGCGATCTGCCGGCTGCCCGCCTTCAGGGCCTGCAGCCCCTCGATCAGCTCGGTCACGGTGGACAGCTGCGAGGAGTTGGGCACCACCTGCTGGGCCTGTTTGAGCAGACGATCGATCTCGGCGAGCGGGAGCTGCCCGGTGAGGCGTTCGATGCCGTCGGCCACCTGCGTGGCGCCGTCGCCGAGCGTGTCGGTGCCGCCCTGCAGGGTCACCAAGCCGTCGGAGAGACGACTGGCGCCGCTGGCCAGCTGCGCGCTGCCTTCGGTAGCCCGCCCGACGCCGGGCACCAGATCGTCGTCGATGCCGGTCGCGAGGGTCTGCGTTCCATCGGCCAGGGTCTTGGTGCCGTCGGAGAGCTGCACCGACCCGTCAGCGGCCTCACGGAGACCGTCGCTGAGCGTCTGCACGCCGTCGACCAGACCGCCGACGGTGGTGCTGGCCACGCCCTTCAGCACGGACTGATGGATCTTCTCCATCGCCGAGCCGCCGATCTGGGAGGCCTTCAGGGTGTTGTAGTCGTTGAAGGTGACCGAGATCAGCGCCGGGGCCTCGGCCGCGGACGCGATGGTGCCCAGCGTCTCGCTGAAGTCCTGGGGGATCTGAATGACGAAGTAGTACTCGCCGGTCCGCAGCCCGTGGTACGCGTCCTTCTGGTCGGTGATCTCGAAGCCGAGGGAACCCGACTCCACCAGGTTGTTGGCGACGCTGGTGCCGGCTTGGATCTCGTCCTCGCCTTCGCCGTAACCGGTGTCCAGATTGACGATCGCCACGGGCATCTGGTTGACCTTCTTGGTCGGGTCCCAGAGCACCCACATGTAAACCGCCGCGAGGACGAGGGGGATGGTCACCAGAAGCGCGACGATCAAGCGGATGAGCCGCGATCGCTGCATTCTCGGTTTAGGTTGCACCGTGGTCATGTACTGCTCCGAAGTCGATAGTGACCGGAGATCCGAGCCGCGACGTCTGGACTAGACGAGACGATTGTGGCTCGGATCTCAGGACTTACAGCACGAATCTTAACCTACCTATCAGTAACGCCTGCCTCAGTCGGACATACGGTGTGATTCACGCGCATCGGAAGACGGGGGAGCCGGCGCGGCGACGCCGCGCAGAGTCTCCACCAGGTCGGCGTTCCATTCGGAGTTGAGGTGTTCGACATCCAGCCGGTCGGCCTCGGCGGCGATCATCTCCAGGACCGGCGACAAGGGTGCGGCGGCGATGTCGACCCAGTCGCGGGTGCAGATCGAGACGATCAGCGGGCTGGCCGTGCCCGAGCCGCCGTCGGTGGGCGCCATGTCCATCACCCGGGCGAAGCCGAAGATCCGCGCCACGTTGGGATCCACCTCGTTGGCGACGAAGAGCGTCACGGTCTGGGCGCCCGGCTGCTCGCACGACAGATTGGTCGCGTGACGCAGGACCGGCTCCAACTCGCCGCGGCGCTGTGTCGCCGGATCCATCAGGGTCGCTTCCACCAGAACCCGGCGGCCGTCGAGTTCGAATTCGATGTCACCGCGCAGACCGGGTGCGTGGCTGATCGGCAAGAAGTCGCCGTCGAGGGACAGGCCGAAGGCGCTGCGGGGGTCGAAGGCGCGTCCAGACGCGTAGTAGAGGGACAGCCCGATCAGATACTCGTACATGCACGGCACCGTCGCCTTGCCACGGAAAGCCTTCTCCCGCAGCGCGTTCACCGCAGCGGAACGATGGTCGGCGCCGATCAGCCGCAGATGGCCGACGACGTCCTCCGGCGGGAAGGCGGCCGAGACCAGCCGGTCGAAACGTTCGCGTTCGGCCGCGGCGACGAAGGCCTCGATCTCGTCCGGGCCGATCCCGCGGTCGGCGGCGATCCGGGCGTCGGTGCGGGCCAGGGCGTCCGGCCCGAACCACTGTGCCGGGCCGGCGGCGCGCTCGGCGTCGTCCGGGGCCGCCCCGACGACGGTGAGCTGCTCGTCGACGGTGGCGAAGAAGTATCGGGCGTACGCCGACCCGATGCGCACCTGATCGTCGGCGACGGAGATCACGCCCGTCGCGGCCAGGATGCGCAGGTTGTTGTCCAAGTACTCGCGCACCAGGGCGGTGGCGCGGCTGCCGTTGAACAGATCGACCATCGCCCGGCGGAAGTCGGCGGGGGCGTCGGTCCAGCCGGCGTAGCGCGCCGAGCGGTGGACGGTGATCGGCCCGGCGCCGGTCTTCTTCAGGTCCGGGAGGTACCGGCCGGGGTCGAAACGTGCCTTGACCGTGGTGCCGCCGTCGGCCGCCGCGCGGCGCAGGCGGGCGAGGGTGCCGTTGTCGGGCTGGTCCCGGAAGAAGGTGAGAGCGTCGAGGAACCGGCGGTAGCGCTCGGTGAACGTCGGGCCCTTGCCGTTGGGGAAGGCCTCCGCGGCGAACGCGCCGCCGTCGATGTAGTGGTCCTGTTCCGCGGTGCGCTCGGCTGCGGTCAGCGCCTCGTCGAGCCCGCGGCCGTCGGCGCGCATGCTCTCGACGGCTCCGACGATCGCGTCGACGTCGACGCCGTAGGCGCGCGGTCCGGCGATGAAGGCGAGCGCGAACTCGTCGGTGCTCAGCGCGTCGAGGCGATTGAGGACGCGCACCATCAGCCGGACGGGGAAGTAGCGTCCGGAGTCGGTCTTCTCGGTGTAGGTGAGCGCACCGCGCAGCACCGCCGAGTTCTCCGGGGTCAGCGAGCACAGCCGGTCGAACGGGTCCTGCCGGCGCGGGCCGCCGCCGGCGAACATGGTGCCCAGCGCGGTGATCCGTCGCTGACTCTCGTCCACGAAACCGAGCTTGACCAGGGCGTTGGAGTAGGTGCGGGCGCGTTTGGCGGCGTCGTCCTCGGTCACCTCGGCACCACTGCCGAAGACGTCGGGGGCCAGGGTGCGCAGCAGGCCGTAGAACTCCACCTGTGTGAGCGCATCCCACGGCCGCGCGTCCACGCGGAACTGCGCCAGCACGTCGAGCATGTCGTGGTAACCGGCGATCACGTCCTTGCGCCGGAACGAGGTGTCACCGAGGTGAACCAGTCCCTTCGCCCGAGCAGCCGCCATGGCACTCATCGTGACACAGCCCGAGGCGGGCCCCCTGCTGCTATCGTGCTCTCACTAGAACACGTTCTACTTCATGGGAGTCACGCATGAGCGCGGAGAAAATGGCCGAAGCAGTCAACGCCTACATCGATCGCCTGTCCAACGGCACCGCGGAGGAGATCGTCGACCTCTACGCCGACGGCGCGACGGTGGAGGACCCGATCGGTGCGCCGATCCGCAACAGCCGCGAGGAGCTGATCGAGTTCTACTCGATCATCACCGGACTCGACTCGCGCAAAGCCGACCTCAAGTGGGTCAAGATCGCCGGCGACACCGCCGTCTTCGAGTTCACTCTGGTCACCGGTACCGCGGACATGTCCTTCGAGATCACCCCGATCGACATCATGATCTTCGACGAGAACGGCAAAGTGGTCTCGATGCGAGCGGTCTGGGAGCAGTCCGACCTCAAACAGCTCTGAGGTGGCGCAGCACGGCGCCCACGCCGTGGTCAACGCTGTGAACAGGTAATACGTGCCGATCACCGTGGCGTAACGTCGGGGAAACCGCCGGGGAACGTGTCCTCGGCAGCATGTTCGCCATGAGCCTCAGTGAACTCGACATGCCCGGCCGCAGAGCTCCCGCATCGATACCGAAGGGCATGGCGTGGATCCCGGCGGGCACCTTCTGGATGGGCTCGGATGTCCACTATCGGGAGGAACGCCCGGCGCATCAGATCTACGTCGACGGCTTCTGGATGGATTCGCGAGCGGTCACCGTGGCGGATTTCCGCCGCTTCGTGAAGGCCACCGGCTACGTCACGACGGCCGAGCAGCAGCCGGACCCCGCAGACTTCCCCGATGCCGACCCGTCCCTCCTGGTGGCCGGGTCGATGGTCTTCACCCCGCCCGACGGGCGGGTTCCCCTCGACGACTACCGGCGCTGGTGGGCGTACGTGCCTGGTGCCCACTGGCGGGCGCCGGAGGGCCCGGGCAGCAACGTCGGCGAACGGAATCTGCATCCGGTCACCCACGTCTCCTACCTCGACGCCTGCGCCTATGCGGAGTGGGCCGGCAAGTCGCTGCCGACCGAGGCCGAGTGGGAGTTCGCCGCCCGTGGCGGACTGGACCGGGCGACGTACGTCTGGGGTGAGGAACGCGAACCCCATGGCCGTCCGGGCGGCAACGTCTGGCAGGGCGAGTTCCCTTGGCAGAACCTGGAAACCGATGGCTATGCGGGAACCTCGCCGGTCGGCCGGTACCGCCCGAACGGTTTCGGTCTCTACGACATGGCGGGCAATGTCTGGGAATGGACCCGTGAGCAGCACACCGACAGCCACGCGCACAGCAGCAAGAACACGGCACCGGCCGGCCCGTGCTGCATCCCGCGCAACCCAGTCCAGGAATCGGCTGCCGCCGACGGCGAACCGTACGTGCGCCGCACGGTGAAGGGCGGCTCGCACCTGTGCTCGCCGAACTACTGCGACCGCTACCGGCCGTCGGCGCGGCAGGGCCACACCGAGGATGCCTCGACCGGGCACATCGGCTTCCGCTGCATCGTCCGTCCGGAGGAACTTCGATGACCACGCAGTACGGTGCCGAGTCCATCACCGTCCTCGAAGGTCTGGACGTGGTACGTAAGCGACCCGGGATGTACATCGGCTCAACGAGCGCCCGCGGTCTGCACCACATGCTGTGGGAGGTGGTCGACAACGGGGTCGATGAGGCCATGGCCGGCTTCGCCACCCGGGTGGACGTCCGGCTCCTCGCCGACGGTGGGGCCGAGGTCGCCGACGACGGGCGGGGTATCCCCGTGGCCCGGCACGCCTCCGGGATACCGACGGTCGACGTGATCATGACCCAGCTGCACGCAGGTGGGAAGTTCGACGCCGAGGGCGGCGCCTACGCAGTCTCCGGCGGGCTGCATGGGGTGGGCGTGTCCGTGGTCAACGCACTCTCCACCAGGCTGGACGTGGAGATCGCCCGCGACGGGCACCATTGGACCCAGCAGTATCTCGCCTCCGAACCGCAGACCCTCGAGCGCGGTGCGGCCACCGGCGATACGGGTACGACCGTGCGCTACTGGGCCGACCCCGATGTCTTCGAGACCACCGACTACGACTTCGACACGGTGGCCCGCCGCCTGCAGGAGATGGCATTCCTCAACAGCGGCCTGGAGATGACGCTGACCGACGAGCGCCGAGCAGATCGGGAACCGCGCATCTATTGCTATCCGGGCGGCTTGAGTGACTTCGCCCGACATATCGGGCGGACCCGGCAACCGTTGCACCCCACCGTGATCGGTTTCGGCGGGCGGGGCGAGGGGTGCGAGGTGGAGATCGCGCTGCAGTGGAACACCGGTTTCACCGAATCGCTGCTGACGTTCGCCAACACGATCGCGACGACCGAAGGGGGAGTGCACGATGAAGGATTCCGCGCCGCCCTGACCGCGGTCGTCAACAAGTACGCCAGGTCGCTGAAGATGCTGAAGGACAAGGACGCCAACCTGTCCGGAGAGGACATCCGGGAGGGACTGGCCGCCGTGATCTCGGTGAAGGTGGCCGACCCGCAGTTCGAGGGGCAGACCAAGACCCGACTCGGCGGGAGTTCGATTCGCTCTCTGGTCCAGAAGGTGTGTCACGAGCGGCTGTCGGAGTGGTTCGACGCCAACCCCGGCGAGGCAAAGGCCATCGCCACGAAGGCGGCGGCTTCGGCGCGGGCCCGAATCGCGGCGCGCAGCGCCCGGGAACTGGTGCGCCGCAAGACGGCCGGCGCACTGGGGGGCCTGCCCGGAAAGCTGGCCGACTGCCGGAGCAACGACGCCGAGCGCAGCGAGATCTTCATCGTCGAGGGAGACTCGGCCGGCGGCAGCGCCAAGTCGGGCCGCGATTCGATGTATCAGGCGATACTGCCCATCCGGGGCAAGATCATCAACGTCGAGAAGACCCGAATCGACCGGGCGCTCAAGAACACCGAAGTCCAGTCGATCGTCACCGCCTTCGGCACCGGAGTGCGCGACGAGTTCGATCTGGCCAAACTGCGCTATCAGAAGATCGTGCTGATGGCCGACGCCGATGTCGACGGCCGGCACATATCCACCCTGCTGATGACACTCCTCTACCGGTTCATGCGTCCGCTGATCGAGCACGGCCACGTGTATCTGGCGCAACCGCCGCTGTACAAGCTCAAGTGGCCCAAGGGGGTGGTGGAGTACGCCTATACCGACCGGCAGCGCGACTTGCTTCTCGACGCGGGTCGCGCGGCGGGCCGGCGGATCAGTGAGGACGGTATCCAGCGCTACAAGGGACTCGGAGAGATGAGTGCGAGTGAACTGTGGGAGACGACGATGGATCCGGACACCCGGATGCTGCGCCGGCTGACGGTGAGCGATGCGGCTTTCGCCGACGAACTCTTCTCGATCCTGATGGGCGAAGACGTCGATGCGCGCCGCAGCTTCATCACCAGCAACGCCGGTGACGAACGGTTTCTCGACATCTGACGGACTCCGGAGCCGGCACGGCCGGCCCGCGGCGCACGACGCCCGGGCCGGCCGCTGTCGTGCAGGCACCGGTTCAGCGGAGGCGGCGGCGACGGCGGCGGCGGCGAACGGGTGAACCCGATAGCGCGCCGGGTGGCGTTTCTCGGTCCGTTCGGCCGCCGAGAGTGCGCTGGCCAGCGAGGGGACGACCCGTGAAAGCGGCGTAATCGAGCGATAATTTCACAGCAAATCATTCGGAACGGGCCGCTGCGAGTCTTGTGTCATGACCTCGAGACCACGGATTCCGCCCAAGGACTTCCCCCGGCCTCCCGCCCGCCAGTACGAAGGTCGACGGGAAGACGCCTCGCGATGGGTCCGCGACAGTCTGCGCACGCAGATTCTCGAGGGCGAGTTCGGCGGCATCGGAGCTCCCCGCCCGATGCTGCCGCCGGAGAACGAGCTCGCGAGCGAAATGGGCGTGAGCCGAAATGTGATTCGCGAGGCCCTCGATCTCCTGCGTGCGGAAGGACTGATCACCCGGGTCCAGGGCGCGGGCACTTTCGTCACCGGCGCCAAGCTCCGGCAACCGATCGACCGGCTGGTCGGTCTGGCCGAGTCACTGGCCGGGCATCGGCTGAAGGTGGCCAATCGGGTCCTGGCGGTGCACCGGTCGACCGCCACCCCGTTGATCGCCGCCAAGCTGCAGCTACCCGAAGGCAACCCGATCGCCTTCATCGAGCGGCTGCGGTCGGTGGCCAATGTGCCGCTGTCCCTAGACACGTCGGCTCTGCGCCCGGAGGCGATGGAGGCGTTCGAGGGCGAGGACCTGGAGAACCAGGATGTCTTCTCCATCCTCGAGCGCAAACTCGGCGCCCGACTCGGTGAGGCCGAGAACACCATCGAGGCGGTCGCCGCCGACCGTGGAACAGCGCGGCACCTCGAGATCAAGCCCGGTGAGCCGATCCTTTTGCTGCAGAGGCTCACCCGCCTGGCGGACGGTACGCCGTTCGATCTGGAGTCGGTCCGCTATCGAGCCGACCGCGTCTCGCTGTTCTCCGTCAACCCGCGTACCACCGGAACCCCTCTCGACTGAGTTCGCGGATCCTCCGCGGACAGGTCCCCGACAGTTCCTTACCAGGACACGACAGACCCTCAATAGAAAGGAAACGCCATCATGGCTTCATCCTCTGATCGACCGAACATCGTCTACTTTCACGTGGACAACCTCGGCCTCGGCGAGCTCGGCTGCTACGGCGGCGGCATTCTGCGCGGCGCCGACACCAAGAACATCGACACCTTCGCCAAAGACAGTCTCAAGCTCTCGCACTTCGTCGTCGAGCCGCAGTGCACCCCCACGCGGTCGGCGCTGATGACCGGCCGCTACCCGATCCGCTCGGGCAACCACACGATCGCGCTCGGCGGCAACGCCGGCGGTCTGGTCGCTTGGGAGCGCACGATGGGTGACATCCTGTCGGACGCCGGCTACGCGACGGCCTGCTACGGCAAATGGCACATCGGCGCCGAGGACGGTCGCTGGCCCACCGACCACGGGTTCGACGAGTGGTACGGGCCGGCCCGCACGTACGACGAATGTTTGTGGCCCGACGACCCCTGGTACGTCGGTGAGCGAGACGGCTGGTCGTACATGTACGACGGCACCAAGGCAGACGGTGTCCGCACCACCGACGAACAGCTCACCGTGGAGCTGAAGGGCCAGATGGATGCCGAATACGACAGGCGCGCAAAGGACTTCATGGAGCGCGCCGTCGCTGACGACAAGCCGTTCTTCCTGTACCACAACCACTCGTTGCTGCACTTCCCGATCGAGGTCCGCGAAGAGTTCAAGGGCAAGAGCGACAACGGGGACTGGGGTGACGCGCTCCTGATGCTCGACGCGGACTTCCAGAGCATCCTCGACGAGCTCGACGAGCTCGGCGTCGCCGACAACACCATCGTCGTCTTCGCCGGCGACAACGGGCCGGAGGATCACCTCGCCGGGCGCGGGACTGCGGGCTTCTTCGACGGCTCGTACTTCAGCTCGGCGGAGGGCGGTATCCGGACCCCGGCGATCATCCGCTGGCCGGGTCACGTCGAGCCGCGGGAGAGCAACGAGATGATGCACGTCACCGACATGTTCACCACGCTGCTGCGGTATGCGGACTGCGACATCCCCGACGACCGCCTGATCGATGGCATCGACCAGCGCGAGTTCTTCGAGGGGGCCGAGGAGTCCGCGCGCGAGAACTGCATGGTGTGGCTGAACGACGAGCTGCACGCGGTCAAATGGTCGCAGTTCAAGATCAGCTTCGTGCGGCAGCAGCACTTCCACGATCCGGAGATCCCGCTCGGCTTCGCGCGGATCATCAACCTGCTGGAAGATCCGAAGGAGCGGGAACCGGTCAACCAGACTTTCGTCCGGTGGTGGGTGATGCAGCATGCGCACCGGGCGATCCGCGACTACGAGGAGTCCGTCAAGGTGGAGGAGCTGATCCCGCCGGGATCGCCGATCGACTTCGTTCCGCGGCGGTCCACCGAAGACGTCTCGGCCTGACCGGCGGGCCGACCTCGGTCAGGGCCCCGGCCTCGACCGTTCGCAGTACCGATCGCTGGTAGAAACACCCCTCGTCCGGCGGGGAGAGCACCGTGGCTCTCCCCGCCGGACGCTTCGTGATCGCCATGCAAGGCTCCGAGCGGCGATCGCCTCGAGCAGAAGAGGTTCACTGATGTCCGTTGCCGATGCATCCACCACTCCCGCACCCGCCAGCGGGTTGCGGATCCGCGCGCGATGGCTGCGCATCGAGGTGTTCGCCGGCCTGGTGACCGCGCTCGCGCTGATCCCCGAGACCATCTCGTTCTCGATCGTCGCCGGGGTCGGTCCCGAGGTGGGGCTCTTCACCTCGGTGATCTTCCTGCTGTCGATCTCCGTCGTCGGCGCCCGGCCCGCCATGGTCTCGGCGGCGGCCGGATCGATCGCCCTGGTGGTCGCGCCGCTGGTCGCCGAGCACGGTGTCGAGTATCTGATCGTCGCGGTGATCCTCGGCGGGGTGCTGCAGATCGTGCTCTCCTGGGTCGGCGTCGCCAAGCTGATGCGATTCGTCCCGAACAGCGTCCTCACCGGCTTCGTCAACGCGCTGGCCATCCTCATCTTCTCCGCGCAGATCCCGCATCTCGTCGGCGTGCCGTGGCTGGTCTATCCACTGGTCGCCGTCGGGCTGCTCATCATGGTGGTGCTGCCCCGGGTGACCACCGCACTGCCGGGACCGCTGGTGGCCACCGCCCTGCTGACGATCGTGGCAGTGGTGTTCGCGCTGGGAGTACCCCGCGTCGGTGATGAAGGGGAGATCTCCTCTTCGCTGCCGTCGCCGACCCTGCCCGGCGTCCCGATGTCGATCGAAACCCTGCGCATCGTGCTGCCGTACGCGCTCGCGCTGGCACTCGTCGGGTTGCTGGAGACGCTGATCACGCAGCGGATCGTCGACGGCCTCACCGGGACCTCCTCGAGTCCTCTCCGCGAGGGGCAGGGGCAGGGGATCTCCAATGTGGTCACCGGATTCTTCGGTGGCATGGGCGGCTGCGCGATGATCGGCCAGACGATGATGAACGTGAAAGCGTGCGGGGGACGGTCCCGGCTGTCAACCGTGACCGCTGCGCTGGCGCTGCTGTGCCTGATCGTGTTCTTCTCTTCGACGCTCCGGGCCATTCCGATGGCCGCCCTGGTCGCGGTGATGGTGGTGGTCTCGTTCACGACGATGGACTGGAAGTCGATCTCTCCACGCACCCTGCGAGCGGCCCCGCTCGCCGACAGTACGGGGATGCTGACCACGATCGCCGTGACACTGGCCACCGGCAATCTGGCGTACGGGGTGCTGGCCGGGGTCCTCTGCGCGCTGGTGATTCGGCGCGTCCGGCGCGGACGCCCCGTCTCGACGGCGGTACGGCCGGCGGGGGAGTGAACGCGGTATCTCAGGCAGTGCGGGCGGTCGTCGCGATGGCGATCGCGAGCAGCGTCAGGCACAGAATCACGATGCCGATTCCCGCCGCGGCGATGACGACCGGCGACGAGACGGGGCCGTCCACCTCGTAGCGGGCCAACCGGCGGGCGCGCTGCCTGCCGATCAGGAAGAGCAGCCCCGCCGCCCCGAGGGTCACTGCGGTCGCGCCGGTGGTCCACGGATTCCACTGCGCCGGCTGGGTGATCAGGTCCCGGGCGCTCACCAGCAAGCCATTGGCGACCAGCGCGATGCAGGTGCGCGTCCACGACAGCGCGGTGCGCTCGGGCTGCAGGCCCGGGTCGGTACCGAACGCGGGAGCCGTCACCGTATCCCGGCGGCCACTGCGGCGGCCACTGCGGCGGCCACCCCGATCAGGCCCAGGGTCGCAGCGATCAGCTCCGGCATCCGGGAGGCGGGCAGTGGCGCGCCCCGGCGGATCGCCCCATCACTCCGGCGCCAATGCATCAGGCCGCCGAGCGCGGTCACGGTGGCGAGCGCTCCCAGGCCGCCGCCCAGCAGGTAGGCGACCACGCGGGTATCGCTCAGAAAGTGCAGGGAGGCCAGCGCCGCGGCCAGCAGTCCGAGGGAGGTGCGCTGCCACGCGAGGAAGGTCCGCTCGTTCGCGAGAGTGAAGCGATAGTCCGGCTCCCGCTGTTCTTCGACCCCCGGTCGCGCAGTCATGTTCGTCATGATTCAAGACTTCCGGAACCCGGTATCCAGCGCCATCTGCCGATGGTGGCGTTATCGGTCGACTCGGCAGCGCGCCGGCGCCATCCGGTCGGGGACCGGCGTGAACCCGAACAGCGGAGGTGGCGGCGCGTTCCGCGGTCGTCCCCAGGCGTGCACCCGGCGCGGATTGCGGGGCCAGAAGTGCCCTGACCTGGGTGGCTTAACAAATTCGCAAGAGATCCACCCCTTGCCGGTAACGCGGAACGCCGAATGTTGGGGCCATGTTCAACGTCAACTCATGCAGCTCCGCTCGCCGCGCCACCCCGTCCCGCGTCGCTCGCAGCTTCCGGCCGCTGATCACCGCGGCCACGGCGGCGACGCTTCTCGTGAGCTCGCTGAGTGCCTGCTCACTGGTGGACGGTCCGACCGACGTGGTGAACATCGGCTACCAGTCCAAGACCCTCAACACCATCAACGCCGGCACCCTGCTGCGCGACCGGGGCACCTTCGAGAAGGCTCTGGAGAGGCTCGGTCGGAGCAACGGCAAGCGGTACCGAGTGCAGTGGCACGACTTCTCGTCGGGGGCCCCGCTCACCGCCGCGATGATCGCCACCCAGGTGGACATCGGCTCGATGGGCGACTACCCGCTGGTGACCAACGGATCCAAGTCGGCCCGCTTCGACGACGCCGCCACCGAGTTGGTCGCGACCACCGGCTACAACCCGCAGGGGTCGCTCAACCAGGTGGTGGTTCCGACCTCCTCCGATGCAACAGAGCTGGCCGATCTGCAAGGAAGGCAGGTGTCGACAAGCCTGGGCTCGGCCGGAGACGGCATGCTCGCCACCGCGCTCGAGCGGGCCGGAATCGACCCCGATGGCATCCAGGTCGCCAACCAGGATCCCTCCATCGGGGCCGCAGCGATCGAGGGCGGTCAGGTCGACGGACTGGCCCAGTTCGTCCCGTGGCCGCAACTGATGATCTTCCGCGGGCAGGCCCGCCTGCTCTTCGACGGCGGCGAAAACGGCGTACCGACCTTCCACGGCGTCGTGGCCCGCAAACAATTCACCCGCGCCAACCCGGAGGTGATGACCGAGTTCCTGAGGGCGATGCAGAACACCAGTGACGTCATCGCCGATCGCCCGATGGCGTCGGCGCTCCGGATCAGCGAACTGACCGGAATTGAGCCCGAGGTCGCGTACCTCTACAACGGCCCGAACGGGATGGTGTCGTTCGATCCGGCGATCAAACCGCAGTTCGCCGAGACCCTCGCACAGGTCAAAGCCTTTCTCGTGCAGCGCGGGTCGGTGGAACCGGACTTCGACGTCGGCGCCTTCACGAACGACGAATACCTGCGCCAGCTGTACGGCGCGGACTTCACAGCGCGCACCGGTGACGTGGCCAATCCCAGCCGGCTGACCGGGTACGACGGCACCTGCGGTCTCCCGGTGGACGACCCGGCGACGGCCTCGGAAGTCTGGTTCCAGGGCGAGGCCGAGACACGCAAGGCGGCCACACCGACCTGCCTGCTGCGGCAGATCGCCACCGGCGGGACGTCCGAGGTGCGCGCCGGATACGTCCCGGACACCCAGTCAGGACTGAAACTGTTCGCGGCGCAGGCCACCTGGGTGCACGACGGTTCCACCGCACTGACCCGGAGCCTGCTCCCGTTCGCCACCGAGCGTGGCGCGCAGGCCTACCTCGACAACCATCCGACAGCGAAACCGATCGGCTTCGACGCCGCGGTTCGCGCGGCCGAGCAGGTGCAGTGAACATGCCGTCTAGCGCCGCCGATACCCCAGCAACCCACCACCCAGAGGCAGTTCTGGAGAGGAGCACCCCCATGACTGAGACCGCCACGGCTGAGAAGACAGTGGTTCCAGGCGAACTCACCGATCCGGCGAGCACGGAGCGGGCATTCGAGTCGGCCTCTTCTTTCACCGGAAGACTCGGCCATCGTGTGAGCAACACCGCCGCCCGCGTCCGGGACTTCGGCCCCGGTGGGCTGGCCGGGGCGGTGCTCCTGCCGGCGATCCCGATCGTGCTGTTCATCATCGCCTGGCACTTGCTGACCACCAACGGCGTCGTCGCCTGGCTGCGATTCGACCGGATGCCGACCCCGGCGGCGGTCTGGGACCACTTCACCGGCCTGCTCGGGAGCCAGGCCTACTACGAGGACCTGTTCGCCAGCCTTCAGCGGATCATCCTCGGATTCCTGCTTGCCGCCGTGGTCGGCATCACCTTGGGGGTGCTGATCGGAAAGTCCGAGACCGCGCGAAAGACCCTGCGGCCGTCGATCGAGATGATCCGCCCTATCCCGGCGATCGCGCTGGTACCGCTGACCATCCTGTTGTTCCCCTCCAGCGAGCAGGGGATCGTGTTCATCACCTTCTTCGCGGCGTTCTTCCCCGTGGTGGTGAGCACCATTCACGCCATCGACTCGATGCCGAAGGTCTGGGAGGAGGCGGCCCGGACGATGGGTGCAAGCCAGTGGACGATCTTGCGTCAGGTGACCCTTCCCGGCGCCATGCCGGGCATCTTCTCCGGGCTGTCCGTCGCGATGGGCGTCGCCTGGATCTGTGTCGTCAGCGCCGAGATGATCTCCGGGCAGTTCGGCATCGGCTACTACACCTGGCAGGCGTACGGCCTGCTCGACTACGCCGGTGTGGTCGTCGGAATGCTGTCCATCGGCGCGCTGGGACTGCTCACCGCCTGGATCGTCGAGCGGATCGGGCGCCGCATCAACAACTGGCTGCCGAGGAACAAGCGGTGACAGCCCATTGAGCCGCCCTCCGACATCAGTGGAACATCCGCCCTCGCAACATATTTCATCACGGCTAATCACCAAAGAAAGAAGAGAACAATGAGCTTCGCCACCCTCACCCGCAGCATCACCGGCCCGGCCACCGCTGACTTCCCGGTGGTGTCCGACCAGCAAGCCGGTGCGCGCGTGCACTTGAAAGATCTCGTGCTCGGCTTCGACGGCGTGCCGGCCGCGGAGGTCTCCCTCGACGTGGAGCCGGGCGAGATCGTCGTGCTGCTAGGCCCGTCGGGCTGCGGCAAGTCGACCATCCTGAGGGCTCTCGCCGGGCTGCTCACCCCGATGAGCGGGGTCGCGACCGTCGACGGCCGTCAGGTGACCGGTAACGATGCGCACTGCGCGATGGTCTTTCAGGAGGATGCGTTGTTCCCGTGGCGGACGGCGCTGAAGAACGTGCAGTTCCCGCTCCAGCTCCATGGTGCGGGGCGTCGGGAATCGCGGGCGGCCGCGTCGGCGTACCTCGACCAGGTCGGGCTGGGTGCGTATCTCGATCACCTGCCGGCGCGGCTCTCCGGCGGTATGCGTCAGCGCGTCCAACTGGCGCGCACCCTCGCATGCGAGCCGAAGGTGATGCTGATGGACGAGCCCTTCGGTGCGCTCGACGCCCAGACGCGACTGGACATGCAGCAGCTGCTCATCTCGGTGTGGGAGCGGACCAAGATGACCATCATGTTCGTCACCCACGACGTCGACGAGGCATTGCTGCTGGCTGACAAGGTGGTTCTGCTGACGCACCGTCCCGCCACCGTCGCCGAGGTGATCGAGATCGATCGTCCCCGCGACCCGCAGGCGCAATTCGAGGAGGCCTACCAGCGTCGCCGCCAGATGATCCTCGAGTTCCTCGGGCACGCCCCGATGGCCGCGGCCGCCTGATCGGCACCCCAGCTGCCCTTCCGGTGATCGAGCCCTCTCGCTGATCGATCGGAGTCGAGATCGCCAGTCACACGACTGGTCTCGACTTTGCTCGACCATCGGGGGCTCGATCACCGGAGGGGCTCGACCGCCGGAGGGGCTCGACCATCGGAAGCTGGCGATCAGCCCCGGGGCCGCAGGACGATCTCGGTGGGGTGGGCGTCGGCCGGCGCGAAGACGGCCTGCACCACCGCCGCGGCCACCGTCTCCGGCTTCAGGAAGCGGGACGGGTCGTACTCGCGACCTTCCAGCGCGACGATGTCGCGCTGCATGTCGGTGTCGATGCGGCCCGGGAACACCGACGTCACCCGCAGGCCGGGTTCTTCGGCCCGCAGGCCGTCGGCGAGGGCGCGGAGCGCGAACTTGCTTGCCGCATAAGGCGTCCACTGCGGACGAACACTCATTCCGGCGCCGGAGTTCAAGAAGACGATGTGGCCGCTGCGCGCCCGCAGCGCCGGAAGCAGCAGCCGCGTCAGCTCGGCGGCGGCGATCACGTTGGTCTCCAGGACGAAGCGCCACTCGTCGACCGGGGTGTCGGCCACCGGTTCCAGACTGCTGGCGACGCCGGCGCAGTGGATCAGAACATCGAGTTCGGTGATGGTCTCCACCGCGGCGGCCACCGCGTCGTAGTCCGGCAGATCCACCGCGAGGGTCACCGCACCGTCGAGCTCGAGAGCGAGCGCATCGAGGGCGTCGGACCCGCGTCCGCCCAGGATCAGCTGGTGCGTGGGGGCCAGCGCGCGGGCGATACGGGCGCCGACGCCGCGGCTTGCTCCGGTGATCAGGGCGGTGGGCGGGACTGTGGACACAGCGCGACTCTAACCCAGTTCGGCCAGAACTCCCCGGCAGTGGCGGCGTCGGGCCGGAGCCTGCTCAGTAGCGTCCGCCGGTGCCGATCCGGCCGGAGGTGTCTGAGCCGCCGAACGAACCGGGGCTGCGGCCGCCGCTGCTGAACCCGCCGTTGCCCAGTTCCGCGGGAAGAGGTGCCTGGGCATCGGGGGAGATCACGGCGTCGACCAGAACGCCGGTGAGCACCGCGGCGCCGTCGCCGCGTTGACCGATGCGCCACTCGGCGACGTCCTGGGCGCCGAGTGCCAGCGCCTGTTCGGCCAGTGCCGTCGCGGCATCCGACAGCGTCGTCGCTTCCTGCGCATCCGCGGACGACTGTGCCTCGTCCAGCAGTCGCTCGGCCTCCGACAGGCAGGCGCGCGCCTGACAGCCGACCGCGCCGCGGCGGGTGTCGATGAAGCTCTCGGCGGCGGCCACGTAGGCGGTAGCCACTTCGGGGCCCCCGGGCACCTCGGCGATCACGACCAGGTTCTGGCCCACATCGGCCAGCGCGTCGAGTAGCCTGCCCGCCGCATCGAGGGCGCACTCGGCAGAGCGGATAGCGGCCACCGTCGGCTGACGCCGCTCAGCCCGGTCGGCGACGGCCTCGCGGCCCTGGGCCACGCTGTCGGCGGCGAACTGCAGCAGATCGCCCGCCAGCGCACCGTTCCCGGCCACCGAATCCACGACGGGACCGGTGAACCTCTCAGTCAGGGAGGCCTCGTCCCCGACGGCTCCGCGCTGCCGGTCGGCGAGCGCGTCGGCGCGCTCGGCCAGCGCGTCCAGACGGTCGCCGGCGTCCGACAGCAGGTCGCGCAGGGCGTCGAAGTCGGCGACCCGATCGTCGAGGGCGCCGTCGGCGTCCGAGCACATGCTGATGATCTGCACCAGCAGCGATCGCCGCTCGCCAGCGGTCGGTCCGGGTTCCTCATCGAGTCGGCGCCGTAGGCGGAACGACGTCGCGACAGCGCTTTCTGCGGTGTTCAGAGCGTCCCGGAAGGGGGCCGTCGCGGTCTCGCCGTACTCGCGTTCGGCCAGCGCGAGTTCGTCGCCGCTGACCGAGACCGCGTTGTCGGTGTGAAGCAGAGCTTCGGTCGACCAGGGCTCGAGGACCGAGAGCGGCTGGGCGGTCAGCTCGGCGACCGTGAGATCGGAGGTGTCGTCGTCGTCCCCGTCGCCGTCCTGCCCGCTCCGGTTGCGGCGGTACAGGTATGCGCCGAGCAGGCACGCGAGGGCGGCCACCACCAGCACAGCGATCGTCACCCAGAGCCAGGTGCGTGAGCGCGTCCCGGACAGGTCGTCGACGGTGGACATCGCGGCCTCGGTCCACCGGCTGTCACGCACGGCGGGGGCGACGGTGTCCCCGGCGATCTCCTGCAGAGCGGAGGCCGGGTAGTCATCGATGGGTTCGGCACTGCCCAGATGGAAGGTGCGGTCGTCGACGGCGACGGCCAGCAGCACGTCGCGGTAGCTCATCTCGCTGAGCTGCTCGGTCTGCCGCGCCCATGCGCCCGGTGACATGCCGCCGAAGTCGTGGACGTAGATCACCCACAGCTGCACGTCCCGATCGGCCGACAGCCGTTCGACGGCCGCGGTGATCTCGTCCTCCTGGTCCACCGTCAGGACGTCGGCGGCGTCGACCACCTGCGCCGGCATCTGGGTCGGCACATCGGCCGCGGCGGGCGCACTCACCAGCAGCGCGACGAGCATTGCGGCGAGAAGACTCAGAGCGGGCAGCGCGGTGAGGCGCCGGCGAGCGAGGGTCATGGGGTCCAATCTAGTCGTTCAGTCGGGGCGGTGACCGGGGGATGGCGACTCGATCGAGCACGCCGAACCACCGCCCGGCAGGCGATGGCGGTTCGCGGCGATCCAGCGGTAGACCACTGCGGCGAACCAGGAGAACGGGGGCGTCTGGGCGAGTCGGCCCGCGACGGACCACGGCAGTCCCGACGCCCGGAGCAGATCGCCGACCGCGAGATGGGCCGACGAGACGGTCCCGTCGGGGCGCACCCACTGCACCGCTTCCGCGCACTGCTCGGCGGTTAGACCGAGGTCGTCCAGGTCGGCGGCCTGGTAGGCCACGATCTCCACATCGCACGTCAGGCGCCGCTCGGCGAATCGCGCGCACGTGGTGCAGAAGCCGCAATCCCCGTCGTAGACCAGGACGGGGAGGGTGCGGGGCGCCATGCCCTGATCGTAGGCGAGATCCCCGCGCTACTCAGGCCCCCGGCCTGCCCGTGACCCTAGAACAGCCGACGCCGACGCCGGCGGGTCCGGCCCAGGGTGAGTCTTTTGGTGGGCACCGGCGCCGCAGGAGACTTGGCTGATCGCATGACACGACAACTCCATCTCGGCGGCTTCCTGATCGCCTCACCCGTCACCCACTCGCATGCCGCCTGGCGCCACCCCGGCTCGGAGACCGACTACTTCGGGCCGGAGCACTACCACCGCGTGGGCAGGATCCTGGAGCGCGGGAAGTTCGACTTCGCCTTCTTCGCCGACCTGCTGGCCGCGCCGGTGCGTTTCGGCGGCGACCAGTCCGAACCCTTCCGCCGAGGGACCCAGGCCGCCGCGACCCTCGATCCGAGCCTGGTGGCGGCCAGTATCGCGGCGGTGACCACCCGGCTGGGGCTGGCGATCACCAAGTCGGCCACCTACTTCCACCCGTACGAACTGGCGCGGGTGTTCGGCTCGCTCGATCACCTGTCCCGCGGGCGGGTGGCCTGGAACATCGTCACCAGCCTCTCGCAGGCCGAGGCGCAGAACTTCGGCTACGACGAGCACGTCGCGCACGAGGAGCGCTATGCCCGCGCCGAGGAGTTCGTGCGGACCGCCGTCGAACTGTGGTCCAGCTGGGAGGCCGACGCGGTCACCGCGGACAAGGAGTCCGGGGTGTGGGCGGATCCGCAGAAGATCCACACCGTCGACCACGACGGTCCGCACTACCGCACGCGCGGCCCGCTGAATCAGCCGCGGTCACCGCAGCAGCGGCCGGTGCTGATCCAGGCGGGCGCCTCGGAGACCGGCAAGAACTTCGCCGCGCGCTGGGCCGAGGCCATCTTCGAGATCGATCCGACCCCGGAGGGCCGCCGCGCCTACTACGACGACATCAAGTCGCGGGCGGAGAACTTCGGCCGCAACCCCGACCACGTCAAGGTGTTCCCCTCGTTCATCCCGTTCATCGGGGAGACCGAGTCGATCGCCCGGGAGAAGCAGGCCTTCCACAACGAGCTGGCCGACCCGATCTCCGGCCTGATCACGCTGTCGGTGCACACCGACCACGACTTCTCCGTCTACGACCTGGACGCACCCGTGGAAGACGTGCAGGTCAGCGGCACCCAGGGCCTGTTCGACGTGGCCCGCCGACTCAGCCGGCGCGACGAGCTGAGCCTGCGCGACATCGGCAAGCTCTACGCGCAGGGCGTGCTGCTGCCGCAGTTCGTGGGCACGGCCACCGACGTCGCCGACCAGATCGAGGAGTCCTTCCACGGCGGCGAGGCCGACGGCTTCATCGTCTCCAGTGCGCAGACCCCCGGCACCTTCAACGACTTCGTCGACTACGTGGTGCCCGAACTGCAGCGGCGCGGGCTGTTCCGCACCGAGTACGAAGGCGTCACGTTGCGCGAGCACCTCGGCCTCGGTGACGCCGACGACGACCTCCCCGCGGATCTGCGTACGGGAGGGGGCCGGCTGGCGAGCTGACCGCCTACGAGTTGGCGTCGCGCCAGTCGCAGAGCAGCTCGGCGGCGGACAGGTCGTAGTCGGGGCCGCTGGTGGCCACGGTCAGCAGGGAGACGCCCTCGGCGGTGATGTCGTCGGTGTAGGCGAGGGTGGCGGCCTTGTCGCCCTCGTAGCGGACCTCGGCCGACCGCTCGATCTCGGCGGGATCGCGGCCGACCTCGGCGCAGTATTCGGCGAGCAGGGCCGACTTCTCGCGGTAGCTGTCGACGCCGAGGAAGGCGTGCCAGATGTTCGCGTACTGCGCCACGAGCGGGAGGGTCTTGCGCGGGCCGCTGCCGCCGATCATCAGCGGGATGTCGCGCAGGGGAGCGGGATTGAGCTTGCCGAGTCGGTCGGTGATGCGGGGCAGGGAGGTGGCGAGCTCGTCGAGACGGGAGCCCTTGGTGCCGAACTCGTAGCCGTACTCGGTGTAGTCGCGCTCGAACCAGCCGCTGCCGATGCCGAAGATCAGCCGGCCGCCGCTGATGTGGTCGACGGTGCGCGCCATGTCGGCGAGCAGCTCGGGGTTGCGGTACGAGTTGCACGTCACCAGGGGGCCGAACTCGACGCGCTCGGTCTGCTCGGCCCAGGCGCCCAGCATGGTCCAGCACTCGTAGTGCGCGCCCTCGGGATCGCCGTAGAGGGGATAGAAGTGATCCCAGTTGAACAGCACGTCGACGCCGAGGTCCTCGGCGCGCAGGACCGCGTCGCGGATGAGGCCGTAGTCGGGCGCGTGCTGGGGCTGGAGTTGGACACCGATGCGGACGGGGAAGGACATGGTCTCCAGTGTGGCGCGTACGCGGGCGCCGCGCACGCCTCTCCCGCGGGAAGCTCCGGCGATCGATACGGTGACGGCATGAGCGAACAGCATCAGCGCGGCGACGATGTGCACACGGCGGCCGAATGGGACGAGCGCTACAGCAGCGCCGAGCGTCTGTGGACCGCCGAGGCAAATCCGGCGCTGATCCGGGAGGCCGCCGGCCTCGCTGCGGGGCGTGCGCTCGACGTGGGCAGCGGCGAAGGTGCCGACGCCCGCTGGCTGGCCGATCAGGGCTGGGCCGTGGTCGCCGTCGACATCTCGCAGGTCGCGCTCGATCGGGCCGCTGAGCTGGATTCACGTGAAACCATCGACTGGCGCCGCGCCGATCTCACGGTGGACGAGGTTCCCGGGGTGCCTTTCGATCTGGTTGCGCTGCACTACTTTCCGGTCGACATCGCGCGCGAGGACGTCATCGCTAAACTCGTCGGCGCGCTGGCGCCGGGCGGCACGCTGCTGGTGGTGGCCCACGACCCGGACGGCATCCGCGCGCACGGTTTCGATCCCGATGCCTACTTCCAGCCCAAGGACGTCGCCGAGCGCTTCGCCGACGCGCTGGACGTGGTGACCCTCGAGCGGGTGGAACGGGGCCGGCCCGGGGGCGGCCCCACCGGGCCGCGGCACATGTACGACGTGGTGCTCAAGGCGGTCCGCCAGGGCTGAACGTCCGGCGTTGTCGTAGGTCGGTGGGATGCTGCCGGCGTGCGGATCGAGCGGCGGGAACGGGACGAGGCGTCGATCCTGCACGCCGACCTCGACTCGTTCTACGCCTCGGTGGAGCAGCGTGATCAGCCGTCGCTGCGCGGGCGCCCGGTGCTGGTCGGCGGTGGCGTCGTCCTGGCAGCCAGCTACGAGGCCAAGGCTCTCGGCGTCCGGACCCCGATGCCGGGCCACGAAGCGCGGGCGTTGTGCCGCGGGCGGGCCGTCACGGTGCCGCCGCGTTTTTCCGCCTACACCGAGGCCAGCCGCGGCGTCTTCGCGATCTTCGACGACACCACCCCGCTCGTGGAAGGCATCTCGGTGGACGAGGCCTTCCTCGACGTCGCCGGTCTGAAGAAGATCAGCGGCACTCCCGTTCAGATCGCGGCCCGGCTGCGGGCCCGGATCCGCGGCGAGGTCGGTCTGCCGATCACGGTCGGGGTGGCGCGTACCAAGTTCCTCGCGAAGGTGGCGAGCGGTGCCGGGAAGCCGGACGGCCTGCTCGAGGTACCACCCGACGGAGAGTTGGCCTTTCTGCACCCGCTGCCCGTGCGCCGGTTGTGGGGAGTGGGGGCCAAGACCGAGGACCGGCTCGCCGAGGCCGGGGTGCGGACCGTGCACGACATGGCCGAGCTCGGAGAATCCGGGCTGTCGGCGCTGCTGGGCGAGGGCGCCGGGCGGCACCTGTACGCGCTCGCCATGGCCCGCGATCCGCGGCCGGTGCAGACCGGGCGCCGCCGCAAGTCCATCGGCGCGCAGCGGGCCCTGGGACGTCGGATCAAGAGCGAGTCCGAGGTGGAAGCGACGCTGCTGGCGCTGGTCGACGGCCTCGGCGGACGCCTGCGCGGGGCGCACCGCTGCTGTCGCACGGTGGTGCTCTCCCTGCGCTTCGACGACTATTCGCGCGTCACGCGGTCGCGCTCGATCGGGGAGCCCACCGACTCGACCACGGTGGTCCTGGCGCTGGCCCGGGGTCTGCTGGACGACTCGCTGCCGCTGGTCCGTGAGCGCGGCTGCACGCTGATCGGGCTGTCGCTCACCAACTTGTCCGCCCCCGGTGCCGTGCAGCTCGCCCTGCCCTTCGACCGGGACGGGGACGAGCTCGCGGACAGCCACGACGCCGAACTGGACGTCGCCCTCGACGACCTCCGCGATCGCTTCGGCCGGGGTGCGGTGACCCGCGGCCGGCTGATCGGCCGCCACCACGGTGAGGACGCACCGCTGCTTCCGGATTGAGCGATTCTCGGTTCTTTCACCGACCTCTGCGGTCGGTCAAAGCGCCAAGATTCTAGGGGAGCAGGACCACCTTGCCGTGCGCGCGGCCGGAGGCCACCAGATTCAGGGCTTCGCGGGCTTCGGCGAGCGGGTAGGTCCGCGCGATCGGGACCCGCAGGGAGCCGTCGGCGAGCAGCGACACCAGTCGCCGCCGCACCGCGTCGCGGTAGGCGGCGCTGCCGGGCGCCCCGCCGGAGAGCGCGACGAAGCCGTGCTCCCGCGCCGCGGCGGCCGCCGCGACGGTGATGATCCGGCGCCGATCGTCCACCAGTTCCAGGCTGGTGGCGGTGGCCTCGGCGGTACCGGCGGCATCCAGCGCCGCCACCACGCCGTCGGGGGCGGCCGTCCGCACCCGCTCGCTCAGACCGGGGCCGTAGGGAACGGGGATGCCGCCGAATCGGCGCACCGCCTCCTGGCGCTCGGGACCGGCGGTGCCCACCACCTGCACGCCGTCGAGCCGCGCCAGTTGCAGCAGCGCCGCGCCCACCGCGCCGGACGCGCCGTGCAGCAGGACGGTCTGACCGGACTGCGCGCCGCTGCGGTGGAGTAGTTCGGCGGCCGTGCAGCCGGCCAGCAGCAGCCCGGCCGCCGCAGCGTCGTCCACGTGGCCGGGGAGAACGATCGCGTCGGCGGCGGGAATGGTGGTCGCCTCCGCGTAGCCGCCGTGCACCCGGAACGCGACCACCCGCTGTCCGGGCCGGAACGGTGCACCGGGGCCGGCGGCCGTCACCGTGCCGGCGATCTCATAGCCGATCGGGATCGGCAGCGTCGCCGGGTCGGTGCCGCGCTGCACATGCTTCAGATCAGCCGGGTTCACCCCGGCCGCCCGCACGTCGACGGTGATCTCGCCGGGACCGGGAGCCGGGACCTCGCGGCGCTCGCACACGAAGTCGTCGAGGCCGCCGAACCCGTGTGCCGTCCAGGAAGCCGCAGTGCTCATGTCCTCCAGTCTGGCGCATGGGCGCACCGTGTGTGACCGCGGACACCGACCGTTACAGTGACTTCCATGACGAGCAATGTCGATGCCGGGAATCCCGATCTGATCACCGTGGATGTCCCCACGCACTGGTACAACCTGGCCGCCGAACTCGACGCGCCGATCCCCCCGCACCTGCACCCGGGCACCAAGGAGCCGGTGGGCCCGGACGACCTGGCCCCGCTGTTCGCGTCCGGCCTGATCGCCCAGGAAGTCACCGACCAGGTGTACGTGGAGATCCCCGAGCCGGTTCGCGAGATCTACAAGATGTGGCGGCCCTCGCCGCTGATCCGGGCGCGCCGTTTGGAAGAGGCCCTCGACACCAAGGCCCGCATCTACGTCAAGTACGAGGGCGTCAGCCCGGTCGGCAGCCACAAGACCAACTCCGCTGTGGCGCAGGCGTATTACAACAGCATCGACGGGGTCAAGAAGCTCACCACCGAGACCGGCGCCGGTCAGTGGGGGAGCGCGCTGGCCTTCGCCGGCGCCCAGTTCGGGGTCGACGTCGAGGTGTGGCAGGTCCGCGCCTCCTACGACTCCAAGCCCTACCGCGGCTTCCTGATCCGCACCTACGGCGGGACGCTGCACCCGAGCCCGTCGGACCTGACCGAAGCCGGCCGCGCCATGCTCGCCAAAGACCCTCACACCTCCGGCAGCCTCGGTATGGCCGTCAGCGAGGCCGTCGAGGTGGCCGCGAAGAACGAGGACACTCGGTACGCGCTCGGCAGCGTGCTGAACCACGTCGTGCTGCACCAGAGCGTCATCGGCCAGGAGGCCGTCGACCAGCTGTACGCGGTGGAGCCGGGCGGAGCCGACGTGGTCTTCGGGTGCGCCGGCGGCGGATCCAATCTGGCGGGCCTCGCCTTCCCGTTCCTGCGGGAGAAGATCCACGGCCGCAGCGACCCGCGCATCGTCGCCGCCGAGCCGTCGGCCTGCCCGTCGATCACCCAGGGCGAGTACCGCTACGACCACGGCGACGTCGCCGGCCTCACCCCGCTGCTGAAGATGCACACCCTGGGCATGGACTTCGTGCCCGATCCGATCCACGCCGGCGGGCTGCGCTATCACGGGATGGCACCGGCGCTGAGTCACACGGTTGAGCTCGGCCTGGTGGAGGGCACCGCGATCGACCAGCACGCGGCCTTCTCGGCCGGTGTGCAGTTCGCCCGGACGCAGGGGATCGTTCCTGCGCCGGAATCGACGCACGCCATCGCTGCCTGCGCCGCGCACGTCGCCGGCAGCGACAAGGAAGAAGTGGTGGTCATCGGCCTGTCCGGGCACGGACAGCTGGACCTTCCCGCCTACGCCGAGTTCCTCGACGGCGGTTTCTGAACCGGCTCGCCGGTGACAGCGGTCCGCGTGGATCCGGACGCGATTCGCCCCACGGCGGGCGCGGGCTTTAACCTGGTCGCATGTCGAAAGTCCTGAGCTCGCTGCCCATTGGTGAGCGTGTCGGTATCGCCTTCTCCGGCGGCCTCGACACCTCCGTCGCCGTCGCGTGGATGCGGGAGAAGGGTGCGATTCCCTGCACCTACACCGCCAACCTGGGCCAGTACGACGAACCCGACATCGACTCGGTGCCCGGCCGTGCCATCGCCTACGGCGCAGAACTGTCGCGCCTGGTCGACTGCCGGGAGGCGCTGGTCGAGGAGGGCATCGCCGCTCTGCAGTGCGGCGCCTTCCACATCCGCACCGCCGGAAAGGCCTACTTCAACACCACGCCGCTGGGCCGCGTCGTGACCGGCATGCTGCTGGTCCGCGCCATGAAGGAAGACGACGTCAACATCTGGGGCGACGGCTCCACCTACAAGGGCAACGACATCGAGCGGTTCTACCGCTACGGGCTGATGGCCAACCCGAGCCTGCAGATCTACAAGCCGTGGCTCGACTCGGACTTCGTCACCGAACTCGGCGGCCGCACCGAGATGAGCGAATGGCTGCTGGCCCGCGATCTGCCCTACCGGGACTCGGCGGAGAAGGCGTACTCGACCGACGCCAACATCTGGGGCGCCACCCACGAGGCCAAGGTGCTCGAGCACCTCGATCAGGGACTGGACATCGTCGAGCCGATCATGGGGGTGGCCGCCTGGCGCGAGGACGTCGAGGTGCCGACCGAAGAGGTCACCCTGACCTTCGAGCAGGGTCGTCCGGTCGCCATCAACGGTGAGAAGTTCGACTCCGCCGTCGACCTGGTGATGAAGGCCAACGAGATCGGCGGACGGCACGGGCTCGGCGTCTCCGATCAGATCGAGAACCGGATCATCGAGGCCAAGTCGCGTGGCATCTACGAGGCGCCGGGCATGGCGCTGCTGCACATCGGCTACGAGCGCTTGGTCAACGCGATCCACAACGAGGACACCGTCGCCAACTACCACAACGAGGGCCGCCGCCTGGGCCGCCTGATGTACGAGGGCCGCTGGATGGACAGCCAGGCGCTCATGCTGCGCGAGGCCCTCGTCCGCTGGGTCGCCTCGGCGATCACCGGTGAAGTGACCGTCCGCCTGCGTCGCGGCGACGACTACCAGTTCCTCAACACCACCGGCCCGTCGCTCAGCTACCACCCGGACAAGCTGTCGATGGAGCGCGTCGGCGACTCCGCGTTCGGTCCGGGCGACCGCATCGGCCAGCTCACGATGCGCAATCTGGACATTGCCGATTCGCGCGCCCGCCTGGAGCAGTACGCGACCCTGGGCATCGTCGGCGGCGCGACGGCCGACCTGGTCGGCGAGCTGTCCGAGGGCGGCGCCGCCGCGATCGCCGGCGGCGAGGGTCCGGAGAACCCGGCCGAGGTCTCGCTGGACCGTGCGGCGATGGAGTTCGGCGTCGACTAGACGGAGTGAATCAGGCGACAATAGCCGACGAACCCCCCGGATCGCTTCGTGCGCCCGGGGGGTTCGTGCTGAAGTGGATCCCATGGCGGACAAACGAATCGGCGTCGTCGAAGACCACGAATCGATGGTGCTCGGGGTGCGGGCGATGCTCGACGACCATCCGGGGCTGTCGCTGACCGCGTCCTCGGACACGGTGGCCGGGCTGCTGGCGCAGGACCCGCAGCTGGACCTGGTGCTGCTGGATCTGCGCCTCGCGGACGGGTCGTCGCCGACCGCCAACATCGACGCGCTGCACGCCGCCGGGCACGCGGTCCTGGTGTACACCGGTGCGGAGAATCCGTATCTGGTGCGGCTGGCCGCCAAGGTCGGTGTGCTGGGCATCGTGCGCAAGTCGGCGCCGGTGGAGCGGGTGGTCCAGGCCATCGCGGCCGCGGCCGACGGCAACCCGGTGATCACCACCGAATGGGCGGCGGCCATCGACGGCGACCCCGACCTGGACGCGGTCGATCTCAGTCCCCGCCAGCAGGAAGTGCTGTCGCTCTACGCCTCCGGGGAGTCGGCCGATCGCGTCGCCCGGCTGACCGGCCTGTCGACCGAGACCGTGAACGACTACGTCGGCCGGATCCGCGCCAAGTATGCGGCGGTCGGCCGCCCGGCCGGCACCAAGGTGGACCTGTACCGGCGCGCCCTGGAAGACGGCCTGCTGCCGATCCCGGAGCGCGATCGGTGAGCGTGAGAACGACGCCGGTCGTCGCGGCGTCACCCCGGCACGAGAATCTCGTCCGGATCAGCCGGATGTTCGCCTTGTTCACCGGAGTCGGCTACCTCGGGTATCTGCTCCTGCTCGCGGCCGGAATCCTCTCCTTGTCGTCGATCATGGCCTCGTGGTGGACCCCGACGATGGTGGCGGTGGTCTTCGGTCCCGGCCTGCTGCTGGGGGCGGTGTCGCGGCACGGGGACGGACGGCTGATGAGAGGGGTGGCGACCACCGCGGCCCTGAGCTTCTTCGTCGCGGTGGTGACCTGGCCGTTCGCGTGGAACGGGACTCGCATCGAACAGTTCCAGGCGGTGTGGTTCTCTGCCTTCCCGGGATTGGCCAGCCTGGCAGCCGTCGTCGCATGGCCGGCGTGGCTGGTGTTCGTGCACATGGTGGTCGGTTGTGTGAGTGTGCAGCTGATCAACTTCGTCGCGCGCGGCGACGTGGAGCCGATGATGCTGTTGCCGGAGATCCTGTTCGCGATCATGTTCTGCATCATCTTCGTCGGTGGCGCGGTGATGGCGCTGCGGACCGGGCGGCTGCTCGACGAGACCACCGACGAAACACACGCGACCGCAGCGACAGCCGCAGCGCAGGAGGCTCGCTCGGTGGAACGCGAGCGATTCGACGCGCTGATCCACGACCGTGTCATCTCCACCCTGTTGTCGGCCTCGCGCAGAGGGGCCGACGATGTTCCGGCGCAGGCGGTCGTGACGCTGAAGGAACTCGACGAGATCCGGGCGGGCGTCGAGGCGGACCGGCCGTTCGACCCGGCCTCCGCGGTGATCCATCTGCGTGCGACAGCCGCGGAAGCCGACGTCGGTGCCACGTTCGAAGTGGTCGTCGAACCCGGCGACGGACCGCCGGTCCCCGCAGACGCGGTGCGGGCGGTCGGTGCGGCGATCGCCGAGGCCCTGCGCAACAGCCGTCGGCACGCCGGCCCGGAGGCTCGCCGCTCGGTGCGCGGTGTCGTCGGTTCGTCGGCGGTCACGATCGAGGTAGACGACGACGGCGCCGGATTCGAGCCGGCCTCGGTGTCCTCGCGCCGACTGGGTATCGCGGTGAGTATCCGTGGCCGCATGGCGCGTCTTCCCGGCGGCTCCGCGCAGATCCGATCTGCACCCGGCAGTGGTACCACAGTGCTGCTCGGGTGGGAGCGGCCATGAGCCGGCGCCTGCTTCGGGGGCAGGTCGATGGACTGCCCCAGCTGCCCGGCGACGAGCCCGAGCGTGTGGGCGATGTCCGGGAGCTGATGGGTCTGCGGACTCTGGCCGCCGCATCGATGGTCGGCTTCTTCATCCTGACTTTTGCGGTGGTCGGGTCGATGACGGCGCCTCCCGGCGGCCTGTGGGCGGAGTGGCTGGCCTGGGCGCTGGTCAGTGTCGCCGCGGTGGCGCTGATCCGCACTCCGGGCGATCCGGTGCCCGTGTCATGGACCTGGTACATCTCGACGGCCGGGCCGGTCGGCATGGCGGTGGTGCTGTCCGTGCTGGAGATCCCGTTCGGAACCAAGCTGGCGCTGTGGCCGCTGTCGGCGACTACAGCACTCGCCACCTACCTGTGCGTCCGTGGTCGCACCTCGGCGGCATGGGCGTCCCAGATGACCGCGATCGGCTTGTGCGGCCTGTGGGCTCATCTCACTGACCAGGGGCTGGGCTATGGCCTCTCCTTGTCGCTGCCTTCGCTGGCTCCGCTGCTGATGGCCACTTTCTTCACGCTGACCATCCGGCCGGCGGCCAGTGACATCTTCGCGCTGCGCGCGGCGGCGACCGCCGCAGCGGCCGCCGAGGCGGCGCACGGTGCAGTGCTTGATGAGCGCGACCGGCAACTGGTCCGGCTGGACGCCCAGGCGCGCCCGCTGCTCGAACGGCTCGCCGATCCCACTCCGTTGACCGACGAGGAACGACGATCGTGCGCCCTCGTCGAAGCCCGGCTCCGGGATTCGCTGCGCGCACCGGTGCTGGATGCGCCCGGCGTCGTCGACGCGGCGTGGCAGGCCCGGGCCCGCGGGGTGGAGGTGCTGATGCTCGATGACCACGGCCTCGACGGCGCGCCCGAGCCGGTTCGCGAGCGGGTGGTACAGGCGATGATCCCGGCGCTGTCGCAGGCTCGGGAGGGCACCATTACGATCCGGATCCTGCCTCCCGGCCGTCGCGTTCTGGCGACGGTGCTGCAGGCCGACGGAGACCGGATCAGCCGTGTCGAGTACGACCCCGAAGGGGAGTTGATCTCCGGCTGAACCCAGCCCCGTGCCCCGAGAAATGGTGTCCCCCAGAGGGAGGACGAGATCTTTGGGGTCTACTGCCTGCGACACCGCGCCGATACCGTCTCGGTAACGGGGGTCGGGGTCGGTGCAGAAGGAGACGGACGGCGATGGCGGGTAGTGGCGGCAAACAGGTGGGGGTGTCGTGCGCCTGCACGTGGGAACGGGAGGCCCTCGCGGCCTGGCTGTCCCGATTCGGGTACCCCGTGGTCGACGTCGGCGGTGAGACGACCCTCGTCGAGCCACCGGCGGTGGTCGTGGTCAACGGGCGCGACCGGTCCTCGCTGGCTCGACTGCACTGGATGCCCGCCGCCCGGATCGTGGTGATCGGGGGATCGGGCGACGCCGACGCGGCGCGTTCAGGCTTGCGGCATCTGCCCGACGGACCGGATCTGGCCGACCGCCTGCGGATCCTGCTGCAGTCGTTGCTCGGGCCCGCCGCCGGACGGGTGTCGCTGTCGCCACGTGAACGTGAAGTCCTCACCTCGTACGTACTCGGTGCCACCGTCGAGGAGACGGCAGCCGAGCACTACGTCGCCACCAGCACCGTCCGCACCCACTACCGCCGCGTCACCTCGCGCTACACCGAAGCCGGGCGCCCCGTCGCCAACAAGGCCCAGCTGCTGCTGCGGATGATCGCCGACGGCTGGATCCAGTTGCGTGACGACGTGCCGACCCCGGCGCCGCTCACCGCGGACCCCGCCGATGGGGCCGGCGCCGAGCGCCGCCGTGGTGCTGCCTGAGGCGCAGTTCGTTCAGAGCACGTCGGAGTGGCCGTTGCGCCGGCACCAGCTGGTCAGATAGCGGGCGTGCAGGCCGCACCACCGATAGATCACGCCTTGAGTCAGGGGGAGGCCGTCGTCGTGCTCGCCGCGAGCGGTGATCACGGGCCCCAGATAGTGGCTGGTGACCTTGTTCGCGGTGCTCGGCGACACCTTGGCGACGGCCGCCAGTGAGGCGTTGTCTGCGGCCCGTCCAGCGGCGATGGCCCCGGCCATCCGGGCAGCGGTATGACCGCGACGGCCATCGAAGAGTTCGTACAGCGGGGTCCGTGTGGGCACGGGGCCGGGCGGCAGCGGCAGGCGGCGGCCGTGCGCAACGGTCCGCAGCCCGTCCGTGATCGCCTGCAGGCCATCGGCCTTGGCGACTACGCCGAAGACCTCCGGGCGCAGGCGTGCCTCCTCGAGATGGTCGGCCTCCATGCTGTGGCCCTGGGTTGCGAGCAGGACAGGGGCCGCGCGGTCGGCTTGGCGGAGACGATCGATCACGTCGAGGCCGTCGAAGTGCCACTCCATCTCGGGCTTGTTCCAGATCAGGTCGGCGGCGACGACGTCGTAGCGGACGGTGCCGGAGATCATGGAAGTCAGTTCCGCGTCGGTCGTGGCCACGGAGACGGTCACGTCGCCGAAAGCGTTCTGCAGGGGCGCCGAGATCACCCGCCCGAGTGGCGAAGCGATGAGGATGCGCAGTCCGGCGGCCATGCACAAAGGGTATGTCCACGCGGCGACGAATGTGTAATCGCGCATGACAATTTCGCAAACGGGGAGCAATTCGCCACGAAGCCCGACAAGTCTGCCGGAACGCCTGCTGAACGTCCGCGCACGATCATCCAGACTGGGGACTGTTCGCCGGGACAGGGGTGCGGAGGAGGGGAACATGCAGGACATCAGGGTCGTCGGCATCGCCGTCGAGCATGATCTGACCGATCGGGTGTTGCTCGACATGGTGCACGGGTTCGGGCACCCAGCGGTGCTCTGCGACGTCGATCTCCCCGGCGGAGGTACGACGCCGCCCGCGGTGCTGGTGGTCCGCAGCCTCGAACGCCTCGTACGGATCAGCGGCTCCCCGTGGGGCGATCGAGCGACGGTGATCGCCATGGACTCGCCGGGAAACTCGTTCGCTCCCGCTCCCGGTGTGGACGTGGTGCCGGACACCGTCGAGGCGAGCGATCATCTGAAGGCACTCCTCGAGTACCGGCTCGGTGCGCCGCGGCGGCGGTCCGCGCCGCCGCTGAGCTCCCGAGAACTCGAGATTCTGACCACCTACGTGCTCGGGGCGACCGTGCAGGAGACCGCGGCCCGGCACTTCGTCGCGACGTCGACCGTCCGCACGCACTACCGGCGGGTGGCGAGCAAGTACGCGGGCGCCGGCCGGCCGGTGGGGAACAAGGCCCACCTGCTGCTGCAGATGGTGGCCGACGGCTTGATCCAATTGCCGGACGGTTTCCCGGAGATCGAACGACGCGGTGCCTGCGCGGTCTGAGAGGGGTCAGGCCGCAGGGGCCTCGTCGGCGGCGCCGCGGGCGCGCACAGCGGTCGCGATCGCGGGAAACAACAGGACCGACAACATGCCGCCGCCGACCAGGATCGCGGCGGTGGTCGACGAGATGTAGCCCGCCGCCACGCCTTCGGACGTGGCCACGATGATGATCGGGAGTCCCGTAGCGCCCATCACGCCGACGGCTAGCCGTTCCCGGCGAGCAGTCCCGGCCGGCACGGCAAGGGTCGACGGGATGCCGCGCACCAGCAGCAGCAACACGGCCACCGCGGGGACGGCGGCGAAGGTCCACGGCTGTGCGAGCAGCGCCTCCAGGTCGAAATCGATTCCGGTGGTGATGAAGAAGATGGGGATGAGGAAGCCGAACGCGAGACCCTCGACTTTGCTCTCGACCTGTTCTTGCGTCTCGATGGAGGCATCGGAGATCAGAAGCTTCCACACGATTCCGGCGGTGAACGCACCGAGCAGGATGTCGACGTTCAGGGCCAGACTGAGGGCGACCAGAGCCGACACGATCAGCATCACCAGGCGGATCGCGAACTGACCCGAGGTGTGCATGGTCGATTCGACGAAGCGGTGGAGCCTCCCGTACGAGGTCCGCCCGGCCTGCCACACCGCGATGACGGCGACCACGGCGAAGCCGACGAGGACGAGGATCGCCTGGATCGTCGACCGTTCCGACAGCACCACCGAGATCGCGATGATCGGGCCGAACTCGCCGACCGCACCGACGGCGCTCACCGTCCGGCCGAACGGCGTGGTGAACTCGCCGGCATCCCGGAGCACCGGGACCAGCGTCCCCAGCGCCGTCGAGGACAGTGCGATGCCGATGATCACCGCGCCGAGCCCCGGCGCGACGATCCAGCCCAGCGCGGTCCCGACGCCGAAGCTGAGCAACCATCCGCCCCAGGCTCCCGCGCCGCTGCGCCCGCGCATCGCCGAGGCGTTCAGCTCCGTCCCGGCCATGAAGAAGAGCATCGCGACGCCGAACTGCGACAGCATCTCCAGAAACTCGGACGGCTGAACCAGATTCAGCACCGCCGGCCCGATCGCGATGCCCAGGAGCAGTTCGAAGACGATGCCCGGCAAGGCGACCCAGCGCGCGAGCGCGCGGGCGATCAAGGGGGCGAGAACCGCCAGAAGAGGCACCAGCACCAGCGTCGTCGTCGTTGCGCTCACGAAAGGAGAGTCTAGGAGGTGACCGGCGGGTGCTCCCGGCTCACCGAGCGAAATGGGCGCCGCCGTGCCAGCGTTGAGCGATGAAGACCTACCGCTGCCGCCGATGCGGTGCCGCCCTGTACTTCGAGAACTCGGTGTGCGTCGCCTGCGGCACGCCGCTGGGCTACTCGCGCGCCGCAGCCGCGATCGTTCCGGTCGACGATGCCGGCGAGCACGTCGATCCCGGCGGCGCGAGCTGGTTCGTGTGCGCGAACTTGAACCTGTCCGGCTGCACGTGGCTGACGGCGACGGCCGGCGGACAGTGCTTCGCGTGCGACCTCACGCGTACCCGGCCGTCCGACGACGACGAGAGGGGGTTGGCGCAGTTGGTCGATGCCGAACGGGCCAAGCGTCACCTCGTCGCCGAACTCGACGCCCTCGGCTTCCCCGTCGTCGGCAAGTGCGACGACCCGGTGAACGGGCTGGCCTTCGACTTCCTGTCGAGTGAAGCCGAACAGGTGCTGATCGCCCACGCCGACGGTCTCGTCACCATCGACCTGGCCGAGAGCGACGCCGCCCATCGGGAGAAGGTCCGCGATCAGCTCGACGAACCGTACCGGACCGTGCTCGGGCACCTGCGGCACGAGGTGGGTCACTACTACGAGTGGCAGCTGGTGGAGGAACGCGGCGGCGACGTCCTGGATCGCGCGCGGGAACTGTTCGGCGACGAGACCGCGTCGTATCAGGACAGTGTGCAGCGGCATTATGATTCCGGACCGCCGGAGGGCTGGCGGGGCCGCTACCTCTCGTCGTACGCCACGATGCACCCGTACGAAGACTTCGCCGAGACGTGGGCGCACTACCTGCACATCTGCGACACGGTCGAGACCGTGGTCGAGTACGGACTGCTGCCGGCCGCAGAAGTGAAGCGCTGCCGCAGCTTTCGCGACCTCGTGACGCAGGTGTGGATACCGCTGTCGACGACGCTGAACATGGTGAACCGCTCGATGGGGGCCGGTGACCTGTATCCGTTCGTGATCCCGGACGCCGTGCTCGACAAACTGGAGTACGTCGCCGGACTGTGCCCGGTCAGTCCGTGAGGTGGGGTTGGTCGCGGTGCCGACTGACCCAGAACGCCCGCCCCGGAACAGAATCCGGGGCGGGCGTCGGGTGTGGTCTCGACTGCGCTCGACCGGCGAGTCAGCGCTCGACCGTCGACGGGGAGTGTTAGTCGGCGCCGATGATGAAGGCCTCGAGCTGCTCGCGGGCGACGTCGTCGGCGATCTGCTTGGGCGGGCTCTTCATCAGGTAGGCCGAGGCCGGCAGGATCGGGCCGCCGAGGCCGCGGTCCTTGGCGATCTTCGCGGCGCGCACGGCGTCGATGATGATGCCGGCCGAGTTGGGGGAGTCCCAGACCTCGAGCTTGTACTCCAGGTTCAGCGGCACGTCACCGAAGGCGCGGCCCTCGAGGCGGACGTAGGCCCACTTGCGGTCGTCGAGCCACTGGACGTAGTCCGACGGGCCGATGTGGACGTTCTTGTCGTAGACCTTGCCCGACAGCGAACCGCTCAGGTTGGAGGTCACGGCCTGGGTCTTGGACACCTTCTTGGACTCCAGGCGCTCACGCTCGAGCATGTTCTTGAAGTCCATGTTGCCGCCGACGTTCAGCTGGTAGGTGCGGTCGAGGGCCACGCCGCGGTCCTCGAACAGCTTCGCCATGACGCGGTGCGTGATGGTGGCGCCGACCTGGCTCTTGATGTCGTCGCCGACGATCGGGACGCCGGCGTCGGTGAACTTCTTGGCCCACTCGGGGTCGGAGGCGATGAACACCGGCAGCGCGTTGACGAAGGCCACGCCCGCGTCGATGGCGCACTGCGCGTAGAACTTGTCGGCCTGCTCCGAGCCCACCGGCAGGTAGCTGACCAGGACGTCGACCTCGGCGTCCTTCAGGGTCTGGACCACGTCCACACCGTCGCCGTCGGCCTCGGTGATGGTCTCGCGGTAGTACTTGCCCAGCCCGTCGAGGGTGTGGCCGCGCTGCACGGCGACGTTCAGCGGGGGCACGTCGGCGATCTTGATGGTGTTGTTCTCGCTGTTGCCGATCGCCTCGGACAGGTCGAAGCCGACCTTCTTGGCGTCGACGTCGAATGCGGCGACGAACTCCACGTCGCGGACGTGGTACGGGCCGAACTTGACGTGCATCAGGCCGGGAACGACCGCGCTCTCGTCGGCATCTTTGTAGTACTGAACGCCCTGGACCAGGGATGCGGCGCAGTTACCCACGCCGACGATGGCCACGCGCACTTTATTGGTGTCACCCATGGTCGGGTTCTCCTTCTTGTTGCGGCGGTACGGCGGATTGCGGTGCCGCCGGATTCTTACCTTCTTCACCACTGCCGGCTGCGCCGGCCGCGGGGAGTTCTGGGGGAGCCGATCCCGACGCCTCGTCGGCGATCAGCTTGTTGAGCCACTGCACCTCGCGCTCGGAGGTCTCCAAGCTGAGCTCGTGCATCTGGCGGGTGTAGTGGTCCGAGCCGATACCGGCCCGGCTCAGCAGTTCGCGCAGCGACTCGCGGCGCTCCTCCACCTGCCGGCGACGGCCCTCCAGGATGCGCATCCGTGCCATCGCCGGTGTGCGGCTGAAGAACGCCAGGTGCACGCCGAAGCCGTCGTCGGTGTAGTTCTGCGGTCCGGTGTCGGCGACCAGTTCGGTGAACCGGGCTTCGCCCTGCGGGGTCAGCCGGTAGACGCGACGCGCCCGGCGGACTTTGGCGCCGGCGGGGCCGGGGGTGTCGTCCTCGACGATCAGCCCGTCGGCCTGCATGCGGCGCAGCGTCGGATACAGCGAGCCGTACGAGAAGGCGCGGAAGGCGCCGAGCAGGCCGGTCAGCCGTTTGCGCAGTTCGTAACCGTGCATCGGCGACTCGATCAGAAGTCCGAGGATGGCCAGCTCCAGCATGGACACCCCTTTCGGTCTGCTCGTCGTCGTTAGGTCTGCGCGTTACTGCTCCGTGATGTAGCAGTAAATGTATCGCACCGATATAACTCGCACACAACTTGCCGGTAGCTTCGAAGTGTTGATCCTCATCACATGCCGGCGCCGGCGGTGCCGGGACTACGCTGGTACTCGTGCACCGACGGGTCGTGGACTATGCGCTGGCCAAGCGCTCGAAGCTGGCCGAGGTGCGCGCGGGCCGGGTCAGCGTCGACGAGGTCTGCGACGCCGATCCGTACCTGTTGCGCGCCGCCCAGTTCCACGGTCTCGGTTCCGAACAGGCCTGCCCGGTCTGCCGGAAAGAGCAGGTCACGCTGGTCTCCTGGATCTTCGGGAAGTCGCTGGGCCGGGCGTCGGGTTCGGCTCGCACTCCCGCCGAGATCACCCGCCTGGCGGCGCGGACGGGCGAGTTCTCCGTCCACGTGGTCGAAGTGTGCCGGACGTGCCGGTGGAACCATTTGATCCGGTCGTACGTTGCAGGATTGGTGCCGGCGGCCGAGCCGCACCGGCGTGCCGCGAAATAGGAGCCCGATCGGTGAGCGAACACCGGGCCCCGGAGCCGGACTCCGCGAAGCCGCGGAAGTTGGCACTGAGCCGCGTGTGCGGTCACAGTGGTGAGAGAAACTTTCGATGTGAGCGTCATCGAAACTCGGAAAAGTGAGTGAGCATGAGTAGCGAGAAGAAGAAGGCCGCGGGAGCCGGAGAGTCCCAGCGGTCACGCGGCATGCGGATCCTCGCCTGGGTGCTCGGCCTGGGTGCCGCGATCGTTCCGGTCGTGGCCATCGTCGGTGTGCTCGCATTCCTCATCACCTACGTGGTGGTCGACGTGCCCGCGCCCGGTGACGTGAAGCAGAACCAGGTCGCCACCATCACCGACAACAAGGGCGGGGTGATCGCCCGGGTGGTGCCGCCGGAAGGAAACCGCACCGACGTCAAGTACTCCGACATCCCCGAATCGATGGTCGAGGCCGTGATGGCCGCCGAGGACCGGGACTTCGAATCGAACTCGGGCTTCTCCATCCGCGGCTTCTCCCGTGCCGCGCTCGGCAAGATCACCGGCCGCGCCGGCGCCGGCGGCGGCTCCACCATCACCCAGCAGTACGTGAAGAACGCCATGGTGGGCGACGAGGTGAGCTACAAGCGCAAGTTCAAGGAACTGGCGATCTCGACCAAGATGTCGCGCAAGTGGTCCAAAGAAGACATCATGGCCGCCTACCTGAACACCATCTACTTCGGCCGCGGCGCCTACGGTGTCGCCGCCGCCTCCAAGGCCTACTTCAACAAGGACGTCTCCAAGCTGACCGTCTCCGAGTCGGCCCTGCTGGCAGCGGTGATCCGCGGGCCGTCGATGTACGACCCGGCCGTCGACGAGCAGCTGGCGCAGGAGCGCTGGGAGTACGTCCTCAACGGCATGGTGACCATCGGCGCCATCAGCCCGGCCGAACGCGACGAGCAGACGTTCCCCAAGACCATCACGCCCAAGCCGGTCGCCGAGGACACCACCAAGGGCCCCAACGGCCTGATCAAGCGCCAAGTGCTCACCGAACTGGAGTCGCTGGGCATCTCCGAGCAGCAGGTGCGCACCGAGGGCCTCAAGATCACCACCGCGATCGACCCGAAGGTGCAGTCCGCGCTCGAGGACGCCGCCAAGAGCAAGATGAGCGGCGAACCCAAGGATCTGCGGAGCGCGTCGGTGTCGGTGAATCCGGGCACCGGCGGCATCGAGGGCTACTTCGGCGGCTGGGACGGCCAGGGCTGGGATTACGCGTCCACCGGCCTGCAGACCGGTTCGGTGTTCAAGACCTTCGCGCTGATCGCCGCCCTCGAGCAGGACATCCCGCTGTCGCAGCAGTACTCGTCGGACACCTACACCAGCTCGACGGGGCTGGTGGTGGAGAACTCCGAGGGTGAGTCCTGCGGCACCTGCAACCTGGCGACGGCGATGAAGATGTCGCTCAACACCGTCTACTACCGCCTGATGATGGACCTGGAAAACGGTGCCGACGACGTGGTCGAGGCCGCGCACAAGGCGGGCATCTCCGAGACCCTGAACGGTCAGCCGACCCTGGTCGGCTCCAACGGTCGTACCGAGGGCGGCGTGGTCCTGGGCCAGTACGACTCCACCGTGCTCGACATGGCGTCGTCGTACGCCACGCTGGCCGCATCGGGGATCTACCGCGAGCCCTTCTTCGTCAAGAAGGTGGAGACCTCCACCGGCTCGGTCCTGTTCGACCGCCAGCCCAACTCGGGTAAGCGCGTCTTCCCGGCCAAGGTCGCCGACAACGTGACGGCCGCGCTGGAACCGGTCGCCGCCTACTCCAACGGCAACGCGCTGTACGACTCGTCGCTGGGTTCGCGCCCGTCGGCGGCCAAGACCGGTACCGCCCAGCTGGGCAAGACCGGCGACAACCGATACTCGTGGATGGTCGGGTACACCCCGCAGCTGTCCACCGCGGTCTGGGTCGGCACCGCCAAGGGTGACAAGCCGTTGCGCAATTACTCCGGCAGCTCCATCTACGGCAGCGGCCTGCCCGCGCAGATCTGGAAGGCGGCGATGGACGACGCCCTCGCGGGCGATCCGATCGAGAACTTCCCCGAGCCGGAGTCCGTCGGCGGTCAGGCCGGTGTGCCCTACGAGCCCCCGCCGGTGACCTACACCCCGCCGACGACCAGCTACAACACGCGGGCGCCCTCGCGGCCGCGGATTCCCGGCCAGGGCGACGACGGCAACGTGACCGTCGCGCCGGGCTGGACGATTCCGTGGGGTGACGACGACAGCGGTCCCACCACCCGCAATCGGCCCAACGGCAACGGTCAGAGCGGGCGGAATCCAGGTGGCGCGGAGACGGAGGCGCCGCCGGAGCCGGGCTCCGACGACTCCGCCGAAGTCCCGGCGGCCTGATTCGCCGGTGAGCACGCGCGGCACCGAGGCCGACACCGAGCAGCTCGCGTCGCCGGACACGGGCTGGGATTCACCGGCGCCGCTGGCCGACGACCTGCGGGTCGACACCACGCGGAAACTGCCCAGCCGCAGCAACGCGCAGGCCGCGGCCGTCAGCGGGATGATCGGTGGACCGGTCGGCGCGCACGCGGCCATCGGGCGCAGCCGGTTCTGGACGCCGGTGCGGGCGGTGCTGCTGATGGCGTTGGTGGTGCTGGCGGTGTCGTGGTCGGGCAAGGCGGGGTGCCTGCAGCAGGCGCCCGCCGAGCCGGGGGAGACGTCCACCGGGATGCGGCTGAACTGGGACAACCAGCGCCAGTACTACGGCCTCTGTTACACCGACGTCGTCGCCACGTACGCCGCCGAGCGGCTCAGCCCGGAGGATCTGCGGCACGGCACCATGCCCTACCGCACCTACTGGTTCTCCGATCCGGCCGGTACCGGCGAGCGGCACTACACCGATCAGCCGGTGCTGATCGGGATGACCATGTACGCCGCGGCGAAGGCGACGCAGGGGTGGCAAGCGCTGGTCGACGGCACACCGATCCCGCAGCAACTCGACGTGGTGACCTTCTTCAACATCTCGGCGCTGCTGCTGACCGTGTTCTGGCTGATCGCGGTCTGGGCGACGATGATGACCGACCGCCGCCGGCTGTGGCGGGGTGCCCTGATGGCGCTCTCGCCACTGGTCTTCGTCCACGCCTTCACCGCCTTCGACCTGATCCCGGTGGCCCTGGTCGCGCTCGCGCTGCTGTGCTGGTCGCGGGAACGGGTGGTGCTCACCGGAGTCTTCGCCGGGCTGGCCGCCGCCGCGGCGCTCTACCCGCTGCTGCTGATCCCGGCGCTGGCGGTGATCTGTCATCGCCACCGACGGCTGCCGGACTTCTGGACGGTGCTCGTCTGCGGCGCGATCGCGTGGCTCGCGGTGAACCTGCCCGTGCTGATCAGCTATCCGCAGGGCTGGACCCAGTTCTTCCGGACCTGGTGGGGCCGCGGCGCCGAACCCGACAGCCTGTACCACCTGGTGATGACGGCCGGCGGCTGGGAGCCGCCGACGGCGCTGCTGAACGGGCTGACGCTGGCGCTGCTGGCGGCGGTGATCGCCGGCGTCGTCTACCTCGGCCTGCGGGCCGAGCTGACGCCCACACCTGCGCAGCTGATGTTCCTGCTGGTGGCCGGTTATCTCCTGGTCGGGAAGGCGTGGAATCCGCAGTCGTCGCTGTGGCTGCTGCCGTTCGCGGTGCTCGCGATCCCGTACGTGCGCCTGCTCATCGCGTGGATGGTGGTCG
This sequence comes from Gordonia caeni, assembly GCF_039537105.1. Classification (NCBI taxonomy): domain Bacteria; kingdom Bacillati; phylum Actinomycetota; class Actinomycetes; order Mycobacteriales; family Gordoniaceae; genus Gordonia; species Gordonia caeni. The sequence goes on from NZ_BAAAZW010000001.1 coordinate 387,643, forward strand.
AGGCCCTGCTGTGGGTGCCGCGGATGGGCCTGTTCCTGGATCCGTCACGCAAGTGGCTGTCCGAGGAATGGTTCTACGTCGCCGTCGCGATCCGCGCGGTGATGGTGCTGGTGCTGTGCGCGGTGGTGGTGAGGGACCTGCTGGCCCGGCACAACGCGCCCGCCGTGCCCGCGGGAGTGCCGCGGACCTCGCCCTACCTGGCCGCGACCAGCTGATCCACCCGCTCGGCCAGCGCGGCCCGGGCCGCGTCCCAGTCGTCGTCGGTCATCGCGTACTGCGCGGTGGTGCGCCATCCGCCGTCGAAACGGCGGTGCTTGGCCAGCAGCCCCTCGAAGGTGGCGCCGAGCTTGGCGATGGCGGCGCGTGACTGCTCGTTGCCCGAGTGGGTGTGCCAGACGACGCGGGTCGCTCCGGCATGGGTGAAGGCGTAGTCGAGCAGCATCAGTTTGGCCGCCGGATTGATCACGGTGCCCTGCGCGGACGGCGCGTAATAGGTGTAGCCGATGGCCAGCGTCGCGTTCGCCTGGTCGACGTCGTAGTAGCTGGTGGTGCCCACCACTTCGCCGGTGGCGTCGTCGATCACCGCGAACGCCAGCCGGCGTGAGTCGTGGTGCGCGGCGGTGATCCACTCGGCCGCCGAGGCGGTGTCTCCGGGGACGTCGGACGTCCACCGGCCCAGGCCGGGGTGGCCGGCGGCCACCGCAGCCAGCGCCTCGGCGTCGGTGATGTGCAGCGGACGCAGGGTGACCCCGGCGCGACCGAGGACCGGGGTGCCCAGCCAGTGCCAGGCGGCCCCGGCGTCGGCGTCGGCGAGCCGGGTCAGCGGCGGCCTCGGCGGCAGCTGGGTGCGCTGCAGTGAGGCCAGCGGCTCGCGCACCTGCATGCGCGCGGCGGTGACCAGGAAGTAGGCCAGCAGGATCGCGTGCGCCCAGACGCCCAGGTTCACGCCGCCCTCGACCCACCACTTCATCGGTGCCCCGGAGTTGAGGATCCCGAACAGCCGGAAGATGGTCAGATCCAGGATCACGTCGGTCACCAGGTAGATCGCGATCGCGCCCCACGGCACGCGCAGCAGCACGAAGAACGGCAGCACCCAGAGGGTGTACTGCGGCGAATGAACCTTGTGGAAGAGCATGAAGCCGGCCAGCAGCGCGAAGCTGGCGCCGATCCACGGGAAGACGCCGTCGATCCGGTACTGGCGCCACGCCAGGTACACCGCGACCACGACGGACGCGATGATCAGCAGCGGTGAGGCGACGCCGACCACGGCGTTGTAGAGGTCGGTGTCGCCGTTCAGCAGCGGCCGCACCCCCCAGTACCAGAAGGTGTTGGTGTCCACGTCGGCCTTGCGCTGGCCCTGGAACTCCAGGGCCGCCTTCCAGCCCTCGAAACCGGCCACCATGAACGGCACCTGCGCCACCAGGGTGGTGATCACCGCGGCCACCACCACCCAGGCCGCACCGGCCCAGTCGAAGGCGCGTTTGACCGCTCCGGCGGCGTCGATCTCGTCGTCGCCGCGTTCACCGCGGGTGAGGACGTACAGCGCCAGCGGCAGCACGAACAGGCCGGGATAGATCTTGAGGGAGAAGCCGACGGCCAGGATCACCGAGGCGATGATCGCCGAGGTGCGCAGACTCAGTCGGCGCTCTCCGGTGGTGCGGCCGGGACTCGCCCCCCAGGCCATCACGGCGATCGCCGCGACCGAGGTGAAGACCACGGGCAGTTCCCAGTTGTGGAAGGCGTACAGCACCAGCGGCGGGGTGGCCGCCCACAGCAGCACCCACCAGCGGCTCATCCAGGCAAGCAGGATGGTCGTCACCAGGGCGAACGGGGTGAGGATGAGGGCAGACTGCATGAAGAAGCCCAGATCGGTGTGCTGGCCGATGGCGCCGAGCCACATCAGCAGACCGGACAGGACCGGGTACTCCACGACGCCGCCGATCAGGTGGCCGTCCTCGGCGATGCTGCCGTGGATGTAGGGGAAGACGTGGTTGTCGATGTCGCGTCCGACCCACAGGAACATCAGGTCCGAGTAGCACGGGATCACGGCGTTGGGGTCGCCGACCGGGAAGCGTACGCTGCGGCCGTTCGCGTCGAAGGGCGCACCGCCGCAGGCCAGTTTGGCGCGGTAACTCCAGGTCAGCGCGGCGAGGGTGAAAAGCAACGAGGTGACCATGATGATCGCGGTCTCCCCGCGATGCAGCAGTCCCCGGCGCGCTGCGAGGTCGGAACCAGCTGAAGGCATGGCCATGACTCTAACGCCTCGGGTGATCGGCGATTTCGCTGGTCACACCCCGCTCATGTATCTTTGACAGGTTGCCGACGCAGGCGACCCTCCTGTCGTGGAACGTCCACGGCCGAATAGCCCATAGGAGGTGATGTGGTCTTATGCGTCACTACGAACTGATGGTCATTCTCGATCCGAGCCTGGACGAGCGCACCGTCGCCCCATCCCTGGATACCTTCCTCAATGTTGTGCGAAGCGATGGTGGCTCCGTCGACAACGTCGACATCTGGGGCAAGCGCCGTCTCGCGTACGAGATCGAGAAGAACAGCGAAGGCATCTACGCCGTCATCGAGCTCACCGCGACCCCCGACACGGTCAGCGAGCTCGACCGTCAGCTGGGTCTGAACGAGTCGGTGCTTCGCACCAAGGTCATGCGCAAGTAAGAGGACCTGCCGAAATCCACAAGTCCGCGGATGACTACTACTGACGACGTCGGTGGCGGCCACTAGTCTGGTTCTGAAAACCATGCGGCCGTCTCTCGAGTCCGACGGTCATCCACACGATCCAGGGGAAACACCATGACTGACACGGTCATCACCGTCGTAGGGAACCTGACCGCCGATCCGGAGCTGCGGTTCACCGCGTCCGGCGCGCCGGTCGCGAACTTCACGGTGGCTTCCACTCCGCGCACCTTCGACCGCCAGACGAACGAGTGGAAGGACGGCGAAGCGCTGTTCCTCCGCTGCAGCATCTGGCGCGACGCCGCGGAGAACGTGACCGAGTCGCTCACCAAGGGCACCCGGGTCGTCGTGCAGGGCAAGTTGAAGCAGCGGTCGTACGAGACCCGTGAAGGGGAACGTCGCACCGTCGTGGAACTGGATGTGGACGAGATCGGTCCCTCGCTGCGCTACGCGACCGCCAAGGTCACCCGCACCCCGCGCGGTGGCGGCGGCGGTGGCAATTTCGGCGGCGGTGGCGGGAGCTACGGCGGCGGCAACCAGGGCGGCGGCCAAGGCGCGCCGGCCGGGGGCGGTCGTCCGCAGCAGTCCCAGCAGCCTGCCGATGACCCGTGGGGAAGCGCACCGCCGACCGGCGGCGGCTTCGCCGGCGGGGACGACGAACCACCATTCTGATACCGGGCCCGCGGGCCCGAGGAGCATCAACGGAGCTACAACATGGCAAAGCAAAAGGGGCGCAAGCCCCGCGTAGAGAAGGTCACCAAGGCCAAGGCCTGCACCTTCTGCAAGGACAAGAAGGCCGTCGACATCGACTACAAGGACACCGCGCTGCTGCGTCGTTTCCTGTCTGATCGCGGCAAGATCCGTTCGCGCCGGGTCACCGGCAACTGCGTCCAGCACCAGCGCGACGTCGCGGTGGCCGTGAAGAACGCACGTGAGGTGGCCCTGCTGCCGTTCACGTCGACCGGACGCTGAGCGGGAAGGGAATCACTGACATGAAGCTGATCCTCACCACCGCTGTGGAGAATCTGGGCGAAGCCGGCGACACCGTCGAGGTGCGCGACGGCTACGGCCGCAACTTCCTGCTGCCCCGCGGCCTGGCGATCGTCGCCACCCGTGGCGCCGAGAAGCAGGTCGAGGGCATCCGCCGGGCCCAGCGGGCCCGCGTGGTCCGCGACCTGGACCACGCCAACGAGCTGAAGCAGTCCCTCGAGGGCCTCGAGGCCGTCTCGCTGACGGTCAAGAGCCACGACTCGGGCAAGCTGTTCGGTTCGGTCACCGCCGCCGACGTCGCCGGCGCCATCCGCAGTGCGGGCGGCCCGTCGGTGGAGAAGCGCAACGTGGCCTTCCCGAAGGGACACATCAAGACCGTGGGCACCTACCCCGTGGTCGTGTCGCTGCACCCGAAGGTGGAGGCGACCATCGAGGTCGCCGTCGTCTCGGACTGACGCAGAACCGCTACGGCCGGGCGCCGGTCATCCTCCGGGGTGACCGGCGCTCAGTCGTTCGGCGCCTGGCCTCTAAACCCAGCGGCCGTTCGTAGACCCAGCGCTGGTTGCCAAACCCAGCAGTGGCGAGCGCTGGGTTCGGCAACGGGCGCTGGGACTCGCCCACGACACGCCGAGCAGCGGTCAGCGCAGTCGCGCGGGAAGGTACTTCGGTGCCGGGTTGGCGCTGTGGGCGCGGTCGCCGGAGGGGAAGTAGAACTTGTGCCACGCGCGGGTCACGATGAACGCGCGGTTGGGGGTGGCGCAGGAGACCACGTTGGCGCGCGGAACCGCGCAGACGGTGTTGGCCACGGTGATCCGCTGACCGACCTTCAGGACCGGGGCGCGGAAGCCGGCCTGCGAGCCGAACCGGTAGGTGGTGCCCGGCGGAACCCACCACGGGCCCTGCAGGTCGTTGGTGATCGCGACGCCCTTGGTCCGGGGAGGCGCGGTGGCCGGGCGGCCCTTGCAGGCCACCGATCCCGGCTGCGGGCCGATCTGGCAGCGCCACTGCCCGGCGGTGAAGAAGGTGCGGCCGTTGTCGGCGAAGCGGAGCGACTGGTATTTCTTCGCGTTCACCGACGCGTAGTTGCCGAATTGGAGCTCCGAGGGCACCGGCGCCGCCGTGGCGGGCGCGGCGGTGGCGATGAGCGCGACGCCGAGGGCCAGGACCAGCGCGATCAGCAGTGGCCGACGGCGGGAGGGGGCAGCGAGATCTGGCACCCACCCATTTCAACACGGGCACCCGCGTCCGCGGTGTCCTTCGACCGAATGGCACCACCTAAAGTTCACCTCGACACCTCCCCGGGCGTGGCGCAATGCGACACGCCGAGGGCGTGGAAAGTCGTTTTCTGTGGACAGGTCTAAAGGGTTCTGAACTGCGATGACAACGAGAAAACGGGAACAATTCAGGGCTATGTCCACAGTGTTGTACACAAACTCACCCGCGAGACGCGGACCTGTCCACACCCTGTCAACAGTGTTGCCCACAGGGGGCGTTTGCCGGGGCCTGCAGCCGAGCCCTAACCTTCCCGAAGGATTGGATTCATCGGATGGACATTGTTTCGGGGGCCGCCGGGCGGCGGCAGAGGGGAGAAGGCGTGGCGCTTGACGACACCCACGACCCGACGCAATCCGAACCCCCGGCCACCCCGGAGGAGACTCTCCGTCAGCCGCCGCAAGACACCGCCGCCGAGCAGTCCGTGCTGGGCGGCATGCTGCTGTCGAAGGACGCGATCGCCGACGTCCTCGAGCGGATCAAGCCCGACGACTTCTACAAGCCCGCGCACCAGGCCGTCTACGACGCCGTTCTGGAGCTGTACGGGCGCGGCGAGCCAGCCGACGCCGTCACCGTCGCGAACGAACTCGACCGCAAGGGCGAACTGCGCAAGGTCGGCGGCGCCCCCTACCTGCACACCCTGATCTCGACGGTGCCCACGGCCGCCAACGCCGGCTTCTACGCCGAGATCGTCGCCGAGAAGGCGCTGCTGCGCCGGCTGGTGCAGGCCGGCACCCGGATCGTCCAGTACGGCTACGCCGGTGCCGACGGCCAGGACGTGGCCGAGGTGGTCGACCGCGCGCAGGCGGAGATCTACGACGTCACCGAACGCAGCACCACCGAGGACTATGCGATCCTCGACGAACTGATGCAGCCCACCCTCGACGAGCTGGACTCGATCGCGTCCCGCGGCGGCCTGTCGCTGGGCGTGCCGACTGGGTTCGCCGATCTGGACAAACTGACCAACGGCCTGCACCCGGGCCAGATGATCATCGTCGCCGCGCGCCCCGGTGTGGGTAAGGCCCTCGCGCTGGACACCCCGCTCCCGACGCCGACCGGCTGGACCCGGATGGGCAAGGTGGCCGTCGGCGATGAGCTGATCGGCGCCGACGGCAAGCCCACCCGCGTGATCGCCATCAGTGAGGTGATGACCGAACGGCCGTGCTTCGAGGTGGAGTTCTCCGACGGCGCCGTGATCGTCGCCGACGAGGAGCACCAGTGGCTGGCCGAGGTCGACGACGGCGCCCGGGTGCTCACCACCGGTGCCCTGCGCGGCCACGTCGGCCGGGCGTGGATCCCCGCCGCCGAGCCGATCGAGCTGCCCGAACGCGAGTTCGCCTACGGCCCGTACACGGTCGCAGCGCTGGCCGGCATGGCCTACGACGACCCCGAGATCGGCGTGGGGATCGAGGCCGAGGGACCGGTCGACGTGATGACGCTGATGGCCGACCTGGCCGGGCTGATCCCCGACGAGTACCTCCGGGGTTCGGTGCGGCAGCGTCGCGCCGTGCTGGCCGGGCTGCTGGATGCGCGGGCGATCGTGGAGGAGGACGGCTGGATCACCATCCCGTCGGTCACCCGGCACATGTCCGAGGTGCTCACCGACCTGATCGCCGGCCTGGGGTACGTGTACCGGCGCGAGCCGACCGGCTGGATCCGGATGGCTGCCGACGAAGACGTCTTCACCGTGCACGAGAAGGCGGTGCGGCACAAGGAATTGCGCGGACGCACCTGCGGGCGGCGGATCGTCGGCATCCGGCCGATCGCCTCGGTGCCGGTGCGGTGCGTGCAAGTCGACAACGCCGATCACCTGTACCTGGCCGGTGAGGCGATGGTGCCGACCCACAACTCGACGCTGGCGATGGACTTCCTGCGGTCGGCGTCGGTGCACAACAACCATGCCGCCGCCATGTTCTCGCTGGAGATGAGCAAGACCGAGATCGTGATGCGGCTGCTGTCGGCGGAGGCGCGCGTGAAGCTCGGCGACATGCGGTCGGGCAACATGAGCGACGACGACTGGAGCCGGCTGGCGCGCCGGATGGGCGAGATCAGCGAGGCGCCGCTGTTCATCGACGACTCCCCGAACCTGACGATGATGGAGATCCGCGCCAAGGCCCGGCGGCTCAAGCAGCGGCACGACCTCAAGCTGGTCGTCATCGACTACATGCAGCTGATGACCTCCGGCAAGAAGGTGGAGTCCCGCCAGCAGGAGGTCTCGGAGTTCTCCCGGTCGATCAAGCTGCTGGCCAAGGAGCTGGAAGTCCCGGTGGTGGCGATCAGCCAGCTGAACCGTGGACCCGAGCAGCGCACCGACAAACGGCCGCAGGTCTCGGATCTGCGTGAGTCGGGATCGCTGGAGCAGGACGCCGACATGGTGATCCTGCTGCACCGCCCCGATGCCTTCGAGCGCGACGATCCGCGCGCCGGTGAGGCCGACATCATCGTCGGCAAGCACCGCAACGGCCCGACGGCGACGATCACCGTCGCCCACCAGCTGCACCTGTCGAAGTTCGTCGACATGGCTCGCGGCTGAGGGCAGCGCCCACTTTGCACACCCTTCTCGTCTACGCGCACGCTGCTGAGTGCGCGTAGACGAAGTCGGTGCGCGCCCAGCCGAAGTCAGTGCGCGTCAAGCCGACACTGTGGCCGTCCGGCGGCGACGATCACCCTTCGCCCAGTAGCAGGAGCATAGTGGGGGAACCGGACTCCTCGCCGACGCGCCGGAAGCCGTGCCGCTCGTACAGACGCCTGGCCGGATTCTGTCGCTCCACGCTCAAGCTCACGGCGGCGAACCCGTGCTCTGCGGCCGCGGTGATCAGCGCGCCCAGCAGTCGGTCGCCCACGCCTTGTCCTCGCCATTCCGCGGTGACGCCGATGGCCAACTCCGGGGTGGCGGCGTCGACGAAGCCGTAACCCGGATCGTCTGCGGGAAATGTTCGCAGCCAGGCTGCCCCGATCGGTTGCCGGTCGTGCAGGGCGATCACGCCGACGTCGTCGGGGCGAGGCCACCCGGCGACGTAGTGCGCTAGTTGCGGCCGGCCCAAGACTTCCGCCACGCTGCCGCGCGGCCCGTGCGGATGCCAGAAGGACGCGGCCACCAGCATCTCCGCGAGAAAGTCGGCGTCCGACGCCCGGGCGGGGCGTAACACGAAAGGCACGACACGATTCTTTCCCACGCACCGGGCAATAGGACAGCGACCAACTCGGCGGCGTGACAGTTCGCGTGTCCGAAAGCAGTGTGTCGCCAACCGGATTCAGTACGCGGAAGCGGAAGGACGCCATGTTACCCTGACCTGGGAAAAGGAGCGTAACTGACTGTGACAGAAGCGGATCGCGACGATCGTCGGCCTGCCTACGCCGTCGTCGCGGACAGCCTCCGTGCCCGGATCCTGGCAGGCGAGTTGAAGCCCGGATCCCGACTCCCGATCGATGCCGACCTGCGCGCCGAGTTCGGAGTCGGCCAGAGCACGGTGCGTGAAGCGATCCGCACCCTCGCGAGTGAGAATCTCGTGCATTCGGTGCGCGGCGCGTCCGGCGGGACCTTCGTCTCGACGCCGAGCCTCGGCCGGATCAGCGCGCACGTCGAGGCCGGAGTCACGTTGCTGGCGTCTGCCGAGGCCGTCACCGTGGACCAGCTCATGGAAGTCCGTCAACTCACCGAGGTTCCGGCAGCGGGGGCGGCGGCGTTCCGGCGGACCGAGGAGCACCTCGCAGAACTGCGTGCCACGATTCATGAGCCGACCGCTGACGTCAGTGTGGAGATGCACATGGCGCACCAGGAGTTTCACCGGATTCTCCTGCGGGCGGCGGGGAATCCGCTGCTGGAGTTGGTGACGGTTCCCGTATTCGGGGTCTTGGGAAGCCGGTTCAGCCGGGATATGGCGCCTCCCGGAGTGTGGCCGGCCGTCGACGACGATCACATCGAGATCTATGAGGCGGTCGCCGCCCGGGATTCGTTGACGGCGATGACACTCATGCGACGTCACCTGGACCAGCTCGACGACATCTACAAGCAGATGGATCTCCTCCGCCGCCCGACTTGACGGTCAGGTTCGGAGTGCGCCGGGTGGAGTTCGCAGGTGCCAATCGGTTTCGCGCTGAATCGTCGCGGCCAGCTCGAACAGCCTCGACTCCCGCCCCGGCGCCGCAGTCAGTTGCGCGCCCATCGGCATACCGGTCTGGGGATGGAATCCGATCGGTAAGGACATCGTCGGACCGATGTGCAGCGACCACGGATACGACAGCTGCCCCATTCTGCGGGAGATCGGGATCACCGAAGGATCATCCGAGATGAGTGGCACGTCCACCGGCATCGTCGGCGTCACGACCACATCGACGGTCCGGAAGTACTCGGCCATCGCGGCACGGAAGAGATCCCGATCGGTTTCCGCGGCCGCGCGCTGCGAGTCGGAGATCCGCCGCCCCAGCGAGATCCGCTCCAGCGTCGCAGGCTGAAAGCGCTCCGGCTCCGTCGTGAGTCGCTCCGAGTGAAGTCGCGCGAGGTCGGAGTAGATGAGGGTGTAGACGACATCTTGCGCGCGATCGGCACTCGGCACCGGATCATCGGTGATCTCGTAGTCGCAGTCGTGCAGAATCGCGACGACGCGACGCAGCGCGGACTCGATGGCCGGATCGACGTCGGACGTGACGAACGGCCAGGGTGCAGCGATACGGACGGCACGTTCCGGAGGGACCTCGCGGCCCACGAGTACCTCGAAAACGCGTCGTACGTCGTCGGCGCTGCGGGCCAGCGGCCCGACCGCATCGAAGGCCGGGCTCACGGGGAAGACGCCGTCATTGCTCACGACGCTCACGCTCGGCCTTAGTCCGGTCACGCCGCAGCACGATGCGGGCAGCCGGATCGACCCGCCCGTATCGGTGCCCAGTGCGACATCGACGATGCCGGCTGCAACGGCCGCGCCCGACCCGCCACTGGAGCCGCCCGGGACACGCCGTCGATCCCACGGATTCCGCGGGCCGCCGAACGCCGAGTTCTGCGAGGTGACACCGACTGCGAACTCAGCCATGTTGAGGGTTGCGGTGATTCGCGCTCCCGCCGCCTTGAGTGACGCGACGACGGGTGAATCCTGCTCAGCGGGTGCGCCATCGGCGAAGAAAGCCGACCCGCAGGTGGTCGTGACGCCGGCCACCGCGATGTTGTCCTTGACGCCGATACGCATCCCGGCCAGCGGGCCGAACCCCGACTCCCCTTGGTGCTCAAGGGGAATCGGGGTCACGACAGCGTTGAGCGCGTCGGCGTCGACGGAACGTGTCAAGACTCGGTCCGCGCCGCACGCAGTGCGGCAGTGCCCTCAGCGTCGACCGTCCACTCTTTGGTGTCCACGACCACACCGTAGTCCCGCCGGGCTTCCTCCTCGCTGAGGTACTCGTCCCACACGTCCATCAGCACCGATTGCGGATCACGGTGGAACGGATCTCCGAACCCGCCGCCCGAGGGCATGCGGATCTCGAGCGTCTCGCCTTCCCGGATCACTTCCTGGGTGACCTTCGAGAACAGCACCTCCTCGTCGTCGCGCCCGGCATTGCGGACGAACGAGCCCGAGACTCCCTCGGCACCGCCCAGAACACCAGCCGGGGGGTCGCTGCGGTTGTCGGCCTCCGAGCCGAGGAAGGTGTCCGTCTGCATGAGCCACCTGCGCACGCTGCCGATGCCGCCGCGCCACTGTCCCGGGGCGGGCGACTCGTCACGCAACTCGTATCGCTCGGCCCGCATGGCGTGGTTGAGTTCGAGTTCCTCGATGGGATTGTTCCGGGTGTTCGCCATCAGGGCGTCGACGGCGTCCATACCGTCTTTGCCGTTCCGGGCGCCGTACGAACCCTCGTTGATCTCGATGTAGACCCAGTACGATTCGCCGTCCTCGGCGACACCGGAGTAGGCGATCGCGCACAGTGCGGCAGACGAACCGGCGATCGCATGGTCGGGAAGGATCGGAGCCAACGCGAGGTTGATCGAGTCGAAGATCCGGTTCACCTGCGAGAAGCGTGCGAAGCACGACGCCGGGAAGTCCGGGTTGAAGATCGTGCCCTCCGGTGCGTAGGCGCGTACGGGACGGAAGCACCCGTCGTTCTGCGGCACGAACTCCTCGGTCACGTACTCGTCCAGCAGGATGGTGCGGATCGCACTCACGGCCACGGGAAGCACCGAACCCTCGAACGGCACGTTGAAGGCCGTCGGCACCTGGTCGTTCGACCCGGTCAGGTCGATCAACACGTCCTCATCCTCGACCTGCACGCGGACCGCGACCTTGACGGGGACTCCGCGGTTCTTGCCGTCGTCGTCCAGGTAGCCGAGCGGTGCCTCGTAGCTGCCGTTCGGCAGTGCGCGGATTCGTTCGCGGAGCATGTGCTCGGAGTAGTTCATCCACGCCTCAGCCGCGCTCATCACGGTGTCGAGACCGTACTTCTCGAGGAGTTCGGTGAACCGCTTCTCGCCGATCCGGGCGCAAGCGATGAGCGCTTCGAGGTCGCCGCGGTTCTGTTCGGGAGTCCGGACGTTGTCGAGGATGTGCTGGATCAGCATGTCGTTGCGGACGCCGGCGTCGTAGATCTTCATCGAGTCCATGAGCTTGCCCTCGGCCCACACGTCGACCACATCCATGCACAGGCCGGGGAAGTTGCCGCCGATGTCGGAGACGTGCCCCGTACAGCCGGCGAAGCCGATGTGCTCGCCTTCCCAGAAGATCGGAATCACCACGCCGTAATCGGGGGAGTGGGCGGCGCCGTGGTACGGGTGGTTGTGCAGGACGACGTCACCCGGCTTGTAGGTGCCGGCCAGTCGGCGGTTGATTCCGCGGATGTACGCGGGAATGGAACCGCAGTGCATCGGTGTCGAGTCCGACTCACACAGTTCGCGTCCGTTGACGTCGAAGATTCCGGCACCGAGATCCTCCGACTCGCGGATGAGACTTGAGTAGGCCATGCGGTAGAGAACCTGGGCCATTTCCTTGGCCATGGAGTTCAGCGATCCGCCGATCACCTTCAGGGTGATCGGATCGACCTCGACGTCGTTCCACGTCTTGTGTGCCTCGGCTGCGAGGGACACGCCTTCGCGGGGCATCAGCGTCTTCGCCATGTCAGGAGTTCCTCTCGATGATGATGTGTCCGACGCGGTCGACGGTCGCGGTCTGCCCGATACCGACGATGGTCGTCGAATCGAACTGCCGCACGATCGCCGGCCCGTCGAATGTGTTGCCCGCCTTCAGGAGTGCGCGGTCGTAGACGGGAGTGTCCATCCACGCCGGGTCGGCGGTCTCGTCCTTCCAGAACAGTGCCCGCGTGGTCGATGTCAACGCGCTTGACGCGTCGGCCCCGCCTTCGTCGATGGGCGCGATCCGGATGTAGTCGACGGCGCCGACGCCGGTCACACGGATGTTGACGAGCTGAACGGGTTTGTCGTCGAAGCGCTGCGAGTAAGTTCGCCCGTGAGCTTCGTGGAACGCGGCCGCGACACTGGTGATCCACTCGGCGGTGATCTCGCCGTCCGGCGCGGGAACCCGCAGTTCGTAACCTTGGCCGACGTACCGGCAGTCCACGCTGCGCTCCAGGGTGATGCGGGAATCGTCGATGCCGTCGGCCTGGAGTTGAGCCGTGGCCTCGTTGGAGAGCCGCTCCATCTCTGTGGCGACGAGATCGAGGTCCGGCTCGGCGGACGAGGTCCAGACGGTGGTCGGCACCTCGTAGCGGATGTCGGTGGTCAACAGTCCCAGGGCCGAGGTGATGCCGGGGTGCGCCGGGACGATGACGCGTGGGATGCCGAGTTGCTCGGCGATCTGCCACGCGAACAGCGGGCCGGCTCCGCCCTCGGCGACCAGGGAGAATTCGCGCGGGTCGTAGCCCTTGCGCACCGAGTGCAGGCTGATGGCCTCGGTCATCGAGTGTGCCAGGATCGAGAAGATGCCCATCGCCGCGTGCTCGATGTCGGAGTTCAGTGCGTCGGCGATCTGCTGGACGACGTCCCGCGCGAGCCCGGGATCGACCTCCATGCTTCCGGACAGGAAGCTGCCCGCGTCGAGCCACCCCATGACGACCATGGCATCGGTCGACGTCGGCTCGGTTCCGCCGTTGCCGTAGCAGGCGGGGCCGGGCACGGCCCCCGCACTGCGCGGCCCGACGCGGAACATGCCGCCGCTGTCGATACTGGCGATGGACCCGCCACCCGCACCGATGGTGTCGACCTCGGCCATCGGAACCATCGCGTGGTAGTCGCCGATCCGGGTGTCGAGCAGGTGCTTCATGCGGAGCTTGCCGTCGGGTGCGACGCCGATGTCGGCAGAGGTGCCGCCCACGTCGAGGGTGATGACGCTCGGGTAGCCCGACGCAGCGCCGATCGCGCAACCTCCGAGTAGACCGGCGATGACGCCGCTCGTCAGCAGGGACACCGGCGTGTGGCTGGCACTGCGAGAAGTGACCAGTCCGCCCGCGGACGTCATCAGGTGGACGTCCTCGCCGATATCCGCGTCTTTGGCCTTGCCGGCGAGGCGCTCGATGTACCGAGAGGTCTTGGGACCGACGAAGGCGTTGAGCGCCGTGGTCGAGAACCGCTCGTACTCGCGGTACTGGGAGGCGACGTCACTCGACAGTGAGACGAATACGCCGGGGTACTCCTCCTCGATGATCTCCCGCACCCGCTGTTCGTGTGCCGGGTTCCGGTAGGCGTGGAGAAAAGCGACGGCGATGGCTTCCACGCCGCGCTCTTTGAGCAGGCGGACCTCGCGGCGGACGTCGTCCTCGTCGAGTGGCGTGAGGACTGCGCCGGAGGCGTCGATGCGTTCGGCGACGGTGCGCCGGTTCCGGCGCGGTACGAGCTGCCACTTCTGCCACGGCAGATCCTGGTAGTTCGAATAGTTGAGCGGCCGCTTCTTCCGGGCGATGTGGAGCAAGTCGCGGAACCCGTCGGTGGTGATCATGCCGACGTCGCTGCCGTTGTGCTCGAGGACGATGTTCGTCGCGACCGTCGTGCCGTGGAAGAACATCTCGATGTCCGCGACATCGACGCCGGCGCGCTCGGCGAGAACCGCGATTCCGTCCATCGTGCCGATCGACGGATCGTGGTTGGTCGAGGGTGTCTTGTGGACGGTCACCGACCCGTCGTCGTCCCACAGGATGAGGTCGGTGAAGGTTCCACCGACGTCTACGCCAAGTCGTTTCATCGAAGTTCCACTCGCTTTCTTCACTTCGTCCGCTCGCCGCGCCTGCGGCGTGATCTGTGTCATGGGAGCGCTCCGAACCATCGTGCAATACATCAGATGATTTGGCTAGTACTGACGTGAAACGATTGTGTTAACCGCAATATCAGGGTGATTGCCAACTAAAGATCAGATGTTTAGAGTGGTGCAGGTCTCGGGCTCACACCGATGCCCACGTTGCCGCAGTAGCGTCAATCGATACCTCAAGGAGCTGTCATGACCACTCATCCCGCCACGCTGGGCAGGTTTTTCGAGGATTATGCGGTCGGTGATGTGTACCAGCATCCCCTCGGTCGAACCGTCACCGAGACGGACAACGCGTGGATCACCTGCCTGACCATGAACACCAACCAGAACCACTTCAATGTCGATCTGGCGCAGCAGAATCCAGTCACCGACGGCAAGGTGATCGTCAATTCGGGACTCACCGTCGCGCTGGTGCTCGGACTGTCGGTGCTGGACATGAGCCAAAACGCGGTGGCCAACCTGGAGTTCACCGACGTCGAGCTCAAGAGCCCGGTTTACGTCGGCGACACCATCTATGCGGAGAGCGTCTGCACCGGCCTTCGGAAGTCGAAGTCCCGGCCCTATGCGGGCATCGTCTCGATGATCACCCGCGGGGTCAACCAGAACGGGGACGTCGTCATTCAGTGGAAGCGGTCGGTCATGGTGGCGACGAGGGAAAGTGGGATCGGCCAGGACTATTTCCCCGAGGTGAAGGCCGAGCCCCTGGTGACGTTGGTCCCGCAAGGAGGGAACCTCTGATGCGCCCGCTCGAGGACATCCGGATCATCGCCCTGGAGCAGTACGGCGCCGGTCCGTTCGGTTCGGTCCACCTGGCGGATCTCGGCGCACACGTCCTCAAGATCGAGGAGCCGTCGTCGGGCGGTGACGTCGGACGGTACGTCCCGCCGTATCGGAACGGCGAGGACTCGCTGTTCTACGAGACGTTCAACCGAAACAAGTCGAGCCTCTCGCTGGATCTGACGAAGCCGGGCGGCCGCGAGGTGTTCGAGGACCTGGTGCGCGACGCCGACGCCGTGTACTCGAATCTGCGCGGAGATGTCCCTGCCAAGATCGGGATCACGTACGACGCGCTGAAACATCTCAACCCGGCGATCGTCTGCTGCAGTCTGACCGGATTCGGCATGACCGGACCGCGCGCGAACGAACCCGGGTACGACTACATCCTGCAGGGGCTCGCCGGCTGGATGAGTCTCACCGGCGACCCCGACGGTCCGCCGACCAAGTCTGGGCTCTCGCTCGTCGACTTCACCGGGGGCTACGTCGCCGCACTCAGTCTGATGGCAGGGCTGCACGCCGCCAAACGCGACGGTGTCGGCGGCGACTGCGACGTGTCCCTCTACGACACCGCGATCGGGATGCTGACCTACCCGGCGACCTGGCATCTCAACGCGGGATACGTGCCGGCGCGAACCAAGAACTCGGCGCACCCGTCTCTGGTGCCCTTTCAGGCTTTCCGCGCGTTGGACGACTGGTTCATCGTCGGCTGCGCCAAGGAGAAGTTCTGGGTGCGGCTCGTCACGACGCTCGGCATGCCGGAGTTGCTCGAGGACGCGCGGTTCGTCGACTTCACGGCGCGGGGCGAGCACAGTGATCAACTCCTGCCCCTCCTCGAGGAACGGTTCGTTCAGCGAACGGCGGCCGAATGGGTGGCCGACCTTCGTGCCGCGGGCGTGCCGACCGGCCCGATCAACAGCGTGGAACAGGCGCTCACCGACGAACACACGATTGCCAGGGGCCTCATCGCCACCACCGAACACGAGCACTGGGGTGAGGTGTCGCAGGTGGTCTCGCCGGTCCGCTTCGGCGCCGAGCCGTCGACCTACCGCCGGGCGCCGCGGCGCAATGAGCATTTCGTCGACGTCGTGAAACGACTCGGATACAGCAGTGCCCGCGTGCAGGAGCTCGTCGAAGGCGGAGCATTCGGTGATCCGATGCCTGCCGGCCGGTCATGATCGCCCCGGAACTGGCGCGGTGGGCCGTCGGCCTGCGGCCGGCCGACATCCCGCGGTCGGCGCGCGCGGCCGCGCTCGACCATGTGCTCGACGGACTCGGCAACGGGATCGCCGCGCGGCGGCTCGGGCACGGCGCGGAGGCCCTCATGATTGCGCGCGGTCTGGGCGGCCCTCCGCAAGCGCACGTGATCGGCGATGTCGAGAAGATCGGTACGGCGGCGGCCGCCTTTGCGAACGGGGTTCTCGTTCACGCACTCGACTTCGACGATACGCATGCCCTGGCGCTCGTGCACCCGACCGCAGTGGTCCTCCCCGCCGCGTTCGCAGTGGCGCAGGAGGTCGGTGCGGATGGCGCTACGACGCTGACCGCGATCGTCGCCGGACTGGAGATCGCCTGCCGCCTCGGTGCGGGCACGCCGCACGGGTTTCACGGGCGAGGCTTCCATGCGACCGGTGTCGTCGGTCCCCCGGCTGCCGCGGTGACGGCGGCCCTGCTCTACGGAGCAGGCGAGGAGACCGTCGTGAATGCGATCGGGATCGCGGCTTCGTCGTCGTCGGGAATTCTGGAGTTCTTGGAGACCGGGTCGAACACGAAGACGATCCATCCGGGTAGTGCGTCGTTGAACGGTGTGATCGCCGCGCGACTCGCGGTCGAAGGCGCGGACGGTCCGGTGTCAGCGCTCGAGGGCGGCCGCGGGCTGTATCGCGCGTTCGCTCACCGGGCCCCCGAGCTCGACACCGTGATCGGGGACCTCGGGACCCGATGGGAGACCGAAAGCATCGGGATCAAGCCGTATCCGAGCTGCCAGTTGATGCATTCGGCGCTCGATGCCGCGCTTCGCGCGCGAGAGCTGCGGACGGACGTCTCCGAGATCGCCGAGATCGCCGTCGGCATCCATCCGGACAGTCTGGGGATCGTCGCGGGTCCCGCTGCAGGGCAACGGGTCCCGCGTACGGCGTACGACGCGAAGTTCGACCTTCCATGGAGTGTCGCCGCGGCGCTTCACGATGGCGCCGTGACCGTCGAGACCTACACGGGAGAGTCGATCGCGCGCCCGGAGGTCGCCGAGACCGCGGCGCGGGTGCGGGTCTACGCCGTCGACGACGAGCGGCCCGCCGCAGATGTGGGCGCGCGCGTCGCGATCACCCGCGTCGACGGTTCCGCGCAGTCCGGCCTCGTCGACGCCAGCCGCGGATCTCGAGCACGACCGATGTCGACCGCTGATGTACGCGCGAAGTTCGTCGCCAACTGCGGAGTGGGCGGGGGCTCCGTGACCCTCGCCGACCGCATCCTCCATCTCGCGGACGTCACTTCGGTGTCGACCGTGTTGACCGAAGCCGCCGACGTCGTCGGCAACTGACACATCCGAGCGGCCAACGGCCGCCCGCACATATCGCTGGAGCACTCATGGACTTCACCTTCTCCCCCGAACAGCAAGACTTCCGCGCGGCGCTCCGAGCGCTCGTCGACCGTGAGATCCGGCCGGTCGCGAACGAGTGGGAGCACTCGGGTCGCTATCCGACCGAGATCGTCGCCAAGATGCGGGAAATGGGACTGTTCGGCATCACCACGCCGGAGGAGTACGGCGGCCTCGACCTCGACATGGTTTCGTTCACGCTGGTGTACGAGGAGATCGCGCGCGGGTGGATGGGCATCGCCGGGATTCTCGGCAGCCACAACCTATCGTGCTGGATCATCGCCAAGCACGGGACTCCCGAACAGAAGGAGCAGTGGTTGCCGAGGCTTGCGAGCGGCGAATGCCGCACGGGTATCGGCCTGACGGAACCCGGCGCGGGAACCGACCTGCAGGGTATTCGCACCACAGCCACCCGCGACGGTGACACGTACGTGATCCGCGGTACCAAGACCTGGATCACCAATGCGCGCCATGCGAACGTCCTTCCCGTTCTGGTGAAGACCGATCCGACGGCTTCGCCCGCGCACCGGGGCATGAGTCTGCTGTTGGTCGACACCACGACGCCGGGCTTCGAGGTGTCGCGGGACCTCGGCAAGCTCGGATACAAGGGCACCGAGTCGTGTGAGCTGTTCTTCGACGACGTCGTGGTCCCCGCTTCGGCACTGCTCGGCGGGGTCGAAGGCCGCGGAATGCAACAGGCGCTGTCGGGCCTGGAGATCGGCCGGTTGAACATAGCGGGCCGCAGTGTCGGCATCGCACAGGCCTCGTACGACGCCGCGCTCAAATACGCCAAGGAGCGCGAGGCCTTCGGCCGTCCGATCGCCGATTTCCAGGCGATTCAGCTCAAGCTCGCAGACATCGCCACCCAGACCCAGGCAGCGCGGCTGATGACGTACTGGGCCGCGGCCAGAGCGGACGCCGGCGAACGTGTCGACGGCGAGGCAGGCATGGCCAAGTACTTCGCCTCCGAGACGGCGATCACCGCGTCGCTCGAAGCCATGCGGGTGCACGGCGGGTACGGCTACTCGACCGAGTTCGACGTGGAGCGCTACTACCGCGATGCGCCGCTCATGTCCATCGGCGAGGGCACCAACGACATCATGCGCACAGTCATCGCGAAGGCGCTCGTGAACGGCTCGGTGACGATCGGGTGAACGAGATGGTCCGGGACGCGTTGACGTACCTGTATGTGCCGGGTGACCGGCCAGAGCGATTCGACAAGGCGGCGGCCTCCGGTGCCGGGGCGATAGTCCTCGACCTCGAGGACGCGGTTCCGCTGCGGGAGAAGGCTGTTGCGCGGTCGGCGGCCGCTCGCTGGCTGCATTCGCGTGACCCGGACTCTGTTCCGGTGTGGGTACGGATCAACTCGGATGAGAACATCATCGCCGATCTGGAAGCCGTGATCCCGGCGGCGCCCACGGGCATCTGGTTGCCGAAGTGCAACGGAGTGAGCGATCTGGTCGCTCTCGATGAAGCGCTGAGTGCGCTGGAGGGCGATGTCCCGATCCCGGTGTCGCCGCTGATCGAGACCGCGGCCGGGTTGTGGAACGTACGCGAGATCTGCACGGGCCCGCGCGTCGCGTTCATTCAGTTGGGCGAGGTGGACCTGGCCGCTGACCTCGGGTCCAGGCCAGGGCCGGACGGCTCCGAACTCCTCTGGGCGCGCTCGCGCGCAGCGACGGCCTCCGCCGCGGCGGGGATCGCTCCGCCCCTCGGCCCGGCCTCGCCGGAGATCCGCGACCTCGCCGCGTTCACCCGGGACACCGAACGGATCCAACGCCTCGGCTTCGAGGGCCGAGCGTGCATCCACCCGTCCCAGCTGGAGCCGGTGGCGACCGTGTTCGCGCCGTCTGCGGATGATGTCGAAGCCGCCCGCGGACTGCTCGACGTGTTTGCCGCGGCGCAGGGTGCCGCAGTCGTCGGTGCCGATGGCAGGCTGATCGACGAGGCCGTGGCCCGCAACGCCCGGCGGGTGCTGGCACGGGTCAGATGAGAGCCGCAGGGGAGCGGGCTGAGTGGGTTCGCGTCCCACCCGGGCCTGATTGATCACCAGCGCGGAGGCGCCGGCAATCTACAGCTGCGCGGCGGGAATGCGTGGCAGCCGTCGGGCGATGATCAGACCGAGGCACGCGAGGAATATCGCCAGCAGGATGGCTGCCTTGATCGCCGACAGCTGTGCATCCAGGTAGTCGGTGACGAGCGCGCTCATCTCGTTCGCTGGGATCTGATGCTGCGCGCCCACCGCTTCCAACTGGTCTTTGGCGAGGGTCTGGACGCCGTCGGCAGTTGCGTGCGCTACCTGGGTCTTGGTCTGCGGCGATATCGTCGGATCCGACTGAACGGCATTGTTGAAGCCGCTGCTGAGTGCCGTCACCAGGAGGGCGCCGAGCAGGGCGATGCCGACCGATGCGCCGATGTTCTGCGCGGTGCCCTGCATGCCCCCGGCTTCCCCTCGCTCTCGCTCGCCGATCGACGACATGATGACGTTGCCCAATTGGGAGGCGACCAGACCGAATCCGGCGCCGAAGACCGCCATACCGACGGCGAAGGGGATGCTCTGCATGGTCGGTTCGATGGTGGTGACTAGCAACGACGCCCCGATGAGGACGCCGATCAGCCCGATGGTCACCAGACGCCGCGGGGACTGCGTCGTCGCGAAGCGGGGACTGCTGAACGCGGCGATCAACATGGCGATCGACATGGGAGCCAAGCTCAACCCGGTCTCGAAGGAGTTCTGGAGCAGGGCGTACTGCAGATAGACCGGGATCACGAAGAACACGCCGCCGATGATCGACTGCTGCGCGACGAGCATCACCAGGCCGTTGCGCAACTGCAGATTCCGCAACAGCGACGGATGCATCAGAGGGGTGCCGCCGCGTGCGATGACACGATTCTCCCAGCCGACGAAGCCGTAGAGGATCAGGATTCCGGCCGCGATCATGAACGGCACCACCGAGAACCCGAACGGAGTGATGGTCTTTCCGGCGATCACCGGGGCTCCGGACGGCTTGATGAAGCCCCACGAGCCGGCCTTGACCAGCGCGAGCACGATCAAGCCCAAGCCCAGGGCCGACAGTACGGTGCCGCCCCAGTCGATCGCGGTGCGCTGGGGCTTCGCGTCGTCGGAGATCAGTCGGATGCCGGCGAGGATCACGATGCAGATCACGGTTTCGCTGAAGAACACCACCCGCCAGGTGAAGGCTTCGGTGACCCAGCCGCCGATGAGCGGTCCCGCCGCGGCGCCGGCGGCGGTGATGCCGCCAAGCGCACTGTAGGCGACGGCGCGGTCCTTGCCGTCGTAGTTGGCGGCGATCAACGAGATGATCGCCGGGATCACCAGTACCGCGCCCGCACCTTCGACGAACGACCAACCGAACACCAGGACGCCGATATTGGGGCTGAAGGCGGTGATGAGGGATCCGAGGCCGTATACCAACAGACCGATGCCGAAGACGCGTCGGCGGCCGAACGTGTCGCCCAGACGCCCGCCAAGCAGGATGAACGAGCCCATGACCAGCGTGTACAGAGTGATTGCGAGTTGCAGTTGAGTGAGGGTGGTACCGAGGTCGGACACCACTTGGGACACCGAAACATTCATCACCGTGGTGTCGAGAACCATGATGAACTGCGCGGCGCAGAGGATGGCGAGGACGCTCCATCGCTTCACCGGACAAACGCTACGCCGCCCCGACGATGTTCGACGGTCTTTCCAGTGCCCCTGTCGGGCTCGAACCGACACGGGGCTGACTTCGAGTGACTACCGCCGACATCCGCGTTCCTATGGCGCGCCCACCTTGCACACCTTTCTCGTCTACGCGCACTCTGCTGAGTGCGCGTAGACGAAGACGGTGCGCGCCCAGCCGGATTCAGTGCGCGTCAGACGGGCTGAGTGGGTTTGCGCACCACCCGGGCCTGGTTGATCACCAGCGCGATGCACACCGCTGTGGTGGTCACCGCGGCCACCCCGAGTGCGACGGTGATGCCGTGCTTGCCGGGGCTGGCGGCGAGGATCGAGCCGACGATGGCGCTGCCCGCCGCGCCGCCGACCGTGCGGAGCACCTGGTTGAAGCTGACCGCGCTGCCCACCTCGAACGCGGCGACGTTGCGGGCGACGAGGGCCGGCATGGCCGCGTACGCCGCACCCATGCCGACACCGAACAGGAGCATGCCGAGCAGGATCTCCCACAACTGGTCGTTGGTCAGCCAGATCATCAGCGCGGAGGCGGCCATGATCGACGATCCGGCGGGCAGCATCGCCGTCATCGAGCCGGGCCCGAGGCGCCGGACGAAACGATTGCCGGCGAGACTGCCGATCGACAACGGGAGCATCACGAAACCAGCCCAGAACAGGGGCAGCTCGAGTCCGTAGCCGGACGCCTTCGGCGCCTGCGCGATGATGCTGATGGTCGACAGGCTCATGTACATCGCGGCGCCCAGGCTGATCGCGGTCAGGTTCGCGAGCAGGACGTCGGGTGCCCGGACGACGCGCAGGTTGATCAACGGATCACGCGAGCGCAGTTCGACGAGCGCCCACGCGGCGAGGCACGCCACGCCGGCGACGGCGGCGATGACCGTGGCCGCCGACAACCAGCCCCAATGCGACCCCTGGCTGACGGTGATGAGCAGTGCCGCCAGACCGATGGACAGCAGGGCGGTGCCCGCGGTGTCGAAGGGACGGGAGGTTCCGGCCTCGCCGTCGGTGGGCACCCACTTCCAGACGACGACGATCGCCGTCAGCACGAAGACCGACGCGAACCAGAAGGCGACGCGGTAGTCGAGCAGACTCGCCAGGATCCCGGTCAGCGGGTAGCCGAGCCCGAGGCCGGTGGCGACCGTGACCGACAGCGTCGAGATCGCCGGGTCCGCGCGGCCGGCGCCGAGGTGCCGGCGGGCCAGCACGATGGTCACCGGCACGATCCCGTACGTCAGCCCCTGCAGCGCGCGGCCGATGAGGAAGATTCCGAAGGTCGGTGCTGCTCCCGCGAGGACCGATCCGACGAGGATGACGCCGAGGGAGATCAGCAGCAGGCGTTTGGTGTTGCGGCCGTCGGAGAGTCTGCCCATGATCGGGGTGGCGACCGCGCCGACCAGCAGGTTGATCGTCAACATCCACTGGGCGGCGCTCACCGACACATCGAGTCCGTCGGCGATCGACGGCACCAGAAGCATGCCGAGCGAGGAGACGATCGACGTGGTCAGTGCCGCGTAGATGAGGCTGGGGACCAGCGACCTGCCGGTGTTCATCGAGTCTGCGCCCCGGCCTCGCGCGTGCACGGGGGCCCCGCGTGCATCGAGCACACGTCGGTGAAGTGATCCTCAGAATAAGACAGCATTGCTGGCTAAGTATAGGGACCATCCGGTGAATATCGCGAAATCGCCCTCCAGTTCAGGCAGCTATGCTGTCTAGATGACCGATCTGGGTGATTCCTCGTACCAAAGCATCGACAGGCTTCGGGAGGACCTCGTCGTATTCGCCCGCAAGATCCGGGCGATGTCCTCGGGGCACCGCCTGACCGCCACCCAGCTGCAGGCGCTGTCCCAACTGGATCGGGTCGGCTCGATGACGGCCCGTGCGCTCGCCGATCGGGAACGAGTCGCTCCCCAGACCATTGCCCGCACCGTCATCTCCCTCGAGGAGTTGGGCATGGTCACCAGGGCGGCGGACCCGAACGACGCCCGCGCTTCCTTGATCTCGGTCACCGAAACGGGGCGCCAGACACTGGAAGTCGATCGGGCGAAGCGGAGTAGTTGGCTCGCAGAGGCCATCGACAGCAAGTGCACACCGGTGGAGCGGGATCTCCTGTTCCTGGCGGGACGTCTGTTGCGACAAATCGCCGACGACGTCGACGAACCCCGGCTTGAGGCGACATGACTCCAGCGATATGGGCCGCTGCGTCGCGCCGGAGTTGCTGGGGCGCAGTGCCACAAGGACTGTTCAGAGCCCGGCCGGCAGAAGCGTGTAAACCTGTTCGGCGATCAACGCCACCGCCACGACGAGCATCGCCACCCCGGAGATCCTGCCCATCACGCGGGCCGCGCCCGGGCGGGCCTGCAGCACACGGCGGGCGCCGCCGGCGACGGCGAAGTAGATCACCGCGCAGCTGACCACGTGCACCGATCCCAGCAGGAGGATCTGCCCGCCGATCGGCCATCCCGAGTCGGGGGAAGTGAACTGCGGCAGCAGCGCCAGAAACAGCAGCAGCACCTTCGGGTTCAGGGCGCTGACCCCGAAGCCCTTGCCGAGTTGAGCGAGCCGCGAATGATCGCCGTCGACCGTCCCGACTTGCGGGGTCGGCGGGCGGGTGAAGGTGGCCCACCCCAGCCAGCCGACGTAGCAGGCGCCGGCGACGGTCAGGGCGGTCATCGTTGTGGCCGAGCCGGCGACCACCGTGGCGATGCCGGTGGCCACCACCCCGGTGGCGGCCAGGTGACCGCCCAGCATGCCGCCGACGGCCGGAAACGCGTGCCCCCGGATACCGGCCGCGATCGCGTACGCCCAATCCGCGCCCGGCGTCAGCACGAACATCATCGACACCAGCCAGAACGCCGCGAGTGCACCGAACTCCATGTCGCCGCCACCTCCTCGTCGCTGAAACCTTCTCTGCATGACGATGTTAGTGCTGATCAGGCGGTCAAACTTTGCATAGTTTCCGGTGATTCGGACTGACCTGGGTAGGATTATTCGTATGGACCGGATCGATAAGCAGATTCTTTCCATCCTTCAAGAGGATGGCCGGACGACGGTCACCGATCTGGCCGACCGGATCGGTCTGAGCCTCTCGCCCTGTCATCGCCGACTGAAGGCACTGGAGGCCTCCGGCGCCATCCGCGGCTACCGCGCCCAACTCGATGCCGGAACTCTCGGTCTCACCTTCGAGGCCCTGGTCTTCGTGATCATGAAAGCAGCCACCAGCGACGTGCTCGCCACGTTCGAGGAGGCGGTCGCCACGATCCCGAACGTCCTGCACGCGCAGCGCCTGTTCGGGGAGCCCGACTACCTGCTGCGGGTGGTGGCCGAAGACCAGACGGCCTTCCAGCGCCTGTACGACACCCGGCTGGCCTCCCTGCCCGGAGTGCTGCGGCTGACCTCCACCCTGGTGATGAAGACCGTGGTGGAAGACCGAGCGCTTCCGCTCTGAGCTGTGCCGGTCTGCCGGAGGCGTCAGGCGGTGGTGCGCGCGACGAAGTCGGCGACCGCTCCCTCGAGTTGGTGCAACCCCGGATCCTCCAGTGGGTAGTGCCCGGCACCGGCGAGTCGGGTGACCTCCACCGGGACCTTCCGGATCGCCGAGAGCACCGGCTCGGACAGTTCCTCGGGCGTCCACCGGTCCTCGGCCGGCTGGGTCAGCAGCACCGGGCAGGTGTCGAACTCGGCGGGTTCGGTGGCCGGCGCGTAGGTCATGTACGACGACAGGAAGGCCAGGGTCATCGCGTTCGACGCGGAACTCTTGTCCTTGTTGAGCACCCGCATCGCTTCCCGGTTGTTCACCAGCTTGCTCATCTTCGACGCTGCGCGCATCGGGTAGCGCAGCCGCCCGAGCGGGGTGTCGGCCACCAGGCCCATCGCCGGGACGCCGAGACGTGAGGTGAGCAGATCGTGCGCCGTGCCGTCCCGTACCCGCCGCACCCGCTGGTCCAGGAACGTCATCCCGACGATCCCGGCGAGCGAGTCCTTCGGGAGGGCCGCCGCCACGTGGTAGGCGAGCATGCCACCGGCACTCAGCCCGTACAGGACGATCGGCCGGTCGTCGCGGGCGCGTTCGGCGGCGATCAGATCCAGGGTCAGCTGCACCCAGTCGGCGTAAGTGAACGGCCCGCCCGGCGCCACCCCGGTCATCCCGTAACCGAGGTCGTCGACGCTGATCACCTCGTAGCCCCGCCGCGCCAGGGGAGCGCCGAGGATCAGCGTCATCTGCCGCCCGTTGGTGCCGACACCGTGATGTAGCAGCACCTTGGCCGGTGCCACCGGATTCCGGTAGCAGTCCAGGTGGACGTCGTTGCCGCGCCAGTCCCAGAACTCCTCGTCGGGCTCGGTGTCGACGGTCAGCCGGAGGCGTTCGGGGAGGAACCGCTGCAGGTCGCGCCAGGACTTCTGGTCTCGGTAGTACTGCCGCGACATGGCGCACCTCTCACCGGACAACAGGCTTCATCGGCAGCCTAGCGCCACCGCGCGGCTCAGACCAGGGCCGAAAGGTTCACTGCCAGAAGGCGAAGGCGATTCCGACGACGACGATCAGTGCGGTCAGCGTCCAGATGGGCCAGGGCCCGGGAAGCGGGCCGCCCTTCTGCAGGGCGCGGTTGATCTCGTGCCAGCGCACGGCGCCGACGATCGCGGTGAACGCGCCGACGGCGAGCAGACAGATGCCGAGCGTGGTGCGGGCCGCAGCGTTGCCGAAGGGCTCGAACAGGTGCATCACCGCGACGCCGGCGGCGATCAGGCCGAGTGCGGTGCGGAGCCACGCGAGCATGGTCCGCTCGGAGGCCAGCGTGAAACGCGCGTCCACCGCGCCGGGTAACGGCTCGGCGCCGTCGGGATCGTCGCCGGAGGGCGCGTCTCTCACATCAGGCATCGGTGAAGCTCCTTCGGGTCGCCGCGAGCCCCAGCATCGCACAATCGGCGGCACGGGAACGGTGCCGCGGCGGGAAAACCCGTCGCCGGCGGCGCATAATTAGAACGTGTGTCAGTCTGGAGTTCAGAGCGGCGGCGGACGTGTCGCACCGCTCCGCAGACATCGAGGAGGATTGCCGTGGACGGCCTGAGTGAGTACGGACCCTGGGCGGTCATCGCCGGCGGATCGGAGGGGGTGGGCCGCGCCTTCGCCGAACAACTGGCGGAGGCCGGACTCAACCTGGTGCTGATCGCCCGCAAACCCGGGCCCCTCGAGGAGACCGCGGCTGCGCTGCGGGACCAGGGCACCGCCGTGCGGACCCTGGCCGCCGATCTCACCGATCCGCGGGCGATCACCGCGATCACCGAGCTCACCATCGATCTGGAGGTGGGCCTGCTGATCTACAACGCGGGTGCCAACTCGTACGGCAGCGAGTTCCTCGACGGCGACCTGGACCGGTTTCAGGAGGTCATCGATCTCAACATCACCGCGCCGCTGGCGCTCGCGCACTACTACGGGCGGCACATGCGCACCGCCGGCCGCGGCGGCATCCTCCTGGTCGGCTCGCTGAGCGGGTACCTCGGCGGCAGCACCCTCAGCGTGTACGGGGCCGCCAAAGCCTTCGGGCGCAGCTTCGCCGAATCGCTCTGGCTGGAACTGCGGCCCCACGGCGTCGACGTGCTGGAGTTGATCCTCGGCGTCACCCGGACTCCTGCGATGGAGCGCGCCGGATTGTCGTTCGACGTCCCGGGGATGACGGTCAGCGAGCCCGATGACGTTGCTCGCGAAGGCCTTTCACACCTGAAGGACGGACCCGTCTGGATCGCCGGCGGCAACCGGGAGCGGGCCGCGGCGAGCAACGGCATGGACCGCGCCGAGATACTGCTGGCCCAGCAGCGAATGATGGCGAAACTGCTGGCGCGCACCCGGCAAGAGCCGGAGGCCTGACGTGCGGGTGGGGCTGGCGACGCCGATCGTCACCCGGGTGCCCGGGGCCCATTCGCCATGGGAGGCAGAGGCTTCGCCGCAGGATCTGGCCGAGATCGCGCAGATGGCCGACCGCCTCGGCTTCGAGCACCTGACCTGCAGCGAGCACGTCGCCGTACCCGCGTCGATCGCCGCCGAGCGCGGCGGAACGTACTGGGATCCGCTGTCCACCTTCGGGTTCCTGGCAGGACAGACAGCGCGGATCCGCTTCGTCACTCAGGTGCTGGTACTCGGCTACCACCATCCTCTGGAGATCGCCAAGCGGTACGGGACGCTCGACAAAATCAGCGGCGGCCGTCTGACCCTCGGCGTCGGGGTCGGTTCGCTGCGCGAGGAGTTCGAGCTGCTCGGGGCGCCGTTCGAAGGCCGCGGCGCCCGCGCCGACGACGCCCTGCGTGCGCTGCGGGCCGCGCTCGGCGCCGAGCAGCCGGTGCACGCGGGCGAGTTCTACGACTTCGCCGGAATGGTCGTCGACCCGCAGCCGGTCCAGCAGCGGGTGCCGCTCCTGGTCGGCGGCCGGACCCGCCGATCGCTGCGCCGGGCCGTCGACCTCGCCGACGGCTGGACGCCGTTCGCCCTCGGGCGCCGGCGGGTGACCGAACTGCTCGACGACGTGTCGCCGCCGACGGGCTTCGACGTGGTGCTCTCGAGCCCGCCGCTGGACCCCGGCGGCGATCCGGCGAGCACCCGCGCCGCCCTGAAGGGGCTCGTCGCGGCGGGAGCGACGGTGATCAACGCCGCGGTGCGCGCCGACTCCCGAGACGACTACGCGGCTCAGCTGCACAGACTGGCCGACCTCGCCGACCTGGAGGTCCGATGACCGGTAACGACGAACGCCTCGCCGCCCTGGAGACGCGGCTGGCCAGGCTGGAGGACGAGCGGGAGATCGCCGCCCTGATCGCCTCGTACGGGCCGCTGGTGGACGACGGCGCCCCGGACGAGGTGGCGGCGCTGTGGGCCGGCGACGGCGTCTACGAGGTGGACGACTACCTGATGGACGGAGCCGCGGCCGTCGCCGAGATGGTGCGCTCGGACCCCCATCAGAAGCTGATCGCCGGCGGCTGCGCCCACTTCCAGGGGCCTTCGCACGTCACGATCGACGGGGACGCGGCGGTCGCGGTCGGCTACTCACTGCTGCTGGTGCACCACGACGGGCGCTACGCGGTGGCCCGGGTGACGGCCAATCACTGGGCACTGCAACGGACTTCGGCCGGCTGGCGGGTGCAGCGCCGGACCAGCCGGTTGCTCGACGGCGGGCCGGAGGCCCATGACCTGATCGCGCGGCCGCTCAAGCGCTGATCAGCCGGCCTCCGCTTCGGCCCGCAGGGCGGCGGCGTTGACGCGGGTCAGCACCTCGTGCAGTTCGACCAGGTCGTCGAGCCCGACGCCGAGCGCCGCGACCACCTGGCCGGGGATCTTCACGGCCTCGTCGCGCAGGTCGGCGCCGGTCCGGGTGAGGACGATGTCGACGGCGCGCTCGTCGTCGTCGCGGCGGCGGCGCTCGATCAGGCCGCCGGCCTCCAGGCGCTTCAACAGCGGCGACAGGGTGGCCGAGTCGAGCTGCAGCAGTCCGCCGATCTCTTTGACCGACAGCGGCGCGTGCTCCCAGAGCGCCAGCATCACCAGGTACTGCGGGTGGGTCAGGCCGAGCGGATCGAGCAGGCGGCGGTAGACCTTCAGGACCGACCGATTGGCCACGGCGAGGGCGAAGCACACCTGGCGCTCCAGCAGCAGGGGGTTGCCGTCGATCTCGGTGCTCGTCATGAGCCCACTCTATCGCGATAGATAGTGCGCTACTGAATCGTGTACGGTCGGTGTCGTTGAGTAGGGCACGATCTAAACCGAGAGGATGCACCTGCGATGAGCAGCCGGCCGAATCCGTTCCAATGGATCGCCTACACGTACGGCGCCAAGCTGCCGGACACGCAGCGGGACTGGGTCGCCAACGACCTCATGGGAACCATGGCCACGCCCCGGCACCTGTTCCGGACGCAGATGAGCTTTCTGCCGATCTACCTGGTGCTGTTCTTCGCCTTCCCCGGCGCGATCTGGATCCGCGCGCTGATGGTGCTGCTGGCCGCCTTGCTGGCGCTGATCTTCTCGACGTCGTACATGAACCAGAACCGCGTGCGCCGGCTCCAGAAACACGGACTGGGCAACAGCCCGATGACCTACCGGCAGCAGGCCGAGGCGCGCGACATCAAGGTCCAATACGAGCAGATCTACGGGGCCCGTCGGGCCGGTGCCGACGGCGAAGGCCGGACCGTCGCAGAAGGCTGATCGAGAGGTGTGCCCGGGCGCCTGTGAATCGCGGTTTGTAGGCTCGGAGTCATCGACACGACGGGTGGCCTGCGGCCGACCGCGACGAGAGGGCGACGGTGGCGCTGACCAGAGACGAAGAGGACATGGTCGCGGTGGTCCGCGACTTCGTGGATCAGCGGGTCGCCGGCCGGGTGCGCGAGTTCGAACCGGACGACATCTACCCCGAAGAGTTCATCGAGGAGATGAAGGCGCTGGGGTTCTTCGGACTGCTCGCCCCGGCCGAGTACGGCGGGGTGGACGTGTCCACCGCGTGCTTCGCGCGGGTCTGTGAGGAACTGGCCCGCGGCTGGATGAGCTTGGCCGGGGCGATCGGCGGCCACTCGGTGATCACCTACCTGATCAGGACGTTCGGCACGCAGGAGCAGAAGGAACGCTACCTGCCGCCGATGGCCGAAGGGGCGATCCGGGCGACGATGGCGCTCACCGAGCCCAGCGGCGGCAGCGACCTGCAGGCGATGCGCACCGTCGCGACCCCGACCGGTGACGGCTACAGGGTCACCGGCGCGAAAACGTGGATCTCCAACGCCGCCCACTCCGGGCTGATCGGTCTGCTGTGCCTGACCGACCGCGACGCCGAGCCGGCGCACCGGGGGATGAGCGTGATCCTGGCCGAACCCGGTGAGGGCCTGACGATTTCCAAGAAGCTGCCCAAACTCGGGTACCGCGGCGTGGAGGCCTGCGAGCTGGTCTTCGACGGGCTGCAGGTGCCGGCGTCGGGCGTGCTCGGCGGCGAACCGAACCGCGGCTGGGGCCAGATGATGCGCGGGCTCGAGGTCGGGCGTATCCAGGTCGCGGCGCGGGCGCTCGGCGTCGGGCAGGCGGCCCTGGACGCGGCGACGCGCTATGCGCAGGAACGGGAGTCGTTCGGCAAGCCGATCTGGAAACACCAGTCCGTCGGCAATCTGCTCGCGGACATGGCGACCAAGCAGCAGGCCGCGCGGCTGCTCACCCTGGACGCGGCGGCCAAGCTCGACCGCGGGGAGCGCGCCGACATGGAGGCCGGCATGGCCAAGCTGTTCGCCTCGGAGACCGCCATGCAGATCGCGCTGGACGCGATCCGCGTGCACGGCGGCTACGGCTACTCCCGCGAATACGACGTGGAGCGCTACTTCCGGGACGCCCCGCTGATGATCGTCGGTGAGGGCACCAACGAGATCCAGCGCAACGTGATCGCCGCACAACTGATCTCGCGCAACGCGATCTGACCGCGGAGAGTCAGAGGGTCACGACCACCAGCGTCTCGGCGACCAGTGCGGGCTTGGCTGCGCCCTCGGCGGTCACCACGTACTTGATGGTGAGGACGTGGCCGGCCGGGCTCTCGGCGACCTCGGTGATCGTGGCCGTCGCGGTGAGGACGCTGCCGACCGGGACCGGGGACGGAAAGCGCACCTTGTTGGCACCGTAGTTGATGCGGGCGCCGCCGAACTTCAGCTGGAACAGGTCGGCGCCGAACAGCGGCAGCAGTGACAGCGTGAGGTAGCCGTGGGCGATGGTGGTGCCGAACGGCCCGGCGGCCGCGCGCTCGGGATCGACGTGAATCCACTGGTGATCGCCGGTGGCGTCGGCGAAGGCATCGATGCGCGCCTGATCGACGGTCAGCGGGTCGCTGGGCCCGATCGGCTCGCCGACGGCGGCGCGAACCTGGTCGAGATCGGTGAATACGCGGGTCATGGTGCTCCTGTTCGGGCCGGGCGGACGCCGGCCGGACGTCAATCGAAGGTCAGCTCGAGTGTGCTGTGGACGCGCGAGGCCCCGGGGGCGGTGGGATCGGCGCTCATCACCTCCACAGTCTTACCCGACGGCGTCGCCGTGGCGGCCAGGTACGCCGGGTCCGCGCAGAACAGGGGAGCGGAGTTGCGGTGGCTCAGCGAGCGGACAGCCTGCCCGGTACCGGAGAGCCGGTGCGTCTCGGCCAGCGACAGCGTCATCAGCGGTCCGTGAACCACCAGCCCCGGGTAGCCCTCGACTCGCGTGGCGTACGGCCAGTCGTAGTGGATGCGGTGGGCGTTCGCGGTGGCCGCGGAAAAGCGCATCAGCAGCGACGGATCGGTGACCAGCCGCCAGCGGTCCGCCCCGTCGGGCATCAGCGGCGGTCCGCCGGGCGAGAGCGTCGCGACGGGGCCCGGGGCCGGAACATCCGCCACCGCGACCGGGGCGGGCGCTTCGCGGTAGATCAGGTTCTGCCGCTCGGTGACGGCGAGCGACCCGTCCGATGCATACAGTTCGACGCCGACCACCACCAGCACCAGCGCACCGCTGCGGCCCTGCTTCTCGGTCACCGACTCCACCCGGGCCACGCGCCGGATCGTGTCGCCGACCCGCAGCGCGCCCGGGAAGCTTGCCGAGCCCCCGGCGAACATCCGCCGCGGCAGTTCGACCGGAGGCAGAAAGTCGCCCTTCGCCGGATGGCCGTCGGCGGCCAGCAGCGACGAGACCGGCCAGCGCGCCAGGGCGGCCCAGTGCCACAGCGGCGGCAGCCTCTCGCCCGGCGCGGGGGCGGGGAGTCCGTCGTCGAACAGTGCGGTCAGGGCGGCGACCGGCCCCGGATCGAGGTACTCCTCGGTGGTCTCGGTGCGCGGCTCCCAGCTCATCGCTACAGGTGCCGCCCGCCGGTCACTTCCAGGACGGTGCCGGTCATGTACGACGACAGGTCGCTCGCGAGAAACAGTGCGACACCGGCGATCTCGTCCGGCTCACCGGCACGACCCATCGGGATCTCCGCCATCTTCGACTCCCAGATGCGCTCGGGCATCGCCTCGGTCATCGCGGTGCGGATCAGGCCGGGCTGGATCGCATTGATCCGGACACCGAGGTGTGCCACCTCTTTGGACGCGGCCTTGGTGAGGCCGACGATGCCGGCCTTGGCGGCCGAGTAGTTGGTTTGGCCGAGCATGCCGACCTTGCCCGAGATCGATGACATGTTGACGATCGCACCGCGACCCTGCTCGCGCATGATCGCCGCGGCCGCGCGGGTGCCGTTCCAGGCGCCCTTGAGGTGCACCGCGATCACCTGGTCGAAGTCCTCCTCGGTCATCTTCCGCATGGTGGCGTCGCGGGTGATGCCGGCGTTGTTCACCATCACGTCGAGGGATCCGAAGCGGTCGACCGCGGCGTCGACGAGCCGCTGGACGGCGTCGATCGAGGTGACGTCGCAGCCGACCCCGAGGGCCACCTCATCGCCGCCGAGCGCGGTCACGGCGGCGCCGAGCTGGTCGGCGTTCAGGTCTCCGAGTACCACGCGGGCGCCCTCGGCGACGAAACGCTCGGCGATCGCCAGGCCGATGCCCTGTGCGCCGCCGGTGATCACGGCGACTCTGCCGTGCAGAAGTCCGGTCATGACTGGTTCTCCTTCTTGGTTCGGCGGACCAGGCCGCCGCCGATGATCAGACGCTGGATCTCACTGGTGCCCTCGTACAGTCGCAGCAACCGCACGTCCCGGTAGATGCGCTCCACCGGCAGCTCGCGCATGTAGCCGCTGCCGCCGTGGACCTGCACCGCCTTGTCGGCCACGTCGCCGACCATCTCGGTGCAGAACAGTTTCGCCACCGACGGCGCGATCCGGCGGTCCTCGCCGCTCACCCATTTGGCGGCGGCATCGCGCACCAGGGCGCGGCCGGCCATCACCCCGGTCGCCATGTCGGCGAGCATGGCCTGCACCAGCTGGAAGTCGCCGACCGGCGTGCCGCCCTGGGTCACCTCCGTGGCGTAGCGCAGGGATTCGTCGAGGGCACGTTGCGCGGCGCCGACGGCGAGCGCGGCGATGTGCACGCGGCCGCGGGCCAGCGACGTCATCGCGGCCCGGTAGCCGACGTCGACGCTGCCGCCGACCAGCGCCGAGGCGGGCACGGTGACGCCGTCGAAGCGCACGTCGGCGGTCCAGGCGCCTTCCTGCCCCATCTTGCGGTCGCGGGGCGCCACCGAGACGCCGGGGGCGTCGGCGGGCACCAGGAAGACGGCGATCCCCGGGCCGCTGCTGTCGGCGGGACGGACCCGGGCGAACGTGACGAACAGGTTCGCCAGCGGCGCATTGGTGATGAAGCACTTGGCGCCGTCGATCACCCAGTCGCCGTTCTCCCGCTCGACGGCCTTGGTGCGCAAGCCCGCCGGGTCCGAGCCGGCGCCCGGCTCGGTGAGGGCGAACGAGGCCACCGTCGAGCCGTCGGCGATGCCTTCCAGCCACTGCGCCTTCTGCTCGTCGGTGCCGAAGTTCACCAGCACCTGACCGGCGATCCCGTTGTTGGTGCCGAACATCGACCGCAGGGCGAGGCTCGTGTAGCCGAACTCCTGGGCCAGTTCGACGTCCTGGGCCAGATCGAGGCCGAGGCCGCCCCACTCCTGGCCGATCGCGTAGCCGAACAGGCCCAGGTCTCTGGCGGCCTGTCGGAGATCGTCGGGGATGGCGTCCGAGTCGGCGATCTCCTGCTCCCGGGGGATGACGCGGGTGCGGACGAACTCACGCACCGCGCCGAGGATGTCTTCGAAGTCTTCCGCGCTGACCTGCGACATGGGGCCTTTCCGTACGGTCGGGACGGACGCCGCCGGGCGCCACCACCCGAATATACGATCCCGTCCGGGGAACGTCAGCGGGAGTAGTCCTCCAGCAGCCTGCGGCCGATGATCATGCGCTGGATGTCGGCGGTGCCCTCGCCGATCAGGAGCATCGGGGCCTCGCGGTAGAGGCGTTCGATCTCGAAACCCTTCGCGAAGCCGTAGCCGCCGTGGATCCGGAAGGCGTCCTCGACCACCTCGTGGCAGTACTCCGACGCCAGGTACTTGGCCATGCCCGCCTCGAGATCGTTGCGGTCGCCGGAGTCTTTGACGCGGGCGGCCCGCACCACCATCTGGTGTGCCGCTTCGACTTTGGTGCCCATCTCCGCCAGCCGGAACAGGACGGCCTGATGTTCGGCGATCGGCCGCCCGAAGGTCTCGCGCTGCTGCGCGTAGTCGATGCCGAGCTCGAAGGCCCGGTGCGCCATGCCGACCGCGCGGGCGGCGACGTTCACCCGGCCCACCTCCACGCCGTCCATCATCTGGTAGAAGCCGCGGCCGGGCTCGCCGCCGAGGATCTGGTCGGCGCCGATCCGGTAGCCGTCGAAGATCAGCTCGGTGGTGTCGATCCCCTTGTAGCCCATCTTGTCGATCTTCCCGGGGATGGTGAGCCCGGGTGCCACCTCGCCGTAGCCGGGCGTCTTCTCCACCAGGAACGTCGTCAGATTCTGGTGCGGGCGGTCACCGCCGAGCGGGGTGCGCACCAGCACGGCCACCAACGACGACGTCGCACCGTTGGTCAGCCACATCTTCTGACCGTCGATCCGGTATCCGCCGTCGTCGGGCTGTGCGGTGGTGGTGATGGCGCTGACGTCGGAGCCGAGAGCCGGTTCGGACATGGAGAATGCGCCGGTCAGTTCGCCGCGGGCCAGGCGCGGCAGATAGTGGGCCTGCTGCTCGGGCGTGCCGTGCTGCTGAATCAGATGCGCGACGATGAAGTGGGTGTTGATCACGCCCGAGACGCTCATCCAGCCGCGCGCCAGTTCTTCCACCACCAGGGCGTAGGTGAGCAGAGACTCGCCGAGACCGCCGTACTCCTCGTCGATGGTCAACCCGAATATCCCGAGCTCCTTCATCGCCTCCACGATCCGGGTCGGGTACTCGTCGCGGGCTTCCAGCTCGGTCGCCACGGGCAGGACGTCGCCTTCGACGAAGGCGCGGACGGTGCGCAGCATGTCGCGCTGCACGTCGGTGAGGTCGGCGGTCTCGCAGAGTCGGGCCATGCCCGGATCCTTCCAGACGACGGGTATCGGCCGGGCCCGGGACGGCGAACGGATAGGTTTCGATGCGAAGCCCCGGTCCCCTGGAAGGAAGCACCATGCGCGACGCCGTCATCTGCGAGCCGATCCGGACCCCCGTCGGGCGCTACGGAGGAGCGCTCTCGTCGGTGCCCGCCGCGGACCTGGCCGCGACCGTCATCGCCGAGCTGGTGGCCCGCACCGGAATCGGGAGCGCCGACATCGACGACGTCGTCTTCGGCCAGTGCTACCCCAACGCTGAGGCCCCGGCGCTCGGGCGGGTCGCCGCGCTCGACGCTGGCCTGGACGTCAGCGTGCCCGGCATGCAGGTGGATCGCCGTTGCGGCGCCGGGCTGCAGGCGGTGCTCGACGCCGCCATGCGCGTCCAGACCGGGGTGTGCGATCTGGTGCTGGCCGGCGGTGCGGAGAGCATGAGTCAGGCCGAGCATTACGCGCTCGGCCTGCGTTTCGGGCTGCGCGGTGCGGACACCGCCCTGGTCGACCGGATCGGCCGGGGCCGGCTGACCGCGGGCGGACGCCACCATCCGGTCCCGGGCGGCATGCTCGAGACCGCCGAGAACCTGCGCGCCGAGTACGGCATCAGCCGCGAGGCGCAGGACGAGCTGGCGTACACCTCGCATCGTCGCGCGGTGACCGCACACGATGAAGGGCGCTTCGCCGACGAACTGGTGTCGGTGACCGTCGAGGGCCGGCGCGGCACGACGGTGATCGACCGCGACGAGCACCCCCGCGCCGACGTCTCCCTCGAGCAACTGGCCGCCCTGCGGCCGGTGCGCGGTGGACACGACCCCGAATCCACTGTCACCGCAGGCAATTCCAGCGGGCAGAACGACGGCGCCGCAGTCTGCGTCGTCACCACGCGGGAGAAGGCGGCCGAGCTGGGATTGCGGCCGCTGGCCCGGCTGGTCTCGTGGGCGGTGGCCGGCGTGGAGCCGTCCCGGATGGGCATCGGACCGGTGCCGTCGACCCGGCTGGCGCTGCAGCGGGCGGGTCTGGAACTGGACCAGGTCGATCTGATCGAGCTCAACGAGGCCTTCGCTGCACAGGTCCTCGCCTGCACCACCGCCCTCGGCCTGTCGGCCGGGGACCTGGAGCGGGTGAACGTCAACGGCTCCGGGATCTCCCTGGGACACCCGGTGGGCGCCACCGGCGTCCGGATCCTCGCGACGCTGCTGCGCGAACTGGATCGACGCCAGGGGCGATACGGCGTGGAAACGATGTGTATCGGTGGTGGACAAGGCCTTTCGGCCGTCTTCGAGCGACTGGGCGGCGACGGGGCGACCGAGGCCGGCACAGGAAGGTAGCCGAACGATGAGTCTGAGCAGTCCACTGGAGGGCATCCGCGTCGTCGAGTTCGCGAGCTTCGTCGCCGGCCCGTCGGCCGGCCGGGCACTGGCGCAGCTGGGTGCGGAGGTGATCCGCGTCGACCCGCTCGGCGGTGCCGCCGACCGGCACCGGTGGCCGCTGTCGGCGCGGACCGGGGAATCGCTGTACTGGACCTCGCTCAATCGGGGGAAACGTTCGGTCGCACTGGATCTGCGGTCGGAGGCCGGACGGGATCTGCTGCTGGATCTGGCGACGGCGCCGGGACCGGATGCGGGAATCATCGTCGACAATGCGGTCGGGCGGCAGTGGCTGCGGTACGAGGCGCTCGCCGCGCGGCGCCCGGACGTGATCTCGGTGAAGGTGCAAGGGCGCGCCGACGGCGGCCCGGCGGTCGACTACACGGTCAACAGTGCCAGCGGCATCGCCGCGCTCACCGGCCCGGAGGATTCGGCGGCGCCGGTGAACCACGTCCTTCCGGCCTGGGATCTGCTGTGCGGGCAGGAGGTGGTCTCGGCGGTGCTCGCGGCCCTGCGGCGGCGCGACCGCACGGGGGCGGGGGCGCAGATCGAGATCGCGCTCGACGACGTCGCGGCGGCGGCGGTGGCCGATCTCGGCTGGTACTCCGAGGCCGCCGAACGCGGGCAGCGCGCGCGGCACGGCAACCACCTGTACGGGGCGTTCGGCGTCGACTTCGCCTCCGCCGACGGCGACCGGGTGATGGTGGTGGTGCTGACCCCGCGCCAGTGGTCAGCACTCACGACGGCGACGGGTACCGCGGAATCCCTTGCCGCACTCGCCGAGTCGGCCGGTGCCGACTTCAGCACCGACGAAGGCCGGTATGCGCACCGGCACCGGATCGCGGAGGTGCTGACGCCGTGGTTCAGCGAACGTTCCACCGCGCAGGTCCACGCCGAACTCACTGCCGCCGGAGTGCTGTGGGGGCCGTACCGCAGCATCGCCGAGGTGGCAGCCGACTTCGCCGAGTCGCCCGAGACGGCGCCGGTGCTCGTCTCGCTGGCGCAGCCGGGCATCGGCCAGGTGATCTCCGCGAGCTCGTCCGTGCGGATCGACGGGGCCTACTCCGGCGCCGTCCCCGCGGTCGAACTCGGCCGCGACACCGAGGCCGTGCTGGCCGACGTACTGGGCATGGGCGGGTCGGAGATCGAGCGGTTGCGGGCCGACGGCGTGATCTGAGTCTCGAAATTTCTGATAACGTGCGTTTCCACACTTGAGGCGCTTCGGCTGCCCGGAGACCGGGGCCTGCGGGTCTAGCATGAAAATCCATGAGCCAGATGTCCCCGCCGGTCGCCGTGACGGCCCGCGGTATCACCCAGACCGGCCCGTGGGGGAACGTCTACGGCCCGCTCGATCTGACCATTCTGCTCGGCGGTCTCACCATTCTGCAGGCACCTGCCGGACCGGGCCGGACGGCCCTGCAGATGACCCTGGCCGGCCGGATGAAACCGAAGAGCGGCTCGCTGACCGTCATGGGCCACACCGGTCCCGCCAGGATCTTCCGAGCCTCGGCGCTGGCGGCCATCGAAGACCTCGACAGCGTCTACGCGTCGGTCCGCGTCGTCGATCTGGTGACCGAGCAGCTCCGCTGGGACGCACCCTGGTACCACCTGATCCGTAGGGCCGATGAGGCGGTGTACGAGCAGGTCTGCCGCCCGGTCTTCGGCGACCGGGCGCTGCCGCCGCTGGGCGAGTACGTGGAGAACCTGTCCGAACTCGACGGGATCCTGCTGCGCGTCGCCCTCGCCAACACGCGCCGCCCGCCACTGCTGGTGGTCGGCAACATCGATCAGGTCACCAGCG
This sequence comes from Gordonia caeni, assembly GCF_039537105.1. Classification (NCBI taxonomy): domain Bacteria; kingdom Bacillati; phylum Actinomycetota; class Actinomycetes; order Mycobacteriales; family Gordoniaceae; genus Gordonia; species Gordonia caeni. Next base: position 426,065 of record NZ_BAAAZW010000001.1, read on the forward strand.
ACCAGAACCAGCGCGTCCTGGTGCGGCGCCTGGCCGCGCTCGGTCAGCAGCAGACGGTGATCACCTGCACCGTCAACCACGTCGACCCGGCCCTGGGGCATCGCAGCCAGGTCCCGGTTCATCTCCACACCGAAGGCGGTGAGTAGTCATGCTCGCGGGAATGTCGCTGGGCACCGAACTGAAGCGGTACTCCAAGGGAGTGATGCCGCGCGTTGCGATCGTCACGATCATCCTGCTGCCGCTGCTGTACGGCGCCATGTATCTGTGGGTGTTCTGGAATCCGTTCGACGAGGTGAACAAGCTGCCCGTCGCACTGGTGAACGAGGACGCCGGTGCGTCCCAGGACGGCCGCGATCTGAAGGCCGGCGACGAGGTGGTGGCGAGCCTCAAGTCCAGCGGCGCACTGGATCTGCGCTCGACCGACGCCGACGATGCCGCCGACGGCCTGGCGCACGGTCGCTACTACTTCACCATCACCATCCCGGAGGACTTCAGCTCCTCGATCCTGTCGGCCACGACGTCGGATCCGCGCAAGGCCGTCGTCGAGTTCACCTTCAACGACGCCAACAACTACCTGGCCACCGTCATCGGCACCAACGCCGCCGCGCAGGTCACGACCGCACTGAACGAGAAGATCGGCGAACAGTCGGTGGACCAGGTGCTGGTCGGCCTGCAGTCTGCGGGGACCGGTCTGACCGAGGCCGCCGACGGTGCAGGTCAGCTGGCCGACGGACTGGGCACCGCCAACAGCGGCGCGCAGCGCCTGGCCGAGGGGGCCGACGAACTGGCGACCAACATGGTCACCGCCCGCGAGGGCGCCGCACAGCTGGCCGCGGGCAATGCCCAGCTGGCCGACGGGATCACCGCCGCCACCGACCCGTTGCTGCCGCTGCTGTCCGATGCGCAGTCGCTGCAGATCTCCGCGGAGACCGCGAAGGACCTGGGGAAGCTCAGCGGGCAGCTGTCTCAGCTGCTCGGGGTGGTCGGGCAGGCCGGGCACCAGCAGTCGCAGGCCGCGCAGGTGGTGGCCCAGACCATCAAGTCACTGCGCGGCAGCGGCGACCCGAATGCGCGCGCCCTGGCCGACGGGCTGACTCCGGTGCTCGGCTTCCTGCAGACCCAGGGGCTCGACCCGGGGACGACGGCGCAGGCGAAGAACCTCGGCAAGCAGGCCGACACGCTGTCGGCGCAGATGTCCGACCCGGACTCGCCGCTGCGCTCGACCCTCGATCAGCTGAACTCCGGCGGCCTATCCGGCCAGGTGAACCAATTGCGTTCGGGGGCACAGCAACTCAAGAGCGGGTCGGCCGAACTGGCCGGTGGTCTGGCGCAGCTCACCGACGGCAGCGAAGCCCTGGCCGACGGTGCAGGCGAACTGGCCGAGGGCATGCCCAAGCTCGACGCCGGTGCCCAGCAGCTGGCCAGCGGGCTCGCCGACGGAGTGAAGCAGATCCCCGACTTCGGCGATGCCCAGCAACGGCAGACGGTCGCCGGGAACCTGGCCGAACCGGTCGAGCTGCGCAGCATCACGCACAACCCGGCGCCCACCTTCGGTTCCGGCTTCGCGCCGTTCTTCCTCACCCTGGCGCTGTTCATCGGCACCATGATCATCTGGATGCTGATCAAACCGCTGCAGCCGCGGGCGGTGATCGGCGGTCTGGGCGGTCTGCGGTCGGTGCTCTCCTCGTACTGGCCGGCGTTCCTGATCGCCGGGGCACAGGTCGCGGTGATGTTCGCCGTCGCGCACTTCGGCGTCGGCCTGGACCCCGATCACCCGGTCGGTCTGCTGGCATTCATGCTGCTGATCTCGGCGGCGTTCCTGGCGGTGCTGCAGATGTTCAACGTGCTGCTCGGCGTCGCGGTCGGCCGGGTAGCCTCACTGGCCTTCCTGATGGTGCAGATCGTGGCCTCCGGCGGCATCTATCCGGTGCCGACTACTGCCAAACCCGCGCAGATCCTGCATCCGTGGGATCCGATGAGCTATGCGGTCACCGGCATGCGGCAGATGATCAGCGGGGGCATCGACACCAGATTCTGGACCGCCGTCGCGGTGCTGGGCGGGATCTTCGTCGTCTCCCTGGCGATCAGCGCGTGGGGTGCGCGACGGAACCGGCAGTACTCGATGGTGCAGCTGTTCCCGCCCATCCAGGTGTGACTCACTCCTGGTCGGGGTCGTCTCCAGCGAGCTCGGCGTCCAGGAAGAGCAGCCCGGAGCCGTCGTCGTCGACCAGCGTCACCCGGCCCAGGACCTCGCTGACCGTGGCCTCCTCGCCGATCTGCTCGGTGATGAACCAGTCGATCACCGGGCGCGAATCGTAGTCGTGCTGTGCGTCGGCGAGGCGGCAGAGCGCGCGGATCGCCTCGGACACCTCCCGCTCGGCGTCGAGGGCGATCTGGAAGGCCTCGGCGACGGTCTCCAGCTTGATCGAGGGGAGGCTGATGTCGCCGATGACGGGGTGATTCCGCCGGTCGGTGAGGTGTTTGATCAGTCGGTCGGCGTGCCCGAGCTCGATCTCGGCATGGCGGCGGAACCACGTCGCCATGCCCGGAAGATCACGCAGCTCGAGTTCGGCGGCCAGCTGCCGGTACAGGAATGCGGCCTCGTACTCCCGGGTGATCTGCTGGACGAACGCCGTCTCCAGTTCCTCGCTCATCTTCATGGCAATCACTCCACCTTCTCGTCTGCTGTGCCCCGCCCGGCTCCAGGTCCACAGTGGGCTTGGAGGTTAGGCACACCTAATCCCTGGTATCAACGTTAGTCCACTCACTCCCGGTTCAGCCAGCGGGGAGGAGCAGGTCGGTCAGGCCCGGGCCAGATCGATGAGCCTGGCGACCGTGCGCAGGTTCCGCGCCGTACCGGCCACCCCGAGTCCCTTGGCGATCATCGGTGCCGAGAGTTTGGTCTTCCCGGCGCCGGCCGGGTAGTTCAGGTGCAGATCCGCGCCGATCAGCGCCAACTGTTCGCCGCCGCCGAAGTCCCGGGCGACGAAGGTCCCGGCCGCGGCCGGATCCGGAGTACCCGCGAGAAAGCAGATGTGCCCGTAGGGGGCGTCGGCGAAGTCCGGTGGGGTGCCGAAGGGGTAGGCGGCCAGGGCGTCCTCCAGGTCGCCGGCGGTCCGGGAGATCACCTCGCGGAAGAAGCCGAACTCCGACTCGACGGCCCTCTCGAGGGCGCGGTCGAACTCGGCGGGGTCGCCGGGCGGCCGGCACAGCAGGTTGCCCGAGGCGATGTAGGTGGCGACCCGCTGTGCGCCGAGGTCGGCGGCGATCTCCCGGAGCCGCGCCATCGGCAGCTTCGCGCCGCCGACGTTCACCGCGCGGAACAGGTGGATCCGGAGCGTCGCGTCGTCGGACATGGGATCAGTATTCCAGGACTGGTCGTGGAGAGATCTCGACTGCGCTCGATCATCGAGGTTCGTTTCGCCGACCGGGTGCCCGGTAGCGTTGGGGATCATGAGCGAAACGGTGGTCGAGATCTCCACGGACGGGGCGTGCCTGGGCAATCCCGGTCCCGGAGGATGGGGCGCGGTGTTGCGCTACAAGGGCAACGAGAAGGAACTGTCGGGTGCCGAGCCGGACACCACCAACAACCGGATGGAACTGACCGCAGCCATCGAGGGGCTCGCGGCGCTGACCCGGCCGTCGCAGGTGATCCTCTACACCGATTCGGTGTACGTGCGCGACGGCATCACCAAGTGGGTGGCCGGCTGGCAGCGCAACGGCTGGAAGACCGCCGCCAAGAAGCCGGTGAAGAACGCCGAGCTGTGGCAGCGCCTGGTCGACGAGTCCAAGCGACACCAGGTGGAGTGGCGCTGGGTCAAGGGCCACAACGGCGACCACTACAACGAGATCGCCGACACCCTGGCCACCTCGGCCGCTCGCGCCCTCCGCGGCGGGTAGTCCCGCGCCGCCAGAACGGGCGCGCGGCCTATTCGACGACGATCTTGCCCATCGCTCCGCGATCACCGTCGAGCATGCGGTGGTTGAGGAAGGTGTAGGTGCCGGGCTCGGCGAAAGTCATCTCCACGAAGCCGCCCTGGGCGGGCAGCAGGCCGAGCACCTGAGAGCCGCCGGCCAGCGGATCCCCCGGCCCCAGCACGTAGGCGCCCTCGGAATAGACGGTGTGGAACTGAGCGCCGATGACGTGGAAGGCCAGCGGCTGGTTGGGGCCGGCGTCGAGCACCCACATGCGGACGCGGTCGCCGACCTTCGCGTGCAGAGGCCGGCGCACGTACTGGTTCGCGTAGCCGTTGAACATCACCAGATCCGGCGTGCCGGCCGCGACCTTGTCGGCGTCGATCGGTCCTCCGTCGGCGCCGAGGAACCACTCGGACTGGGTGAACAGATATTCCGCGTCCACGGGTGCGAGGCCCGGCGGGTCGATGACGACGGCGCCGAACATTCCGGCGGCCAGATGGACGGCCATCGGTGCGGTGGCGCAGTGGTACAGCCAGATTCCGGTGTGCTCGGCGCGGAAACGATAGACCAGCCGTTCGCCGGGATCGATGTCGCGCATGTTGTGGTCGGGCGAAACCATGCCCGCGTGGAAGTCGACCGAGTGCGCCATGGAGCCCTTGTTCACCAGTGTGATCTCGAAGACGTCCCCGAGTCTGCCGCGGAGCGTGGGCCCCATCACCTGGCCGTTGTAGGTCCACAAGGTTTGGGTGGCACCGGGCGCGACGTCGCCGGGGACCTCCGTCGCCTCGAAGGTGTACCGGTGGACGGTGCCGGACGGCGCCGGTGCCAGCCGCGCATCCCGCGCGACGAAGTCCGGGTCCGGATCGGCCATCAGATCGACCGCCGGGGCCGGTCCGTGGACGCCACCCGGTGCGGCGAGGTGGTCGTCGGCGTCGTCGCCCTCGACCCGGATGTGCAGGACCATGCCCTGCTGCCGATGGCCCACGATGGAGCACCAGCCCTCGACGGAGCGGCCCACCACGCCGACGTCGACGGTCGCGGTGGCGCCCGGGGCCAGCCGGCCGGTCGACTGGCCGGTGGCGAGCACGAGGTCGTGCACCTGCGAATCCTTGTTGGTGACCTCCAGCACCAGCCGGTCGCCGGCCGGCACCGAAACGGTCTTTGGGGTGAACCGCATGCCGATCGCGTCGACTTGCACGGTGGTCGTCTCACCGGTGGGGGTCGCCGAACCGGCGGCGTCGGACACCTGGGTTCCCGTCTCCCCGCCCAGGCCCGAACCGACGGCCACGACCAGCGCGAGGGCCGTCGCCGCGGCGACCGCCTGCAGACCGCGCTGCGGAGCAGGCGGCGAAGGAGCGGTGGAATCGGCGGTGCCCGAAGGCTTCCCGGCGGTGGACTCGACGCCGGACGACAGCGCCCCGCGGACCTTCATCGCAGCCCGGGCGCTGCGGATCATAATCGGCAGGAACGCGATGAACGCCAGCATCACCAGCGCGGAGAGGGCCACCTTGACCCAACTGCCCAGCGGCAGCAGCCACAGCACCAGGCCGCCGTTGATCACCAGCACCCGCCACAGCCACCAGCGGTTCATCTCCGCCAGACCGGCGGCGGTCACCGGGCCGCCGCCCATCATGGTCGGGAGCAGGTGACTCATCACGCCGAACAGCAGCTGCGCGGCGAAACCGGCGAGGAACCAAACGGTCAGCAGACTGATCCGTTCGGTCTGGAACGGGCCGGTGAGCAGTACCGTCGCGTATGCCGCCAGTGATCCGAGCAGCCACAGCAGTGCCGCCGAGATCGACGCCGCCGCATAGGAGTTCGGCGGCTGGGCCACGGCCACCGGCACGAACGGGACGACTATGACCAACCAGCCGAGCAGGTAGATGCCCACGCCGACGGCGGCGATCACCGGATGGTCGGAGAGGGCCCCGGCGCAGATCACCGCGATACCGGCGGAAAGGACGGCGAGGGCGATCGGCCGGCGACGGGTTCGCACCGCAGGGGCGCCGAGGAGCCGCGGAAACATCACCAGCAGAACACCCGCGGCAGCCAGCCCCAGGAACCCCAGGATGTTCAGTGCCTGGTGCGTCAGCAGGAATCCGGCCTGCTCGGGGTCGGCGAAGCCGTAGGCCAGCAGCACTCCGAACGCCGCGCCGATCGGGAGCAGGCACGCCGAGGCGACGAAGAACCAGACGCTGATCGCGTTCTCCGCGGGCTCCATTCCCTCGGCGGCCCGGTGCCGTTGCGCCTCGACGATGAGCCGGGCCAGGGCCACCGCATGCCAGGCCAGCACCGCGCCGATCAGGACGGCGCCGACCAGGGTCACCGGCCAGGAGACGGTGAGCATGCCGACGACGGTCACCACCAGGCCGACGTTGAGCGCGTAGATGCGCGCCAGCTGGAGGCGCCGCCGTTCGGGCGGAAGGGGATAGCCGAGGAACCGTTCGGCCAGCGTCTGCGACCAGAGCAGGATCGAGTTGGCGACGAGGCCGATGGTGAAAACGTGCACCAGCAGCCAGCGTGATTCGGGAATCGCCCAGTGCGCCAGGCCGAGAGCGATCAACACGACCATCCACACGCGCACGGGCATGCCGGCGCGGCGATGCCAGCTCATCGGCCGGCGCTCACTGTCGGAGGTCACCCCCCGATACTATGGAGCTCAGGTGCGTTAATTCATGAGCCTTCGGTCCCGGTTCTCAGGCCGGCACGGCGAACCTCGCGACGGGGCCCGCGGAACTACTCGACGGCTCCGGAGAACTGGGCGTTGTACAGGTTGTAATAGGCGCCGCGGGCGGCCAGCAGCTGGTCGTGCGTGCCCTGCTCGACGATCCGGCCGTCCTCCATCACCACGATCAGGTCCGCGTTGCGGATGGTCGACAGCCGGTGCGCGATCACGAAACTGGTGCGGTCGCTGCTCAGATCGGCCATCGCCTGGCTGATCAGCAGCTCGGTGCGGGTGTCCACCGAGCTGGTCGCCTCGTCGAGGATCAGGATGCTGGGCCGCGCGAGGAAGGCCCGCGCGATGGTGATCAGCTGCCGTTCGCCGGCGCTGACGCCGCCGCCCTCGTCGTCGATGACGGTGTCGTACCCGTCGGGCAGGGTGCGCACGAAGTGATCGACGTGCCCGGCCCGGGCCGCCTCGAGCACCTGCTCGCGGGTGGCGGACGGGTCGCCGTAGGCGATGTTGTCGTAGATGGTGCCGCCGAACAGCCACGAATCCTGCAGCACCATTCCGGTGCGCTCGCGCAGATCGTCGCGCGTCATCGTCGCCGCGTCCACGCCGTCGACGAAGATCCGGCCGGAATCGACCTCGTAGAAGCGCAGGATCAGGTTCACCAGGGTGGTCTTGCCGGCCCCCGTCGGGCCGACGATCGCGATCATGTGGCCCGGTGCGGCTTCCAGCGACAGGTTCTCGATCAGCGGCCGGTCGGCACGGTAGCGGAACGACACGTCGTCGAACACGATGTGGCCGACGTCGCTGACCGGGGTCGCCGGGAAGGCGGGATCGGGGGCCTCCTCGGCCTCGTCGAGCACCTCGTAGATGCGTTCGGCCGAGGCGACACCGCTCTGCATGAGGTTGAACATCGAGCCGATCTGGGTGAGCGGCTGGGTGAACTGGCGCGAGTACTGGATGAAGGCCTGCACCTCGCCGAGGCTCAGCTGCCCCGACGCCACCCGCAGGCCGCCGACCACGGCCACCGCGACGTAGTTCAGGTTCCCCAGGAACATGATGGTCGGCATGATGATGCCGGAGATGAACTGGGCCTTCCAGCTGGAGGCGTAGAGCTCCTCGTTCTGCTCGTTGAAGGTCTGCTCCACCTCGGCACGGCGACCGAAGGCCTTGACCAGTTCGTGTCCGGTGAAACTCTCCTCCACCTGCGCGTTGAGCAGACCGGTCGACCGCCACTGCCCGACGAAATGCGGTTTGGACCGCCGGGCGATCAGCGCGGTCGCGATCACTGCGAGCGGCACCGTGGCCACCGCGATCAACGACAGCAGCGGCGAGATGGTCAGCATCATGATGAGGATCGCGATCACCATCAGGATCGAGTTCAGCAGCTGGCTGATGGTCTGCTGCAGGCTCTGTGACAGGTTGTCGAGGTCGTTGGTGACCCGGCTGAGCAGGTCGCCGCGGGCGGACTGGTCGTAGTACCAGAGCGGGAGCTTGTGGATCTTCTCCTCGACGTCGGCACGCAGCCGCGTGACGGTGCCGACCACCACCTGGTTCAGCAGGTAGGCGGCCAGCCAGCCGAGCAGGGCCGAACCCACGTACAGCGCCAGCACCGTCAGCAGCACCCAGCCGACGGCGTCGAAGTCGATGCCCTGGCCGGGAACCACGTCCATGGCCGAGACCATGTCGGCGAAGGTGTCCTGCCCGGCGGTGCGCAGTTGCGCGACGGCCTGCTCTTTGGTGAGCCCGGCCGGCAGGCGGGAACCGATCACGCCTTCGAACAGCAGATTGGTGGCGTCGCCGAGCACGCGCGGCGCCAGCGCGGTCAGGGTCACCGACGCGACGATGGAGCCCAGCACCACCAGCATGCGGCCCCGGTAGTCCCCGAGCTCGCGGATCAGCCGCTTCAGCGTCGGTTTGAACGACTTCGGCTTCTCCAGCGCCGGGGCGCTTCCCGGCGGTCCGGCGGCACCCGGGCGCGTCACGACGCCTGCCCGATCGCGAGCTGGGATTCGACGATCTCCCGGTACGTCGGACAGGTGACCAGCAGCTGTTCGTGGGTACCCAGGCCGACCATCCGGCCGCGGTCGAGGACCAGGATCTGGTCGGCGCCGAGGATGGTCGAGATGCGCTGGGCCACCACGATCACCGCCGCGTCCCGGGTGGCTGGGGCGAGGGCGGCACGCAGCCGCACGTCGGTCGCCAGGTCCAGGGCGGAGAAGGAGTCGTCGAACAGGTATATCGACGGCTTGCGGATGAGGGCCCGCGCGATCGCGAGCCGCTGCCGCTGACCGCCGGAGACGGTGGTCCCGCCCTGGGCGATGTCGGTGTCGAGGCCCTCGGGCATGGCGCGGACGAAGTCGGCGGCCTGCGCGATCCGCAGGGCCGCCCACATCTCGTCTTCGGTCGCATCGGGCTTGCCCTGCCGGAGGTTGTCGGCGACGGTGCCGGAGAACAGGTACGCGCGCTGGGGCACCAGGCCGATGTGGCGCCTGAGTTGGTCGGGGTCGACGTCGCGGATGTCGACGCCGCCGACGCGGACCGCGCCACCGGTCACGTCGAGCAGGCGCGGGATCAGATTGATCAGCGTCGTCTTGCCCGAGCCGGTGGAGCCGACGATCGCGGTGGTGGTTCCCGGCGCGGTGGTCAGGCCGATACCGGACAGGACCGGATCGTCGGCGCCGGGATAGCAGAACTGCACGCCGTCGAGCTCGACCACCGCCGGATCACCGGTGATCGGCACGGGCACCAGCGGCGGATGCACGGAGGTCTCGGTGTCGAGGACCTCGCAGATACGGTCGGCGCACACGCCGGCGCGCGGGGCCATCATCGCCAGGAAGCTGGCCATCATCACCGACATCATGATCTGCATGACGTAGCTGATCATCGCGGTCAGCGCACCGATCTCCACGCTGCCGGCGGCGATCTGCTTGCCGCCGAACCACAGGACCGCGATCAGGGTCAGATTGGTGACCAGCATGACGGCCGGGAACATCAGCGCCATCATCCGGCCGACGCGCAGCGAGGCGTTGGCGAGACGGTCGTTGGCCACGCCGAAACGCTTCACCTCGTACCGTTCGCGGACGAAGGCGCGCACCACGCGGATCCCGGTGATCTGTTCGCGCAGAACGCGGTTCACCGCATCGATGCGCTCCTGCATGGCGCGGAAGCCCGGAATCATGCGGCCGATGATCAGGCCCATCGTCAGCCCCAGCACAGGGACCGCGACCACCAGGATCCACGAGATCGAGAAGGCGATCCGCATGCCCATCACGATCCCGCCGATCCCCATGATCGGCGCCATCACCAGGATCGAGATCCCCATCACCGCGAGCAGTTGCACCTGCTGGACGTCGTTGGTGGTGCGGGTGATCAGCGACGGCGCGCCGAACTGGCCGACCTCGCGGGCGGAGAAGTCGTTGACGCGATGCACCAGGTCGCGGCGGATGTCCCGCCCGGTGCCGAGCGCGGCGCGGGCGCCGAAGTACATCGCGACTACCGAGCACACCACTTGCGCCGCCGAGATCAGCAGCATCCATCCGCCGGTGCTCAGGATGTAGCCGGTGTCGCCGCGGGCCACACCCAGGTCGATGATGTCGGCGTTCAGGGTCGGCAGATAGAGCATGGCGGCGGTCGCGGCCAACTGGAGGAGGATGACGGCTGCGAGGGGCCCCCGGTACTTCATCAGGTAGACGCGCAGCAGACGGATCAGCACCCGGCCAGCTTACGCTGGGGCCGGAGGGGCGGCGACGGGTTTATCCGGCCTGTGTCCGCCCGAACTGGACCTTTACGGCAAACGAACGGCGCTGCGCGTCAGCGGTTCTCGCGCGGCGGCCGCGATCGTCCGCCATTCGGGTCAATTCCGGCCGGCCGTCCCGCGGGCCGGGTGGTGGTCGGATTAGATCGAACGATGAGCAGGAGTTGGCGGATGGCCGCCGCGGTGGTGGCGGTGCTGGCACTGGCGGCGGGATGTTCACGTGAGTCGGACGGGCAGGCGGTGCGGGCCGATTCCGCGGCGGCGGGCATCCCCACCGTCGTCGTCCTCGACGCGTCGGATTCGATGAACACCGCGGATGCACCGGGGCCGCGCTGGGCGGCCGCGAAAGCGGCCGCGCAGGAGCTGGTGAGTTCGCTGCCGCCCGACACCGACTTCGGGCTGGTGGTCTTCGGTGCGCAGGTCTCCGCGAAGAGTGCCGGGCGGCAGGCGGCGTGCGCGGACGTTCAGGTGGTGCGCCCGCTCGGCTCGGCCGATGCGGCGGAGGTGACCGAGGCGCTCGACGGTCTGACGCCGCAGGGGTTCACCCCCATCGGCACGGCACTGCAGGAGGGGGCGGCCCTACTGCCGGACACCGAGAGCGCCCTCGTGCTGGTGTCCGACGGGGAGTCCACATGTGCGCCGGACCCCTGCGAGACGGCGGCGAGCATTCGGGCGGCCAAGCCCAAGACCACGATCAGCGCCGTCGGATTCCGCACCGACGCGGACTCGTTGCAGTGCGTCGCCCGAGACGGCGGCGGAGTGTTCGTCACCGCCGACAACGCCGAGCAGTTGACCGCGCGCCTCGCGGCGGTACAGAACGCGGAGGTGGCCGACAGCCGGCTCGCCCCGACGGGCCGAGGTGACGCGAAGATCGGCGACACTCTCGACCAGGTCGCGGCGGACAACGAGGGCTTCCCCACCTCGGGACGCACCGAGGGCGATCGGCTCATCATCGTCTGGAAGGACTGCACCTACACCTTCGACGCCGACCGCACACTGATCGAGATCGCCCCGGGCGATCCGGCCGGCGCCACGGGCGTCACCATCGACGGCGTGACAGCCGGGACACCCGGCTCGCGCGTCGTCGAACTCTACGGTGAGCCGACGACGAGCGGCGACGGCGTCGCGACCTTCCCCGCAGACGAAGGCGCAGGCACCGGCTACCGGATCGGGTATCGCGGCGGCGACGAGATCGGCGACGGCACGGTGACCACGGTGGTGCTGTGCCGGTGCGCAGGCGACGACTCCGAGGACAAGCCGGAGCCGGTCCTCGGCCGCGACCAGTACATCCCGTACGCGGTGGGTTTCGGAGCCGCCCGGCCGGCTGTCATCTCGTTCGGCTCGACGGCGTCGAGCACCATCGCGAGGATCACCTGGGACTCCTGGGGCGGGCAGACGGCGACGGGGACCGGGGTGAGCCAGCTCAACGGTGTGGGCAATCCGCTGAGCACGATGTCGCTGAAGGCATCGGATCTGGGCTGGTGCGACGGTGCCTGGACGTACCGGAAGGTGCAGACGGCCACGTCGGAAGCCCGGCTCGACAGCAGCCGGAAGATCGACGTCTGCCGGGCGTAGCGAACCGCAAACGCCGCCGCACCCGGTCGGATGCGGCGGCGCTTGCGGTGTTCGGGCCGTCAGCTCTTGTCGCGCATCGGCACGGCGGCCTCGGGCGTGTAGGTGAGGTAGGTGAACGACTCGATGAAGTACAGGTTCACCACGTCGGCGTCGTGCGAGTCGTAGCCGATCGAGACGTCCTGGCCGATCGACAGCTCGAAGTCGCCTCCGCGGGTGCTCACCAGTACGGCGCCGCTGATCGCCGGGGCCCAGATGATGTCGCCGTCGGTGAGGATCCGCATGACGTGCTGGCGCACCGGGTAGCCGTCGTTGACGGTCTCGTTGACCTCCGCGTACAGGTCGGCGCTGAGCGCCAGCGAGTACGGGCCGTCCACGGAGTTGAGGCGCAGGCGGTTGATGGCCGCACTGATCGCCTCGGGGTAGTCGACCACGTTCTCGGGAAGCGTGAGCGCCTCCTGCTTGGCGGATTCGGTCATGCCGGTGATGCCTGCCGACGCGAAGCCCTCGAAGATCGCCTTGTCCTCGGCGCGGGCGAGTTCGCTGGCCGCGCGCACCACCGGATCCCAGTCGGAGTCGGGGGCGCCGCGGTCGACGTTGTCGACGGCCTCGCGAGAGACCGAGAACGGCACCTTGAACTCCACGAGCGGCTGCGCCTGGCGGATGTAGGCCTGGATCCCGTCGGCCGGGGAGTCGATCTTGGCGCGCCGACCCAGGGTCACCGAGTCGACGTCCAGGCCGAGCGGGCCCTTCACGTCCACCAGGCGGCGGCCGGCGCTGTTGCGCTTGAAGGACCGGCTCGCCTCCTCTTCGATCTCGGCCCAGGCGGCGGACGAAATGGGGGCGAGTTCGCGGTGCAGATTGTTCATCGTGGCTCCTCTGGTGGTGGGTGGCGGGTGGTGCGGTACGGGGTGCCGCGCGGTCAGTCGGGCCTGCGGAGACTGCCGATGCGCAGCGAACCGTCGGCGACCGGTTCCGGGCCGGGCTCCGGCTCGGGCGCGACGGCGGACGGCGGGGCCGACGGCAGCTCTTCGAGGAACTCGGCGGGCGGGGCGAAGAACTGGGCGCCGGACACCGCCGTGGTGAAGTCGAGCAGGCGGTCGTAGTTGCCGGGCGGGTCGCCGAGGAACATGTTGCGCAGCATCTCCTCGCTCACCTCGGGACCGCGCGAATAGGCGATGTAGAACGTGCCCTTGTCGCCGCTGCCGTTGATGGCTCCGTACGGCATGTTGTCTCGCACGATGTCGATCTCGTTGCCGTCGGCGTCCTCGATGACGTTGAGGGCGATGTGCGAGTTGGCCGGCTTCACATCGTCGTCCATCTCGATGTTGTCGAGTTTGGTGCGGCCGAAGACGTTCTCCTGCTCCTCGACGGAGATCGCGTCCCAGGCCGAGAAGTCGGTCACATAACGCTGGGTCACGACGTAGCTGCCGCCGCTGAACGCCGGGTCCTCGTCGCCGACGGTGATCGCATCGATGGCGTCCTGGCCGACCGGGTTCTCGGTGCCGTCCACGAACCCGGTGAGGTCGCGCAGATCGAAGTACCGGAAGCCGTGGACCTCCTCCTGGGTGCGTACGGCGTCGCCGAAGACCTCGGTGAGCTGGCGGCCCAGCTCGTAGCACAGACCCATGTCGTCGGCCTTGATGTGCACCAGGATGTCCGCGGGAGTGGCCGGGGCGGTGTGCACCGGGCCCTCCAACTGCGTGAACGGGGTGAGCAGCGCCGGGCGCGGCCCGGTGAACAGGCGGTCCCAGGCGTCCGAGCCGATCGCGACGATCGCCGCCAGCGCAGCCTCGGGGGCGCGGGAACCGACCGCGGTGGTCAGGCCCCCGATCTTCTCGAGGCCGTCGCGCACGCCTTCTTCGCCGCCGGGGTTGATGCACAGGGTCAGAAAGATCGCCGAACGGGTCTTGCGGGTGATTATCGTCTGTCCGGTTGCCACGCCCACCAGCCTAACCGGGCCGGGCCGGCAGAAACGGCTAAGGCCGGGCTATCTTCTGCGATAGCCCGGCCTCAGCCGTTGTTCGGTCCTGCGCCGCAGTCAGTCCCGGTTGGACTGCGGCTCGGGCGTCAGAAGAACGCCGGACGGAAGGTCTTGGTCCAGGACTCCTTGAAGCGCGACTGCCAGTAGTCCCACCAGTGCGCACCGTCGGGGCTGATGTGAGTGGTCAGGCGGACGCCGGGCACCGTGGCCAGGCGGCCGATGTACAGCTGGCTGCTGGTCGACGCGGCCACCTCGAGGGGCACCATCTGGGCGAACTTGACCGGGTTGAAGCCGGCGCTGCCCGGGGTCAGCGTGCTGTCGTAGCGGCTGCCGACACCGGTGCCGGACGAGACGTAGACGTGCTTGCCGGCGAGGTTGCCTGCGCTGAGGAAGGGGTCGTTGGCGGCCCACTGGCCGGCCGGCCAGATGCCCCACATGTTGGTGGGGTTACCGCCCATTTCGGCGACCGAGGCCTGAATGCCCTGGTTGAAGCCCGGCATGGTGACGGTGGGGTAGCCCGAGTACGAGGCGACGGCCCGGTAGAAGTTCGGGTGGCGCGACGCCAGGTTCAGCGCCGACGTGCCCGACATCGACAGACCGGCGATGCCGTTGCGGCGGTTGTCCGAGCCGTGACGGGCCTTCATGTAGCGGGGGAGCTCGCGGGTGAGGAAAGTCTCCCACTTGTTGTTGCCCAGGGCCGGGTCGCGCTGCTCCCAGTCGGTGTAGAAGCTGCCGCCTCCGCCGAACGGGATGGCGACGTTGGTGCGCTTGCCCTGCATGTAGTTGGCGACGTTGGTCTCGATCAGCCAGCCGCTGTTGTTGCGCGGGGCGCGGAGACCGTCGAGCAGGTAGAGCGTCGGGTTGTTGTTCCCGGCGGCGCTGATGATGCAGACCGGAACGCTGCGGCCCATCGCATTGGAACGGACCTGCTCCACGTTGCAGCCGGGCGCGGCCTGCGCGGACGGAGCGACGACGGCCGCGGCACCGAAAGCGGTGGCGGTGGCGAGAGCAGCGGCAAGCATGCGCTTACGGACGCTGGAGAACATACATCTTCCTTAGGGCGATCTTGACCGTGGGCGGTCTCGGTCGTGTGGTGAAACCCCGACGTTCCAGAGCGCCGGAACGGCGCGCCATCACAGGGTACAAGGACCCGGGGACTTCCTTCGACTCGAAGAGTAACGGACGGATAACGGACCCGCAAAAGAGTGTGACCCATCCGGCGGCGATTAGGCTGTGGGGCGGGCCACATGCGTGCGCCCGGTGACGTTCGGGGAAGGGAATCTGCTGTGGGCGAGGAAAGTCAGGCCGACGCGGTGGTCGTCGGTTCGGGTCTGGCGGGTCTGGTGGCCACGTACGAGCTGGTCAAAGCCGGCAAGAAGGTTATCGTCGTCGACCAGGAGAACAGGAACAACCTCGGCGGACAGGCCTTCTGGTCACTCGGCGGACTGTTCCTGGTCGACAGCCCCGAACAGCGTCGTCTCGGCATCAAGGATTCCCCGGAGCTCGCACTGCAGGACTGGCTCGGCTCGGCCGGATTCGACCGCGAGGACGAGGATTACTGGCCGCGGCAGTGGGCACGGGCCTACGTCGACTTCGCCTCCACCATCAAGCGCGACTACTTGCACCAGCTGGGACTCCGATTCACCCCGGTGGTCGGCTGGGCCGAGCGCGGCGGCGGTTTCGCCGACGGGCACGGCAACTCGGTGCCGCGCTTCCATCTCACCTGGGGGACCGGCCCCGAAGTGGTCCGGATCTTCGCCGAACCGGTGCTGGAGGCCGAGAAGCAGGGGCTCGTGGAGTTCCGGTTCCGGCACCGTGTGGACGAGCTCGTCATCGACGACGACACCGTGGTCGGCGTGCGGGGCGCCGTCCTGGAACCCACTGAGGCCGACCGCGGCATCGCCACCTCGCGCACCGAGGCCGGTGACTTCGAGATCCGCGGCGGCGCGGTGATCGTCACCACCGGCGGCATCGGGCACAACCACGAGATGGTGCGCGAGAACTGGCCGACCGAGCGGCTCGGCCCGGTCCCCGAGCACATGATCGCCGGAGTCCCGGCCTACGTGGACGGGCGCATGCTGCAGATCGCCGAGGGCGCCGGCGCCAACCTGGTGAACCGCGACCGCATGTGGCACTACACCGAAGGCATCCACAACTGGGATCCGATCTGGCCCGATCACGCCATCCGGATCATTCCGGGACCGTCGTCGTTGTGGCTCGACGCGAACGGCAACCGGCTGCCCGCACCGAACTTCCCCGGCTTCGACACCAATTCCACGATGAAGGCGATCCTGGCGACCGGATACGACTACTCGTGGTTCATTCTGACCGCCGACATCATCGCCAAGGAGTTCGCGCTCTCGGGGTCGGAACAGAATCCGGACATCACCGAGAAGTCGTTCAAGACCGCCGCCAAGAGCCGACTGGCCAAGGGCATGCCCGGGCCGGTCAAAGCCTTCGTCGATCACGGCATCGACTTCGTGGTGCGCGACTCCCTGCCCGAGCTGGTGGCCGGCATGAACGAGATCGGCCGCGGCGGTCACATCGACCTGCAGGACCTGGAGCGCACCATCTCCGCCCGTGACACGCAGGTGGAGAACGGGTACTCGAAGGACGCGCAGATCATGGCGATGCACAACGCGCGGAACTACATCGGCGACAAGGTGGTCCGGGTGGCCAAGCCGCACCGGCTCCTCGATCCCGAGCGGGGCCCGCTGATCGCGGTGCGCCTGAACATCCTCACCCGCAAGACGCTCGGCGGGCTGGAGACCAATCTCGACTCGCAGGTGATGCGGCCCGACGGTCAGGTGTTCGAGGGGCTGTACGCGGCGGGCGAGGTCGCCGGCTTCGGCGGCGGCGGCGTCCACGGCTACAACGCGCTCGAGGGCACCTTCCTGGGCGGCTGCATCTTCTCCGGCCGGGCGGCCGGGCGCGCGGCGGCCCGCAACACCTGACCGCCCGAGAAGTCCCCGCGCACTGACTTCGGGTACGCGCAGACTGCAGTCTGCGCGTACCCGAAGTGGCTGCGCGTGCGGCCGCGGTCAGTGCGCCTCAACGATCCGGCCGCGCAGAACCGGAGTGTCAGTCCGGCCGCTCGTGCCGGCCGCGCTGGTCGTCCCCGAACGGATTGTCCCGGAAATCGGTGTCGCCGAGCGGGTTGGCCCAGAACTCATCGTCTCCGGTCTGCTCGGCGGGCTGGTCCGGGAGATCCGGCAGGTCCGGGAGATCCAGCGGTCCGAAGTCGTCGGCCGGCGCGGCCGGCATCGGCGGCAGGGTCAGATCCGGCAGCGGCTCGAAGGCGACGGTGTCGGCGGTCGGGTCGATCGGCGGCAGTCCCGTCGTCTGCTCACCGGCCGCCCCGGGCGCCCAGTACTCGTCGGCCCTGAGTGGGGCTTCGCCGCCGAACTCGGTGGTCTGCTCGGCATCGCCCAGATACTCGGTGGGGGCGGCAGCCGCCCCTGCCGCCGCGGCGCCCGCGCCGGCAGCGGCCGGCCGGTAGTCGTGGTCGCCCGGCGTGCCGTCATCGGGGGTGTCGGGGTCGGCCGGGGTTCCGGCGTCGTCCTTGCGGCCCCGGAAGAACAGCCAGCCCCAGCCGAGAAGGAACAGGGCGCCGAGCACACCCAGGATGATCGGCACGTAGGTGCCGCCCCAGCGCAGCTGGCCCACATACTTGTCGGCCCGCGCGACCTGCTGGGAGACGGTGGTGTCGGACCACTTGAAGTTGGCCTTGAGCGCATCCATCCGGAAGTCGCGGATCGCGGCGGGCGCATCCTCGCTGTCGTCGACCGAGCGGAAGTACTGGTGCTGCTCCTCGTAGCCGTCGACGATGGTGCCGGTCACCGGCTCCACGTAGACGTGCCGGACCGCGGCACCGAAGCGGTGCATCTCGATCAGGTCGTTGGCCCGGACCCCGCGGCCGCTGATGCCCCACCATTTGGCGGGCATGTTCAAGATGGTGCCCAGCGGCGCCTCGTCCTGCGGATTCGGCAGGTCGGACAGATCGGTCTCGGGGACCTCGGTCTTGAAGTGGTAGACGTCCAGGCCGTCGATCGTCTTCTCTTCGACGAAGCTGGCGACGGTGTCCTGGCGGGTGTTCAGGTCGTAGTAGTAATAGTCGCGCTGCTGCACGCCGAAGCCGAACTTGTACTGGAAACCCTTGCGGTCGTCGAGTCGGACCGAGACGTCTTCCACGGGCACGCCCTCGGGGTCGGCCTCCAACTGCAGCGAGCTGACGTCCCCGTTGGGCGCCGAGGTCTGCCGGTCCACCGAGACGCGGTCGATGTTCGCGGTGAGCAGACCGTCCGAGCAGGTGCGTTCGTCGCCGGCCGCGGCCACGGTGGGCGTGGTCTCAGCGCCGTCGGCGTCCTCGACGCGCTCGATCAGTACGGTCTGCGCGGACTGCAGGGTGGCCTGGTCGGCGTTGGAGGGCTCGACGATGATGGACCGGCGCTGCTGACGCAGGTTCACGTTCAGCTGTGCCGCTTTGGATTCGGACACCGAGCAGCGATCGAAGATCACCGCGGGGAACCGCTCCCCGGCCTGGCCCTCGTCCGAGACGGTGCTCGCATCGGAGGTGATGTCCAGGTCGAGCGGCACCACCTTGAGCTTCGGGACCAGGTAGGTCGGAATGGTGATCGCCGCGGCGATGCACGCGATTCCGAGGAAGGCCAGCAGGGCCATCCAGAATCGTCTCATGTGTCGGGCTCCAAGCAGCTGGGATCGTCCTGTCGGTGTTCAGACTATTAGGTCTGTGGTCTCATCGTGCCGGTCCGCCCCGGTCGGCGCGGCGGTCGCGCTCGGCCTCTTTCATGATCCCGGCCATGTAGCCGTAGATCTCGCGGTCGGAAATCGCCTTCCACCGGGGGGCCAGCAGCTTCATGTACTTCTCCACGTACAGCAGCTGTTTGCCCACCAGCACCAGTTCGCGGGGCAGCCGCGCGTCATGGGCCTTGGCGACCGCGGCCAGCTGGCGGCCCAGGTCGGTGTAGCTCATCGAGCCCATCTCGGTGGTCGACAACGGAACGGTGACCTTCTTGAGATCTTCGCCGCCCTTGGTGGTGGAGCCGGGCTTGTGGACCGCACCGAGCAGAAAGATGGCGCGGCCGGCGGAGTCGTAGTCCTGCTTGACGATCAGGTCCACCACCAGTTGCCGCAGGATCCGGCGGGTGCGCGCGTTGAAGCGCCCCACGATGCCGAAGTCGAGCAGAACGAGCGTGCCCTCGTCGTCCACCAGGACGTTGCCGGCGTGCAGGTCGCCGTGGAAGAGGCCGCCGTGGAACGCCGAGTCCAGCAGCGACAGCAGCAGATTGCGGCACAGGGCTTCGCCGTCGTGCCCGGCGGCGCGGACGGCCGCGGCGTCGTCGATGCGGGTGGCGTAGATCCGCTCCATGGTGAGCACGCGCGCGGTGGTGAGGTCGTGGTAGACCTTCGGCACGCGCACGCGGTCCCCGAACGGCCCCGGCTGCAGACAATCGAACCACTCCGCCATGGTGGTGGCCTCGTTGCGGAAGTCGAGTTCGGCGTTGAGACCGTCGGCGAAGTCCTCAACCACGTGGCGGGCGCTGAGCATGCGGCCGTATTCGGACAGCTCCACCAGTCCGGCGAGACGCTCCAGGATGGCCACGTCGGGGGCCAGGCGGTCGGCGATGCCGGGGCGCTGCACCTTGACGACCACCTCCTCGCCGCTCAGCAGGGTCGCAGTGTGGACCTGCGCGATGGAGGCGGAGGCGATCGGCTCGTCGTCGAAGGTGGCGAAGACCTCCCGGGCCGGCCGGCCGAGCTCGGATTCGACGATCCGGTGGATCTGGTCGATGGGCGCCGGCGGCACCCGGTCGAGGAGGGATTCGAACTCTTCGGACATCTCCGGGCTGAACACCCCGGGGCTGGAGGCGATCAGCTGCCCGAGTTTGACGTAGGTCGGACCGAGGTTCTCGAAGATCACGCGGACCTCGTGCGCGACGGTGCCGGTGCCGGGCAGTCGGCCGTGCCGCAGTCCGCGGGCCGAGTTGAACAGGAAGCGTCCGACGCCGAGGGCGGTATGCGACGCGGTGGAGGTGAAGCGGGTGACCTCCGTGGCCGCAGAGACCGCCGGCAACTGCTTCCGGGCGTCGTCGACTGGCGATTGAGTCATCACCGTTACGGAGTGTAGTCGGGGTTCGCCGGGGAATGGAGTTTCGTGACCTGGGTCAAGACGCCCGGCGCCGGGTCGGTCGAGTCACCGGATGTGCCCGTGCTCATGTGCGCGGTCGCGCGGGCGTAGGCTGGACGCCGAGTTTTCGACCGCGGGTCGATAACCGAAGACGTACGCGGCGAAGGGCAGGTGGACGATGAGCGCGGAGATCCGGGCGGACCTGGTGGTGGTCGGTGCCGGCGTCGCGGGCCTGACCGCGGCCCTCACCGCTGCTGAAGCGGGCCTGCGAGTGGTGGTGCTGAACAAGGGGCGGTCGTGGCGCCCGGAGGAGCGCGAGCAGTCCACCTCGACGTTCTACGCCCAGGGCGGCATCGCCGTGGTCCTGCCGGACGACCCGGGCGACAGCGTGGCCCTGCACGTCCAGGACACGGTGACCGCCGGCGCCGGGCTCACCGCCGCCGGTCCCACCGAACAGATCGTGGCGGGGGGATGGCCCGCGGTGCGGCGGCTGGTCGATTGGGGAGCACGCTTCGACACCGGCGCCGACGGGCGGTATCTCCGCACCCGCGAAGGCGGCCATTCCGTCCGCCGGATCATTCACGCCGGCGGCGACGCGACCGGGGCGCAGGTGCAGGCGGCACTCGGGGCGGCCGTGGCGCGGGCGCAGATCACGGTGCTCGACGAGGCCCGCGCCACCGCGGTCGTGACCGCACCGGACGGTGCCGCGGTGGGCGTGTCGTACGCCGATGCGGCCGGCGACGGAGTCGTGCGCGCCCCCACGGTGCTTCTGGCGGCCGGCGGGGTGGGGCACCTGTACGCGGCCACCACCAACCCGGCCGGCGCGACCGGCGACGGCATCGCGCTGGCCCTGGAGGCCGGCGCGGCGGTGGCCGATCTGGAGTTCGTGCAGTTCCATCCGACGATGCTGTACGTGCCGGGCGCACGGGGCCGCCGGACCCTGGTCAGTGAGGCGCTGCGCGGGGAGGGCGGGCGGCTGGTCGACGCCGACGGCCACTCGGTGACCCGCGGCGTGCATCCGCTGGGCGACCTGGCCCCGCGCGACGTGGTCGCCCGGGCGGTGACCGCGGCGATGGAGCGCACCGGCGCTCCCTGCGTCTACCTGGACGCCGGTGCCATCGACGACTTCGAGAACCGGTTCCCGACCGTCCTGGCCGGGGTGCGCGCGGCGGGCGTGCGCATCGACGACGGCCGGCTGCCGGTGGTGCCCGGGGCGCACTACCTCTGCGGCGGTGTGGTGACCGACGCGCACGGACGCACCGGCGTCGCGGGGCTGCTCGCCGCCGGCGAGGTGGCCCGGACGGGACTGCACGGCGCCAACCGGCTGGCCTCCAACAGTCTGCTCGAGGGTCTGGTGATGGGGTGGCGGGCGGCGGAGATTGCAGTCGCACGGCGTTCGGTGCCCGTGCCGGCGGCACCGGCGGAAGTGCCGGCCGAGCGCCCGGCGGCCGAACGCGGCGTCCTGCAAGACCTCATGTCCGCCCGGGTGGCCTTGCGCCGTGACGCCGACGGGCTCGCCGCGGTGGTGAAGGTCCTGGACGCGGCCCCCGGGCGCCCGCAGCGCGAACGCCCGGACACCGAGGACGCGGCCCTGACCCTCACCGCCCGCGCGGTGGTGGCGGCGGCATCGGCTCGCGAGGAGTCCCGCGGCTGCCACTTTCGGAGCGACCACCCGAACCCGGCCGGCTCCGCCGTCTCGCAGCCGTTCGTGCTCCGCGACGGCATGGTGGTGCCCGACGCGGTCGGAGCGCACACGGTGCCGGCGTGAGTCGCGCCTGCGCGCCATTCCGCTCGTGTGTGTTTCCCTAGTGTCTGTTGCCGGATATTCGTAGACTGCAGCCATCACACGCGAAACGAGGGGATCGGCATGGAGCGAGATCGTTGCTGGTCGTCGATCGTGGCCGGCCCCGCCGACCGCGCGGCCCTGCGCATCGAACTGCAGATTTCCTGGCCGATCGGCTGTGAACTCCCGGCCGGACATTCCGGTCCGCATGCCAGCGACGGCGGCCGCGGCGGCACCGCGCCCCGCCCCTGGTTGCTGTGGGGGGACTTCGCGCGCACGCCGCAGGCCCGCCGGGACCTTCCGCCCTGTTCGGTGAAGTCGATCGACGACTCGCCGTGCACGCTGTTCGACGGGCACGGCGGCTCGCATACGTTCGGAGTGACGGCGCCGCGCCCCGCCCCGGCACAGCCCCGCCCGGCACAGTCCCGCCCGGCCGTGGCTCCCACGCCGGCTCGTGCCCGACCGTCGTATGCCGGCCGCGGACTCCCGGCCGACCGCACCGCTCCCGCAACACCGGGGTGGGGGTTTCCGATGCCCACTGCCCGCAGCAGGTCCGGACCCCCTCCGGCAACCGCTCCGGCGCCCGGGCCCGCGGATCCGCCGCGTCCGGCGACTGTGCCTCCGGCCCGACACGCGACGGCCTCGGCCGACGGGCCGTCCGGGCCGGCGGCCGGCACGCAAGAGGAGGATCACGTGGGCGGTAAGGGCAAGGACGGCAAGGACAAGGACGGCAAGGACAAGGACGGCAAGCGCAAGGGCCGGGACAAACATGAGGGCAAGCACGCGCCACCACTCGGCCGTGACGGCGCCGTGCCCACGGTCGGTGCGCATGCGCTGGGCTCCATGATTCAGATCAACGACTACGCCGATGCGACCCGGACCTCGCTGATCGAGGTGATCGATGCGGACGGTCGCCCGCGGACAGTCGTCGCGCCGGTGACCGCGGTGCGGGCCGTGGCGGAGCCGGAGCCGACGGTCGCGCCGGAGGTGCCGGTCGCGGTCGCGACGGAGGTCGCCGGGCTCACCGCCATCGCCGCCCAGGCGGCCTCGGCGATCCCCGACGATCAGTTCCTGGTCCGGCGGCAGGTGGCCGACGCCCTCCAGGACGTCGCCGCGGCCCTGGCCAAGTTGGCCGACAGCCTCGACCCGCGCTGATCCTTCCGCACCCGCCGGGCGGCGGTGACTTGTCAAGAACGTATACCCCTACCGGGTACGGGTTGACGTCCCGGAGGCTCGGAGATACCGTGGGAGGGTATCGACGAGGAGTGATTCACATGAGCAGTGGCCACGGCTACATCGACGACAAGGACGCCTACGTCCGGCGCCTCAAGCGGATCGAGGGACAAGCCCGCGGACTGCAGCGCATGGTGGAGGACGAGGCCTACTGCATCGACATTCTCACCCAGGTGACCGCCATGAAGCGGGCCCTCGAAGCGGTCAGCCTCGGCCTGCTGAACGACCACATGAACCACTGCGTCGTCGGAGCCGCCCGGGAGAGCGACGAGGCCGCCGCGGTCAAGATCGACGAGGCCATGAAGGCCATCTCCCGCCTGGTCAAGAGCTGACCGCCCGTCCGGGTGGGTGCAGTAATCGTCGCGGGCGCGGCCCGCGCCACAGAGAGGAACCAGAACAATGAGCACCACCGTCGTCACCGTCACCGGTATGACCTGCAACCACTGCGCGATGTCGGTGCGCGAGGAGATCGAGGAGATCCCCGGCGTCACCGGCGTCGCGGTAGACGTCGACTCCGGCCGGGTCGAGATCACCAGTACCGCCGACCTCGACGGCGCGGCGATCGCGGCCGCCGTCACCGAGGCCGGCTACCAGCTCGCATGAGCGGGCCGGGAGCAGGTGCCTCCGCGGCGTTCACCCGCCCGGCGGTGCGCATCGCCGTCTTCGTCGTCGGACTGTGCGTGGTCCTCGGCATCACCTTCGGCATCGGCCGGGCGGTGGGCCCCTGGGACCTGGACACCGCGCCCACACACGACACCCACCAGAACGAACAGACCACGGAAGTGCGGCATGACGGTCACTGACACCACCACCGATGCGCCCGAACGGGAGATCGATCTCGACCTGATGGGCATGACCTGCGCCTCCTGCGCGAACCGCATCGAGCGCAAGCTGAACAAGCTGCCCGGCGTCACCGCTCAGGTCAACTACGCGACCGAACGCGCGCACGTCGGATACGGCGGCGACGTCTCCCCGGCCGACCTGGTCGACACGATCAAGGCGGCCGGTTACGACGCCGCTCCGGTCCCGGAGCCCACCCGAGAGGACGCCGCGGATACGGCGGCGGCGCCCTCGCGCGCGGAGACCGAGCTGGCCTCGCTGCGCGAGCGGCTGATCGTCTCGGCGCTGCTCACGGTGCCGGTGATCGCGCTTGCTATGGTTCCGGCCTGGCAGTTCACCTACTGGCAGTGGCTGTCTTTGACGCTTGCCGCGCCGGTGGTGGTCTGGGGCGCCTGGCCGTTCCACAAGGCCGCGTGGACCAACCTGCGGCACGGCTCCACCACCATGGACACGCTGGTGTCGGTCGGCGTGACCGCAGCCTTCGGCTGGTCGGTCTACGCCCTGTTCTGGGGCACCGCCGGCGTACCCGGCCTGCGGCACGGCTTCACCTTCATCGCCTCGCGCGGCGAGGGCGCCTCGCACATCTATCTGGAGGCGGCCGCCGGGGTCACCACCTTCCTGCTGGCCGGGCGGTACTTCGAGAAGCGATCCAAGCTCAAGGCCGGCGACGCCCTGCGCGCGCTGGCCGAGGTGGGCGTCAAGGACGTCACCGTGCTGGTGGACGGCCGGGAGCAGACGATCCCGATCGAGCAACTGGCCGTCGGCCAGGAGTTCGTGGTCCGGCCCGGAGAGAAGGTCGCCACCGACGGAGTGGTGATCGACGGCGCGTCGGCGGTCGATCAGGCCATCATCACCGGCGAATCACTCCCGGTGCAGGTGATGCCCGGCGACGAGGTGATCGGCGGGACCGTGAACGCCGACGGCCGCCTGGTGGTCCGGGCCGCGGCGGTGGGGTCGGACACCGCCCTGGCGCAGATCGCCAAACTGGTCGCCGACGCGCAGACGGGCAAAGCCCCGGTGCAGCGCCTGGCCGACCGGGTGTCGGGCATCTTCGTGCCGATCGTCATCGCGATCGCCGCGGGCGTCCTGGGATTCTGGCTCGGCGTGGGCGGCGGCCCGGTGCTCGCGTTCACCGCCGCGGTCTCGGTCCTGGTGATCGCGTGCCCGTGCGCCCTGGGCCTGGCCACCCCTACCGCGCTCATGGTCGGCACCGGCCGGGGAGCGCAGCTGGGCATTCTGCTCAAAGGGCCGGAAGTGCTGGAGTCCACGCGGCGGATCGACACCATCTGCCTGGACAAGACCGGCACCGTCACCACCGGCGTGATGGCGGTGGACCGGGTGATCCCGGCCGACGGGGTCACGCAGGAGCAGGTGCTGGCGCTGGCCGCCGCGGTGGAGGCCGGGTCGGAGCATCCGATCGGCCGCGCCGTCGTCGCCGAATCCGACAGCCGGGGGCTCGACGTTCCACCGGCCGCCGGCTTCACCAATCTGGCCGGGGCCGGAGTGCTGGCGCAGGTCGACGGCGCCGCCGTCGCGGTGCGCGGGCCGCGCGACGTGACCGCGGCTCTCGGGTCGTCGCTGACCGCCGCGATCACCGCCGCGCAGGCCGCCGGCGGCACCCCGGTGATCGTGACTCGCGACGACGAACCCGTGGGCGTGGTGGTGGTGGCCGACGAGGTGAAGCCCAGCTCGGCCGCGGCGATCGCCGAACTCAAGAAGATGGGGCTGACCCCGGTGCTGCTGACCGGCGACAACCTCGGCGCGGCCGAACACGTCGCCCGCCAGGTCGGGATCGACCGGGTGATCGCCGACGTGACCCCGGACGGCAAGATCGCGGCCATCGCCGACCTGCAGGCCGAGGGACACGTGGTCGCCATGGTCGGCGACGGCGTCAACGACGCCGCGGCGCTGGCCGGCGCCGATCTCGGCCTCGCGATGGGGACGGGCACGGACGTGGCGATCGAGGCCAGCGATCTGACGCTGGTCCGCGGCGACCTGTGGTCGGTGTGCGATGCCATCGCGCTCTCCCGCAAGACGCTGCGCACCATCAAGAGCAACCTGTTCTGGGCCTTCGCCTACAACGTGGCCGCGATTCCGGTGGCTGCGGCGGGCCTGCTGAACCCGATGATGGCCGGTGCCGCGATGGCGCTGTCGTCGGTGTTCGTGGTCGCCAACAGCCTCCGGTTGCGGGCCTTCGCGCCGGTGGATCGCCGCGACGGCTAGAACAAGTTCTATAACGTGTTCTACTCTGGGGTCCATGAGCGGTTTGGACCTTCCGGAGACCATCGACGTCGACGACGTTCCCGAATTCAGCGACACCGTGGACGTGCTGGTCCTCGGGGCGGGCATGGGCGGCTGTTGCGCTGCGCTCGAAGCCGCGCGAGACGGCGCGAAGGTCCTGGTGCTGGAGCGCTCGGCGGCCGCCGGCGGCACCAGCTGCATGGCCGGCGGGCACTTCTACCTGGGCGGCGGCACCAAGGTGCAGCAGGCCACCGGCCACGACGACAGCGCCGCGGAGATGGAGAAGTACCTGACCGCGGTCTCCCGCGATCCGGAGCCGGAGAAGATCGCCGCCTACTGCGCGGACAGCGTCGAGCACTTCGACTGGCTCGAAGCGCTCGGGTTCGAGTTCGAGCGCAGCTTCTACCCGGAGAAGGCCGTGATCCAGCCGCAGACTCAGGGGCTGATGTTCACCGGCAACGAGAAGGTCTGGCCGTACAGCACCCAGGCCGTCCCCGCCCCGCGCGGGCACAAGGTGCCCGTCCCCGGCGACACCGGCGGCGCCGGCATGGTGATCGGCCTGCTGGTGGACCGCCTCGCCGACGAGGGCGTCGAGATCCGGTACGAGACCGGTGGCCGCAAGCTGGTGACCGACGGCGACGCGGTGGTGGGCGCTGCCTGGAAGAACACCGACGGCGCCGAGGGCTTCATCCGCGCCGGGGCCGTCGTGGTGGCCGCGGGCGGCTTCGTGATGAATCCCGACATGGTCGCCGAGTACGTGCCGCAGCTGGCCGAAAAACCCTTCACCCTGGGCAGCACCTACGACGACGGTCTGGGCATCCGGCTCGGCGCCTCGGTGGGCGCCGAACTGAAGCACATGGACCAGGCCTTCATCACCGCGCCCGTGTATCCGCCGTCGATGCTGCTGACCGGGCTGGTGGTCAACAAGAACGCCGAGCGGTTTGTCGCCGAGGACTCCTACCATTCCCGCACCTCCGGCTTCGTGATGGACCAGCCGGGTGCCGCCGCCTATCTGATCGTCGACGAGGCGCACATGGAGCGCCCGGAGTTCCCCCTGGCGCCGTTCATCGACGGTTGGGAGACCATCGACGAGATGGCCGACGACCTCGGTCTGGACCGGGCCGCTCTGCACGCCACCATGGACCGTTACAACGAGCACGCCGCGCGGGGCGAGGACCCCGACTTCCACAAGAGCCCGGAGTTCCTTGCCGCCCAGGACACCGGGCCGTGGGCGGCCTTCGACATGACCCTGGGCAAGGCGCTGTACGCGGGTTTCACCATCGGGGGAATGGCCACCACCGTCGACGGCCGGGTACAGCGCCCGGACGGGTCGGTGATCGACGGTCTCTACGCCGCCGGCGCCTGCGCGGCCAACATCGCGCAGGACGGCAAGGGGTACGCCAGCGGCACGCAGTTGGGCGAGGGATCGTACTTCGGGCGCCGCGCCGGACGGCACGCTGCGTCGACCAGGGTTCTCGCCGGAACTGAACGCGCAGACTGAATTCCGCGGCGTACTGACAGGTAAGTGACCTTTCTAACCCTGGGAATGGTCCTTGCCGATCACCGTGCTACCTTTTTGCCACGTCTTCTATCTGCGGGAACGATGCCTCACCATGGCTGCCCGCGGCAGATCGCGCCGAATCCGATCGGATTTCCGGCCGCCGCATGGAGACCGGCTCCGCAACCCCGTGTCGCTGGTCGCTGTGCTGGGCCGCGTCCGCCACCGGGTGTCGGCGTCAATGAGATTTAGGTGAGTTAACAGATATGAGTGTGGGAGAGGCAGTGACATGCTGATCGGTATCCCCCGGGAGTCGAAGGCGGGCGAGACGCTCGTCGCGGCGACCGCGAAGACCGTGGCGCAGCTCAACCAACTCGGCTACGACGTGATCGTCGAAGCCGATGCCGGTGAGCGCGCCGAACAGCCGGACGCGAACTTCGTCGAGGCAGGCGCCCGAATCGGTTCCACCGACGAGACATGGGCCGCCGACGTGGTGGTCAAGGTGAACGCGCCCACCGACGACGAGATCGCGCGCATGCGCCGCGGCGCGGTGCTGATCTCGATGATGGCGCCCGGCCGCAGCCCCGAACTGCTGGAGAAGCTGCAGAACGCGGGAGTGACCGCGCTGGCCATGGACGCCGTGCCGCGTATCTCGCGCGCACAGTCCATGGACGTGCTGTCGTCGATGGCCAACGTCGCCGGCTACCGCGCCGTCGTGGAGGCCGCGCACGAGTTCGGCCGGATGTTCACCGGTCAGGTGACCGCCGCGGGCAAGATTCCGCCGGCGCGCGTGTTCGTGGTCGGTGCCGGTGTCGCCGGTCTGGCCGCGATCGGTGCGGCGTCGGCGATGGGCGCGGTGGTCCGCGCCTTCGACGTGCGCCCCGAGGTGGCCGAGCAGGTCGAGTCGATGGGTGCCGAGTTCGTGCACGTCGACTTCGAGGCGGAGAAGTCCGAGGACGGCTACGCCAAGGAGATGACTCCGGAGCAGGAGGCCGCCACCGCGTCGATGTACGACGAGGAGGCCCGCGCCGCCGACATCGTGATCACCACCGCGCTGATCCCCGGTCGCCCGGCACCGAAGCTGCTGACCCCGGACACCGTCGCCGCCATGAAGAACGGCTCGGTGATCGTCGACATGGCCGCCGCCAACGGCGGTAACGCCGCAGGCACCGTCACCGACGAGAGAGTCGTCACCGACAACGGTGTGACCATCATCGGCTACACCGATCTGGCCGGCCGGCTGGCCGCGCAGACCTCGCAGCTGTACGGCACCAACATCGTCAACCTGCTCAAGCTGCTCACGCCGGAGAAGAACGGCGAGCTCACGCTCGACATGGACGACGTGGTGCAGCGCGGCATCACCGTGACCCGGGACGGCGAGGGCATGTGGCCGCCGCCCCCGGTCCAGGTGTCGGCGGCCCCCAAGGCCGCCGCCGCGGCGCCGGCTCCGGCCGCCGAGCCCAAGGAACCGATGGCCCCGGCCAAGAAGGTGGCCCTGGCGCTGGTCGGCATCATCCTCTTCGGCGTGGTGGTGGCCTTCTCGCCGCCGCCGATCCCGCAGCACTTCACCGTGCTCATGCTGGCGATCGTGATCGGTTACTACGTCATCGGCAATGTGGCGCACGCGCTGCACACGCCGCTGATGTCGGTCACCAACGCGATCTCGGGTGTGGTGATCGTCGGTGCGCTGCTGCAGGTCGCGACCGACAACACGACCGTCCTGGTGCTGTCGACCATCGCGATCCTCGTCGCCTCCATCAACGTCTTCGGTGGTTTCGCGGTCACGCGCCGGATGCTCGCCATGTTCAGTAAGGGCGCGTGATAACTCATGGGAATCACTGAAATCACTGTTGCGGCGTACATCGTCGCATCGCTGCTGTTCATCCTCTCGCTCGCCGGGCTGTCCAAGCACGAGACGGCGCGCAGCGGTCTGACCTACGGCATGGCCGGCATGGCGATCGCGCTGGTCGCGACCATCGCCCTGGCCGTCGACAACATCTTCGACCTCCCCGACTACGACATGCACTGGCTGCCGGTGGTGCTGATCGCCGGAGCGATCGTGGTCGGCGCCGCCATCGGTCTGTGGCGCGCCCGCATCGTCGAGATGACCGGCATGCCTGAGCTGATCGCGCTGCTGCACTCGTTCGTGGGTCTGGCCGCTGTGCTCATCGGCTGGAACGGCGCCATCGAGGGTGCTCACTTCGACGGTGTCGCGCCGGACGATCATGGCGCCATCATCGGCATCCACGCCGCCGAGGTCGCCATCGGTATCTTCATCGGTGCGGTCACCCTGACCGGTTCGATCGTCGCCAACCTGAAGCTGTCGGCCAGGATGAAGTCCGCCCCGCTGATGCTGCCGGGCAAGAACCTCATCAACGTCGGCTCGCTGGTGGCCTTCATCGTGCTGACCGGTGTCTACGTCGCCCGCGACGTCAAGGACGACACCACCGGTTACGTGCTCCTCGCGGTGATCACCGCGCTGGCCCTGTTCCTGGGCTGGCACCTGGTCGCCTCGATCGGCGGCGGCGACATGCCGGTCGTCATCTCGATGCTGAACTCGTACTCCGGTTGGGCCGCGGCTGCGTCGGGCTTCCTGCTCGGCAACGACCTGCTGATCGTGACCGGTGCGCTGGTGGGCTCCTCGGGTGCCTACCTGAGTTACATCATGTGCAAGGCCATGAACCGCTCGTTCATCTCGGTGATCGCCGGCGGCTTCGGGATCGAGGCCGGTCCGGCCGACGACACCGACTACGGCGAACACCGGGAGATCCAGGCCGACGGGGCCGCCGAGCTCCTGGGCGACGCCAAGTCGGTCATCATCACCCCCGGCTACGGCATGGCCGTGGCACAGGCGCAGTACCCGGTCGCGGATCTGACCGCCAAGCTGCGGGCCAAGGGCGTCGACGTCCGGTTCGGTATCCACCCGGTCGCCGGCCGGCTGCCCGGGCACATGAACGTGCTCCTGGCCGAGGCCAAGCTGCCGTACGACATCGTGATGGAGCTCGACGAGATCAACGACGACTTCCCGGAGACCGACGTGGTGTTGGTGATCGGCGCCAACGACACGGTCAATCCGGCGGCCGCCGAGGATCCCTCGTCGCCGATCGCCGGCATGCCGGTGCTGGAGGTCTGGAACGCCAAGGACGTCATCGTGTTCAAGCGCTCGATGGCCGCCGGTTATGCGGGTGTGCAGAACCCGCTGTTCTTCCGGGACAACACCCAGATGCTGTTCGGTGACGCCAAGGATCGAGTGGAAGACATCATCTCCCACCTGTGAGCAGGCGCCGCCAGGCCCGCCCCGCGATCATCCGATCGCGGGGCGGTCTGCATCGGTGGGGTGGCGCAGTCGCGCGGGTCGGGGCGGAAGGGTGCCTCGCTGTCAGGCGGTCCCCGGACCGGTCACCAGTGCGACAGCACCCGGAAGTGGGTGGTGAGCCGGTGGTCGTCGATCACGTGGAAGGCCAGGCCGGGCCCCTGCGTCGAGTTCACCCAGTCGCTGCCCTCGAACGGGAGGTTCAGCGTCGACGCGACGCCGGGGGCCACCACCAGCGGGCGCTCGGCGAAGACGGTGGCCGCGGGGGTGTGGGCGTGACCGGTCGCCACGCCGACGATGTTCGGGTGCTCCTGCAGGAGCGCCGCCGCGCGGTCGGGGTCGTTCAGGCGTCGCGCATCCATGTGCGGCAGGCCGATGTCGGCCGGAGGATGATGCCAGGAGACCAGGACGTCCACATCGCCGGCCGCAACGATCTGCTCGCGCGCCCAGCCCAGCGTCTCGTCCGACAGGTAGCCGTCCGAGCGGCCCGGGATCGACGAGTCCAATGCGAGGACCAGCAGATCGTCCAACAGCAGAGAGGAGTTGACGGGACCGGTCGTCGCGACGCCGTCGCGCTGGGCGGTGAAGGCGCCGCGGTCGTCGTGATTGCCCAGCAGCGTCAGGGTGGGGATGTCGGTGACGAGGGTGGCGGCGGCCTCGGCGTACTCGGCCGGCAAGCCCTCGTCGGCCAGGTCGCCGGTCACCAGCAGCGCGGCGATGC
Organism: Gordonia caeni; assembly: GCF_039537105.1. Taxonomy (NCBI): domain Bacteria; kingdom Bacillati; phylum Actinomycetota; class Actinomycetes; order Mycobacteriales; family Gordoniaceae; genus Gordonia; species Gordonia caeni. Next base: position 457,744 of record NZ_BAAAZW010000001.1, read on the forward strand.
CGGTGGTGGAGTGCACGTAGTCGAAAACGGCGGCCGACCGGTTCCGGTGCTCGTCGGTCCCGTTGAAGTGCAGATCGCTGATCTGCGCCACGACCCTCATCGGCTGTGCCTTTCGAATACCGCTTCCGCGAACGCGGACGAACGGAACCCAGGCTAGACCTTTCCGTGCCGCGGCTGCACGTCACGACCGGGTCGCGGTGACCAGGGCCATAAGTCAGTCCGCGGAGGTGACCACGACTCCCTCGGCGAACCGGTACGGGTTCGCGGCCAGGAGTCCGCCGAGGTGCTTACGCAGGCGGGACATCTCCGAGCGCGCGGTGATGCGCTGCTCCGGATTGCCGAAGAGCAGCTCGGCCACCTGCGCGGCGCTGAGCCCTGCCGGATGGTCGGCGAGGAGCCGCAGCAGCTGCGCGTGGCGGGGCGACGGCCGGTGCACCCAGGTGCCGCCGGCGCTGGAGACCCGGACCAGCGGCTCGTCACCGCCCAGCAGTTCCACCTGCACGCGGCCGGGCGCGGTGTCCGGGTCGGCGACGCGCACCAGCCAGCCGCCGGGCATCGGTTCCAGGTCGCAATCCCCGATGCCGGTCAGGTGGTGCCGGCCGGTGGCGGGCAGCCGGGGCAGCGGGAGCCGGGTGCGCGGATCGACGCCGTCGAGAGCGGCGACCCAGCCGTAGGAGTCCACCGCGAAGGCGGGGCCCGCGGCCCGGGCCAGGATGGGGGCGGCCACCGCGCGGAGCTCGTCGAGCCTGGCCCGGTGCGCCTCGCGCAGGGTGGACTCGGCGAGCTTGGCGACGGTGTCGACCAGGGCGAGGGTGGTCGGGTGGATGGTCGCCGCGGGGCCGCTGACGTCGATCACCCCCAGGACGCCGCCGGTGCGCGGATCGTGGATGGGAGCGCCGGCGCACGTCCACTCGTGGTGGCTGCGCACGAAGTGCTCGGCGGAGAACACCTGCACCGCCCGGCCGGAGGCGAGCGCGGTGCCGATCGCGTTGGTGCCCACCGAGCGTTCGGCCCACGACGCCCCCTCGGTGAAGCCGAGCCGGTCCGCGCGATGCAGTACCCGGTTGACCCCGTTGCGCCAGAGCACCCGCCCGCCGGCGTCGGCGACCACCAGGATGTTCTCGCCGTCCACGATCAGGGTGTCCAGGTGCGCCATGAGGGGCGTCAGCAGCTCGCGCAGACCGGAGGTGGTGCGTCGTTCCTGCAGATCGACCACGTCGAGCACCGGATCGGTGGTGTCGGCGTCCGGGCGCACCCCGGCCTGTCGTACCCGATCCCACGACTCGCCGATCACCGAGCGCGGCCGGGCGGGCGGCTTCTCGCCCGCCATGGAGGCGTCGTAGACGGCGTGCAGCACCGCGGCGTAGGCGCGCGGGTCGTCGCCGGCGGCGAGGGCCGGTTCCGGGGGAGGGGTCAAGGACACTGCGACGGATCCTCCAGGTGTGGTTGCGGTCACATCGACCATGCTCCGGTGTCGCGGCGCCGTCAAGCGCCGGAGCGCCGGCGGACGTTGCAACCTGCTGCAACCCTTGCCGCTCGCCCCCCGGCGGAGTGTGCTGGCCATCACACCGCTCAACTGTGATTCCGATCACCGATGAAAGGAGTCTCCGATGACTCAGACCCTGGAACCCGAGGTCACGACACCCGCATCCGACACGGCAGCCACCGAACTGCTGACGCCGCAGGAACGGATCGACGCGTGGCTGGCGCGGTTCTCGGCGGCGCTGGAGGCCGGCGACGTCGAGGGCGCCACCGCCATGTTCTCCGCCGACGGCTACTGGCGTGATCTGGTCGCCTTCACCTGGAATCTCAAGACCGCGGAGGGGCACGACGAGATCGCGGCGATGCTCACCGAGAGGCTCGCCGACACCGCGCCGTCGAACTGGGGCACCACCGAGCCGGCCACCGCGACCGATGACGTCGCCGAGGCCTTCATCGCGCTCGAGACCTCCGTGGGCCGCTGCGAGGGACACCTGCGGATCAAGCCCGGCCCCGACGGGACCGATCAGGGCTGGACCCTGCTCACCACCCTGCAGGAACTCAAGGGGCACGAAGAGCCCAACGGCTTCGGCCGTCCGCTCGGCGCGGTGCACGGCTCGGCGCCCGACCAGAGGTCGTGGGCGCAGCGCCGCGACGACGAGGAACTCGAACTCGGGCGCGCGGTGCAGCCGTACGTCCTGGTGATCGGCGGGGGGCAGGGCGGCATCGCGCTCGGCGCGCGCCTGCGGCAGCTCGGCGTGCCGTCACTGGTGGTGGACAAGCACGACCGCCCCGGCGATCAGTGGCGCAAGCGCTACAAGTCGCTCTGCCTGCACGATCCCGTCTGGTACGACCACCTCCCGTACCTGCCGTTCCCGTCCAACTGGCCGGTCTTCGCGCCCAAGGACAAGATCGGCGACTGGCTGGAGTTCTACACCAAGGTGATGGAGGTGCCGTACTGGTCTCGCACCGAGTGCACCTCGGCGTCGTACGACGAGGCCTCCGGCCGCTGGACGGTGCACGTGGTCCGTGACGGTGAAGAACTGACCCTGCACCCGACGCAGCTGGTGCTGGCCACCGGCATGTCGGGCAAGGCGAACGTGCCCACCTTCCCGGGGCAGGACGTCTTCGCGGGCGAGCAGCACCACTCCAGCCGGCACCCCGGCCCCGACGGCTATGCCGGCAAGAAGGTGGTGGTGATCGGCGCCAACAACTCCGCGCACGACATCTGCAAGGCGCTGGTGGAGAACGGCGTCGACACCACGATGGTGCAGCGGTCGTCCACGCACATCGTCAAGTCCGATTCACTGATGGAGATCGGGCTGGGGGCGCTCTACAGCGAGCAGGCCGTCGCCGACGGGATGACCACCAAGAAGGCCGACCTGACGTTCGCCTCGCTGCCCTACCGGATCATGCATCAGTTCCAGATCCCGCTGTACGACCAGATCCGCGAGCGGGACAAGGACTTCTACGACCGTCTGGAAGCCGCCGGCTTCGACCTGGACTTCGGCGACGACGACTCCGGTCTGTTCATGAAGTACCTGCGCCGCGGTTCCGGCTACTACATCGACGTCGGCGCCTGCGATCTGGTCGCCGACGGCACCATCAAGCTGGCCAAGGGTGGCGTCGACCATCTGACCGAGGACTCGGTGGTGCTGTCCGACGGCACCGAACTGCCGGCCGACGTGGTGGTCTACGCGACCGGATACGGCTCGATGAACGGCTGGGCCGCCGACCTGATGGGCCAGGAGGTGGCCGACCGGGTCGGAAAGGTCTGGGGCCTGGGCTCGGAGACCACCAAGGATCCCGGTCCGTGGGAGGGCGAGCAGCGCAACATGTGGAAGCCCACTCAGCAGCCGGGCCTGTGGTTCCACGGCGGCAACCTGCACCAGTCGCGTCACTACTCGCTGTACTTGGCGTTGCAGCTGAAGGCGCGTTTCGAGGGCCTCGACACCCCGGTCTACGGCCTGCAGGAAGTCCACCATCTGAGCTGACCCCTGCTGCTCCCCGGGGACTACAGATCCCCGGGGAGCTTGTCGCGGCGCAGTCCCCGCCACGACGGGTGGCGGAGGTGGCCGGTGGACGTCCAGTCCATGAACTGCACATCGGCGACCAGTTTGGGCAGGACCCACGTGGCACTCGAGGCGACCGGAGCATCCACCCCGCCCAGGAACGGACAGAGGCTGATCTCCAGCGGTTTCAACTCGGCGAGCAGGTCGGCCGCCTGTGCGTGCGTCCACCCGGTACCCACCCGCCCGATGTAGCGCAGCCCGGTCTCCTCGGGCAGCCCGACCAGCACCGAGCCCAGGGTGCGGGCGCCCTCCCGGCCGAGCCGGAAACCGCCGATCACCACCTCGACGTCGCTCCAGTTCTTCTGCTTGCGCCAGTCGGGGCTGCGGGAGCCGTGCCGGTACGGGGACGAGCGGCGTTTGGCCACCACGCCCTCCCAGCCGTTGCGTCGTGCCTCGTCGACCGCCCGCTGCCCCGGCCCGTCCAACAGGGCTGGGATCTCGACGAACGGGACGTCGTCGAACCACGGTGCCAAGTCTTCGAGCACCGCCCGGCGCTGCTCCCACGGGGCGCCCTCGAGATGGTCCCCGTCGATGGCCAGGACGTCGAACAGGTAGAGCTTGACGGTGTGCTCGGCGCGCCGCCGGCGGCGCCCGGCGAGCAGAGTGAAGTCGGTCCGCCCGGCTGGATCGAGTGCGACCACTTCGCCGTCGAGCACCGCATCGCGGCCGGCGAGTACGTCGGACAGGCCGGCCAGTTCGGGGAAGTCCCCGGTCATGTCGATCCCGGACCGCGACTGCAGGCGTAGCCGGCCGTCGTGGACGCTCGCCAGGATGCGGTACCCGTCCCACTTGCCCTCGAAGGCCCACTCCTGTGGATCGAGCCCATCGATCGCCTCGTCGACGGCGAGCATCGGGCGCAGCGACACCACCGTGCCGGCGGACTCGGTCTTCGGTTCCGCGTCCGGTGGGGACGCCGGTGCGGGCCGGGGCGGCGAGGTCTTGCTCACGCGCCGATGCCGCCGGTAGGCACCCAGGTCGACCACACCGTCGGACGGGCTGGGCCGCGGCCCGGACAACCCGGCCAGCAGATCGCCGGACTCGGAATACCGTTCCAGCACTTCGGGATACAGCAACTGCGTCAAGTCGGGGTCGGACAGCTCCGACCACGCGCGCGGGGCCGCTGCCCACGGCCGCGCGAGCCCCCGCAACGAGTACGGCCCGAGGGTGGTCTTCGCCGCACTGTTCTGGCTCCAGTCGATGAAGACCTTTCCGGGCCGCGCGGCTTTGGTCATCGAGGCGGTGACATCGGCCGGGTAGGCCTGTTCCAGAGCAGACGCGATCTCCTTGGCCACCGCGCGCGCCGAGTCGGCCCGCACCGGAGCGGGCAGGCGCGCGTAGACGTGGATCCCCTTGCCTCCGCTGGTGACCGGGTACGACGCCATACCGGTGTCGGTGAGTACGTCCCGAATGGTCAGCGCCACCTGCCCGCATTGGGTCAGCGGCACGTCCGGCCCCGGATCCAGGTCCAGGACCAGCCGGTCGGTGTGCCGATCACCGTCGTCGTCGGACAGGTCGATCCGCCATTGCGGCACATGCAGTTCCAATGCCGCCATCTGTGCGAACCAGACGAGCACGGCGGCGTTCTGCGCGACGGGGTACACCTTGTCGTCCGCCGCATGCGCGATGGTGAACCTCGGGATCCAGGGCGGCGAGCCGGCAGGCAGGGTCTTCTCGAAGAATGGAGCCCCCTCGGTGCCGGACGGCCATCGTTTGCGGGTCACCGGCCGCGACGCCAGATGGGGAAGCATGGCGTCGGCGATCGCCAGGTAGTACGAGATCACGTCGTACTTGCGGGTGCCGGCCTCCGGGTAGAGCACGCGGTCCAGGTTCGTCAGCGCGATCGCGTGCCCATCGACCTCCAGTTCAGAACCGCTCATGGATTCATTCTGGCCTGTTCTCTTCGAGCTCCGGCAGGTCTACCGTGGAAATCAGGGGTCGAACATCGACTTGAGGAGTCGTCATGAGATCCAACCACCGAACCCTGCTGGCGAGTGCGCTCGCCGCCGTCACCCTCGGGGCCGGCGCGCTCGTCGGCGTCGCTCCCGCGCAGGCGGCGCCACGATGTCCCACCGCCGACACCACGATGTCCCGGTCGGATACTGCTGCGGCGTTGCGCGACAGCTGCACCCAAGCCCAGTTCGACCGACTGTTCCGCACCGCCGACGCCGGCCCGGTGCCGCTCGGGGTGATGCGGGGGCAGACCCGCCCGGTCGGACCTCCCAACGATGCGGCGTCGGCCGCGGCCTCCGCCGTCTGGGCGGGCAAGGTCTTCCACCGCGGGTGGCTGACCAACCGGGCGTTCGGCGGGCAGATCCTTCCGGCCGACGTCTACTACGCGCCCTCGGCGGTCGACGGCAGGCGAGTGATCCGCATCGACTACCGGCGCAGCGGATTGCCGTTCGCGCACGACGAACTTCGCCGCCTGCCGAACGGTGTGTACCTCGGGTACGGCTTCCTCGGCGGCGACAAGGCGGTGGACTTCTGGGTCTGGCGGTAGCGCCGATAGGGGCCCGCGCGCCCGGGTGTGGGCTCCGGTCTCCGCAGGGAGTGTGTTCTTTGGCACAATGGGCCCATGCGCTCGATCTGGAAGGGTGATCTGAGCTTTGGCCTGGTGAATGTGCCGGTCAAGGTCTACTCCGCGACGCAGAGCCACGATCGGTCCTCGCATCAGGTGGATGCCAGCGACGGCACCCGCATCCGCTATCGGCGCGTGCGCGAGGGGACCGACACCGAAGTGGAGTACGGCAAGATCGCCAACGCCTACGAGAGCGACGAGGGCAAGCCGGTCATCCTTACCAAAGACGATCTGGCAACACTGCCGGTCACGCGGAGCCCGGAGATCTCGATCCTCGAGTTCGTCCCGGCCGACCAGGTGGATCCGATCTACTTCGACAAGGCCTACTACCTGGAGCCGGCATCGAAGTCGCCCAAGGCCTACACCCTTCTGGCACAAGCGCTGGAGAGCGCCGACCGGCTCGCGATCGCGATGTTCACCCTGCGCAGCCGGACCCGCCTGGCCGCGTTGCGCGTGATCGACGGCGTGATGACCCTGCAGACTCTGCTGTGGCCCGATGAGGTCCGCACCCCCGAGTTCGGTTTCCTCGACGAGGATGTGCAGATCCGCCCGCAGGAACTGGAGATGGCCTCCTCGCTGATCGAGACCATGGCCACCGATTTCGATCCGTCCCAGTACGAGGACGTCTACGAGACCGAACTGAGCAAGCTGATCGAGGCGAAAGCCGAGGGGGGACAGGCCTTTCCCGAACCGGAGTCCGCGCCTGAGGCCAGTGACGACGACGTCGCAGATCTGCTTGCGGCGCTGCGCGCCTCGGTGAAGGACCGGGCGGCTGCCGACGAAGCCGACGAGGCAGGCACCGGGACCGCCGCCGCGAAGGCCCCGGCAAAGAAGGCCCCCGCCAAGAAGACAGCAGCGAAGAAGACGCCCGCCAAGAAGACGGCAGCGAAGAAGACTGCAGCGAAGAAGACTGCGGCGAAGAAGACCGCGGCGAAGAAGACGGCCGCCAAGAAATCCGGTGGAACAGCCAAATCCGCCTGACACCGTCACCGGCGGCCACGACGTCGATCAACGAGAGGTTCCTCAGAGACCATGGTGCACAACGAATCCGAGTCCTTTGATGTTCTGATCGTGGGTGCGGGGCTGTCCGGAATCGATGCGGCCTACCGGCTGCGCGAGCGCAACCCGGAACTCAACTACCTGATGGTGGAGCGCCGCGAGCAGATCGGCGGCACCTGGGATCTGTTCCGGTATCCCGGTGTCCGGAGCGACTCGGACATCTTCACGCTCAGTTTCCCGTGGAACCCGTGGCGCGGAGACCGGACCATGGCCGAGGGGGACGAGATCCGGGACTACCTGGAGTCCACCGCCCGCGACTTCGGCATCTATCCGCACATCCGGTTCTCCACCGAAGTGGTCTCCGCCGACTTCGACACCGACACCGATCTGTGGACGGTCGATCTCCTGGTGAACGGAGAGCCGCGCACCATCACGACCCGGTTCCTCTACTTGTGCACCGGCTACTACCGGTACGACGCCGCGTACCGCCCCGACTTCCCGGGCGAGGACGAGTTCTCCGGCACCATCGTGCATCCGCAGTTCTGGCCCGAGGACCTCGATTACGCGGGCAAGAAGGTGGTGGTGATCGGCAGCGGGGCGACGGCGGTGACCCTGATACCCGCGATGGCCCCGGACGCCGGGCACGTCACCATGCTGCAGCGGTCGCCGACGTACATGTTCCCGCAGCCGTGGTCGGACCCGATGACCAGGCTGGCGCAGCGCTTTCTGCCGAAGCAACTGGCGCACGACCTCATCCGATACCGGAACGCGACCATCACCCTGAGTCTGTTCCTGTTCTGTCGGCGCTTCCCGAACGCCGCCCGCAAGTTCTTCCGGCGGCTGGCGATGCACTACCTGCCCAAGGGGTACGACGTCGACACCCATTTCAAGCCCGCCTACGCGCCGTGGGATCAGCGCCTGTGCGTGATTCCCGACGGCGACTTCTACAAGACGATCGCCGACGGCAGCGCGGAGGTGGTCACCGACACCATCGCACGGTTCACTCCGACCGGTATCGAGGTGAGCTCGGGCCGTGAACTCGAAGCCGACGTCGTGGTCACCGCGACCGGACTGGATCTGATCGCGTTCGGCGGGATCGCACTCTCGGTGGACGGCCGGGCCGTCGAACCCGGTGAGCACTACGGGTACCGCGCCTACCTGCTGAACGATGTGCCGAACTTCGCCTGGTCGGTGGGATACACCAATGCCTCGTGGACCCTGCGGGTCGACCTGACCAGCAAGGCGGTGGCCGACCTGATCGCGCACATGCGCAGTGAGGGTTTCACTCGCGCCTACCCCACCCTCGAGGGGCGCAAGCCGGCCGCGCACGCCTTCTTCGAGCTCGACTCCGGCTACGTCAAACGCGCCGGCGATCGGCTGCCCAAAGCCGCCGACCAGGCGCCGTGGCAGGTGCGGCACAACGCCTTCCTGGACGCGATCGATGCGCGCCGGTACGACGTCACCGAGGAGATGTACTTCTCCTGACCGCCCGCTTAAGCTCGCTGTATGACCCCAATCACGTCCAGCGAGGCGGTGGCCGGCTTCTTCGAGCGCGTCGCCTCCCAGCAGATCAGCGAACCTGCCGAACTCGATGCCATCTGGGCCGCCCTGCCCGTGGTGACCGTGGACGAGATCCTCGGCGACTGGCGGGGTGGAGAACTGCCGTCGGGACACCCGATGGACGGGCAACTGGAGAAGGTCGGCTGGCACGGCAAGTGGTTCCGCAGCTGGTATGACGTCGCCCCGATGGTCTGTCGTGACGCGGACGGAAAGCTGTACTCCAACACCGAGATCGGGAAGGGGGAGGCCAGCCTCTGGCCCGTCGGCTTCCGCGGTGAGGTGACGGCTTCCATGGTCTACGACGGGCAGCCGGTGATCGACCACTTCAAACGGGTCGACGAGAACACGCTCATGGGCATCATGAACGGCAAGACCTCGCTGGTGCGCGATCGGCACTTCTACTTCTATCTGCAGCGCGACGACGACCACGCCGACGAGGGCGGGAAGTGACGCGCAGATGGTCTCGGTGAACTTCGGGCGGTCCCGGCAGAACGACGTCTACACGGCCGGGATCCATGGCCGGAAGCCCACGGTCCCCGCAGATTTCGCGGAGCTGGAGCGCCGGGCCCGGGCCAAGCTGGACCGCCGCGGCTGGGCGTACATCGCCGGTGGTGCGGGTGAGGGTCGCACCATGGCTGCCAACCGTGCCGCACTCGATCGCTGGGCGATCGTTCCACGGGTACTGCGTGATGTGAGCCGTCGCAGCCTGGAGATCGAACTCTTCGGCCAGAAGCTCCCCGCTCCCGTGCTCTTCGCGCCGGTGGGTGCCGGCGCACTGGCGTATCCGGATGCCGATGTGCACATCGGGCGCGCGGCCGCCGAACTCGGTGTGCCGTACATCTTCTCCAATCAGGGGTGCGCCCCGATGGAAGACGTCGCCGCCGCGATGGACGCGACCTCGCCCGGGGCGCCTCGCTGGTTCCAGCTCTACTGGTCCACCGACGACCGCCTGGTGGAGAGCCTGATCACGCGCGCGGAGAAGATGGGAGCGGCGGCGCTGGCCGTCACGCTCGACACCACCATGCTGGGCTGGCGCCCGCAGGATCTGAACCTCGGCTCGCTGCCGTTCGCCCGCGGGGAGGGCATCGACCAGTACACGTCGGATCCGTCGTTCTGGGAGATCGTGGGCGAGCGTCTGCGGGAGGCGACGGGCGAGAAGCCGGAGATCTCGCTCGGCGCCATCAGAACGCTGTTCTCCATCGCGCGCAACGTGCCCGGCGACCTGTGGAAGAACCCGCAGTCGTCGCTGATGAAGCGCCTGGCAGCACCGGAGCCGCGGGCGGCGGTGCAGACCTTCCTGGACATCTACTCCCGACCGTCGCTCAACTGGGACGACATCGCCTCCCTGCGGGAGCGGACCTCTTTGCCGATCGTGCTCAAGGGCGTCCTGCATCCCGACGATGCGCGGCAGGCAGTCGACCTCGGCGTGGACGGGATCGTCGTCTCCAATCACGGCGGCCGGCAGGTCGACGGATCGATCTCCTCGACCGACGCACTGGTCGACATCGCCGACGCGGTGGGCGACCGGACCACGATCCTCGCCGACTCCGGCTTCTACACGGGCGCAGACGTTTTCAAAGCTCTGGCACTCGGGGCGGACGCCGTCTGCATCGGGCGGCCGCACATGTACGGGCTCGCGCTCAACGGTGCCGACGGCGCCCGCGACGCGGTCGCCAACATCATCGCCGAACTCGACCTCACCCTGGGCCTGACCGGTCACACCGACGTCGCCGGCCTGGATCGCTCGGCGCTCAAAGACCTCCGCTGACCGCCCTCAGACGAGGGGGCGGCCGGTGCGGCGGCGCCACTCCAGGTCGACGAGCATCACGTTGAACGGGAACTCACGGAGCGGCTTGGGCATGAACCGGATCACCTGGCGGGCCACGGCGTTGTGCGCGTTGAAGATCCGCCGTTGCATCGGTGTCTGCTCGATGCGCATCTTCTTGCGGAACTCCTCGGGCAGGAAGCCGATGGTCATGGTCTCCGAGTACCGGCCGAAGAGCAGGCGCAGCGCGGGGTAGGTGAAGTCCATCCGCACGATCTTCATCAGATGTTCGCGAATGGTGTCGTCGATCTCGAGCTCGTCGACGGTCTGTTGCCAGTACGCCTCGAAATCGGCGCGGGTGGCCGGCCACAGGTCGCGCGGCATCTGCAGGGTGGTGCCCATGACGGCGCCCTGCTGGTAGGCCTCTTCGGTGATCTTGGCCGGATCGCCGTAAATCCGCTGCATGTCTTCCCAGCCGCGGTACAGGCAGGCGGCCACCCACAGCTGCAACTTCGGGTCGAAGGCGTTGTACTTGACCGGACTGTCGGCGTCGGAACGGACGTAGGCGTGCGACTTGTTGACCGCCTGGCGGTAGGCCTTGCGGATATCCGGTGAGCCCATCGCGGCGACGGCCAGGTAGGTCAGCGTGGTGCGGGTCCGCTTGGTCGGGCGCTTGAACAGATTGCCCGAGTCCACTTTCGATTCGTAGACGCCGTAGCCCACGGCGGGCAGGGCCAGCTGCATGATGACGTTCGCCGGCCCGGCGAGGACCGCGAGGCCCAGCATGTCCAGGTCGTCGATCTGGACACGGTCGAGTTCGTCACGCGTCGAGCGCGGCATGGTCTCGGCGTCCCGGGCGAGGCTGTGCGCCTGGCTGGGGCTGACGGCATCTGCGGTCATGGCCGCTCCCTTCATCTGATAACACATGTTACCACTTATTGCGTTTGATTCAACTCCCGTGGACTCCAGGTGTCAAGATGAGGGGGTGAGTTCGTTTCGTCCGGAACCGTCCCTGCGCTCCTATGGTGGAGAGGCCGGGGACACCAGGGTCGCGCGCCGGCGCGCCACCCTGATCGACGCGGCTCTGGACCTGCTGGCGCGCGAGGAGGCCGGCGCGGTGACCGTGCGGGGAATCTGTGCGCACGCCGGCCTGACTCCGCGCTACTTCTACGAGAGCTTCGCCGGGGTCGACGAACTGGTCGCGGCCACCTACGACGGGGTGATCGCCGAGATCGCCGAGGAGGCGCTCGCGGCATTCGCCGCCGGCGGGGACAGTCGCGAGAAGGTGGCGCAGGCCGTGCGCGCCGTCGTCGGGGTGATCGACACCGACCGGCGCAAGGGGCGACTGCTGTTCACCGACACCCTGCGTAGTCCGGTGGTGGCCGCCAAGCGTGGCGAGTCCACCCGGTTGTTCGTTCAGCTGACCACCGATTCGGCTGTCCAGGCGATCGGCGTCCCCCGGGGTCCGGAGACCACGGCGGCGGCATACTTCCAGGTCGGAGGGCTGAGTCGAGTTCTGGCTTCGTGGACCGAGGGCGCCGTCGATCTCGACCGTGAGCAACTGATCGAGGTCTGTGTCCGGATGTTGCTGCCGGACGGCCTCGCGGGCGTGGTCCCGGGTGGCGATTAGTGTCGGGGCATGACCACCTGGCGTGATTACGGACCGCCGGAGCTGCCCGCTCCGCTCGCTGCCGCTCTGGAAGCCTTCGCCGAGCACGGGTATCACGGCACCACCGTCCGCGAGATCGCGGCACGCGCGGGACTGTCGGTCCCCGGGTTGTATCACCACTATCCGTCGAAGCAGTCGCTGCTCCAAGGTCTTTCGGAGCTGACGATGTCGGAGTTGCTCGACCGGAGCGCGGCGGCCCTGGCCGAGGCCGGCGACGATCCGCTGGCGCGCTTCGAGGCGCTCGTCGAGTCGCTGCTGCGGTTCCACATGTACCGCCGAGAGCAGGCCTTCGTCGGGTCCACCGAGATCCGCAGCATGGACGGGGACTATCGCGCCGTGTACGTCGGACATCGGGATGCGCAGCAGCGGCTGGTCGACGAGGCGGTGGACGCCGGGGTCGCGGCCGGGGTGTTCACCACTCCGTACCCGAAGGACGCGGCGCGCGCGCTGACCACGATGTGCGTGGGCGTCTCCACCTGGTACCGGCCGGACGGCCCGCTGGGGCCGGACGAGCTGATCGCCCGGAACCTCGCGTTCGCCCGCGAACTGGTCGGGTACACGCCGCCGGCTTGACGAACCAGACGCGCGATGCCACGGTAGATCCACCGAGCGAGCGTTCGGTAGGGAGTGAGTGAGATGGCTGTCGATCTGTCCTACAACCCGGAGGTCCTCGACCTGGTCGACCGGACCCGGGCCTTCATCGACGACGTGGTGTTGCCGCTGGAGAACGAATTCGCCGGCGACATCGAGGCGGCCGGCGGTGACGATCTGCGGCGTTCGCTGAACGCTCAGGCCAAGGAGCTGGGGATCTTCGCGCCCCACGCGCCGATCGAGTTCGGTGGCCTGGGGCTCGACATGTCAGATCGTTCTCCGGTGTTCACCGCGGCCGGCCGCTCCACCTTCGGGCCGGTGGCCCTGCACCTGGGTGCGCCGGACGAGGGCAACGTGCACATGCTCGCCCACGTCGCGAGCCCCGAGCAGAAGGACCGCTACCTCGAGCCTCTCGCCAAGGGCGAGATCCGCAGCGCCTTCGCCATGACGGAACCGGCGCCGGGCGCCGGTGCCGACCCGAACGCCCTGCGGACCCATGCGGTCCGCGCCCCCGGCGGCTGGAGGATCAACGGCGTCAAGCGGTTCATCACCGGCGCCGACGGCGCCGGGATGTGGATCATCATGGCGCGCACCAAGGGCGAGCCGGGCGACCGCGGCGGTGCCACCATGTTCCTGGCCCCCGGCGACACCGAGGGGATCAGCGTCGACCGGCACGTCCGCACCTACGACCGCGGGATGCTCGGCGGGCACTGCGAGGTGACCTTCACCGATGTGTTCGTACCCGACGAGGACGTGCTGGGTGAGGTGGACGAGGGCTACCGCTACGCCCAGGTGCGGCTCGGTCCGGCGCGAATGACCCACGTCATGCGCTGGATGGGCATCGCCGAGCGCGCGCACGACATCGCGCTGGACTACGTCAGCACCCGCGAGGGCTTCGGCGGCAAGCTCGGCGACCTCGGCATGATCCAGCAGATGGTGGCCGACAACGAGATCGACCTCGCCGCGAGCCGCGCGCTGCTGACCCGCGCCTGCTACGAACTCGACCGCGGCGAGCACGCCTCGGACTCCACGTCGATCGCCAAGACCTTCGGGGCCGAGGCGTTCTCCCGGATCCTGGATCGCTGCATCCAGATGTGCGGCGGACTCGGCGTCTCCGAGGATCTTCCGCTCGCCCGCCTGGCGAACGAGGTGCGGCCCTTCCGGATCTACGACGGCCCCTCGGAAGTGCACCGCTGGGCGCTGGCCAAGCGGGCCGTCGGCCGCGCCCGCAAGCAGAAGGAAGCGGGAGTCCGGCATGGCTGATCATCTGGGACTTCGCGCCGACGATGTGCGGAAGCTGTTGTCGGACAACGGCGTCGAGGTGACAGGCGAGTTGCACATCGACCTGATCAGCGGTGGACGCTCCAATCTGACGTTCGCCGTGAACGACGACGTGCATCGCTGGGTGGCGCGCCGGCCGCCGATGGCCGGTCTCACGCCGTCCGCGCACGACATGGAACGCGAATGGGCCGTCACCTCCGCGCTGGTGGACACCGACGTTCCGGTGGCAACGCCGGTGGCGCTCGACCGCACCGGTGACGTGATCGGCGCGCCCTGCACCGTGGTGGAGTTCGTCGACGGTCAGGTGATCCGGTCCACCGACGACCTCGCATCCTGGTCGGACGCCGAGGTGGGGGCGAACTTCGACGCCATGGTCCGCACGCTCGCCGACCTGCACGCCGTCGACTACAAGGCGGTCGGGCTCGCCGACTTCGGTCGCCCGGAGGGCTTCGCGGCCCGGCAGGTGAAGTTGTGGACCCGGCAGTGGGGTCACGTGAAGACGCGCGAGTTGCCCGACGTCGAGCGTCTCGCCGCCGCCCTGGCCGAGCGGGTCCCCGAGTCCGCGCGATCGACGATCGTGCACGGCGACTACCGCGTCGACAACACCATCATCGCCGCCGACGACCCGGCGCGCATCGCCGCCGTCGTCGACTGGGAACTGTCTGCGCTGGGCGACCCGCTCACCGATGTGGCCCTGATGACCGTCTACCGGGAGCCGGTGTTCTCCCGCGTGCTGGGCTTCGATGCCGCCTGGACCAGCGATCGTTACCCGGACGGCGAAGCGATGGCGCAGCGCTACGCCGAGGTGGCCGGGGTGGACCTGGGCGACTGGGGCTTCTACCTGGGCCTGGCCGACTTCAAACTCGCGGTGATCGCCGAGGGCATCACCCACCGCGCTCTGCAGGGCGGCTCCTCCGGGGCCTCCGGTGCCGAGCGTGCCGCCGAGGCCACCGCCTCGTTCATCGCCGACGGACTGAAAGCACTGAAATGAGCACACCGAAAGCAGCACTGATCACCGGCGGCTCGCGCGGCATCGGCGCGGCCATCGCCGAGCGCCTGGCCGACGCGGGCTGGGACCTGACGATCAGCGCGCGCGGGGAGGAGGCGCTCGCCGCCAAGGCCGCCGAGTTGCGCGCGCTGGGTGTCCGCGTCGAGGCGGTCCCCGCCGACATGACCGACGAGACCGCGATCGCCGCCCTGACCGACGCCCACGTCGCGGCGTACGGCCGGTGCGATGCGCTGGTGGTCAACGCCGGCATGGGCACGCTGGGCGCTGTCGCCGACTTCCCGGTCCGTCGTTTCGACAAGCTCTATCAGGTGAACGTCCGCGCTCCGTTCCTGCTGATGCAGGGGCTGCTGCCGACCCTGCGGGCCACCGCCGGCGAGGACGGTGCGGCGAAGGTGATCGCGCTGTCGTCGATCACCGGCGTCTACCCCGAGCCGACCATGACGGCCTACGGCGCCACCAAGGCGGCGCTGATCTCGATGTGCGAGACCTTCAACCTCGAGGAGTCCGTCAACGGCGTGGCCGCGACAGCGATATGCCCGGGCTTCGTCGACACCGATATGTCCGAGTGGACCAAGGGCGACGGTGCGATCCCGGCCGGCGAGATGATCACCGGCGCAGACGTCGCCGCGATCGCCTTCGCGGTGACCGAACTCGGCCGCTACGCGGTGCTGCCGCAGGCAGTGCTGAGCCGGCCCGGCACCAACCTGCATCGGGCCTGAGCCGTGGGTGTCCTCTATCTGGTGCGCCACGGTCAGGCGCCGATGCACGCCTACTCGTCCGAACCGGCGGCCCCCGATGCTCCCGGACTGACCGATCTCGGCTTCGCCCAGGCGCGGCACACCGGGCTCGAACTGGCGCGGCAGGTGCCCGAGTTCACCGCCGCCGTCAGCGGTGACCTGCCCCGGCAGCGCGCGACTCTGGACGGTGTCCTGGCCGCCTTCGGCGAGGTGCACCCCGCCGGACTGCCCGCCTCAGCCGTCGATCCAGGATGGGACGAATACGTGATCCCGGCGCTGCCCGGCGGGCCGTCGCCGGACTTGTACGACACTCCGGCCGGCTATCAGCAGGTGCTCGACGCCGCACTGCTGCGCTGGACGGCCGGTGCGGCGGATTCGGTGGAGTCCTACGCCGAGTACGTCGCGCGCACCGGCGCAGCCGCCGATCGGGCGGTGGAACTGGCCGGGTCGGGCCAGACGGTGCTCGTCGTCTCCTCTGCCGGCACCATCACCGCGCTCGTCGCCCGCCTGTGGGGCGTCCCGGCCGAGTCCTGGCCGGCGCTGGCGCGGGCCATGGTGAACGCCTCGATCACCAAGCTGATCGTCGGGCGCCGCGGCATCACCGTGGTCTCGACCAATGAGCACGGCCACCTCGCCGCCACCGATGTCGGTCTCGCGACATTCCGCTGACCAGCGGGCGGCCGGCCACCCGATGTTGCCGACCGCGCACAAGCTTGCTAGCTTGAGCGCTATGACCGGTCAGCCGTATGCCATCCCGGAGGTCACCTATATGACCACCGCTCTGGGGTGCCGCCTGCCGCTGGCTCGTGTCCTGTGTTGTTGCCGAATGCGCTGAACCCAGCCCCGGCCCGCTCGCGGGCATTCGATCAACGCTGCGCTGTGCCGTCCCTCGGCCGCGCACTCGGCACCCCTAGGACAACACAAAATGACTTCCACACTCGAAAAAAGTGTCATCGCGCCCGGACCTGCTCAGGGAACGAGAACTGCTGCTCAGGGAGCGAAGATTGCTCAGAGAGCGAAGACCGTCAAGGTTCGGCGCGCGACGTCGGCACCCGCACGCCCGGCGGTCCGCGTGAGTACCCCACACTCGGGCGTCGCCAGCCTGCAGCTGTCCACCAAGGCCGCGGCCCTGGTGCTGCGGACCGCCCGCGTCTCCGGGCCGGTCTTCCGCGACGACACCGCAGCCCTCACCGGACTGTCGATCTCCACCGTCAACCGCCAGGTCAGCGCGCTGCTCAAGGCGGGACTGATCCGTGAGCGCGCCGATCTGACCCCGCCCGGCGCGGTCGGCCGCCCGCGAGTGCCCTTCGAGATCAACACCGGAGAGTTCCTCACGGTCGGCATCCACATCGGCTACCGGACCACCGCGATCACCACGCACGACCTGCAGCACCGCGTCGTCGGCGCGATCAACATCCCGACGCCGCAGGCCGCCACGCCCGACCAGGTGATCACCGCCATCGGGACCAGCGCCCGCCGGTTCGCCGACCGCTGGGTGGGCAAGCGCCTGCTGTGGGGCGGGGTAGCCATCGGCGGCCGGGTGTCCGGCTCCGGCGTCGTCGACCATCCGCGTCTGGGCTGGTCCGGGGTGCGGGTCGGCGAGCTGATCGCCCAGTCGCTGGGACTGCCGGTCTCGGTGGCCTCGCACGTCGAGGCCATGGCCGCCGCCGAACTCGTGGTGAACCCGGCCGAGTCGAGCCAGAACTTCCTGTACTTCTACGCCCGCGAAATGGCCGGCATCGCGTTCAGCGTCGACGGCACCGTGCACACCCCGGCGGCCGGTCCGCCCACCATCGGGCACTTCCCGACCGGCGAGACCCGGCTGCTGGACCCGGACAAGACCGGCAGGCTCGAGGAGGCCATCGGCGACTCGGGTGTCCTGCGGGCCGCGGCAGCCGCCGGTCTCGACGTGGACACCCTGGAAGGTCTTCGGCATGCGGCGCGCACCGGCGACACCGTCGCGCACGACATCCTGGCCGAGCGTGCCGAGATCCTCGGCCGCACCGTCGCACTGATCTCGGACATCTTCAACCCGGACCACGTGATCCTGGGCGGGCAGGCGTTCACCGACTATCCGGAGGCCCTGCCGGTGGTGTCCAAGGCCTTGCGCGCCACGTCGGTGATCACCAACCGCGACGTGCGCGTCGCCCGGTCGGCGATCACCGTGCAGCAGAAGGCCGCCGGCGCCGTCGCCCTGGATGCGATCTACGCCGATCCGCTCGAAGCCCTCAGTCACACCGCGTAGCCGGGCCGCGACCAGCGGTCATGCACGGGCGCGTTCGATCCGGTGCCGCCGGTTATCAATCCGGGCCGGGGTCAGGACTAGGCAAGGCCCCAGTGTTCTCTATGGCCTGATTCACAAAGGTTGTCGGTACCCGACCTTTGAGAGGCAGTCCCATGAACACCAGCCCAGCCCCGACCGCGGCGCCGATACCCCGCAACGTCCTGTGGGTCGTCGCCCTCGCCACGGTGGCCGTCGTCTTCGACGGCTACGACCTCGTGGTCTACGGTGCCGTCCTCCCCACGCTGCTCGACGACCCGTCCCAACTCGGTCCGATGAGCGCGGGCACAGCGGGGGCGCTGGGGTCGTATGCGCTCGTCGGCATGATGATCGGTGCCTTCCTCGCCGGCGGCCTGGGAGATCGCCTCGGCCGCCGCACCATGATGCTGTCCAGCATCGTCTGGTTCTCGGTCGGCATGGGCGCCACCGCGCTGGCACCCAACGTCGCGGTCTTCGGCGTACTTCGTTGCCTGACCGGCATCGGGATCGGGGGCGTGGTCGCCACCGTGGGTGCGATGATCGCCGAGTTCGCCCCGGAAGGGCGACGCAACGTCTTCAACGCGATCGTCTACAGCGGTATCCCGGCCGGCGGTGTACTGGCCGCGCTGGCGGCGATCGGGCTGGAGTCCGCCGTCGGATGGCGCGGCTTGTTCTGGATCGGAGCGCTGCCGCTGATCACGTTGCTCCCGCTGGCCGTGGTGAAGATGCCGGAGTCTCCGCGCTGGCTGGCCAGCCGCGGGCGGCTCGCGGAGGCTCGTGAGGTCGGAGCCCGCGTCGGCATCGACGTCGACACCGCTCCGGCAGCCCCCACCGCGCCGCAGTCCTCCCACATCGGATTCGGTGCTCTCGCCCGTCGCCCGCTGCTGGCGCCGACGCTCCTGTTGGGCGCGATGAGCTTCGCCGGCTTGCTGCTCACCTACGGACTCAACACCTGGCTGCCCCAGATCATGAAGTCGGCCGGGTTCGACGCCAAGGGATCCATCGCGTTCTTACTGGTCCTCAACGGCGGTGCGATCGTCGGCGGGCTGATCGCGGCGCGACTGGCGGACCGGCGCGGCCCGCAGCGCGTGGTGGCGACCTCGTTCTGCCTGGCGGCGGTGGCGATGATCGGTCTCACCCTGGGGCTCCCGGTGGGAGTGCTTCTCGCGGCGGTGGCCGTCGCCGGCGTGGGCACCATCGGCACTCAGGTACTGATCTACGGCTACGTGGCGAACTACTACCCGACCCGAGCCCGCGGCGCCGGCGTCGCTTGGTGTGCCGGCTTCGGTCGGCTCGGCGGTATCGTCGGCCCGCTGTTCGGCGGCCTGCTCATCGGGGCGGGCGTCTCGGCGAACGCGGCCTTCTATCTGTTCGGAGTCATCGCGCTGCTGGGCGCCGCGGCCACCACAATGGTTCCCCGCTCGCCCGGCGAGGTGGAGCAGACCTCGCCGGTCCGGGAGTCCGCCGTCGCCGTCGGCTGACCTGAGCGCTCCGATCGTGTCCTGGAAGACTCAGTCCGCGGTGCGACGGTGATAGGCGCGCAGCGCGAAGGGTGCGAGGACCAGGGTCAGGCCCACCGACCAGAGCACCGTCGCGATCACCGGATGCTGTAGCGGCAGGGCGGAGTCCGGACCGGCGGCCGGTCCGTTGCCCCACAGCACGCGCAGCGCCTGGACGAGCGACGAGATCGGATTCCACTCGGCGATCGCTCGCAGCCACGGTGCCATCGGGGCGGTCGGAACGAAGGCGTTGGACAGGAAGGTCAGCGGGAAGATGGTCGTGAACATGACGCCGTTGACCGCCTCCACCGAGCGCAGCAGCGATCCGATCAGCACGCCGAACCAGATCAGCGCGAACCCGAAAAGGACGAGCAGGGCGAAGCCGGCGATTCCCTCGGCCACCGAGGTGTGGATCCGCCAGCCGATCGCCAGACCGGTCAGCGCCATCACCACGATGCCGATCATCGAGTGCAGCACCGAGGCGATCGAGCGGCCGAACAGATACGAGATCCGGGAGATCGGCAACGAGCGGAAGCGATCGACGATGCCCTTGTCCACGTCGGCGGTGATACCGGTGGCGACGATGAAGGCCGTGAACGCGATCGTCTGGCCCATGATGCCGGGGAGCAGGTACTCCTTGTAGCTGGTCTCGCCGGCCACCGGGATCGCCGGGCCGAAGACGAAGGCGAACAGCACCACGAACATGATCGGCTGCACCGTGACGTCGGCGAGCATCTCGGGCATGCGGCGGGTATGGATCAGGCTGCGCTTCACCATGATCGCCGTCTGCCGCCACAGGCTGGGCGGGGAGAAGGCGACCGGCGCGGGGTTGTCGGCGGCGACGGTGGCGGTGGCTGGGGCGGTCATGTCTCGTCCTCGGTGGGTTCGTCGGGGGCGGTGCGGTGGCCGGTCAGGGAGAGGAAGACGTCGTCGAGGCTGGGGCGTGAGAGGCTCAGGTCGTCGACGGCGATGCCGGATTCGTCCAGCAGCTGGGCCACTGTGGTCAGGTCGGCCAGGCCACCCGCGGGAAGGGTCAGCGACCGGCCGGCCTCGTCGAGGAAGACCTCGGCGCTCCCCGAGCCGCTGAGCCCGCCCGCGATCGGGGCGATCAGCGCATGGGCGGTGGCCAGGTCAGCGGCGTGGGTGAGGGTCGCGACGACGCTGGCCGAGCCGGCCTGGTCCTTGAGGGCCAGCGGGGTGCCGTCGGCGATGATCCGACCCTGATCGACGACGACGATACGGTCGGCCAGCTGGTCGGCCTCCTCCAGGTACTGCGTGGTCAGGACCAGGGTGGTGCCCCGGGCGACGAGCCCGCGGAGCACGTCCCACAACTCGTTTCGGCTGTGCGGATCCAGGCCGGTGGTGGGTTCGTCCAGGAACAGCACCGGCGGCGCGCTGATCAGGCTCACGGCCAGGTCGATGCGTCTGCGCATGCCGCCCGAATAGTCACGCACCACTTTGTCGCCGGCCTCGGTGAGGGAGAACTGCTCGAGCAACTCGTCGCTGCGTGCGCGCAGTTCTCTGCGGCCGATCCCGTACAGGCCGCCGATCATCGCGAGATTCTCGCGACCGGTCAGGAGTTCGTCGACGGTGGCGGCCTGCCCGGTCAGGCCCATGCTGCGCCGGACCTGCCCGGGCTGCTCGCGCACGTCGAAACCGTTGATCCGGGCGGTGCCGGAGGTCGGCTGGGACAGGGTGGTCATCATGCGGACGGTGGTGGTTTTACCTGCTCCGTTCGGACCGAGCATGCCGAGTACGGTCCCTGCCGGGACCGAGAAACTCACCCCGTCCACGGCGGTGAAGTCGCCGAAGCGCTTCACCAGGTCGATCGCTTCTACCGCGGCTGGTTCGTCATTCACCCGATCAGGGTAGACCGAACGTACGACACCCGGCTATCGGTTTTCCTCCGTCGTGAATCACCGGGACTCGTCGGATTCGAGCTTCTTGGTGAACTCCTTGGCACCCTTGCGCCGCGCCTTCTTCTCCCGCTTGCGATGCCGCTTCTCCTCGGATTCGGGAGCCGGTCCGGTGCCGTCCGGATCGCCGACGGCCTGCCGGCCGCGGGTGAGGGCGTGCGCCTTGAGCCTGCGATAGCCGCGGACCGACAGCGAGCTGAGGTGGTTGAGGTGGATCGCCGGATCCTCGGCCAGGGCGTCGGCCAGGGTCTGGTCGACCAGGGTGGTTCCGGCCCGAGCCGCACTGGCCAGCCGGGCGGCGATGTTCACCGGTTCGCCGAAGACGTCACCCATCCGGATCAGCGCGGGACCGGCGGCCATACCGATCCGGAGGGTGGGAAGTTGCCCGTCGGAGGTGAGGGCGTGCAGTTCCAGTGCGATCTCGGCGGCCGCCGACGGGGTCGGCGCGGTGAACATCACCGCGTCGCCGATGGACTTGATCACCTGTCCCGAGCCCGAGGTGATGATCCGGTGGGCCGCGGATTCGAAGGCTTCGAGCAGTGTTTCGAGCTCACCGAGCTGCAGCCGGCGCGACAGCGAGGTGTAACCGACGATATCGGCGAAACCGATGATCACGTCGCCGTGCTCACCGGAACCGGTGTCGGCCACCGAACCGCGTTCGAGGAAGCCCTGCAGGTGGCGCCGCCAGATGAAGTTGTGGATCTGGGCCACCGCGTCGGTCAGTTGCTCGGTGCTCATCTCGACGCGGGGATCGGCGGCCAGGGTCCGGATCTGTTCGGCCTCCCATTCGGCCAGGCGGGCGGTGGCCTGGCCGATGGACCGGGCCGCGGCCAACTGGGCGGCCGGATCCATCTCGCGATCCTTGCCGACGAAGACGGCCAGTGCCGCTACATCCCGTTCGGTGAACGCGAAGTCGGGCTCGCCGGGATCCGCAGCGGTGTCGCGGTCAGGCTCGTGGGTGTCGGGATCGTGGGCGAAGCCGAACGCCGACCAGAGGCGAGTCGCGAATTCCGGATCCACCCGCAGTCGCTGCACGATCTGATCGCGCGTGTAGTCGATGGACGGGCCGGCGGTAGGCGGATCGTCGTCACTCATGAAGTAAACCTTTCACGAGATAGGCCATGCGGGAGGCGAACTCGGGCCGTGGAGTGCTGCGCGGCATCCGCACGGCGTCGTTCACCACGGCCAGTGCCGCGTGCACGGTGAGTGTCGCGACCGGCGGCGGAAGCTCCGGGCGGGCCGCTTTCAGCAGTTCGATCCAGCGGGCGACGTACTGCCGCTGGCTGGCCAGCAGGTCGGCTGCCTGAGGCTGCTCGGCCAGGGCGTAACCGCTGGTCAGAGCGACGAGAAGGTCGGGAGAAGCGGTGATGGCCCGGACATAGGAGTCCACCAGCAGATCGAGGAGCTCGGCGGGGTCGGAGGTGACGAGGGCGGCGGCCATCGCACCGGCCTCCAGGCGCAGCGCACTGCGCCGGCCGATCGCCACCAGGATCGCGTCCTTGGACGGGAAATGCTTGTAGACGCTGGGGCCGGTGATCCCGACGGCCGCACCGATGTCGTCCATGCCGGTTCCCGGATAGCCGCGGTCGGCGAACAGCTGGGCTGCCGCGTCGAGGATCTCGTCGCGCCGACCGTCGCCCGCGGCGGGCGTCGCCATCGGCTCCGGGAGCGGCGGTGCGAGCGCCGGACGCAACGTGAACAGTCGCCAGACCAGTTGCTCCACAGTCGATTCCGCGAGCTGACGGTCGGTCCGCGAGAGGCGGCCGATCACGCTGCCGGCCACCGACAGCACGGCGCCGGCCAGATACATCGATTCGCGCTCGGACAGGTCGGGACGACTCTCGGCGATGGCCGCCGCCCAGCGCCGCAGCACACTGCGCGTGCGGCGCACCACCTCGCGGTTCTGTTCGTCGGACAGATGCTGGCCGGACCAGCGCCACAGCGAGGTGGCGCCGGGGTCGGTGGCGCTGAGCGCGGTCGCCGCCGTCACCACCGCCTGGGCGGAGTCGGGGTGATCGCGCTGCTCTTCGCGACGCAGGGCCTCGCGCGTGTGCGATTCGAAGGTGTCGACCCCGGACTGAGTGGCCGCGAAGAGCAGCGCCTGCTTGTCGGCGAAGTACCGGTACACCGTCGGAGTGCTGACTCCGGCGCGTGCGGCGATGTCGGAGACCGCGACATGCGGGTAGCCGCGGTCGGCGAAGAGGAACGCGGCCGCGGCGGACAGCTGGCGGCGACGATCCTCCGCGCGATCGCGGCGAGGGCTTCTGGGGGACGGCATTGTGAACCGACCATAGCTGATGAAGGAACGGATTCCTACGGATCCACCTGTGGGTATAGCCAAATGCGTTAATCCGCGTTAGCCTCACTGGGTAACCATCTAGGTTCGTGTGAAAGGAACACTTGTGCCTGACCAAGCATTCATCTACGACGCGGTGCGTACGCCTCGTGGCAAGCAGCGCGGCGGTGCGCTGCACAGCGTCAAGCCGATCGACCTGATCTCCGGTCTGATCGACGCCCTCCTGGAGCGGCACCCCGACCTCGACCCGAAGGCCATCGACGACGTCGTCCTCGGCGTGGTCTCGCCGGTCGGCGAACAGGGTGCGGTCATCGCCCGTACCGCGGCGCTGACCTCGGGGCTGGGCCAGAGCGTTCCCGGCACCCAGATCAACCGGTTCTGCGCCTCGGGCCTGGAGGCCTGCAACCTGGCCGGTGCCAAGGTGGCCTCGGGCTTCGACGACCTGGTCCTGGCCGGCGGCGTCGAGTCGATGTCGCGCGTGCCGATGGGCAGCGACGGCGGTGCCCTCTTCATGGACCCCGCCACGGCCTACGACAACTACATCGCCCCGCAGGGCATCGGTGCCGACCTGATCGCCACCATGGAGGGCTTCTCCCGCGAGGACGTCGACGCCTTCGCCGCTGAGTCCCAGCGCCGTGCCGACGAGGCATGGAAGGCCGGCCGCTTCAAGAACTCCGTGATCCCTGTCAAGGACATCAACGGTGTGACCCTCCTGGAGCAGGACGAGCACATGCGTCCGGGCACCACCGCCGAGAGCCTCGGCAAGCTGAAGCCCGCCTTCCAGGCGCTGGCCGACATGGCCGGCTTCGACGACGTCATCATGCAGAAGTACCCGAGCGTCGAGAAGGTGGAGCACGTTCACACCGGTGGCAACAGCTCCGGCATCGTCGACGGCGCCGGCCTGGTGCTGATCGGTTCGGAAGAGGCCGGCAAGCGCAACGGCCTGACCCCGCGCGGGCGCATCGTCGCCTACGCCGAGGTCGGCTCGGAGCCCGCCATCATGCTCACCGGTCCCACCCCTGCCACCGAGAAGGTGCTGGAGAAGGCCGGACTGACCGTCGACGACATCGACGTCTTCGAGCTGAACGAGGCCTTCGCCTCGGTCGTCATGAAGTGGGAGAAGGATCTGGGCATCCCCCACGAGAAGGTGAACGTCAACGGCGGCGCGATCGCCCTCGGTCACCCGCTGGGCGCCACCGGCGCGATGATCCTGGGCACCTGCCTCGATGAGCTCGAGCGCACCGGTGGCCGCTACGGCCTGGTGACCCTGTGCATCGGCGGCGGCATGGGTGTCGCGACCATCATCGAGCGCGTCTGAAGACCAGAGAGACTAAGGAAACGACTGAACACATGAGTGACAACATGATCGCGTGGGAGTCCGGCGCCGACGGCGTCGTCATCCTCACCATGGACGACCCGAATCAGGGCGCGAACACGATGAACCAGCTGTTCATGGATTCGCTGGCCGCCACCGTCGACCGTCTCGAGGCCGAGAAGGACGACATCGCGGGCGTGGTGCTGACCTCGGCGAAGAAGACCTTCTTCGCCGGCGGCGACCTCAAGGACATGACCGCCGACCGCACCGAGACCAAAGAGGAGATCGCCAAGGCGATCACCGACCGCACCAACGGCATGAAGGCCGTGCTGCGTCGCCTGGAGACTCTGGGCAAGCCGGTCGTCGCCGCCATCAACGGCGCGGCGCTCGGCGGCGGCCTGGAGCTGGCGCTGCACTGCCACTACCGCATCGCCGCGGACGTCAAGGGCGCCCAGGTGGGCCTGCCCGAGGTGACCCTCGGCCTGCTCCCCGGCGGCGGCGGCGTCACCCGCACCGTGCGCCTCCTCGGCATGCAGCAGGCCCTGATGGGCGTGCTGCTGCAGGGTCCGCGTCTGCGTCCGGCCAAGGCCAAGGACCTGGGCCTGGTCAACGAGGTGGTCGACAGCGTCGACGCCCTGATTCCGGCGGCCAAGGCCTGGATCAAGGACAACCCCGAGGCTCAGCAGCCGTTCGACGTCAAGGGCTACAAGATCCCGGGCGGCGCGCCGACCAACCCGGCCGTCGCGGCCAACCTCCCGGCGTTCCCGGCGCTCCTGCGCAAGCAGATCAAGGGCACCAACATGCCGGCGCCGCGCGCCATCCTGGCCGCGGCCATCGAGGGCGCCTACGTCGACGTCGACACCGCGGATCTGATCGAGACCCGCTACTTCGTGTCGCTGGTCACCGGACAGGTGGCGCAGAACATGATCAAGGCCTTCTTCTTCGATCTGCAGCACATCAACGGCGGCGGCTCGCGTCCGGACGGCTTCGACAAGTGGCAGGCCAAGAAGGTGGGTGTGATCGGCGCCGGCATGATGGGCGCCGCGATCGCTTACGTCTCGGCCAAGGCCGGTATCGACGTGGTCCTCAAGGACATCGACATCGACGCCGCCAACCGGGGCAAGGACTACTCGGTCAAGCTCGAGGAGAAGGCTCTCTCGCGTGGCAAGACCACCGAAGAGAAGAGCAAGGCTCTGCTCGACCGGATCCACCCGACCGTCGACCCGCAGGACTTCAAGGGCGTCGACTTGGTGATCGAGGCCGCGTTCGAGTCCGTCGAGGTGAAGAACAAGGTCTTCCAGGAGATCGAGGACATCGTCGAGCCGAACGCCGTGCTGGGTTCGAACACGTCGACCCTGCCGATCACCATCCTCGCCGAGGGCGTCAAGCGCTCCGAGGACTTCATCGGGATCCACTTCTTCTCGCCGGTCGACAAGATGCCGCTGGTGGAGATCATCTGCGGTGAGAAGACCAAGGACGAGGTGCTCGCCAAGGTCGTCGACTACACCCTGCAGATCAAGAAGACCCCGATCGTCGTGAACGACAGCCGCGGCTTCTTCACCAGCCGCGTCATCGGCACCTTCATCAACGAGGCCATCGCGGCCGTCGGCGAGGGTGTGGAGCCGGCGTTCATCGAGCAGGCGGGCAGCCAGGCCGGCTACCCGGCCGCGCCGCTGCAGCTGTCCGACGAGCTGACGCTGACCCTGATGCAGAAGATCCGCAAGGAGACCGAGGCCGGTGCCAAGGCCTCGGGCATCGAGATCCCGTCGCACGGTTCCTACGCCGTCATCGACAAGATGGTGGAGCTGGGCCGCACTTCGAAGAAGGACGGCGCGGGCTTCTACGACTACGCCGACGGCAAGCGCGGCCTGATCTGGCCGGGCGTCCGCGAGACCTTCAACTCGGGCTCGGTGGAGATTCCGCTCGAGGACATGAAGGAGCGCATGCTCTTCGCCGAGGCGCTGGAGACTGTGAAGTGCTTCGACGAGGGTGTGCTCACCTCCGTCGAGGACGCCAACATCGGCTCGATCTTCGGGATCGGTTTCCCGGCCTGGAGCGGTGGTGTCATCCAGTACATCAACGGTTACGAAGGCGGCGTCCCCGGCTTCGTCGCGCGAGCCAAGGATCTGGCGAGCAAGTACGGCAGCCACTTCGAGCCGCCGGCCTCGCTCGTGGAGAAGGCCGACCAGGGTGTCACCAAGCTGACCAACGAGAACCTGGTCAAGAAGTGACACACCGCTGACTGTGGTGCCGACCGGCCCCGGTGGACTTTCCGTCCGCCGGGGCCGGTTCGCTCTTGTGGCCCGAGCCGTTCGGTCGCAGATCGCCGCCGACTGGCTAGGATCGACCGGCATGCGATCCGGAACGACACTCGGCGGCGAGTCCTGGTCGGTGCGGCGCCGGCTGCTGGCGTGGCGCCCGGCCGTGGGCCACGGCGGGTTCGGGGTCGAATCCGTGCACTGGATCGATCAGACCCTTCCGCTGCCCGATCCCGATCCGGTAGAGGACACCTGTGCGGCGGCCGAACGGGAGAAGCCCACCTTGCTCGACCGGGTGGTCGATCTGGTCAACCTGCCGGGCCATGTCGAGACTGCGGTGCTGCTTCCGCTGGTGTTGGGGCTGGTGTACGTGATCTCCGGTCTCGCGGCGCTGGTGGCGACGCCCTTCGTCCTGACCGCTCGTGTGCTCGGTGCCGCCCGGTGGTGCGTGGACGTGCGGATCGACGGAGTCTTGGTCGACATGCGCTTCGCGCGGACGGGCGCAGCCGCCGACCGTCTCATCGGCGCCGCCGCCGAGGATCTGCAGGCGCGTCGCTTCCGTACCGAGTTGGAGAGCGCACAGCCGGTGTTGACCTTCCCCGACCACGACATCGGCCCCGACGACCTCGCCGGCTGACCCGGAGCCCGTGCGGGTGCAACCCCCTGCAACTCTCGCCGGGAGGCGAGGCCCGTTCCTACGGTGAGGTCAGTCGAGCGCCGGAGGGGCGCCGCAGTGACCCGGAGGTTCTCATGGCCGACACCGATCCCGCCCGCCCGCTCGCCGGAAAGGTCGCGCTGGTCACCGGCGCCGCCCGCGGGATCGGCCGGGGCATCGCGCTCCGTCTGGCCCGGGACGGCGCCGACGTCTGCCTGGTCGACCTGACGGCCGAGTCCGCCGAGGCGGTCAAGGACGAGGTCGCGGCCCTCGGTGTCCGCGCCACCACGGTCGGTGCCGACGTCAGTGACCGGGATCAGGTCTTCGCGGCGGTGGAGCGCGCGGTGGCCGACCTCGGCGGTCTGGACATCATGGTGAACAACGCCGGCATCGCGATGGTGGAGGCGCTGGCCGATGTGCGACCCGAGGAAGTGGATCGCCTGTGGCGGATCAACATCAACGGCGTGCTCTGGGGGATCCAGGCGGCCGCGGCCACGTTCATCGAGCTCGGCCGCCCCGGCAAGATCATCAACGCCTCGTCGATCGCCGGGCACGACGGCTTCCCGATGCTCGGCTGCTACAGCGCCAGCAAGTTCGCGGTACGCGCCCTCACCCAGGCCGCGGCGCGCGAGTTCGCGGATAAGAAGATCACCGTGAACGCCTACTGTCCGGGAGTGGTCGGCACCGACATGTGGGTCGACATCGACCGCCGCTTCGCCGAACTGACCGGTGCCGAGATCGGCGAGACCTACGACAAATTCGTCTCCGGCATCGCCCTGGGTCGCGCCGAGACCCCCGACGACGTCGCCGGCTACGTCAGCTACCTGGCCGGGCCCGACTCGGACTACATGACCGGTCAGGCCGGCCTGATCGACGGCGGTCTGCTCTTCCGTTGATCCTCGATCTGCGAGGAAGGGCCGCTCGAGCGGCGAGACGGGGCTACAGGTCGGCGGGGCGGGCCGGCCAGTCCGGGACGAAGCCCGGCAGCTCGTCGGCCACCGACATCGGGAACTCGGCGGGACGCTTCTCCAAGAACGAGGCGACGCCCTCGCGGCCGTCCGGGGAGGCGCCCATGGCGAACATGCCGTGGGACTCGGCGGCGTGGCCGTACCAGGGCGACGGGAGCTCCAGGCCGTGCCACAGCATGCGGCGGGCCGCCGCGACGGACACGGCCGAGGTGGATTCGACGATCTCCGTAGCGAGTTCGCGGGCCTTGGTCAGCAACTGGTCATCGGGCACCACGTAGTTCACCAGCCGTCCGCGCAGCGCCTCTTCGGCCCCGAAGACCCGTCCGGTGACCACCCACTCCACCGCCTGGGAGATGCCGACCAGCCGCGGCAGGAACCAGGTCGAACCGGCTTCGGGCACGATCCCGCGCCGGGTGAACACGAAGCCGAACCGCGCGGACTCGGCGGCGATCCGGATGTCGGCGGGCAGACTCATGGTGACGCCGATGCCGACGGCCGCACCGTTGAAGGCGACGATCACCGGTTTGGTGGACCGGGCGATCTTCAGGGCGAGCCAGCCGCCCGGATCGCGGGAGACGCCGTCGACGGTCCCGACCTCGGCGACCATCGCGCGCTGCTCCTCGGTGAGCTCGGCGTCGCTGATGAAGCCCTCGCTGAGCTCGGCGCCCGCGCAGAAGGCGGGGCCGGAGCCGGTCAAGATCACCACCCGCACGTCGTCGTCGGCATCGACCCGATCGAACAGTCGCCCCAGCTCCAGGCACATCTCCATGGTGAAGGTGTTGCGCTTCTCCGGCCGGTTGAAGGTGACCGTCCGGATCTTGCCCGAGTCGGCGACGTCGAAGTGCGTGTAGGTCATGAATGCGACCCTACGACAGCGGCTGCCCCTCGATGACCGGAGTGAGGTCGGGCCGTTTGGGGGTGCGGCCGTCGCCGAGGGAGCGGCCGCGGAGGCGGCGGATCATCCAGGGGGTCAGATACTGCACGGCCCAGCGTCCGTCGCGGACGTGCCGGTAGAGGCGATGCGGATCCTGTAGCGACGGAAGGGGAGCGCCCCACTCCGGAGAGCTGTCCGGCAGCCCCAGGGCGTGCGCGGCCCCCGCGGCGAAACGCTCGTGGCCCAGCGGTGACGCGTGCAGCCGGTCGGGCGCCCATGTCCTCAGGTCGGTGAGTACCGGGGCGGTGTACAGGTCCACCAGCACGAAGCCGTACCGGTCGGCGAAGCCGCGCATCATGTCGTTCAGAGCGAGCAGCTTGTCCTCCAGCCGCCGGCCCAGCGGAATGGTGCGGGCGACGTCGGGATAGGTCGAGATCAGTACCGTCGCACCGGTCCCGGCGAGGACGTCGTAGACCGCTTCGAGGTCGTCGTGGATCCGCGTCATGTCCGAGCTGCTGAGCACGTCGTTCATGCCCAGCGGCGCGGTGATGAGATCCGGTTCCATCGCGAGGGCGCGCGGGAGCTGTTCCTCTCGCGTCTGGCGTGTGGTCTTGCCGCGCACCGCCAGATTGGCATAGCGCAACTCCGGGTTGAGCTGAGCCAATCGCTCGGCCAGCCGGTCCGCCCAGCCGCGGTACTCGTACCGCGGATCCGGGTCGCACAGGCCTTCGGTCTGACTGTCGCCGAGGGCGACGAAACGCGAATACTGCACGGCCTAGATGGTAGGCGTCCGGCAGACCCGATGCAGGTAGGCCACCCGCGAGTGTACAAATTTACCAATCTGTATAGACAACGGACGCAATACGGCCTAGTGTCAACTTGACTCGTAGTTCAGACGAGGAGAGGAAGACATGGCACATCCGACGATCGACAGCCCCGACGCCCCGGACCTGCAATGGCGCGACAAGAAGCGTCATCTCTGGGTGCTGGGCCTGATCCCCCCGACGGCGATCTTCGTCGCGACCGGATTCATCGCGCTGATGAACTGGATCGGGCACCAGCTCGACTGGAGCTGGATGAACACCCTGTCGCCGGTGTGGTGGTGGATCGGCCCGATGCTGGTCTATCTGCTGCTCCCGCTGCTAGACGTCTTCTTCGGCCCCGACGGCCAGAATCCGCCGGAGGAGCTGATCGAGCAGCTGGAGAACGACAGGTACTACCGCTACTGCACGTACGTGTACATCCCGTTCCAACTCGCGAGCCTGATCTTCGCCTGCTACCTCTGGACGGCGAACGATCTGAGTTGGCTGGGAGTCGACGGGGGTGGCCTGAGCCTGGTGTCCAAGATCGGTCTGGCCCTCTCGATCGGCGCGATGGGCGGCATCGGTATCAACACCGCCCACGAGCTCGGCCACAAGAAGGTCACTATGGAGCGCTGGCTCTCCAAGATCACGCTGGCCCAGACCTTCTACGGGCACTTCTACATCGAGCACAACCGCGGCCACCACGTCCGCGTCTCCACTCCCGAGGATCCGGCGAGCTCGCGTTTCGGTGAGACCTTCTGGTCCTTCCTGCCGCGCAGCGTGTGGGGATCGCTCCGGTCCGCATGGTCGCTGGAGGCCAACCGGATGAAGCGGCTCGAGCGCGCAGTGGTGCACCCGAGCAACGACGTGCTCAACGCCTGGGCGATGTCGATCGTCCTGTGGGGCGCCCTCGCGGTGATCTTCGGGTGGCAGATCCTGCCGTTCATGGTGCTGCAGGCGGTCTACGGCTTCTCGCTGCTGGAGACGGTCAACTACCTCGAGCACTACGGCCTGCTGCGGAAGAAGAACGCCCGCGGCCGCTACGAGCGCTGCACCCCGCAGCACAGCTGGAACTCCGACCACATCGCGACCAACATCTTCCTGTACCACCTGCAGCGGCACAGCGACCACCACGCGAATCCGACCCGGCGGTACCAGACGCTGCGGAGCTTCGAGGACTCGCCGAACCTGCCGAGCGGCTACGCCAGCATGATCACCATCGCCTACTTCCCGCCGCTGTGGCGCAAGGTCATGGACAAGCGCGTCATCGCGCACTACGACGGTGATCTGACCAAGGCGAATCTGCAGCCGGGCAAGGAGGAAGCCCTGCTCGCCAAGTACGGCGCGGCGCCCTCCGTCCGAGAGGATGGGCCGGGCCCGGTGAACGCCGCCGGCGCACCGAGTTCCACCGCGGGCGGTGTGGCCGTCGCCCCGAAGCAGCGAACGGGCCGGCCGCCGAGCGCCTACCGGTGCCCCAACTGCGAGTTCGTCTATCGCGTCGCCGACGGCGCACCGCGCGAGGGTTTCCCGGCCGGAACAGCCTGGGCCGCCGTGCCCGACGCGTGGGCCTGCCCCGACTGCGGGGTTCGCGAGAAGATCGACTTCGTCCCGATCGGAGAATGACATGAGCGCCGTCAACGACTACAAGGTGTTCCGCTGCCTCCAGTGCGGATTCGAGTACGACGAGGCCGAAGGCTGGCCCGAGGAGGACTTCCCGCCGGGCACCCGCTGGGACGACATCCCCGACGACTGGAGCTGCCCGGACTGCGGTGCCGCCAAGATCGACTTCGAGATGGTCGAGGTCAGCCGCTCATGACGCCGACTGCCGGCGCGGTCATCGTCGGGTCCGGCGTGGCCGGCGCGACGGCCGCGCAGACGCTGCGCGCCGAGGGCTTCGCCGGGCCGGTGACGATCGTCGGCGGCGAGCCCGGCCTCCCGTACCGCCGGACCGCGCTCAGCAAGGACCTGCTCGGCGCGGACCTGCGTCCGGACCGGATCTCCCTGCTCAAGCCCGCGGCCTGGGCGGACAAGGAGATCGAGATCCTCGGCGGTACCAGGGTTCTCGACGTCGACGCGCCGCGCAGGACAGTCGATCTCGACGACGGCACCACTCTGGCCTATCGGGTGCTGGTCCTGGCGACCGGAGGACAGCCGATCCGGCCCGCGTGGCTCGAGGAGGACGTCCTGGCGCTCCGCACGGTCGGCGACGCCGAGCGGATCCGGTCGGCGATCAACTCCTCGGGGGCGCTGGTGGTGATCGGCGGCGGCCTGATCGGACTCGAACTGGCCGCCTCGGCGGCAGCCGCCGGACACGCGGTCACAGTCCTCGAAGCCGCCGATCGCGTGATGAATCGTGTTGTGCCACCGGAGGTGTCGGAGTTCGTCGAGAGCCTGCACCGGGACAACGGGGTCGATGTGAGGTGTGGCAGCCGGGTGGTCAGAGCCGGTGCCGACGGGGTGGAACTGGAAGACGGTTCGACGGTGCGCGGCACCGTGGTCGCCGCGGTGGGCATGGCCCCCGAGGTGGGCCTGGCGGCCGGCGTCGGTGTGCGGGTCTCCGACGGGGGGATCGTCGTCGACGAAGCTCTGCGCACCGATGTCTCGGGCATCTATGCCGCCGGTGACGCGGTGGTGGTCTCCGATCCGCTGACCGGTGATCCGGCGCGGTGCGAGCACTGGTTCGGTGCCCTCGATCAGGGAGCGGTGGTGGCGCGATCGATCATCGCGGATCTGGCGGGCGAACCGGCTCCGGTCTACGCCGAGGTTCCGCGGGCGTGGACCGTGCAGTACGGCGTCAACGTGCAGATCGTCGGCCGGCCGACGGCCGCCGGCGAGGTGCTGGTCGACGGTTCCTTGGCGGAGCGGTCGGCCACGGTCACGGTGACCGGCCCGGGCGGGTTGCTCGGTGCGGTCACCGTCGGCCGGGCCGCCGCGGCGCGCACTCTGCGGGCCCAGATCGCGGCCGGCCTCGGGTCGGCGGTGTGAGCACCGCGGTCGGCGGGCCGGGCGCGACTACGCTGGGGCGCGTGAGCCTTCCGACCACCTACGCGCAGGCCAGCAAGCGGCTGCTGCGCAACACTCTGCTCGACGGTCTGCGGGACCTGCTGATCCAGCGGGACTGGTCAAAGGTGACGATGTCCGACGTCGCCCGGCATGCGGGAGTCAGCCGGCAGACGGTCTACAACGAGTTCGGTTCCCGCAACGGACTGGCGCAGGCCTATGCGCTGCGGCTGGTGGACGAGTTCACGGCCGAGATCGCCGTCGGCGTCGACTCCTCGCCGGGCGATCTGGACCAGGCCCTCACCGACGGGTTCGTCGGATTCTTCACCGGCGCCGCCGCCGACCCGATGATCGCCTCCCTCCTGGGCGGCGAGGGCAACAGTGATCTGCATCGACTCGTCACCACCGATGCGGCGCCGCTGATCGCCGCCGCCAAGGAGCGGCTCACCGAGATCGTCACGACCTCGTGGATCGACCTGTCCGAGGAGACGGCCGGCCCGATCGCCGGGGCGATCGCCCGGATGGCCCTCAGTTACGTGGCGATGCCGCCGGAGGTGCCGGCTCCCGAAGTGGCCGCGAATCTGACGGCACTCTTCGCCCCGGCGATCCGGGAAGCGGCTGCGGACTGACCTCGGACCGGGGGCGGGCGGTTCAGCTGTCGGCCGGGGCCAGGACGATGTCGAAGTCGGCCCGCGCCCAGGTGTGGTCGCCGAGGTCGCGCCCGTCCGGCGTCGGGGTGCCGGGGCTCTGCTCGACGAAATCTTTGACCAGGGACTTCTTCACGCCGAAGACGGTGTCGGAGGCGAGCAACTCGTCGCCCGAAACGAAGATGTGGGTCACGAGGGTGCGCAGCTCGGGCGCGGACACCATGAAGTGCAGGTGCGACGCCCGCATCGGTGAGCGGCCGGTCGCGGCGAGCATGCGCCCGACGGGCCCGTCGTGGGGGATGGGGTAGGGCGTGGGGGTCAGACACCAGAAGCGGTACCCGCCGTCCTCATCGCTGTAGAGGTGCGCGCGGCCGCAGACCCGGTCGTCGTCGTACTGAACGTCGTAGAAGCCGTCGTCGTCGGCCTCCCAGACCTCGATCCGGGCGTTCGGCACGGGCCGCCCGTCGGTGTCGCGCACGGTGCCTTCGACCCAGCAGGGCTGTCCGGCGGCGCCGCCGGCCACGTCGCCGCCGAGCTCGATGCGCGGCGCATCGTCGACGAAGAACGGGCCGAACACCGTGGCCTCGGTCGCGTCCTCGTACGCCTCGTTGTTCACGTTGATCGTCTGCATGGACAACCCCAGGACGTCCGAGAGGAGGATGAACTCCTGCCGGCGGTCATCGGTGATGTGTCCCACCTCGGTGAGGAACTCGATCGCCGTGTTCCACTCGGCCTCGGTCAGCCGGGTGCTCCGGACGAACGCGTGCAGGTGGGCGACCAGTTCCTGCATCAGGAACTTCAGCCGCGGGTCCTCGCAGTCGGCGAAGGACTGCTGAACGATACGGATCAGCCGTTCTTCGATCGCGGTCTGCTGCTCGGAGACGGCGGTGCTCGCGGTGCTGTCGGTGGGGTGGTTCATGGTGACTCGCTTGGCTGGGCCGGTGGGCTGACCGGCGTGCTGATCGATGGGTGGTCGGGCTGGGAATCAGGCGTGAGGGATCACGTGCGGGAGTTCGGTTCGGATCCGGACCATGCGGATCGGAGGAGCGCGCGCACATCGTCGTAGGTGACCGGCCGCGGATTTCCGTACGACTTGCTGGTCGCCTCTTCGGCGATCCGGTCGATGTCGGACTCCGCCATCCCGAGCTCGGCGAGCGAGCGCGGTGCGCCCATCTCGCCGGCCAGCTCCCAGAGCCGGTGCGCGGGATCCCCGCTGCCCGGGAGCGCGCGGTCGAGCGCGGCCGCCGCCGCCGGAGCCGCCTCGAGGTTGAAGGCGAGGACGTACGGCAGAACCACGGTGTGCGTGGGCGCGTGCGGAAGGTTCAGGGAACCACCGAGCGCGTGGCACAGCTTGTGGTGCAGCGACATGGTCGTGGCGCCGAGGGTGGCCCCGCACAGCCATGCGCCGTAGAGCGCGGAACTGCGGGCCCCGGTGCTGCCCGGGTCGGCGACGATCTGCGGCAGAGCCTCCGCGAGGGCACGGACGCCCTCCTCGGCCATGAGCGAGATGATCGGCGAGGCGTCGGGGGCGTAGAGCGCTTCGACGGCATGCGCCATCGCATTGATGCCGCTGGTCACCGACATCGCGACCGGAAGGGTCAGCGTGAGGTCGGGGTCGTAGACCACGCTGGCCGGCAGCACTCGCTGATCCCGGCCGGTCTCCTTGCGCCCGTCGGTGGTCAAACCCCACACGGGCGTCATCTCCGAGCCCGCATAGGTTGTGGGCACCGCGACGACGGGCAGGCCGTGCTGCAGGGCGATCGCCTTGCCGAGGCCGATGGCCGAGCCGCCGCCGACGGTGACGCAGGCGTCGGCGCCCAGCTCGGCGGCGCGGTCGGATGCCGCTGCGGCGACCTCGGCGGGGACGTGCATGACGGCGTCCGCGGCGACGCCGACGGACCGCTCACCCAGGACTTCCGCGACCGACTCGCCGGTGGCCCGCTGTTCCAGCGAACACAGCACGAGCACTCGCCGGAAGGAGAGCTGGTCGAGTTCGTCGGGCAGGGCCGCCAGTGCGCCGGCCCCGAACCGGACGCGCATGGGAAGGGCTTGATACAGAAAGTCAAGGTGCATGGAGAGCTCCTGGGAGGTGTCGCGACTTCCACACCGTCAGAATTAACTATCGTCAGGTAGACATCATGTCCACAAGGTAGCATGAGAGACAATGGTGCGTATAGAAAACTGCACGAGTCGACGAGGTTCATCGGCGCCGGCACGCGGTGCGATCTGCATTGCACGGCCGGCTGAAGAAGGAGCGCAGAGTTGAACGGGGTTCCACGATGAGTGCGATCCAGCTGCTGGTGAAGGCGAGTCAGCTGGTCGACGAGGTCAGCCGGGTCGGGCCGTCGACGCCGGCACAGCTGGCGAAGATCGTCGGCGAACCGCGGCCCACGATCTATCGAACCCTCGACGCGCTCGAGCAGATCGACGTCGTCCGCGCCGACGCGGCCGGCGCGCTGGAACTGGGCACCGCCGTACTCCGGTGGGGAGACTCGGCCGTGGCGGCGCACGTCGACCGCGCCGAGCTGCGCCGTCAGCTCAAGCGGGTCCGCGACCTGCTCGGGCTGAACGCGTATCTGTTCGTTCCGTCGGCGGGCGGGGCCCTGTGCATCGGGCATGTCGACGGTTCCGTCGTCGACATGCTGGATCTGGCTCCGGGCAAGGTGGTCCCCTGGCACGCGGGCGCCGCCGGCCGTGTTCTGTTGGCCGGTGACGACGGCCGGGCCGCCGAGCCGGCCAGTGCCTCGTCGCCCGCCACGTCCACGATGACGGCGGAGCTGAATCGGCGCGTCGAGGCCGCGCGAAAGCGGGGCTGGGCGAGCGACGACGGCGAGGTGACCGAGGGGATCGCGTCGCTCGCGGTGCCGGTCCGGGGCCTCGACGGCGCCGTCCTGGGTGCCCTGGCCGTGGCAGGCCTGAGTGACAGCGTCATCGCG
This sequence comes from Gordonia caeni, assembly GCF_039537105.1. NCBI lineage: Bacteria > Bacillati > Actinomycetota > Actinomycetes > Mycobacteriales > Gordoniaceae > Gordonia > Gordonia caeni. The sequence goes on from NZ_BAAAZW010000001.1 coordinate 494,908, forward strand.
CGGGAAGCCGGAGCCGTCGAGGTGCTGTCCGGTGCTGCAGAGGGCCTGTCGGGGGCGATGCGCCGCAGCCGGACGGAGCCGGTCGGCGAGCTGGTCGACGCCGCGCCCGAGACGGGCCGAGGCCCCGCGCTGATCCTGAAGACGGGTGCACTGATGGACGCCCTGAGCGACGAGGTGGTCGCCACCTCGGCCCGGCTCACCGAGCTGCTCGGCGAACCGGCGAGTTCGGTGTACCGGCTGCTCGCCACGTTGATCGAAGTGGGTTGGGTGGAACAGGTCGAACGGCGCGGCGCCTATCGCATCGGCGCCAAGATCCTCGGCCTCAGCGAACTCCTGACACGGCGGCTCGACATCCGGCGCGCAGTGCTGCCGGTGATGACCCGCATCCACGAGGAGCTGGGGGAGACGACGTTCATGTGCGTCCGGAACGGTACGCGGGCGGTGTGCATAGAACGTCTCGACGGCATCCGGGTGAACAGTCGCGTGCTGCGGCTGGGCCGGTCGCTGCCGCTGCACGTGGGGGCCGCTCCCCGCGCGATGCTCGCGATGGAGCCGCGGAAGGTGTGGGAGGAGTATGCGGCCACCGCCGCGCACGAGGAGTCCTCGCGTGACATCGCCTGGCGCGCGCAGTTGTTCGCCGAACTGGAAGAGATCCGGTCGCGGGGCGTCGCGGTGAGCGACAACACCGTGACGCCCGGGATCGCGGCGATCGGCGCGCCGATCCTCGATCATCGCGGTGAGGTGGTGGCGTCGCTGTCGGTCAGCGGACTGCGTGAGGGGATTCTCCGGGAGAGGGCGGACGGGAGATCGGTGGAATCGCTGGTGCGGACCGGTGCCGCAGAGCTGAGCGGGTATCTGGGATGGGCCGCGGAGGCGCCGCAGAGCATCCCGGTCGGCGAGTAACCGGAGAAACAGCTTGACCTGTCAAAGGTGCGGAGTAGTATTCCGTACGAAGTGTCCGCTCTGTGAGAGTCGGAGTCTGACCACTGCCATAGAGGAGCTCCCGTGTCCGAACCGATCGTCGTAGGCCTGCTCGGCATCACACATCCCCACGCCTCCGCCCGTGTGCGGGCGCTGTGGGAGATCGACGGCGTCTCCGTCGTGGCGGCGGCCGACGACGACTCGCGCCTGAAGTACTTCACCGACAAGTACGGACTCGAGGCGCGCACCATCGACGGAGTGCTCGGTGATCCCGAGATCACCGCGATCATGGTGCACTCGAAGAGCAAGGACATGGTGGCCCACGCCGAGCGGGCGATCGCCGCCGGCAAGTCGGTGGTGGTCGAGAAGCCTGGCGGCGGCGACGTCGCCGACCTCAAGCGGCTGCGTGAGCTGGAGGTCGAGGCGAACGCCAAGGGGCTGGTGGTGCAGGTCGGCTACAACGTCCGGCTGGCCGAGTCGATCGAGCAAGCCGCACGCCTCATCGACGACGGGGTGATCGGTGACGTCGTCACCGTGTCTGCGCGCGGCGCTGCCCTGGTCGGCGAGCACCTCACCCAGCATCTGAACCAGCCGGCCGACATGGGCGGTGTGCTGTGGATCCTCGGCTGCCACATGCTCGACTCGCTCGTCCGGGTCTTCGGTGCGCCGGAGTCGGTCAACGCACGCGTGCACAAGTCGCCGAAGCTCTCCGGCGCCGACAGCCGTGAGGACTCGGCCGCGGTGCTGCTCAACTACCCGGACATGTCGATGACGTTCAGCTTCGACGGGCACGACAACCGCGAGTGGTTCGAGAGCTCGGGGATCACCGTCTACGGCACCGCGGGTCAGCTCGAAGTGGGCGTCCTGCCCCAGCGTCTGCGCGTGTACGTCGACGCCGACCGGAACGGCTACCGCGCCGGGTGGACCGAGTGGACCCAGAGCTACTTCACTCCGCCGTTCGCCCGCACCGAGGACAACAAGTTCTCCGAGTTGCCTGAACTGGAGAACCTCAGCAACTTCCATCCGGAGATGCGCGGCTGGGTCGAGAGCATGCGCAACGGCAGCCCGGTGGTCTCGCCGGTCTCCGATGCGCTGACCGTCGCGCGCATCGTCGACGCCTGCTACCGGTCGGAGCAGGCCCGTGGCGCCGAAGTCGGCATCGAGTCCGACTGACCCCCGCGAGAACACGTACATCTGCTCGGGACGAGTCGCGTGACCCGCACCGACCAGGCTCGATAGAAAGAGAAACCATGCCAGACAACGGAATCGAACTGTTCGCCACCTGCTGGACGAGTGCCGGCGACGTGGCACCGCTGATGGCCAGTGAAGTGAGCCCGGTGCCCGTCGACGACCGCATCGCGGCCGTCGCGAGTACCGGATGGGCGGGGATGGGCTTCGTGCAGGACGATCTGAAGCTGCTCCGGGAGCAGATCGGATTCGATGCGCTGCGAACCAAGATCGCCGACGCCGGACTGAAGTACACCGAGGTGGAGATTCTCGGCGACTGGTGGGAGACCGGCCCGCGCCGGGAGGCGTCGGACGCGATGCGCGAGTTGCTGTTCGACGCGGCCGTCGCCCTGGACGCCGCGCACATCAAGATCGGCACGGCGTTCGGGGACTCGCTCGACTCGATCGATCCGCTCGTGGCGCCCCTGCGTGATCTCGCCGACGCCGCCGCCGACCGCGGGGTGCGGGTCGCCATCGAGGCGATGCCGTTCTCGATGGTCAGCACCATTCCGATGGCCGCCGACCTGGTTCACGCAGTCGACCGGCCCAACTGCGGTGTGCTGGTCGACAGCTGGCACGTCTTCCGTGCGGGAACGCCGCTCGCCGACCTGCGCGAATCGCTGAGTCGGGAGATCATCTTCGGCGTCGAACTCGACGATGCCGCCGCCGAGGTGTCGGGGACGATGTTCGAGGACACCCGCGACCGGCGACTGCCGTGCGGGGAGGGGGCGTTCGACCTGGTCGGACTGATCCAGACCCTGCACGGCCTCGGCTGGACCGGCCCCTGGGGCGTGGAGCTCATCTCGAACGAACACCGCGCCAAGGACGTCGTCACCGCGCTGCGGGATGCGCACGATTCCGCGCTCGCGGTGATCAGCGAGGCGCTGTCGTAGCGCGACGAATACCTCGGCCGTTTGTCTGTACAAATGGCCGACATCGAGAGAGAATAGACCGATAGTCCGGTCATTCTGGCGGGATGTTCCGCCGGGAGTGCCGGCGTCACAGCGGCCGCCCCGGCCCGACTCACTGAAGGAGAGACCATGACCATTGTCGTTGCGGTAGCGGACAGCCCCGAAGGCAAGGCAGCGCTCAACGCTGCGGTGACCGAGGCGGAGCGGTTCGACTCCGACGTCGTCGCCGTCAACCTCGGCCTGCGCGCCCTCGACGTCGACGGGGTGTCCGACAAGGTCGCGATCCGGGTGGTCGAGCGCAGCGAACGTGACGATCGCGATCCGGCGGAACTGGTGCTCGGGGAGATCGCCAGCTCCGGCGCCAGTCGTCTGGTCGTCGGTTTCAAGAAGCGGTCGGCGGTCGGGAAGGCCCTCCTCGGCAGCGTCAGCCAGCGACTCATCCTCGACGCGCCGGTCCCGGTGCTCGGGGTGAAGGCGCCCGAGTAGGAGCACACGTCACCCGCGGCAGTGGGTGCATCGAAGGCCCGCGACCTCCCGCTACGGCGGTTGGACGCGGGCCTTCGGGGGTCTTCCGGGTCAGAGACTGCGCTCGGCATCCAGCAGCACCTTGGCGGCCACCTCGAGGCCCTCGATCGGGCCGAACGCGGTGTCCTCGTGCTCGATGTTGCACGCCATGTCCGGGTCCACCCGATACAGGGCGCGCAGGAACTCGGCCCAGAACTCGGTGTCGTGCCCCTGGCCGAGGGCGACGAAGTCCCACGCGGAGTCCTTCGGCCACTCGTTGACCCACTCGTCGCCGCCGAGGTTCACCCGGTTCTCGTCCGGGCCGAGCCGGCGGAACCGCTCGTCGAGGACGCCGTAGATCTTCGCGTTGTCGTTGATCCGGACGTCCTTGGCGGCGGCGTGGAAGACGCGGTCGCCGAGGTAGTCGATGGCGGCGATCGGATCGATCCACTGCCAGAACAGGTGGCTCGGGTCCATCTCGGCGCCGACGTGGTCGGTCCCGACTTGCTCGATCAGGCGCAGCAGCGTGGGCGGATTGAAGACCAGGTTCTGCGGGTGCATCTCGATGGCGACCTTGACGTCGTTCTCCTCGGCCAGCTGCGCGATCTCCTTCCAGAACTCGACGGCCACGTCCCACTGGTAGTCGAGGACGTCCAGGGCGCCGGAGCTCCAGGCGTTGACGACCCAGTTGGGGCGCGTCGCACCCGGTTCGGCGCCGGGCAGCCCGGACATGGTGACCACGCGCTTCTGGCCGAGGGCGCCCGCGGCGCGGATGGCCCGGCGCAGGTCGTTTGCCTGCTGGTCGCCGATGACCGGATTCGGGTGCAGCGGATTTCCGTTGACGTTGAGGCCGGCCAGCCGGACGCCCTTCTCCTCGAAGACGCCGAGGTAGTCCTGCGCGGCGGTCGTGGAGGTCACGATGTCGTCGATCTGCGGGATGTGCACCGGCGGGAGGAAACCGCCGGCGTTGATCTCGGCGCCGTTGAGGCCCAGGCCGGCGATCACGTCGAGGGCCTCGGGGAGGGAACGGTCGTGGAGGATGGCGGTGTAAACGCCGAGGGTGTGCTTCATGGTGAGTTCCTTGTGGTGGTTGAGGGCTTGCGGTGGATGATCAGGGGACGGGTACTTCGGCTCCGCCGGCGAGTGCGGACCGGGTCACCGCGTCGAGCAGCCGCATGTTGTGCAGACCTTCGGCGAAGTCCGCGTTCGGCGGGAGGCCATCGCTCGCCGGCACGCCGGCCACCTCGTCGAGGAAGGCCCGGGCTTGGAAGACGAAGCCGTCGTTCTGCCCGACGCCCACTCCCGGGGCATCCATGGCGAGTCCGCCGCGCCAGTACGGGTGCTCCGGGCCGAGCACGATCGTGCGGGTGCCGCCCAGATCGGCGTCGCCGTCGCCGACCACGTTGACGTGGACCTGGCCGGGATTGCGGAAGTCGAAGGAGGCCGAGCCCTTGGTGCAGAACACTTCGAACTTGAGCGTGTTCGGGTGGCCCGGCGCCACGCGCGAGACCTGGAGGGACCCGGTCCCGCCGTCGGCGTAGTCGACGAAGAAGCCGGCGACGTCGTCGTTCTCGACCGGCTCGCGCTCGTCGGAGACGGCGCCGCCCTCGTGCCCGACCACCTGGCCGAGCGGCTTGGGGCGGGTGGGGTACGCGGTGTGCAGGGTGCCTCCCCGGACAGCGCGGACGCGGCCGCCGAAGAGCTCGCCGATGTAGCTCAGATGGCTGCCCACGTCCGCCAGTGCGCCGGTTCCCGGGCCGCCCTTGAATCGCCAGCTGATCGGCCCGTCCGGATTGCAGGCGTAGTCGGTCCAGTACTCGCCGTCGAAGTTCACGAACTCGCCCAGGCGTCCGCTGCGCACCAGATCGCCGAGGAAGGCGATACCGGGGGAGCGCAGGAAGGTCAGTCCGATGCGGGCGACGAGGCCGCGCTCGGCGGCGGCATCGGCGGCGGCGACCATGGCCTGCGCGTCGTCGAGGCTCGCCGCGAGGGGCTTTTCGCAGAGGACGTGCTTGCCGGCGGCCAGCAGCGCTTCGACGATCTCGCGGTGCAGGTGGTTGGCGACCACGACGCTGACCACGTCGATGTCGTCGGCGTCGACGATCGCCTGCCACGAGGTGTCGTGCCGCTCGAAGCCGAAGCGGCGGGCCGCGTCTGCGGCGAGGGGTTCGTAGGCGTCGGCGATCGAGACCAGCCGGACCGGCGGGAGGCCGGGGCCATAGGTCGCGGTGGCCTGCCGATAGGCGGCGGCGTGGGCCTTGCCGGCCATGCCGCCGCCGATCACGGCGACGCCGATGCTGTCCTTGCTCATGACTCTCCAGGGTGGGGCTAAGATGTGTTGGACCGCTCCAATTGAGCGTGACACCGATTGTGACCCGGCATACTATGTCCTGTCAATAGATCTAGATTTCCCGGCGGAAGGGAAGGTGAACGTGGCGGCGAAACGTCCGACGATCTACGACGTCGCGAAGGCCGCCGACGTCTCGAAGTCGCTGGTGTCCCTGGTGCTGCAGGATTCGCCGAAGGTGGGCGAGGAGTCCCGGCGGGCGGTGCGGGCGGCGATCGCCGAGCTCGGCTACCGGCCCTCGCGGGCGGCGGCGAATCTCGCGGCGGGGCGGACTCGCTCGGTCGGGGTGCTCATCGACGACTACACCAACCTCTGGTTCGTGGACATGGTGCGGGGGCTGCACGCCACGCTCGGCCGGGGCGGGTATCGGCTCAGCGTCGTGGACGTCGCGACCGACGACCAAGCCGAGGACCCCGTCGAATCGTTCCTCGCCATGCGGGTCGACGGGATGGTGGTCGGCATGGACCCGCCGCACGCGCTGGCGGGAGACGGTCTGCCGCCGATCGTGGTGGTGGGAACGCGGGATCTGCCGGAGGCACCGGTGCCCGCCTTCGACTCGGTGGCCAACGACGATGCCGAGGGCGGCCGGCTGGTCGCCCGCCACCTGGTGGGGCTCGGGCACCGGAGGCTGGGGCACCTCTCGGTGGGGTCCGGCGCCGCCCGGGTCCGGCGCTCCGCGTTCGAAGCGGAGGCGACGGCACTGGGCGCGCACGTGCACTCCACCGGATGGGACGGGGCGGCGAGCGACGAAGCAGGCTATGAGGGGGCGAAACGACTGCTGGCCGACCATCGCGAGATCACCGGCTTGTTCGCGGCCAACGACGTGCTGGCCGTCGGTGCGCTGGCGGCGGCACGTGACCTGGGGCTGGTAGTGCCCGGCGACCTGTCGGTGGTCGGTTACGACGACACCTCGCTCGCCGCCGCCCGGCTGGTGAGCCTGACCACAGTCGACGACCTCAGCTTCGAGGTGGGAGAGCGGGCCGGCGCACTGCTGCTCGACCGGATGCGCGGGAGTGCGACCGAACCCTCGAGCGTGGTGCTGCCGCCGGCCCTGACGGTGCGCGGCACCACCGCGCCTCCGCGCTGACTCGCCCGTCCGGCCCGCCGGATAGCGGCCGTATGGCGGGAACAAGGGGAGAGAATCTCCCTCTGCTCCGCTGAGCAGGCTTGTGTCCGGCGGGCCGAGTGCGGTGAAAGCCGGTTTCGCCGACATCGCACCGAGGGATCGGTTTGTGGTCAGCGGCGGGTGGCATGCCGGCCGGCGTCGGCGGGCATGCGGAGTGCGCCCGCGAGCGGAAGCAGCATGATCGCCCCGGCGACGACGAAGGCGAGCCGGTAGGGCAGGGAGGCGTCATCGTGCGCGCCGTCTTCGCCGATCGCGACGACGCTGATCCGGACGGCGAGCGCGGCGACGGCCATGCCGAGTGCGGTGCCGACCTGTTGCAGCGTCGAGCTGAGGGTGTTCGCATCGGACAGCTGGTCGGGTGGGACGTCGGCGAACTGCACCGTGTTGTAGGCGCTGAAGCCGATGGACCGGAAGGCCCCACCGAGAACCAGCAGTACGACGATCAGCCAGACCGGCGTGGCGGCGGTGACGACGACGAACACCGTCAGCAGCAGTGCTCCGGCGATGTTCGACCAGATCAGCGTCGTGCGGAAGCCGAGCCGCCGGATGATCGGCGTCGTGAGCGGTTTGATCCCGAGATTGCCGGCGAAGACAGCGGTGATCACCGCGCCGGCCGCGGCGGCGCTCCACCCGAATCCGGCCTGGAACAGCAGGGCGAACAAGAACGGTGCCGCGGTGATCATCATCCGGTACACGCTGCCGCTCACATTGCCGACCCGGAAGGTGACGATGCGCAGCACGTCGATGTCGAACAGCGGGTGGGTGCGGCGCCGGAGCATGATCATCGCGCCGCCCGCGAGGGTGAACGCGGCCGCCAGTAGCACGGCGACCAGCCAGGGGGCTCCGGTCGCCGCGACCTCCATCGCGCCGGTGAGACAAGTGATCGACCCGGCGACCAGCACGAAGCCGGGCCAGTCGAGGCGCTTGGCCGGGGGCGGTTCGCTGCGCGGCACCAGCCACAGCCCGGCCGCCGCCAGCGCGATGCCGATCGGCACGTTGATCAGGAAGATCCATTCCCACCCGAGGGCGTCGGTGATCACGCCGCCGAGGAACGGTGCGGCAACCGGGGCTATCAGCGCCGGCCAGGTGAGATACGCCATCGCCGCGAGCAGGTGCGTCGGCTTCAGGTCGCGCAGGACGGCGAGACGCCCGATTGGCACCATCAGCGCGCCGGCGATGCCCTGGAACGCGCGGAAGATGCACAGCCATAACAGGTCCGGCGCGAACGCGCAGGCGACCGAGGCGACGGTGAAGCCGGCGATCGCCCACAGGAAGGTGCGGCGGGTGCCGAACCGGTCGGCCAGCCAGCCCGTCACCGGGACGAAGATCGCGACGGCCAGCAAGTACGTCACCATCGTCGTGTTGACCGATTCCGGGGCGACGCCGAGGTCGTGGCCGATCGCGGGAGCGGCCGTCGCCAGGATGGTGCCGTCCAGGTTCTCCATGAACAGCGCGCCCGCCGCGAGCAGCGCGAGCGGGCGTGAGAACCCGTCCTTCGGCGTCACAGGACGCTAGCGCGGCTGGAGGCCGGCGGTGCGGTACACCTCGTCGATCATGGTCATGTTCGCCACGGCGTCGTCGAGGCCGGCCGGGAGCGGCGCCCCGCCGCGCAGCGCGGCGGCGAAGGCGTCGAGCTGGTAGGTGTACGTCGAGCGCGCCGGAACCTGTTCCACCGTCTCGGTGCCGTCGGCGCGCGTCAGGGTCAGCAGGTCCGAGCGGTGCGGTCCGAGGAAGTCGTGGACGTGGAGGGTGCCTTCGTCGCCGGTGTAGGTGACGGTGAAGTCGTACTCCTCGCCCTCCATCGAGACGTGCGCGCGGGCGACGGTGCCGTCGGTGTACGACAGCGCGAAGTCGGCCGAGGTGTCGACCTGTCCGCCGCGGGTCTCGCACGAGGCGCTGGTGAGGCCGGGTGTCCCGGCGCCGAGCCGTTCGCCCACGGTGCGGCACACGTGCAGCGCGTAGCAGCCCAGGTCCATCATCGCTCCGCCGGCCAGCTCGTACGACCAGCGCGGATCGGTGTCCGGTGGGGTCGGCATGCTCATGTGCACCCGGATCTCCCGGACGCGGCCGACGGCGCCGCCGCGCAGCAGCTCGATCGAACGCAGGAAGCCGGGGTGGAAGTAGTAGTGGAAGCCCTCCAGCATCGGCACGCCTGCGGCCTGGATGTCGGCGGCGACTTCCCGGGCCTCGTCGGCGTTGCGGGCGAACGGCTTCTCGCTGAGGATCGCCTTTCCGGCGGCCGCGATCTTCCGGTTCCACTCACCGTGCAGCGAGTTGGCCAGTGGGTTGTAGACCACCTCCACCTCGGGGTCGTCGATCACGGACTGGTACGAGTCGAGGACACGTTCGATCCCGTGTTCGGCGGCGTACTGCTCGGCGCGGCTGCGGTCGCGGGCGGCGACGGCGACGACGCGGTGCCCCAGCGCGGCGGCCGGGCCGATCACGGATTCGGGTGCGATGCGCGAGGCGCCCAAGAGGCCGATCCGCAGGGGTGGCGAGCCGGCGGGCGGAGTGGTGGGGACGGATGCGGACTGCTCGGTGGTCATGAGTCTCTCGTCGGAGGAGGAGGAGGTGGTCGGGGCGACGTGCGAACGTGCGGTCGAGACGGGGTGGAGGCTGCGGTCAGCCGTAGCACCCCATCACCTGCTGGTCCCAGTCGATGACGGAGCCGGTGACCACGCCGCTACGCGAGGACAGCAGGAAGACGACGAGGTCGGCGATCTCCGAGGGTTGGTTGAGGCGTCCCATCGGGAGCCGTGCGGACGCTTGTTCGGCCCAGTCGTCGTCGGCATCGTGGAAGCGCCGCTGAATCTGCGCTTCGCCTTCGGTCTCGGTCCAGCCGATGGCGAGACCGTTGATCCGGATTCGGTCGAAGCGGTGCGCGTGCGCCGCGTTCTTGGTGAGTCCCGCGAGCCCGGCTTTCGCGGCGACGTAGGGCGCCAGGAACGGCTGCCCGCCGTGTGCGTCGAGGCTGATGATGTTGACGATGCTGCCGCCCTCGCCCTGCTCGATCATCTGCTTCACCGCTGCCTGCATGGTGAAGAAGGGGCCGCGCAGGTTGACGGCGATGTGCTGATCGAACAACTCGGGGGTGGTGTCCAGGAGGGTGCCGCGCGTGGTGAGACCGGCCGCGTTGCACAGCCCGTCGAGGCGCCCGAGACGGGCGGCGGCCTGCTCGACCGAGGCGATCGCCGACGCGGGGTCGGCGACATCGGCGGTGATGAAGAGGGCCTCGGTGCCGCCCGCGAGCAGTTCGTCGCGCAGGGCCTCACCGAGTTCGGGACGCCGACCGGTGAAGGCCACGGCGGCACCCGCCGCAGCCGCTGCGCGAACGACGGCGGCACCCACTCCCTGGGTGCCGCCGCTGACGAGCACGGATCGTCCGGCCAAAGATTGTTCGTTCATATGTACTTTCTAGCCTATGTGCGCTCCGTGCGCGCGCGATCGTCAGGCGCGGTGGCGTGCGTCGAGCGCGTCGAGGGCGGCCGCGAAGGCCTCGGCATCGAATCCGGAGTCGAGGGCGCGGCGGGTCAGCTCGGCCTGGGTCTCGCCGTGCATGCCGTCCAGCGGCTGATCGAGGTCCAGGTTCGACGGGAACGCGTAGCCCTCGGCGCTCGCCGCGATCACGTTCTCGGCGGCACGACGGTCACTGGCCCAGAGGTCGATCAGCGACGGGTAGACGGCGCGCAGCAGGGCCGAGCGGTCGACGGACTCCATCGCGCGGCCGAACGCCGAGCTGACCTGAAGCAGGTTCGCCATGCGTGCGATGTCGCTGGACACGTTGCTGCCGGCGGCGTGGAACAGCGCCGGGTTGAAGAACACCGCGTCGCCCGCGTTCAGCGGCAACTGCACGTAGTTCGTCTCGAAGTACTCGCGGAACTCGGGGAGGTTGAAGGCGAGGTAGCCGAGTTCGTAGCGCTGCGAGTAGGGCAGGTACTTGGTGGGGCCGGACTCGATCGGCATGTCGACGTGGGCCACGGCGCCTTGCAGAGTCAGCGCGGGGGAGACGCGGTGCACGTTCATCGGGAACGTCGCCGCGGTCTCCGGGGACATGAATCCGAGGTGGTAGTCGCGGTGCGGCTGCTGGGCGACGCCGCCGGGATTGACGACGTTGATGGCTGAGGTCACCTGGTACATCGGGCCGAGCCAGGACTCGCTGATCAGCGCGAGGACGTCGTTCGCGTAGTAGCGGGCGAACAGGGCGGGATCGCGATCGGCGAGCTTGCCGAGGGCGTTCCAGATCCGGTCGTTGACGCCGTTGGCCGCGAAGTGATCGCCGCCGGCCGCACCGGCGGCGCGCTGGTCGGCGACCATCTCGGTGAAGGCGCCCGTGCTCTCGTCGAGCGCCGACTCGGGGCCGAAGGCCCCGGTGAAGACGACGATTCCGGGGCCGGTGAGCAGGGCCTGGGCGAGCTCGTCCTGCAGGGCGATGCGCTGCTGCGGATCGGCCGCGATCTGGCGGACCCGCGCGGAGTCGTAGAAGAGGACGCCGCGTTCGGTGCCTGTGGCGTGCGGGTACTCGGCGAGGTCGGTGGCCGATTCCAGTGTTGCGACGAAGTCGGCGAGGCGGCAGTCGGCCGGGCTGATCCGGCGGGCGGACGGGGTGGCGACGGTGGGAGCGGAGGCGATGGTCATGCATCGATGGTGACCTCTGGCCGACTGTGATCCAAGACCTGAAATCCCTCAAGAATCCCTCAGCGCGGGCGCACAATGGTCGGCATGGCTCATCGCTTCCCCGTCCGGGAGATCGCGCGGCAGGCCGGCGTCAGCGAAGCGACCGTCGATCGCGTCCTGCACGGCCGGCCCGGGGTGCGCCCGGGCACGGTTCTGCAGGTGGAGCAGGCGATCGCCGAACTCGACGTTCAGCGCGGCCAGCTGCGGTTGTCCGGCCGCCAGTTCATGATCGACGTCGTCATGGAGACACCGCAGCGGTTCTCCACCCTGACCCGCCGTGCGCTGGAAGCCGAACTGCCGGGACTGCGGCCCGCGGTCTTCCGGGCGCGCTACCGCGTGGCCGAGCGGTGGCGGCTGCCCGAGCTGATCGCCGAGCTCGACCGCATCGCGCGGCGGGGCAGCCACGGGGTGCTGCTCAAGGCGCCGGATGTGCCGGAGATCGCCGACGCGATCGGTCGCCTGGCCCGGGCCGGAGTCCCGGTGATCACTCTGGTGACCGATGTGCCCACCAGCCTGCGGCTGGCCTACGTCGGTATGGACAATCGCGCCGCCGGCGCCACCGCGGCCTATCTGCTCAACCGCTTCCTCGGCGCTGATCGGGCACCGGTGCTCGTGATCACCAGCGGCGACGACTTTCGCGGCGAGTCCGAGCGGGAAATCGGTTTCCGGCAGGCCCTCACCGGCCTCGACCCCGAGCGGAAGGTGATCGCGGTGACCTCCGACGGTCTCGACGCGACCTCCCGGCTGCGGGTGGCGCGAGTGCTCGACGGGTGTGCCAGAACAGCCGTCTACTCCATCGGCGGCGGGAACCGCGGGATCGCCGAAGCCTTCGCTGCGGCCGGCTGCGACTGCGCCGCCTTCGTCGCCCACGACCTCACCCCGGACAACGTCGAGCTGTTGCGGGACGGGGTGATCACCGTCGTGCTGCACCACGAACTGCGCGCCGACCTGCGTTCAGCCGCGCGGGCGCTGATGGGATTTCACGGTGCACTGCCCGAGCACCGGCCGCGTCCGGCGGCGGCCACGGTGGTGACGCCGTACAACCTGCCCGGTGAAAGTGTCGGAGGACACTAGACTTAATGATAGATTGTCCTGACATCGCGCAGCGCGGCTTCGCGCCCTCGCGTCCGAACTGGAAGCCGCAGGAGATCTGATGAGTGGAATCCGCCTCGCCGCATGCGCGGAGATGCTCTACCTCGACCTCGATTTCGTCGACCGGGTGCGCCGGATCGACGAGCGAGGACTCTTGGTCGAGATCTGGGACTGGAGCACCAAGGACGTCGACGCGCTCGCGGCGACCGGCGCCGAATTCTCGTCGATGACGGGCTACCTCACCGGTGATCTGACGACGCCGGACGGCATCGCTGAACTGCTGGCGAGCGCCGAGGCGTCGCTGCCGGTCGCCGAGAAGCTGAACTGCCCGCGGCTGAATCTGCACGGGACCGGACTGGGCCCGGAGGGGCTGCCGGTGCGGCCGGTGGAGGTGGTGACGCCCGAGATGTGGCTGACCGCCGCCGACACCTTGGCGAAGGTCGCCGAGCTCGGCGCCACGGCGGGCCGCACATTCGTCCTGGAGAACCTGAACCTGGCCGTCGATCACCCGGGAACGCCCTTCGCTCGCGCCGCGGACACGCTGGCCCTGGTGCGCGCGGTGGATCACCCGAACCTGCGGCTCAACCTGGATCTCTACCACGCGCAGATCGGCGAGGGGAACCTGATCGAACTCGTCACCGAGGCGTTCGCGTACATCGGCGAGATTCAGGTGGCAGACGTGCCGGGACGCCGGGAACCGGGCACCGGGGAGATCAACTACCGGGCGGTGGCGCAGGCATTGCGTGAGTGCGGCTACGACGGCGTCGTCGCCATGGAAGCGTGGGCATCCGGAGACTCCGATGCCGCACTGGACGCATTCGTTTCCGCGTTCAGCGAGTAGTTGCCGGCGACGGCAAAAGGACCGGTTGCGCCCCGCCGGGGCGGCGATCGAAGACAAGACCTTGGAGGTTCAGATGTCCGGTGATGAGCGCGCTCTGGGAGTAGCGGTGATCGGCATGGGATGGATGGGCGCGGTACATGCGCGCGCGTACACCCGGCTGCGGCAGCACTACCCGGACTCGGCGCGGTACCCGCGGCTGATCGCCGTGGCCGACGACGTCCCCGGGCGCGCCGAAGCCGGCGCGCAGCAGTACGGCGCCGGGCGGGCCTACTCCGACTGGCGCGACCTGCTCGCCGATCCCGAGATCGAAGCGGTGTCGGTGACCGTGCCGAACTTCCTGCACGCCGAGATCGGCACGGCCGTCCTCGAAGCGGGCAAGCACCTGTGGATCGAGAAGCCGGTCGGACTCACCGCCGCCGACGCCGCCGCGGTGAACCGTGCCGCGGCCGCCGCGGGCAAGCAGACGGCGGTCGGGTTCAACTACCGGAACGCTCCCGCGGTCGAGCGTGCCCGCGAACTGCTCGCCCAGGGGGCGATCGGGGACGTCACCCACGCGCGATTCCGCCTGTTCAGCGATTACGCGGCACACCCGGACGGAGCCCTCAGCTGGCGCTATTCGCGCGAGCGGGGAGGGAACGGAGTGCTGGGCGATCTGGCCTCGCACGGGGTGGATCTGATGCGATACCTGCTCGGCGAGATCGACGCGCTGGTCGCCGACACCGCGACCTTCATCTCCGAGCGGCCCAGTCCCACCGCGGCTACCAGCGGACATCAACTCGCCACCGGCGGCGAGCTCGGTCCGGTGGAGAACGAAGACTATGTCGGCGCGCTGGTGCGGATGACCTCCGGGGCGCGCTGCGTTCTGGAGTCGAGCCGCGTCTCCGTCGGCGAGCAGAACTCGTACGGATTCGAGATCCACGGGACCGCCGGCGTCATCCGCTGGGACTACCGCCGGATGGGTGAGCTGGAACTGGCCGCCGGCGACGGCTATCAGGATGCGCCGGTGTCCAGCGTGTTCGTCGGGCCGTCGGCGGGGGAGTACGGGCGTTTTCAGCCGGGCTCGGCCAATCCGATGGGCTACGACGATCTGAAGGTGATCGAGGCGCAGCGGTTCCTCGCCTCGATCGAGCAGGACCGGCCGGTCGGCGCGACCATCGCCGACGCGGTGGCGATGGCCGAGACGCTGGACGCGCTCGTCGAGTCGGCGAACAGCGGGCGGTGGGTCCGAGTGGGCCGCTGACCCGTTCTGAAACCAAACGAGCCGTGCGCTTTCGCGGCGGTAACCACAACTGATCTGGAGGACAAGAATATGAAGCGCATCGGAATTCTGGGCTGCGGCCGTATCGGGCAGGTCCACGCCGCCTCGGTGGCGGCCAGCCGCCGGGCCCAGCTGGCAGTGGTGTTCGACCCGTTCGAAGCCGCCGGACGGCCGGTGGGAGAGGCGTACGGCGCCGTATGGACTCCCGACGTCGACGACGTCCTGAACGACGACTCGATCGACGCGGTGATCATCGCCTCGCCGACGCCGACCCACATCGAGCTGATGACCCGGGCCGTCCGCAACGGCAAGGCGGTGCTCTGCGAGAAGCCGATCGATCTCGATCTGGCGCTGGTCGATGCCTGCCGCGATGATCTGGGTGAACTCACCGACCGGGTGATGCTCGGATTCAATCGGCGATTCGATCCGTCGTTCGCCGACGTCCGCGCCCGGGTCTCCTCGGGCGACATCGGTGACTTGGAGCAGTTGACGATCATCAGCCGGGATCCGGCGGCCCCGCCGCGGCAGTACGTCGAGACCTCGGGCGGACTGTTCCGCGACATGATGATCCACGACTTCGACATGGCGCGGTTCTTCCTCGGTGACGTGGCCGAGGTGACCGCGCTCGGCGCGAACCTGATCTCCCCGGAGATCGCCGACGCCGGCGACATCGACGGCGCGGTGGTCAGCCTTCGCGGAGTGAACGGGCAGCTGGCGACGATCACCAACTCCCGTCGCTGCGCGTACGGCTACGACCAGCGCGTCGAGGCGTTCGGCGAACTGGGCATGTTGGAGGCGCGGAACCAGCATCCGACCAGCGTGCGGCTGTCCACCGCGTCGACGACGGAGTCCGCTCCCCCGATCCACCACTTCTTCCTCGATCGCTACACCCCGGCCTACCGAGCGGAGTTCGAGGCCTTCCTGGACTGCCTGGAGACGGGGACCAAGCCGTCACCGGGGTTCGAGGACGGGCGGGCGGCGCTGGCCCTGGCGGATGCGGCGGCGGAGAGCCTTCGTACTGGTCAGACGGTCCGGATCGGCTAGTCGAGCGCACGGGATCAGCGCACCACGCGGACTAGTTCGGACAAATCAAGTCAAAACAACCGTATGTATGGACAAATGCGCTATTCTCAATCGTGTGACGCACCGCACAGACTGTCTGCCGGGGGGCTGCTGGGCGCGAGCGCCACGGACGCACCACCGAACCGGGCAGTGCGGACCGCAGGTCCGACCGGGAGCGTCGCTCGAACGAAAGGACAGGATGATGGTGATTCTCGACAGTAAGGCGGCTCTCCGATGAGTGCACACGGAGTATCGGCGGCGGAAGCTCATCTGCCGCCGCTGACCAAGGGGCCGCACAGTAGACGGATCGGGCTGATCTCGATCGTCGCCTGTCTCGGCGGCCTCCTCTTCGGCTACGACACCGGCGTTTCGTCCGGTGCCGAAGGCCCGATGTCCCGCGAGCTCGGGCTGTCGGACCTGCAGACCGGCGTCGTGATCAGTTCGCTGGTCTTCGCCGCCGCGATCGGTGCCTTCATCGGCGGCAGGCTGTCGGACGCCATCGGCCGCCGGAAGACCATCCTGGTGCTCGCGGTGATGTTCTTCGTCGGCGTGGGTTTCGTGGTCTTCGCCCCGAGTACGCCGGACGCCGGCTTCGCGGTGGTCGTCTTCGGACGCATCGTTTTGGGCCTCGCCGTCGGCGGGGCGTCGACCGTGGTGCCGGTCTACCTGGCTGAGCTCGCTCCGTTCGAGATCCGCGGCTCGATCACCGGCCGCAACGAGATGGCGATCGTCACCGGCCAGTTCCTGGCGTTCAGCGTCAACGCGATGCTGAACGCTTCGCTCGGTCACGTCACCGGGATCTGGCGCGTGATGTTCGCGGTCTGTGCCGTCCCGGCGGTGGCGCTGTTCTTCGGGATGCTGCGCATGCCGGAGTCGCCGCGCTGGCTGGTCGAGAAAGGCCGGGTCGACGAGGCGCTGGCCGTCCTGGACACCATCCGGTCCAAGCAGCGCGCCAAGGCCGAGCTCGAGCAGGTCGTCGGTGTCACGATCGACGAGAAGGAAGAGGAGACCGGCAAGCCCGGAATCCGCCAGGTGTTCGAGAACAAGTGGCTGCGACGCATCGTCCTGGTCGGTATCGGTGTCGCGGTGACGCAGCAGCTGACCGGTATCAACGCGATCATGTACTACGGTCCGCGCGTGCTCGAAGAGTCGGGCTTCGACGAGTCGGCGGCGCTCACCGCCGCCACCGCCTTCGGTCTCGCCGCCGTCATCGGCGGGGTGATCGCGCTGCGGAACATGGACCGGCTCGACCGCCGCACGACGTTCATCATCGGTCTCTCGCTGACGACCCTCTGCCACCTGCTGGTGGGCACCGCGGGCTGGTTGATCCCCGAGGACAACCCGGCCCGCCCGTACGTCATCGCCGTCCTGGTCTTCCTGTTCGTGCTGTCCATGCAGTCGTTCCTGAACATCGCCGTGTGGGTGTGGCTGGCCGAGATCTTCCCGCTGAACATCCGCGGACTGGCCATCGGCATCTCGGTGTTCTTCGGATGGATGGTCAACGGTGTCCTCGCGCTGTACATCCCGACGCTGGTCACCGCGCTCGGTCTGACCACCTTCTTCCTGTTCGCTCTGATCGGCATCATCATGCTGGGCTTCCTCTGGCACGAGGTGCCCGAGACTCGCGGCCGCACACTTGAGAGCCTGGAAGAGAGTCTTCTCGACGGCCAGATCTATCAGGCGCTGCCCCGTCGTCTCCCGTTCGCCGGCCTCTTCTACGACCGGCACATGCACTGATCGCGCCGGCCTTCGACCACTGAACATCTGCAAAGGAGATAGCTATGACCGTCGTAGTCGCAGTGTCCGACAACCGTGAGAGCCGCAACGCCTTCATCGAGGCGATCGCCGAGGCCAGAATGCTCGGCACCGATCTGGTGGCCGTGAACCTCGGCGCCCGGGGCCTGAGCACCGAGGGCGTCGACGTCTCGGGGGTGGAGATCACCGTCGTCGAGCAGGTCGGCGCCAACGGGAAGCCCAAGGGCGACCCCGCCGAGCTCGTGCTGGACGAGATCGTGAAGCGCAACGCCGATCGTCTGGTGATCGGCGTCAAGCGCCGGACGCCGGTCGGGAAGGTGATCCTGGGCAGCGTCAGCCAGCGTCTGCTGCTGATCAGCCCGGTGCCGGTGCTGGCGGTGAAGCTGCCGGAGGACGAAATGCAGTCGACGGCGCTGAGCGAGATGCCCGGCGGCATCCCGCGCGTCACGGGGTAGCACCCGACGATGCCGCAGCCGAGCACCGGCCTGGCCGACGAGCCCGGAGCGGTCGTCTGGAGTCCGCAGTTCCTCGAGTACGCGTGGTCGCCGTACCACCCGATGAACCCGGTCCGCCTGGATCTCACCATGCGGCTCGCGCGTTCTCTCGGACTGCTCGACCGGGTCGACGTGGTGGTTCCGGAGCAGGCGGAGGAAGCTCACCTGCTCCGGGCCCACACGCCGGAGTTCCTCCGCGCGGTGCAGAACGCACAGCCGTCCATGGACGACGAGGCGGCGGCGGACTTCGGGCTCGGCGGGGACGACAACCCGATCTTCGAGAACATGCACGAGGCGGCGGCGATGATCGTCGGCGGAACCCTGCGCGCGGCCCAGGCCATCGCCGCCGGGGATGCCCGCCGGGCGGTGAGCATCGGCGGTGGCATGCACCACGCCATGCGGGAGCATGCGGCCGGCTTCTGCCTGTACAACGACATCGTCGTGTCGATCTCCTGGTTGCTCGAGAACGGCTTCGACCGCATCGCCTACATCGACGTCGACGTGCATCACGGAGACGGCGTCGAGCGCGCGTTTCGCGAGGATCCGCGCGTGCTGACGGTCTCGGTGCACCAGGATCCGGAGACGCTGTGGCCGTGCACCGGGTACTCGTCGGACGTCGGCGCCGGCCGCGGGGTCGGCAGCGTGGTGAACCTCCCGCTTCCCCCGGGAACCGACGATGCCCAGTGGCTCCGCGCCTTCCACGCGGTGGTCCCGCAGGTGGTCACCGCGTTCGAGCCGGACATCATCGTCAGCCAGTGCGGGGTGGACACGCACCTGGAGGACCCGCTGGGCGAGTTCGCGTTGACCGTCGAGGGGCAGCAGGCCGCGTTCCTGGCGATGCGTGCGCTGGCCGACCAGTGCGCACAGGGGCGCTGGCTGGCTGTCGGCGGTGGCGGATACGACCTGATCCGAGTGGTGCCGCGCGCCTGGACGCACCTGCTGGCGGTGGCCCTCGGCGCCACCGTCGACATGGCCACGGAGCTGCCGGAGTCGTGGCGCGCGCACGCCGCAGCTCTGGCCGCGGACGTCGAACTGCCCACCGCGATGGGTGACGGCGGCGACGTTCGCTACACCCCGTGGCGCAGCGTGAACGAAGCAGCGCAGGGGCCCGGCGCCGATGACCGGCTGAGCCGGGTGGACGCGGCGATCGCCGACACGCGCCGTGCGGTGTTCCCGCTGCTCAGCCTGGACCCGGACGGCCCCGATGACTAGCGGTCCGGCCGGGGAGGCGCTTGACGAGCGCCCCAGTTACCCGGAAGACTGGCGGGCCGACGTCCTGGCCGCCGACGGCGGTGTGGTGCACATCCGCCCGATCACGCCCGACGACGCGTTCCGGCTGGTCGCCTTCCACTCGCGGCTGTCCGAGGCGACACGGTTCCTCCGGTACTTCGAGGCTCACCCGAAGCTGTCGGCGGAGGAGGTCTACCGGGCCACGCACGTCGACAATCGCTCGCGCGTCGGACTGCTCGCGATTCTCGGCGACGACATCATCGCCGTCGGCGTCTACGAGGGCGAACCGGACGCGACCACCGCCGAGGTCGCCTTCGTCGTCGACGATGCCCATCAGCGACGGGGACTCGGATCGGTACTGCTGGAGCACCTCGCCGGTGCCGCCGCGGAGAACGGCATCGAGACCTTCGTCGCCTCGGTGCTCGCGGAGAATCCCGGCATGGTGCGGGTCTTCGAGGATGCCGGATACCAGGTCAACGGCACCGACGACGGCTACATCGTGGAGCTCGAGTTCGCGATCGACCCGAGCGAGGCACTGCAGCAGGTGCGCAATGCGCGCGAACGCGCGTCCGAGGCGCGCAGCATCCGGAACCTGCTGTCGCCTCGATCGATCGCGGTGATCGGCGCCTCCCCGACCGCGGGCAAGGTGGGGCACGCGGTGCTGGCCAACCTCCTCCGGAGCGGATTCACCGGCCCCATCTTCCCGGTCAACGCGACGCGCGGCGCGGTGCAGGGCGTCCGCGCCTACCCGACGGTCCGGGAGATCCCGGACACCGTCGACCTCGCGATCGTCGCGGTCCCGGCGGCCGACATCGACGAGGTCCTCGACGATTGCCTGGGCAAGGGCGTCAAGAGCCTGGTGGTGCTGTCGGCCGGCTTCGCCGACTCCGACGCCGACGGATACGCCGCCCAGCGACGACTGGTCCGGGAGGCCCGTGCGCACGGCATGCGGCTGGTCGGGCCCAACGCCCTGGGCGTGGGCAACAACGATCCGGCGGTCGCCATGAACGCGACGCTGGCACCCGAACTGCCCGGGTGGGGCCGAGCGGGATTCTTCTGTCAGTCCGATCCGCTCGGTGCGACGGTGCTGCGCGAAGCGGCCTCCCGGCGGCTGGGTCTGTCGACCTTCGTCTCTGCCGGCAACCGCGCCGACGTCTCCGCGAACGACCTCCTGCAGTACTGGGATTCCGACCCCGACACCGACGTGGTGCTGGCCTATCTGGAGTCCCTCGGCAACCCGCGCAAGTTCATGAACCTCGCGCGGCGGATGGCCCGCGACAAGCCGATCGTGGTGGTGCGGAGCAGCCGGATCGATCAGCCGAACGCGCACGGTGAGGCGCCGGCGATCGACAACACGGTGGCAGCCAACGTGTTCGGCCAGGCCGGAGTGATCGCGGTCGATTCGATCGTGGAGATGTTCGACTGCGCCACGGTGCTGTGCCATCAGCCGCTGCCGGCCGGTCCGCGGATCGCCGTCATCAGCATCAGTGCGCCGCTGGGCTGGCTTGCGGTGGATGCCGCGAGGTCCGCGGGCCTCACGCCGGCGCGCACCGAGATCATCGGTCCCACCGCCGGTCCGGAGGAGTTCGCCGAGGTGCTGGCCGACGTGGTGGCCGATCCGGAGGTCGACGCGGTGGTCGCGCTGGTGGTGCCACCGGTGCCGATACCGATGGAACCCTTCGCCGCGCCGCTGCGGGCGGTGGCCCGGACCTCGGCGAAGCCGATCCTGACCACATTCTCCGGGGAGAACGGCATCCCCGAACTGCTGGCGGTGAACGGTGCGGACGGCATGCCCGAGTTCGGGTCGGTGCCGTCGTTCCCGGATCCGGACCGCGCGGTCCGGGCCTTGGAGCGGGTGTGGCGGTACGCGGTGTGGCGGAGCCGGCCGGTATCGGAGCCGCGGGCACCGGAAGGAATCGACGTCGAACGCGCCCACGGCATCGTCGTGACCGCACTGCAGCGCGGTGAGACCGCCGGCGGCTGGCTCTCGGATCTCGACGCCGCAGAGTTGCTGGCCTGCTTCGGGATTCAGCTGGTGGACTTCCGCGAGACGTTCACCGCGGAGGAAGCGGTGGCCGCCGCCGAGCAGGTCGGCTATCCGGTCGCGCTGAAGGCGACGAGCCACGGCTGGCGCAACCGACCCGACCTGCGCGGGGTGCGCCTCGACCTCGACGGTCCGGGGGAGGTTCGGCGGGCGTATCAGGGCCTGGCCGCCGCCTCGGGTTCACCGCTGGTGCACGTCCAGCGGATGGCGCACAAGGGGATCGGCTGTGTGATCAAAGTGCACGACGATCCGTCTTTCGGTTCGCTGGTGTCGTTCGGGCTGTCCGGGATGATCACCGAACTCCTCGGCGACCGGGCGTTCCGGGCGCTGCCACTCGGCCCGGAAGACGCCCGCCAGTTGATCGCGGCGCCGCGGGCGGCACCGCTCCTGGCGGGGGTCGCGCACACCGAACCGGCCGACGCCGCAGCACTGGCCGATCTCGTCGAGCGGGTCTCGGCCCTGTGCGAGGGGATCCCGGAGATCCGCGAGTTGCGGCTGGAGCCGATCCTCGCCTCGGCGGACGGCGCCGCCGTCCTGGCCGGACACGTCAGGATCGGCACCGCGCCACCGCGTCGTGGCATCGATCCGCGACGGATCAGCTGAGTGTGTTCAGCGACTGTGGACTGAGACGTCGAAGAAGTACAGCGACGACCGGTACACGTGGCGGCCGAGTTCGATCGCCTTGCCCATCTCGTTGTAGGCCACGCGCTGCATCACCAGGACGGCCGAGAGGTCGTCCTCGTGCAGCAGTTCGGCCTCGTCGCCTTCTGCCAGTCGTGCGCCGATGCGCTGCCGCGCCAGCTGGATGGTGATCCCGCGCGAGCGAAGGCACTGATACAGGCCCTTCTGGCTGAGTTCGTCCGGGGCGGGAGCGAAGTCGGCGGGCAGATAATTGGTGAGGATCGCGATCGGCTCGCCGTCGGCCAGGCGGAGCCGGCGCATCTGGACGACGGATGCGTCGTGGTCGATGCCCAACTCGTCGGCGATCTCCGCGCCGGCCGGGCCGAGACGGTAGTCGAGCAACTCGGTGGTGGGGGTTCGGCCGTCGTCCACCAGGTCCTCGTAGAGGCTGGTCAATTCCACGGCGCGGTGCACCTCGTTGCGCACCACCTGGGTGCCGACACCGCGTTTGCGGACCAGAAGGCCCTTGTCGACCAGCGCCTGGATGGCCTGCCGGGCGGTCGGCCGGGACATGCTGAGCCGCTTGGCCAGGTCGATCTCGTTCTCGATGCGATCGCCGGGCTGCAGCTTCCCGCCGACGATGGCGTGCTCCATCGCCTGGGCCAGTTGAAAGTACAGCGGGACGGGGCTCAGGCGATCGAGTTGGACGTCGATCTCGGTGGGACTCACGCTATTCATGTTAGGTCAATACCTCCACAGTCATCCTCACCTGCGCAGATGCGCGCCGCGGCGGGCCACTTCAATGTCCGGACATATGAGCGAGCGGGCGGTACCATCCAGTCGGAACGGGCGTCCGGGGCCGCCGCGAACCGCCTGGTTGGACGCTGTAGACAAACTTAGTCCCCTTAGATATATTGTACTGACAAACATACGCAATGTTGCTGACATCACGTCTGGCAACCGGCAGGAAGGGCCGCGACTCGATGACGACCCACGCACCGTTCGACCTGGTCTCCATCGGCCGGATCGGCGTCGACATCTATCCGCTGCAGGACGGCTTGGGGCTCGAGGACGTCGAGACCTTCGGCAAGTACCTGGGCGGCAGTGCCGCGAACGTCGCCGTCGCCGGCGCCCGGCACGGGCTGCGCTCGGCGGTCATCACGGCCACCGGCGACGACGCCTTCGGCCGCTACCTGCACCGGGAACTGACCCGCCTGCGCGTCGACAACCGTTACGTGGCCACCGTGCCCGAACTGAACACCCCGGTCACCTTCTGCGAGATCTTCCCGCCCGACGACTTCCCGCTGTACTTCTACCGGGATCCGATCGCGCCGGACTTGATGCTGGACGGCGACTCGCTCGACCTGGAGGCCATCTCCGACGCGGGCATCTACTGGTCCACGGTCACCGGCCTTTCCCGCGATCCCAGCCGCTCGGCGCACCACGTCGCCTGGGAGGCTCGCGGCCGCGCGCCGCGCACGATCCTCGACCTCGACTACCGCCCGATGTTCTGGACGTCTGCCCAGGAAGCCTCCGCGGAGGTGGGCAAGGCGCTCGAACAGGTCACGATCGCGATCGGCAACAAGGAAGAGTGCGAGGTGGCCGTCGGGGAGACCGAGCCCGACCGGGCCGCGGACGCGCTCCTGGAACGCGGACTGGAACTGGCCGTGGTGAAGCAGGGCCCGAAGGGCGTACTGGCCAAGACCCGTGACGAGCGGGTCGAGGTCCCCCCGTACTTCGTCGACGTGATCAACGGTCTCGGGGCGGGCGACAGCTTCGGCGGCGCCTTCTGTCACGGGCTGCTGCAGGGCTGGGGCCTGGAGAAGATTCTGCGTTTCGCCAACGTCGCCGGGGCGATCGTCGCTTCGCGACGCGAGTGCTCTACCGCCATGCCGACCACCGCCGAGGTGGAGACCATCCTGAAGGAACTGGACTGATATGACCGCCATCCCCCCGCTGTCGGCACCCGGGCCGATCAGTAACGACGACTTCGCCGCGCTGCGGCAGACGCGCATGGCCGACCCGGACGCCGTCGGGCGCGCCTTCGCCGGGCGCACCCGCCGGCCGGTGGTGCGCGGCGATTCCCGGCTGATGATCATCGCCGCCGACCATCCGGCGCGCGGCGCCCTCGGCGTCGGCACGGACCCGATGGCAATGGCCGACCGCTACGACCTGCTGCAGCGCATGGCCACGGCGCTCTCGCGTCCCGGCGTCGACGGGGTGCTTGGCACCCCGGACATCATCGACGACCTGGCCCTCCTCGGGCTGCTCGACGACAAGATCGTCGTGGGCTCGATGAACCGCGGCGGCCTGCGCGGCGCCGCCTTCGAGATGGACGACCGCTACACCGCTTACGACGTCCCGGCCATGACCCGCGACGGCCTCGACTTCGCCAAGGTCCTGGTGCGCTTCGACCTGGACGACCCGGGCACCGTCGCCACCATGGAGGCCACCGCCCGCGCCGTCGACGCGGCCGCCGCGGCCAAGCTGCCGATCATGCTGGAGCCGTTCCTCAGCCGGCGGGTCGACGGGAAGATCGTCAACGACCTGTCCGCCGACGCGGTGATCAACTCCGTCGCGATGGCCGCCGGCCTCGGCGGCAGCTCCGCCTACAGCTGGATGAAGCTGCCGGTGGTGGACGACATGGAACGCGTCATGGCGTCGACCACGCTGCCGACGCTGCTGCTCGGCGGCGACCCCAGCGGCGACCCGGAGACGGTGTACGCCTCCTGGAAGTCCGCCCTCGCCCTGCCCGGCGTGCACGGTCTCACCGTGGGCCGCACGCTCCTCTACCCGCACGACGGCGACGTCGTCTCCGCTGTCGACACGGCGACAGCCCTGGTCCACGGCTGAGGCCGCAGACCTTCGAAACCACCCACCCGCTCGCCCTCAGGGAGGCAACACCGATGACCATCACCACCGCTCAGTCCGTCGTCAACCACTGGATCGACGGCGGCCCCTACGAGTCGACCAGCGGCCGCACCGCCGACGTCTTCGACCCGGCTCTGGGCACTGCCACCAAGAAGGTCGCGCTGGCCGACAAGGCCGAGATCGACGCCGCCGTCGCCTCGGCGAAGGCCGCCCAGCCCGCCTGGGGATCGCTGTCGCTGGCGCGCCGGCAGAACGTGCTGTTCAAGTTCCGCGAGCTGCTCGAGGCGCGCAAGCCGGAGCTGGCCGAGATCATCACCGCCGAGCACGGCAAGGTGCTCTCCGACGCGCTCGGCGAGATCAGCCGCGGCCAGGAGGTCGTCGAGTTCGCCTGCGGTCTGTCCGAGCACCTGAAGGGCGAGTACAGCGAGCAGGTCTCCACCGGCGTCGACGTCTTCTCCACCCGCCAGCCGCTCGGCGTGGTCGGCATCATCAGCCCGTTCAACTTCCCGGCCATGGTGCCGGCGTGGTTCTTCCCGATCGCCATCGCCGCCGGCAACGCGGTGATCCTCAAGCCGAGTGAGAAGGATCCGTCGGCGTCGATCTGGGTCGCCGAGCTGTGGAAGGAAGCCGGTCTGCCCGACGGCATCTTCACCGTCCTCAACGGCGACAAGGAGGCCGTCGACGGCCTGCTGGAGCACCCCGACGTGGCCGCCGTCTCGTTCGTCGGCTCCACCCCGATCGCCCAGTACGTCTACGAGCAGGGTGCCAAGTTCGGCAAGCGCGTGCAGGCCCTCGGTGGCGCCAAGAACCATATGCTGGTGCTGCCGGACGCCGACCTCGAACTGGCCGCCGACGCCGCCATCAACGCCGGCTTCGGCTCGGCGGGCGAGCGCTGCATGGCGATCTCGGTGATCGTGGCCGTCGAGCCCGTCGCCGACGCCCTCATCGAGAAGATCACCGACCGCATGGCGAACCTGCGCGTCGGCGACGGCCGCCGCGGCAGCGACATGGGCCCGCTGGTGACGCAGGCGCACCGCGACAAGGTGGCTTCCTACATCGACATCGCCGTCGAGGACGGCGCCACCGTGGTGGTGGACGGCCGCGACGTGCAGCCCGACGGCGATCCGTCCGGCTTCTGGCTCGGTCCCACCCTGATCGACCAGGTCCCGGTCACCTCGCGCGTCTACACCGAGGAGATCTTCGGCCCGGTCCTGGCAATCGTCCGCGTGTCCAACTACGAAGACGGCGTCGAACTGATCAACGACGGCGCCTTCGGCAACGGCACCGCCATCTTCACCAACGACGGCGGCGCCGCCCGGCGCTTCCAGCGCGAGATCGCCGTCGGCATGATCGGCGTCAACGTCCCGATCCCGGTCCCGGTGGCCACCTTCAGCTTCGGCGGCTGGAAGGCCTCGATGTTCGGTGACACAAAGGCGCACGGCGCCGAGGGCGTCAAGTTCTTCACCCAGCTCAAGGCCATCACCACCCGCTGGCCCGACCCGGCCGACCGCGCCGCGCACGGCGGCATCAACCTCGGCTTCCCCGAGAACGACTGACACGCCTTTTCCAGGCGCGGACAATTCGACCCAGGAGGTAGACGACGATGACGCCCACCCCGAACGAGTGGTTTCACTCCCGCGGCAGCCTCGCCCGGGACGGATGGGAGTCGGTGGTCGACGGTTCCATCGACGGATGGAGCCATACCGGACTTCGCGTCGCGGTGCTCGACGGCGCGACGGCACTCGACCTGCCCGCCGGCGAGGTGGAACGGATCGTGGTGCCGCTGGGCGGCTCCTTCGATGTGGACCACGAGGGCACCACCACGCATCTGCACGGACGCACCGGTGTCTTCGCCGGCCCCACCGACGTCCTCTACCTCGGGTCCGGCACCGCGGCGGCGGTCCGCGGCACCGGCCGGGTGGCCGTCGCCGAGGCGCCCACCGCCGTGGTGAAGCCGACCGTCCACCTGTCCGCCGACCAGGTGCCGGTGGAGGTTCGCGGCGCGGGCCGGGACACCCGGCAGGTGCACAACTTCGGCACCCCGCAGGCCCTGGATGCCGCTGCTCTGATCGTCTGCGAGGTGATCACGCCGGGCGGCAACTGGTCCTCGCATCCGGCGCACAAGCACGACGAACACGTGCCCGGGCACGAGGCCCGGTTGGAGGAGATCTACTACTTCGAGGCCGCCCCGGCCCGGCAGTACGCCGACGCCGGGGTGGTCCCGGAGCGCACCGATGCCTTCGGCAGCTTCGTCACCTACTCCTCGGCCGCCGGCGAGATCGACACCAACGCGGTGGTCCGCACCGGTGACGTCGCGCTGGTGCCGTACGGCTACCACGGTCCGGCGATGGCCGCGCCGGAGTACGACCTGTACTACCTCAACGTCATGGCCGGCCCCGACCCCGAGCGGGTGTGGCTGATCAGCGACGACCCCGACCAGGCCTGGCTGCGCGAGACCTGGCCGCTGCACGACGCCGACCCCCGTCTGCCGTACACCGCCGGCGACGTATCCGAAGGAGCCCCGCGCCGATGACCACCACGCGCCGCATGACCGTCGCCCAGGCCCTGATCGAGTTCCTCGGTCACCAGTGGACCGTGGACGGCGATCACACCGAACGGACCGTTCCGGGCACCTTCGGCATCTTCGGGCACGGGAACGTGGCCGGAGTGGGCCAGGCTCTGCTGCAGTCCTCGGTCACCGAACCCGGCCTGATGCCCTTCTATCAGGCCCGCAACGAGCAGGCCATGGTGCACCAGGCGGTCGGTTTCGCCCGCATGCACCGCCGCCGCGCCACCCTGGCGTGCGCCGCCTCGGTGGGGCCGGGCGCGGCGAACATGCTGACCGGGGCGGCGCTGGCCACCGCGAACCGGCTGCCCGCGCTGCTGCTGGTCTCGGACACCTTCGCCACCCGCGTCGCCGATCCGGTGCTGCAGCAGCTGGAGCACCCGCACGACACCGGCATTCAGGTCTCCGACGCCTTCCGTCCGCTGTCGCGCTTCTTCGATCGCGTGCAGCGTCCCGAGCAGCTGTTCTCCATCGCGCTGGCCGCGATGCGGGTGCTCACCGATCCGGCTGAGACCGGCGCGGTGACCATCGCTCTGCCCGAGGACGTGCAGGCGGAGGTGATCGACGTGCCCGAAGCCTTCCTGGCCGACCGCGAATGGCACATCCGCCGGCCGCTCGCCGAGCGCGGTCCGCTGGCCCGCGCGGCGGCGGCCATCCGTGCGGCCGAGCGCCCGCTGATCATCGCCGGCGGCGGCGTTATCTACTCCGACGCCACCGACGCGCTGCGCGAACTGGCCGAGGAGATCGGCGTCCCGGTCGCCACCACGCAGGCCGGCGGCGGCTCCCTGCCCTGGGACCACCCGCTGAACCTGGGCGGCGTGGGCGCCACCGGCAGCGCCTCGGCCAATCAGATCGCGGCCGAGGCCGACCTGGTGATCGGCGTCGGCACCCGCTACAGCGACTTCACCACCTCCAGCCGCACCGCGTTCCAGAATCCCGGCGTCACGTTCGTCAACATCAACGTCGCCTCCTTCGACGCCTACAAGCACGGCACGCAGCTACCGGTGATCGCCGACGCCCGCGAGGCGCTGCATGCCCTGCGCGAGGAGCTGTCGGGCCTGCACGTCGACGACGGCTACGCGCAGACCGCCGCCGACGCCAAGCGCAAGTGGGACGCCCTGGTCGACGAGGCCTTCGTGCCCACCGGCGGCGAGCTGCCCGGTCAGCCGGAGATCATCGGCACCGTCCTGGAGGCGATGGACCCCGAGGACGTCATCATCCAGGCGGCCGGTTCCCTGCCCGGCGACCTGCAGAAGCTGTGGCGCCCTTCCGATCCGCTCGGCTACCACGTCGAGTACGGGTTCTCGTGCATGGGCTACGAGATCGCCGGCGGCCTCGGCGCCAAGCGCGGGCTGCTGGCCGACGGCGACGACCGCGACGTGGTGGTGATGGTCGGCGACGGCTCGTACCTGATGCTGCACACCGAACTGGTGACCGCGGTGGCCGAGGGCATCAAGCTGATCGTCGTCATCATTCAGAACCAGGGCTACGCCTCGATCGGTCACCTGTCCGAGACCGTCGGCAGCCAGCGGTACGGCACCCGCTACCGGTTCGCGACCTCTCCCGACGGCGATCCGGCGCACGTCACCTTCGAGCGCGGCGACTTCCTGCCGGTGGACCTGGCCGCCAATGCCCGCAGCTACGGCTGCGAGGTGATCGACATCGAGCCCGGCCCCGAAGCGCTCGAGGCCCTGGCCGCGGGAATCCGCACTGCGAAGGCCGCCGACGGACCCACGGTGATCCACCTGCACAGCGACCCGTTCGTCTACGCCCCCGAAGGCGACGGCTGGTGGGACGTCCCGGTGGCCGAGGTGTCCGAAATCGACAGCACCGAATCCGCCTTCGCCGAGTACACGGAGCAGCGCACGCGCCAGCGACCGCTCCTCGGCTGAACGCCGCTTCGCCGGCCGAGCGAACCCCTCGACGGTCGCGCGAAGTCGAGACCCACAAACCCCAGAACACCACGAAGGACCCCCGACATGACCGACACCACCGCACACACCGAAGGCCTGCGCATCGGCACCGCTCCCGACTCCTGGGGCGTCTGGTTCCCCGAGCACCCGCGCCAGACCCCGTACGAGCGCTTCCTCGACGAGGTCGCCGAGGCCGGCTACCACTACATCGAACTGGGCCCGTACGGCTACCTGCCGACCGACCCGGTGCGCCTGAAGGAAGAGCTGGACAAGCGCGACCTGGAGATCTCCGGCGGCACCATCTTCACCGGCTTCCACAAGGGCGAGGGCCAGTGGGACCGCGCCTGGCAGCAGGTTTCCGACGTCGCCACCCTGGTCCGCGCGATGGGCGCTGAGCACATCGTCGTGATCCCGGACCTGTGGCGCAGCGACCTCACCGGCGAGGCCCTGGAGTCGCGCACTCTCGACGACGAGCAGTGGAAGGCGCTGGCCGCCGGCCACGACAAGCTCGGCAAGGCCCTCCTCGAGGAGTTCGGCATCCGCCAGCAGTTCCACAGCCACGCCGACAGCCACGTCGGCACCACCGGCGAGGTGGAGCGGCTGCTGGCCGAGACCGACCCGCGGTACGTGAACCTGTGCCTGGACACCGGCCACTTCGCCTACTACGGCGGCAACAACGTCGCCCTGATGGAGCGGTACCCGGAGCGGATCGGCTACCTGCACCTGAAGCAGATCGACCCCGAGCTGATCTGGGAGGTCCTCAAGAACGACCTTCCGTTCGCCGACTCGGCCAGCAAGATCATGGTGGAGCCGCCGAACGGCATCCCGGACTTCGCACCGGTGATCGACGCCGCGGTGAAGATCAACCCGGAGATGTTCGCGATCGTCGAGCAGGACATGCCCGGCTGCGACATCGACCTGCCCGCCGGCATCGCCACCCGCACCCGGCAGCACATCTTCGGCTGCCACCCGCTCACCCGCACGCACTGATCACCCCACTCGCACAGCTCCACGGAAGGGCAACTCCCGACATGACCAACTCCGAACTGCGCGTCGGCGTCGTCGGCGCCGGAGCCATGGGCTTCGACCACATCAAGCGTCTCACCGCCACCATCACCGGGGCGCACGTCAGCGCGGTCGTCGAACCCGATGCCGGTCGCCGCGAGGCGGCCCTGGAGTACGCCCCGCTGGCGGGCGGCTACGCGAACATCGACGAGGCGCTGGCCGCCGGCGCGATGGATGCCGTGCTGATCGCTACGCCGGGACAGTTCCACGAAGCCGGCCTGCTGCCCTGCATCGCCGCGGGCCTGCCGATCCTGTGCGAGAAGCCGCTCACTCAGGATCCGGAGTCGTCGTGGCGCGTGCTGGAGGCCGAGATGGCCGGCGGCAAGAAGCTGATCCAGGTCGGCTTCATGCGCCGCTTCGACCGCGAGTTCGAGGCGCTGCGCGAGCTGATCGCCTCCGAACGGGTCGGCGAACTGCTGATGATCCACGCGGTGCACCGCAACCCGTCGGTGCCCGACAGCTACATCCAGCCCATGCTCATCACCGACTCGGTGGTGCACGAGTTCGACGTGGT
Source organism: Gordonia caeni (assembly GCF_039537105.1). Lineage (NCBI taxonomy): Bacteria > Bacillati > Actinomycetota > Actinomycetes > Mycobacteriales > Gordoniaceae > Gordonia > Gordonia caeni. The sequence continues at coordinate 525,944 of NZ_BAAAZW010000001.1, forward strand.
GCCGTGGCTGGCCGGCGGCTCGGTGGCCTCCATCGAGGTACGGCACGGGCGGCGGAATCCGAACACCCCCGATCACCTGCGCGAGCCGATCCTGGTCCTGATGGAGCTCGACAACGGCGTGCTGGTGGACGTCGAGATGAACGTCTCGGTCCGCTTCGGCTACCAGGTGGCCACCGAGGCCGTGATGGCCGACGGCATCGCCCGGATCGGCCAGCCCTCCGGCGTGCAGGTGTGGCAGGACGCCACCTACTCGATCGGCGAGCACGCCGATTTCACCACCCGCTTCGTCGAGGCCTACGACCGTCAGGTGCAGGCCTGGGTGGACGGCGCCAAGCGCGGCGAGATCGCCGGCCCGACCGCCTGGGACGGCTACAAGGTGGCTGTCTGCTGCAAGGCCGGGGTCGAGGCGCTGGAGACCCCGGGCCCCGTCGCCGTCGAGCTGCCGCCCGTCCCCGACTTCTACGCCTGACCGCTCACCACCACAGGAGACGACGATGGTCCGCATCGCCCTCGACCCCACCCCGTACCACTCCACGCACGAGTTCCTCGACTTCTTCGATGTCGCGGCGGCCAACGGCTACGAGTGGATCCAGCTGACCCCGCACCCGGACTGGATTCCGTTCTTCGGTCATCCCCGCGTCGACGACGATTACGTGCGCAAGGTCCGGGAGCGCTCGGCCGCGACCGGAGTGCAGATCACCTCGCTGTTGCCCGTGCAGCGGCTGTCGTGGCCGGAGGAACCGCTGCGCCGGGCGGGGGTCCGCAATCTGACTCGCACCATCGAGATCGCGCAGGAGCTCGGGGTGTCGGTGATCAACACCGAGTTCTCCGGACGCCCTGAACGCGCCGAGGAGTCCGAGGCCGGGTTCTACCGGTCGATGGAGGAGCTGATCCCGGTCCTCGAGCGCGCCGGGGTGACGCTGAACATCGACCCGCACCCGGACGACTTCGTCGAAGACGGCCTCGCCGGCTGGCAGATCATCCGCGGCCTCAACAGCGACGCGGTGGGCTTCGTCTACGTCGCCAGCCATACCTTCCACATGGGTGATCGCGCGGAATCGCTGATCCCGGCGCTCGGGGACCGGCTCGGGGCGGTGTACTGCGCCGATACGTTCGACCACACCCGGTCGCACGGGCTGCGCTACATCACCAACCCGCCGGGCAACGCGGTCCGCGTCCACCAGCACCAGGAGATCGGTGACGGCGACGTGGACTGGGATCAGCTCTTCGGCGCCCTCGGCCGCAGCGGCTTCCTGGCGCGCGAGGACGCGATCCTGTGCTCCAACGTCTTCGGCGAGAACGAACGCGCCGACGAGGTCTCGGCGGCGCAGCTCGCCCGCATCCGCGAACTGATCGCCGCTCACTCCTGAGCCGGGTGGCCGGTCAGGTACCGGCGGCCATCGCGGCCGCGTCCTCGTCGCCGAAGGTGTCCTCCAGGACGGCCGGGGTGTAGTCGAGATCGATCTCGGCGACCGGACGGCCGCGGGCCGATTCGATCGCGCCCAGCCGGCGCTGCGCCCGGTCGGCCGCGTACGTGACGAACTCGTCGTTGTCGAACCCGAAGGGCATCTCGTCGAACTGCTCGTTGACCCAGGTGATCATGCCCAGGGCCAGCGGCATCAGCTCGCCCATCCGGGTGGTCACCACCTCCCACAGCGCATCGTCGGCGGCCACGTGGCGGCGGCAGGTGAACGTGCCCCAGGCCATGTGGCGGCGCTCGTCGTCGGCGATGTGCCCGATCAACTCCTGCATGCCCGGCAGGATGCCGTTCTCCACGCACACCTTGTTCCACGCGTAGTAGCCGGTCAGGGCGAGGCTGCCCTCGACGACGTGGTTGTAGGTGACGCTGGCGCGCACCTGATTGTGCGGTGACGGGTCGGTCTGCAGGATCCGCAGTGTTTGCGGCAGCTCCTCGTAGAAGATCTGGCGGTAGTAGGGGTTCTCGGCGACGTAGGCGTGCATGTCGTCGGTGAGGCCGACGGCGTCCATCCACAGGCGGAAGCCCTGCGCGTGCTTTGCTTCTTCCAGGCAGAACTGCGTCAGATACATTTCGTCGCCGAACCGGCCCTCGGCAGACATCGCGGACATGAACGGCTGGATGTCCTGGGTGACGGCCTCCTCACCGGCGACGAACTGCGACACCAGGAAGCACGCGCTGCGCCGCTGTTCGTCGGTCAGCCCGGCCCAGTCGGCGGCGTCCTGGGAGAAGTCGATCGCGGCCGGATCCCAGAACTTGCCGTTGCCCTTGGTGAAAAGACGCAGCGGGAAGGCATCCCAATGCAGGCCGCCCGCACTCAGAGAGGCGAACCCTTTCCGGCTGTCGGTCTGCGGAGAAAGCGTGGTCATCGGGCATCACCTCGGGCTGCGACGGCACCGTGCCGACTGGGCCGGCGGCGGGGCCGATGATTGCGACTGTGACCGAGACCATAGTCTCGACATCTGACAAGGACAATGTTCGTGGTGGGGAGGGTGTGTCGTGGCTTTGACGGTGAAGCAGTAACGGGCGGTGGTCACCGAGGCCGCCGACCTGCTGGGCGGGGGTTGGCAGGTGGCCGGCAAAGGCCGGGACACGGCGTTGATGCGGTCGGAGCCGCAGTGGTGGTTGCAGTTCGTGTATCAGGAGGCGACCTCCAGTGGGCGGATGGTGGCTTATCAGGGTTTGTTGTCGTTTCCGTTGCCGGCCACGCAGGTCGGGATGGGTGGGGTCGTCGGCGAGCGATTGAAGGTGCCTGATCGTCCGGACGTGCTTTTTCACGATGTCAGCGATCCGGCCGTGGTGGCCGACTTCGCCGCGGCGGCCGTGGAGTTGAAGCTCGAACCGTATCTGGACGTGCACCACGCCGCGGCGGTCTCGGAGGAGTATTACATCAAGAACTGCGCTGACGGCCGGGCGGACCGGATCTACCAGGGCATCGCGTTGCAGCACCTAGTAGCTCAGCGGGTGTTGTGCGGATCCCGGCCGTTACCAGACCTGATCGGGGACGTGCGTCGAGTGCTGGACGATGACCGCTTCCGTACCTACGGAATCTTCAGTGGTGGAAGCGCCAGCAAAAGTGAGGCAATCCTGCGGGCGTACTGGGAGGATCTGTATGCCCGCATGCAGACCGGTGATCGGGGTGCGGTGCAGGAGTTGCTGGCGCAGACGCGGGCCGATACGTTGCGCTCGTTCGGTCTCTCGGATTCGCAGATCCCCGATCCGGTCTTTCGCACCCTGGAGGTGCCCTGGTGAGTACATACGGTCTGGTCGTCATCGCTGACGTTCCCGGCAACGACGCCGCCGAACATCCGGTGGATCGAGTGACATCGGTGCTGCGGGACAGTTGGGGGTCAGGGTCGTGTCCGGTCGAGGATCTGGAGTACCAGATCGACCAGACGGCGACCGGTGTGCAGGTGTCGATCAATGTGCAGGGGATGGTCGCCGATCACCGCGAGGCCGAGTTCTTCACCGGCGTGCCCGCTGGTCGGGCAGTGATCTGCGAGGACGGCGACGAGTACGGCGTGGTCTTTCAGGTGTGGCGCCTCGATACCGGAGGCGGCCAGTGCCTGTACCGGGCCTACGTCCACGACCCCGACGCCGATCCCGAGCCGGCCACCGCAGCCCGCACGATCTCCGGGGCGGGCGCCGCTGAGGCTGCCGCGCAACTCTACGGCGTCGACGCCGGTGTTCTACTCGAACTGGAAGACGACCCCACCCCGGTCAGCGACGAACTCGGCGTCATCGGCACCCCGTTCGGCCCCTGGCTCGAACACTGCGGCCTCCAATGGCCGGATTTGTAAGGCGGGGTCGCCGAGGTCGCTTCTCGACGTACCTATCAAATGGCCTCTGCCGCAGTCTGATTGTGTTTACGGCTGGGTGCGCGCTGGTCTCGAGTTGCGCAGGACGGTGACCGCGAAGGCGGGTGCCGCATTGACGACAACCAGCGCAGCCGCACCGAGTGCGATACCGAGCCACGGTGCGGAGTCCCAGAGCAGGTCGCCGATCAGGAATGCCCCGATCAGGCTGAGTAGCCACCCGGCAGCTCGAGTTCGCCGGACGAGCGCACCATCAGCGGGTGGCCGTGTGGCGGGGCCAGCTGCCTGTCGCGGGTCGTCAGTGCGCCGATCCGCGGCGAGGGCCGACCACGAGTGCAGCAGCACGCTGGCAACCAGCGCCGCCACGACCGCGGTCGTCACCGTTGTGAGGTGACGGCCGCGGTGAGTCCGGTCGCCGCGGCGGTGACGGTCAGCACCGACGGCCACGCGCCGAGCTTCTTCGCCAGGGGGTGGGAGACGCCGAAGGCGCCCAAGTAGGCGGCGGACAGGCCCGCCGTCACCGCGGGGCCGCGCTGCAGCCAGCTGCGCCCGGCCACCACGCCCGCCGCGGCCAATGCGACGCCACCGAGTTCGCGCCGTCCGGTGTAACGGGCGACGGCGTAGCCGCCGATCAGGCCGGCGGCGACAGCGGGAACCGAAGGATCGATACTCATGGTTTCACCCTAGTCGTCGCGCCGAACTAGAACACGTTCTAACATGGTGGCGTGGACGCGACATACTACGAGGAAACCCAGGCCGCTCTGATCACCGACGAGGGCGTGATCCGATACCACGAGGCCGGCGAGGAGAACGACGACGTACTGCTGCTGCTGCACGGCAGTGGCCCCGGCGTGAACGGCTGGCGCAACTACCGCGGCAATCTGGCCTTCTTCGCGAAGACGCACCACGTCTACATCGTCGAGTTCCCCGGCTTCGGCGTCTCCGACCCGGTCGAGGGCCACCCGGTGCTGACCGCAGGCAAGTCGGTGATCCGGTTCATGGATGCCCTCGGGATCTCCTCCGCCGCGGTGGTCGGCAACTCGATGGGCGGCGTCGTCGGCATCAACCTGGCCATCAAGTACCCGGACCGCATCACCAAGCTGGTCACCATCGGCGGCGTCGGGCCCAACGTCTTCAGCTCCAGCCCGAGTGAGGGGCTGCGGCTGCTGCAGGAGTTCACCGATGCGCCCGACCGCGACAAGCTGGTCCGCTGGCTCACCTCGATGGTCTACGACCGCTCCCTGGTGACCGACGAGCTGATCGAAGAGCGCTGGGAAGCGGCCACCGATCCGGAGGCGCAGAAGACCGCCGCCATGATGTACAGCTCGGCGGCCTTCGAGATGCAGCAGAAGTTCATGGCCGACGCCGACATCGCGCCCTACTGGGCGATGATGCACAAGGTCAAGTGCCCGACCCTGCTGACCTGGGGCCGGGACGACCGGGTGAGCCCCCCGGACATGGCGATGGTGCCGATGCGGCTGATCCCGAAGGCGGAGCTGCACATCTTCCCCGAGTGCGGGCACTGGGTGATGATCGAAGCCAAGGAAGCCTTCGAGTCGACGGTCGCGGCCTTCCTGGCGCGCTGACGACCGGGGTCGTCGTCGTGCATGCGCACTGACTTCGATCAGCGGCGCACCCACTTCGGAAATCCACACTCGGCAGAATGCGCGTACCCGAAGTGGCGCTGCCGGACGGGCGGCGTCCCACGGCTCAACTCGCGCGGACCTGCCGCACCCGGTCGCTCACCAGAGCGGTGAGGAAGCGGACGCCCAGACCGAGCAGCACCAGGGACGTCGCCATCTGCGCGGAGACGGCGATCCGGGCACCCTGGCTGACGGCGTCGATGTCGCCGAAGCCGGTCGTGGTGAACACGGTGAGGCAGAAGTAGAGGGCGTCCACGCGGGTCAGCTTCTCGTTGAAGCTGCCCGGCGCGTAATCGGAGAACAGGAAGTACACCGTCGCGAAGGCGACGATGTAGAAGCCGGCGACTGCGGTGAGCAACTCCAGAGCGACGGGCACCGGATGGCGGGAGTGCCGGAACTGCCAGACCTCCCAGCCGCAGAAACCAGCCAGCATCAGCGCCCCGACGGCCAGGCCTACCAAGTTCCAACGGCTCTCGTGGTTGATCGGCAGCAGGAAGTAGCCGATCAGCAGAACGGTCGCGGCGAACAGCGGCCGCAGGATCGCAGCGGCCACCCAGCGCTTGTCCAGAGGCAGAGTCGACGGCGGCGGAGACGACGGCGGCGGAGAAGCGGTCATCTGTCCATCGTCGTCTATTCCACCGGCGACGGGGCCGACTGGCCATCCGCGGTGTGCCGCCGGTCTTCGCCGCCCGATCGGGACAGCGCGCTCGGCCACCAGATCCGGCGGCCGGCGTCCAGGGTGACCGCGGGCACCAGCAGCGACCGCACCACCAGCGTGTCGATCAGCACGCCCACGGCCACCAGGAACGCCACCTGCGCCAGGAACAGCAGCGGAATCACCGCCAGCGCGGAGAACGTGGCCGCCAGCACGATGCCTGCCGCACTGATCACGCCGCCGGTGTTGGTCAGCGCGATGAGCATGCCCTTCTCGGTGCCGTGGATCTTCGCTTCCTCCCGGGCGCGCGTCATCAGGAAGATGTTGTAGTCGATGCCGAGCGCCACCAGGAAGACGAAGGCGAACAGCGGCACCACCGGGTCGGCGCCCGGGAAGCCGAACGGGCCGTTGAACATCAGCGCCGCGATGCCCAGGGTGGTGCCGAACGACAGCACCGTGGTCGCCAGCAGCAGGATCGGCGCGGCCAGCGCTCGCAGCAGCAGGATCAGCACGGCCAGCACCACGATCAGCACCACCGGGATGATCAGGTTCCGGTCGTGGGCGGCGGTGATCCGGGTGTCCAGATCGACCGCCGTCGAGCCGCCGACCAGGGCGCCGGGCATCCGGTTGAGGCGCTCGCGCAGCTCGGCGACGGTGTCCTGGGCGGCCAGCGAATCCGGGTCGTCACTCAGCGTCACCTGCACCGCGGCGGTGCCGTCGTGCACCACCGGGGCGCCGTTCTCTTCCAGCACCGCGGCCGAGGCGACGCCGGTGGTGGCATCGGCGACCTCGGCGGCGGGTTCGGCGTCGGTCTGCGGGACCAGGATCCACGTCGGGGTGCCCGAGCCGGCCTCGAAGTGGCGGGCGTGCAGTTCGGCGCCCTCCACCGACTCCACCTGGCCGAGGAAGAAGTCGTTGGTGGCCACGCCGTCGGAGCGGAACATCGGTGCGAAGGCGGCGCCGATCAGCAGCACCAGCAGCGTCACCGCCCACACCTTCCGCGGGGCCGCGGACACGAAGCCGGCGATCTTCTGCCAGATCCGGTGGGTGCCGCCCTCGGCGGCTTCGTCGCCGGTCGCCGGATGCGGGCGGCGCGGCCAGAAGGCGGTGCGCCCGAACAGGGCCAGCACCGCCGGCAGGAAGGTGATCGACGCCAGGAACGAGGCCGCGATGCCCAGGGCGGCGATCGGGCCCAGGCTGCGGTTGGAGTTCAGGTCGCTCAGCAGCAGGCACAGCACGCCGAGGATCACGGTGCCTGCGGACGCGGCGATCGGCGGCAGGGTGGCGCGCCAGGCGGTGCGCAGCGCGACTCCGGCGTCGTCGATCTCGGCGAGGGTCTCGCGGTACCGGGCCACCAGGAGCAGCGCGTAGTCGGTGGCCGCACCGAACACCAGGATGAACAAGATGCCCTGGCTCTGGCCGTTGAGTTCGAGCACACCGGAGTCGGCCATCCAGTAGACCAGCCCGGAGGCCAGGGCCAGCGCCAGGATCGCCGAGATCAGCACCACGATCGGCAGGATCGGGGAGCGGTAGACGACGATCAGGATCAGCAGCACCAGCGTGCCGGCCACCAGGAGCAGCAGACCGTCGATCCCGGCGAAGGCGCCGGACAGGTCGGCGGCCTGCGCGGCCGGTCCGGTCACCGCGACCACCAGGCCCGCCGGCGGATCGGCCAGCGCCTCGCGGAGTTCGGCGACGGGTTCCTTGGGTTTGCCGTCGGTGGAGATCGGCACGAACTGCTGCGCGGCCTGCCCGTCCGAGGACGGCAGCACCGGCGAGAACGCGGGGCCGAAGCCCGGGGTCCCGGCCAGCGGTGCGGTGGCCTGCGCCAGGAACTCCCGGTCGGCGGCGGTCAAGCCCGCGGGATTCTCGGCGACGACGATGGCCGGGAAATAGTCGGTGTCGGTGAAGGCGGGCAGCTGCTCGGCGACCTTGGTCGACTCGGCCGAAGCGGGCAGGAAGGCGCTCGCCTCGGTGGTGGTGACCTGGCTCAGCTTGCCGGCGAGCGGACCGGTGGCACCGCCGATGCCGAGCCACACCACGATCGCGACCGCCGGCAGCAGCCAGCGGGCGATCGCCTTGATCCGGGGGTTCACCAGATCCGCACCCGGGCCTCGGGCGCCAGGTAAAGGCGCGACTCGACCGGGACCTCGAAGGCGTCGTAGAAGGCGTCGACGTTGCGGACCACGCCGTTGCACCGGAACTCCGGCGGTGAGTGCGGGTCGATCGACAGCCGCCGGATGGCCTCCTCGTCGCGGGTCTTGGTCCGCCAGATCTGCGCCCAGCTGAAGAAGACCCGCTGCTCGCCGGTCAGGCCGTCGATCACCGGCGGCTGCTGCCCGCTCTTCTCGCCGGCGATCCGGTAGGCCACGAGCGCGATCGACAGGCCGCCGAGGTCGCCGATGTTCTCGCCGAGGGTGAACTCGCCGTTGACCTTGTGCTCGGGATCGAGCCCGTCCGGGGTGTACTCCGAGTACTGCGCGGCCAGCGCGGTGGTGCGCTTGCCGAACTCGGTGCGGTCGTCGTCGGTCCACCAGTCGACCAGGTTGCCCTCGCCGTCGTACTTGGCGCCCTGATCGTCGAAGCCGTGACCGATCTCGTGGCCGATCACCGCGCCGATACCGCCGTAGTTGGCGGCGTCGTCGGCGTCGGCGTCGAAGAACGGCGGCTGCAGGATCGCGGCGGGGAAGACGATCTCGTTCATGCCCGGGTTGTAGTAGGCGTTGACGGTCTGCGGCGTCATGAACCACTCGTCGCGATCGACCGGTCGGCCGATCTTGGCCAGCTCACGGTCGTTCTCGAAGGCGGAGGCGCGGCGCACGTTGCCGATCAGGTCGTCGCGGTCCACCTCCAGGGCGCCGTAGTCGCGGCTGCGCGCCGGGTAGCCGATCTTGGGGGTGAACAGGTCGAGTTTGGCCAGCGCCCGTTCCCGGGTGGCCGGGGTCATCCACTCCAGGTCGCTGATGTTGCGGCGGTAGGCCTCGATCAGGTTGTCGATCAGCTCGTCCATCCGGGCCTTGGCCGCCGGCGGGAAGTGCTTGTCCACGTACAGTTCGCCGACGGCGAAGCCCACCGAATCCTCGACGAAGCCCACGCCGCGCTTCCACCGGTCCCGGTTCACCGGGGTGCCGGTCAGGGTGCGGCCGTAGAAGTCGAAGTTCTCGTCGACGAACGCCGACGATAGGTAGGGCGCCGCCGCCCGCAGCAGTCGCCAGGTGAGCCAGGTCTTCCAGTCGTCCAGGGGACGCTCGGCGACCAGTTGCGCCGCGGCGGTCACGAACGACGGCTGCCCGACGTTCACCTCGGCGAAGGTCGCGGCGTGTTCACCGTCGCGCGACAGCAGGGCCCCGGTCCACGCGTCGACGTCGAATCCGGGGGCCGACTCGACCAGCTGATCGCGGCTGTGCAGGTTGTAGGTGGCTTCGGCATCCCGGCGCCGCACCACGTCCCAGTGGTGCGCGGCCAGCGCGGTCTCCACCTCGAGCACCGTCGCGGCTGCGGCCTTCGGGTCCTCGATCCCGGCCAGGGCGAACATCCGCTCGGTGTGCGCCAGGTAGGCCTCGCGCGTCGCGGCGTGCTTGTCCTCGCGGTAGTACGACTCGTCGGGCAGACCGAGTCCGCTCTGCACCAGGTGCACCAGATACCGGTCGGAGTTCTTGGAGTCGGTGTCGACGTAGTAGCCGAACAGGCCGGTCACGCCCTGGCGCTGCAGGTCGCCCAGCACGCGTGCGAGCTCCGCGGTGTCCGCGATCGCCGCGATGCGCGCCAACTCGTCGGCGATCGGCGCGGCACCCAGCTCCTCGAGGCGCTCGACGTCCATGAAGGACGCGTACAGATCACCGATCTTGCGTGCGTCGGAGCCGGGCTCGCCGCCGCCGGACGCGCAGGTCTCGATGATCTCGCGGACGTGCTCTTCGGCATTGTCGCGCAGGACGTGGAACGCGCCGTCGATGCTGCGGTCGTCGGGGATCTGGTGCTCGGCCAGCCACCGGCCGTTGACGTGGGAGAATAGGTCGTCGCCCACGGCGTGGGAGTCGTCGATCCACTGCAGGTCCAGGCCGGAGGTCTTCGTCGCGTCGTTGGTCACGTCCCCCATACTGCCGGACCCGGCGGTCATTCACCGAGGGCGGAGTCCATCGCCCAGATCAGCACCTCGGCCGCGGTGAGCGCGGTCAGTGCGGTGCCGCCCAGATCGGCGGCCCGCAGGGTGTCGGCGGGGCCCAGGGTGGCGCCGGCGGTCTCGACCGAACCGGCGGCCACGAACAGGTGGGTGAAGCGTGCGGACGGCACCCGCACCTGCTCGCCCGCGCGCAGGCGTCCCACCCACAGGGTCGCCGAGGCGTTGCCGATCCGGATGGCCGCGTCGTGGGCCCGGTTCCCCGACGCCAGGGGGAGCAGCCCGCCCGCGGCGAGCTCGGAGGTGACGTCGCGCTGCTCGTAGCCGGGCTCGGCGCCGGATTCGTCGGGCAGCAGCCACATCTGCAGGTAGTGGGCGGGCGCGTCGTGCTCGGCATCGTCGTTGCGTTCGGAATGCAGGATCCCGGTGCCCGCGCTCATCCGCTGCGCCAGTCCGGGATAGATGACGCCGCTGTGCCCCTGCGAATCCTGGTGCACCAGCGACCCGGACAGCACCCAGGTGACGATCTCGGTCTCCCGGTGCGGATGGGTGTCGAACCCCTGCCCCGGAGCCACCGTCTCGTCGTTGTGAACCAGTAGCACGCCGTGATGGGTGTCGGTAGGGTCGTAGTGGTCTCCGAACGAGAACCCGTGCCGGGACGTGAGCCATGCGGTGCTGGTCAGAGCGCGTTCGGTACTCCGGATGATGTGCAGGGACATGTTCCCATTATCAACGGAGACCTGATCGTGACCAGTTAGACGCCGGACCGTAAACGGCACGAGTGGCTATACCCTGTTACTAGAGTGAAGACTGTGACTATGAGTCTGCGGTCGTGGCGTTCCGCGATGGTGCTGTGCGTCAGTACCGTCTGCGTGCTCGCCATGGTCGCCTGCGGCGGCGAGGACAACAGCGAACCCGCCAAGGCCGCCCGGGCCTTCACCGCGGCCATGTCCAGCCAGAATGTGGACGCCACCGCCGACCTCACCACGTCGCCCTCCCAGGCCGCGGACTCGCTCAGTGTGAGTTTCGCCGGCATGCACGCGCGCACCGTCGAGGCCAGCGTGCTCGACACGGTCGAATACAGCGACGGCACGGCGTCGTTCTCCATGCGCACCACCTGGAAGTGGTCCGACGACCGGGAGTTCACCACCAAGACCAACGGCAGCCTCCGGCGGCTGTCCACCGGCTGGAAGGTCCAGTGGGAGCCGGGCCTGCTGAACACCGGCATGCCGATCGGCGGGCGCCTGCAGATGGTCCGCACCGACGCCACCCCGGCGCCGACCGTGCGCAGTACCTCGGGCAAGACCTTCATGCAGATGCAGCCGGTCAACGAGATCATCATCAACCCGGCCGCCACGCGGAACCTGCAACGATCGGTGAACTCGCTGGCGGCGGCCATCAAGCCGATCGCCCCGCTGGTGACCGCGCAGGTGATCAACGACAAGATCGTGGCCGCACAGGGCGGGGAAGCCGTGGCCGTGACGCTGCGCGACCCGGACATGAAAGTCCTGGCCTTCGACCCCGAGCGGATCGCGGGCGTCACGATCGTCAAAACCGGCATGCTGGTGATGAAGGACCGGCGGCTGAGCACGCCGCTGTCGACCGGGCTGACCAACTACTGGCAGGCCGTCCGCGATGCCACGGCCGGCTGGCAGGTCCAGCAGGCGGCGGCCGGGGCCAGACCGGAGAAGCTGGCCGGGGAGCAGGGTCGCGCCGGACCGGACATCATGACCACCGTCAATCAGTCCGAACAGCTGACCCTCGGCGACGCGGTGGTCGAGGTGGCGCAGCCGGCCACCATCATGACCCTCGACGCCGACAGCGGGGCGATCCTCGCGATGGCGCAGAACAGCGCCGCCGCGCAGCGCCGCATCCTCGCCGACGTCGCCTACCCGACCGGCAGCACTCTCGATCCCGTGTTCGGGGCGCTCGACGCGACGTCGAAGACTCAGGAGGAGGCCGACCAGCGGCTGCATCACCTGGGGCTGGGCCTGACCTTCACCGTTCCGGGCGTGGCCGCTCCCCGGGACGGCGGAGGGTCGTCGGTCGCCGCCGCCTCGTTCCGCCCGCAGGACTTCACCGCCACCATGCTCAACATGGGGGCGCTCGGCGTCTCGATCGCCCGGTTCTCCGGCGGCGACGTCGACTCGGTGGCACCCCACCTGATCAAGGGCTTGGAGACCAAGGTCTCCGGCGGCGACCTTGGCAAGCTGGATGCGGACACCACCCGCCGGATCGCGGCGGCGATGAGCGCCACTGCGCGCACCGGCGACGCCGGCGACATCACGGGTGCGCCGGGACTGCGCGCCCTGGTCGGCACCAACGGCCCGGACGGCCCGGGATGGTTCGTCGGGATCTCCGGCGGCAAGGTCCTCGTCGTCTACTGCGAGGGCGCCCGCTCGGGCACCGCTGCCCTGCAGGTGGCGCAGAAGTACTACCGGCTCGACTGAGCGGTGAGGCTGGTTCTTCCTTCTCGCCGGCTGAGCGGCGGGGCTGATCCTTCTCTCGCCGGCTGAGCCGGTCGAGCCCCGCTGGGGAGCGTGCCTTCCTCGCGCCTGAGCCGGTCGAGCCCGCTGGGGCGAGAGCGTGTCGAAGCCGTGTGCGTTGATTTCGACTGCGCTCAATCAGCGGCTACGGCGCTCAATCAGCCGGCTACGGTGCTGAATCGGCGGCTACGTCGTTCGGTCGACGGGAGCGGACCACCGCGGCCAGCAGGCGCCAGCCGAGCAGCAGGACGGCCGTCGCGATCGACGCCACGACGACGAAGGCCGCCGCCACACCGCCGCCGGAGGCGGAACGCACCAGCATCCCGATCACGACGGTGCTGATCCAGATCACCACCCCGGCCGGCCACAACCGTTCGGGCGACCAGCCGGTGAACGCACCCGCCACCGGGGCGCGGCCGCGGGCGACCGCGAGCGTGATCAGCCAGCCGATCGCCGCACCGACCAGGAACGGCCATGCCGTCTGCCACACCCCGGAGACGCCCAGGTGCTCGTCGTGACTGGACCGGCCGACGGCGGCGAAGACGCAGATCACCACGATGTCGCAGATCGCAGCCAGGCCGAGCGTCTTCGCCGGGGCCCGGCGAGCGGCCGGATCGTCCGCTGCAGGAGTGGTCATGGCTCCCACGCTAGCTGCGCGATCGGGTCAGGCGGTGGCCGGGCCGGGCTCGATGTCGCCTTCCTCACGCTCCATCGCGTGCCGGATGTCGTCACGCGAGCCGATGGCGGCCCGGTAGCGGAAGACGATCACCACCCAGCCGATCAGTGAGACGAGCAAGTAGCTGATGATCCGGTAGATCAAGACGGCGACGATCGCGTCGGCGGTCGGCATGCCGGACGGAACGAGGGCGGCCACCAGAACGGCGTCCACCACGCCGATACCGCCCGGCAGCAGCGGGATGAAGCTGCCGGCCGCCTTGCCGAGGGAGTAGGCGACCATCAGTGCCGCGAAGCCCGGGTGCGCGCCGATGGCGTAACAGGCGAAGGCCAGGCACGCGACGTCGGCGATCCAGTTGAACAGGCTCCAGCCGAACGCCTCACCGGCGTCCCGCCGCCGCAGGTGAACTGCGCGCAGTTGCCCGAGAATGCGGTGGAAGCGGTCGGTGCCGTGGTCCTCGGGCTTGTCGCGGAATCCGTTCACCCAGCTGAGGACGCGCCGCCCGAGGCCCTCGAGGGACTCCGGGTGAGAGGCCAGGTACTGCATCACCACGACGAAGATGATGAAGCTCGCGATGCTGATCACGACCGAGAACGGGTTGGTCTGGGCGCCGGTGAGCAGTGCCCCGCCCAGCAGGAGGATGGCCAGACCGACACCGGCGAGCAGCCCGGACATCACCAGCTGCCAGGAGGCGACCACCGGGCTGGCGCCCCACTTGCGGCTCTCCCGGTAGATGAACGCGGGCGCGAAGACCTGGCCGCCGGGCATGGTCTGCGAGATCGAGTTGGAGGCCAGAATCACCGCGAGGGATTCGCGCTGGCTGACGTGCACCTTCGCCGAGCGCATCAGGATCCGCTGTACCTGGGCGTAGCTGTCCATCGACAGCAGCGCGGCGACGATACAGGCGAGGACCCACCACCAGCGGATGTCGCCGAGTCGACTCCCCAGATGACCCTCGTGCCAGGTCGGGGCGAGATGCGGCCAGGCGATGCGGGCCTCGATCGCCAGGATGACGACGATCAGGATCGGGGTGGCGATGCGGAGCCAGCGTTTCCAGTTCCGCTGTCGGCCGCCGTCCTTGCCGGCGGGTTCGGCGTGATCGGCGGCCGGACCGTCGCCGTCCACCGCGTCCGGTTCCGGATTCGCCCCGACCGCCGGGGTCGGTTCCGGCTGCCCGGTCGCGCCGGCGTCTCCGGTCTGGTCGGCCATGGTCGTCACCCTAGTGTCCCTCATAGGCGGGACACCAACCCCTCAATCCTTCGACGAGCCCTCGTCGCGGCTACGGCGCAGGAGGTCTTGCACGCTGATCTGGCCGCTCCGGTCGGCCCGGCGCTCCCGGGTCGGCCGCTCGGGGGGCAGCTGATCGAGGTCGACGTTCGGGTCGAGCGGATCAGCGGGCCGGCCGTACTGCGGCGGCATCGCGGGCGGACCGCCCTGCACCGGACCCGGGTAGGGGCCGGCCTGGGGGCGCGGAGCCGCTGGCGGCTGCGGCCGGGCCGGCGCGCGGCCGGGACGGCCCTGAGCGGGACGCGGACGCGGCGGCGCAGGAGGCGCGGGCGGACGCTGCGGCGCAGCCTGCCGGGGCGCGGCGGGCCCGCGCGGGACCTCCGGTTGCGGTCCGGACGGTGTGGTGCCCGATCGCGGCGGGATCGGCTGGGGGCGCGGGCGCAGGTCCCGATTGCCCAGCCGGACGCCGCCGGCGCCGAGGCGCCAGGAGCCGGTGTCGGGGCGGGCGCCTTCGCCGGCCGAGGACCGCGGTGCGGTCGGCCGGGGAGCGGGATCGCCGTCCACCAGGTCCTCCAGGTGGCCTTCGGCAAGTTCGGGCCCGGCCGGCATCGGACCGGAGTCGACGGCGTCGTCGATGGGTTCCTCATCGGGTTTGCGGGTGCGGCGCGCGAGCGCGCGCAGACGCTTCGGTTCGGCCTGTCCGGCGGCCGGACGCTCGGCGAGCGGGCGCTCGTCGTCCGGGGACTGGGCGCGCAACTGGGTGGTCTCGGCCTGCGCGACGGCGACCACACCGCCGGCGCTGGTGGCGCCTGCCCCCACCAGCGCGGGCTCCTTGAACTGCGGCTCGTCCTCGAGGATCGTCTCCCCGAGACCGATCTTGCGCTGCAGCTTCAGCATCCACTGCGGGGCCCACCAGCAATCGTCGCCCAGCAGCTTCATCACCGACGGCACCAGAAGCATGCGGATGACGGTGGCGTCCAGGATCAGCGCGGCGATCATGCCGAACGCGATGTACTTCATCATCACGATGTTCGACAGCGCGAACGCTCCGGTGACCACCACCAGGATGGCGGCCGCGGCGGTGATCAGGCGCCCGGTGAGGGCGGTGCCGTCGCGAATGGCCTCGGTGGTCGAGGCGCCCTGCTGCCGGGCTTCCACCATGCGTGAGACCAGGAAGACCTCGTAGTCGGTCGACAGGCCGTAGACGATCGCGATGATCAGCACCAGCATGGGCGCGAACAGCAGGCCCGGCGTGTAGTTCAGCAGCGACGAGCCGTGGCCGTCGATGAACATCCACGTGAGGATGCCCAGGGTCGCGCCCAGGCCCAGCGCCGACATCAGCGCCGCCTTGATCGGCAGAATGATCGAGCCGAAGGCCAGGAACATCAGCAGGCCGGTCACCAGGACCAGGAGCACCGCCATCAACGGCAGTCTGTCCATCAGCGAATCGATCGAGTCCTGCGTCAGCGCCGGCATGCCGGCCACGTAGACCTGCAGGCCCTGGGTGTCGACGGCGCGCAGTTCCCGGATCGCTTCGGCCGCGGTCTCGCGGTCGACGAGCCCGGCGGACATCTGCGTGACGCCCAGCCCGGTGTCCTCGTCGCCGTAGATGCCGTCCAGGCCGCCGCCGTCGGCGGTCGGGGAGAACTTCTTGGTGAACCCGGGGATCTTGTTGGCCTCGTCGGCGATGGCCTGGAGCTTGGTGCCGGCCTCGTCGTCCTCCTGGTCGTAGAGCACCACGACCTTGAGTTCCTCGGTGCGTTCGGCCGGGAAGTAGCGGTCGAAGTCCTCCTGGGCCACGCGCCGGTCGTCGTTCGGCGGCAGGTAGGCCTCACTCATGCCGCCGAAGGCGATGTTGGTGAACGGCACGGTCAGCGCCAGCAGCAGCAGCACGGTGGGGATCGCGGTCTTCAGCGGATGGCGCATCACCCAGCTCGAGAGCTTGCCCCAGAAGCCGTTGACGATCTCTTCGCGGGTCTTGGTGCGGCGCAGGAAGGGCACGCTGAGCGCGTCGATGCGGCGCCCCAGGACCGCCAGGATCGCCGGCAGCACCGTGATCGACAGCAGCGCGGCCAGCGACACCGACGCGATGGCGCCGTAGGCCACGGATTTGAGGAACGGCTGCTGGAACATCAGCAGACAGGCCAGGGCGGCCACGATGATGGTGGCCGAGAAGACGATGGTCTGCCCCGCGGTCATCACCGATCTTCGGACCGCCGCTTCGGGTGTGTAGCCCGCGGCCAGTTCCTCCCGATATCGGCTCACCATGAACAGGCCGTAGTCGATCGCGATACCCAGGCCGATCAGGGTGACCACCGATTGCGCGAAGACGTTCAGTTCGGTCGCCTGGGCCAGCATCGTCATGATGCCGAGCGACCCGGCGATGGTCAGGCCGCCGATCAGGACCGGCAGCACGGCCGCCACCACGCCGCCGAAGACGAACAGCAGCATCAGAGCCACCACGGGCAGGGCGATCAGCTCGGCCCGCTTGATGTCCTGCTCCATGCCGTTGCTCATCGACCCGGCGATCGGCTGCAGACCGGCCAGCTGGAAGGCGGTGCCGGGCATGTCGTACCGCTCGGCGAGGTTGTCGAAGAACGGTTCGACGGTCTTGTAGTTGGCGAGGATGGTGGTGTCGTCGTTGCCGACGATGCCGATGGAGATGAACCCGCGGTTGTCCTCCAGATTCCACATCCGGTCGCGCTTCATCTGCTGGGCGGACTCGTCGGCGGCGTTGGTGCCGTCCGGGAACGGGTCGATCAGGCCCGCGTGTTCCAGGTCGTCGGCGCCCGAGGGGCTTTCGCGGCTGATGATGCCGGGGTGCTGCGCCACCATGTCGTCGACGATGGTCTCGATCTGCGCGCCGAACTCCGGGTCGTCGATCGACGTGCCCTCCGGGGGCGTGATCAGCAGGAGGGCGTCGGATTTGTGGTCGCGTCCGAGTGCGGTGTCGGCCACGATCGAGCCGGTGACCGACTCGGAACTGGGGTCGAACCAGCCGCTCTGCGACAGGTAGTTCGGCAGAGCCAGGCCGTACACACCGAGACCGCCCATGAGCACGATGAGGACGGCGATGACGGTGTAGCGCATCCGGTAGACGAATGTGCCGATGGATCCGAACACGCCGGTTCCTTCCTTCCGCGGACAAAACCCGTTGGGCATTCTCTCAGGTCGGCCTGAGAAAACGCAGCATGCCCCCGAGGCCGTGGTGGTGTGCAAACTACATGGACACCTCGGTGGGCTGCTACTTCAGCAGCGCCGCCAGGGGGCGGAACGGGGTGAGCCAGGCGCCGTCCTCCGGCAGTGCGTCGAGGCTGATCCGCGGCAGCGGCTCCCGGAACACCGCCGGAATGTCCTCCAGGTCGATGAACTCGATCTCGGTGGCCGAGGTGGCCCAGGACGCGTGCTCGCGGAAACCGATGACGGTGACCGGGATGCCTTCGCGGGCCAGCTCCAGCAGCGGTTCGCGGAAGGCCTGACCGTCGGCCGAGGCCACCAGCACCCCGGCCAGGCCGGTGGTGTGGTGCCGCAGCTCGATGTGGTCGAGCATGTCCTGATCCACGTCGCTGTCGTCGGTCAGTTTCGGCTTGGCGAAGACGGCGAAGCCGACGTTGCGCAGCGCATCCACCCACGGGCGTACCACGTCGGCGCTGCCCGGGGCGATGTTGGTGAAGACCGTCGCCTCGGGCTCGATGGGGTCGTCGTCGTGCTCGGAGAGGTCGGCGGTGCGCGACAGCAGCCAGCGGCCGAGGGCGTCGAACCGCGGCCGGTGCGCCGCGGTGGGCCGGCCGCCGAGGATGCCGCCCAGGCCCATGTCCATGTTGGGCGCGTCCCACACCAGCAGAACTCGTTTGGCGGTGCCGTCGGCGGCGACGGGGGAGGCGAATCCTGCGGTGTAGGTCATGCGGGTTCCTCCTGCGTGGCGGCCTCGGCGTCGCCGGCAGGCGCACCTGCGGTCCGGGGACGGGGTTTGACGTAGACGAACTCGTTGACTTCTCGGCCCTCGCGCTCGGCGCGGCCCTCGAACTTGGTGGTGGGCCGGTCCAGCAGTATCGGCGAGTCGTAGGTCAGCGGAATCACGTGCGGGCGCGCCGGATCCTGGGTGGCCAGCAGTTCGGCGATCCACCCGGCGTAGTCGGCGTGATCGGTCGCGATGTGCAGGATCCCGCCCGGCGCCAGCCGGTCGGCGATCAGCTCGATGGTCCCGGACTGCAGAAAGCGCCGCTTGTGGTGGCGGGACTTGGGCCACGGATCGGGGAAGAACACCCGGACGCCGGCCAGACTGTCGGGAGCCACCAGTTCGGTGAACACCACCGTGGCATCGCCGCGGACCATGCGGATGTTGGACAGACCGCCGCGGTCGATCAGGCCGAGCAGCTGGGCCAGGCCCGGCTGGTAGACCTCCACGGCCAGCACGTCGTGCTCGGGTTCGTCGGCGGCCATCGCGGCGGTGGAGATTCCGGTGCCGCTGCCGACCTCCACGATCAGCGGGGCCCGGCGGCCGAACCAGTCCGGCGCGTCCAGCGGCGGCTCCTCGGCGCGGTCGGGTCCGGTGCGCAGATCGCGCCCCAGCGTGGGCCATAGTTGTTCCCAGTTGCGTTGCTGGCCGGGGGTCAAGGAGCCGCGCCGGAAACGGAAACTCGTCACGCGCGGATACAGCCGCGAACGGTCGGTGTCGTGCGGCGGACCGGCGGAGGCGTCGGTGTTCACCCGACCATCGTCGCGCATCCGGCGCGGTTGTTCGTATCCGACACCCGAAACAGCCGAGCACGAGTACGGTTCTTCACCATCGGCCTTGGGGGAGGCGGGCATGGGGGATCAGACGGTGACGGCCGCGGTGGCGGCGCTGGATCGGCGCTGGCGGGCGCCGCTGACGATTGCGGTGACCGGACATCACGGGACCGGCCGGGACACCGTCGCGGCGGCGCTGACCGCCCGTTTCGGGGTCCGCGCCCTGGACACGCAGGCACCGCCCGAGGATCGCGCGGACGCCGATCTGGCCGTGCACGTCCTCGGAGCCGGGGTCCGGGACTGCGACCGGGAGTTCCTGGCGGCCCAGCGCCGCCCGGTGATCGTGCTGAGCGGCAAAGCGGATCTGCGCGGCGGGCCCGAACGAGCCGCCCGGCTCGCTGCCGGCGCGGCCGCCGACCTGCAGTGCCCGGTGTATTCGGTCTCCGGACTGCTCGCCGCGGCGACGGTGGACGACGCGCTGCATGCGGCGCTGCGCGGGTGGGCGGGCGCCGGGATCGAAGTCCCGGTCCTCGCCGCCGCCTTCGCCGACGGTGTGGAACCGGACGAACGACGGCGCCGATCGCTGGCCCTGGCCACGGTGGGCGCGGCCGGGCTGCGCGCGGCATTGCGGCTGCACGCCGCCCACCCCGAACTGCCGGCCGCCGCGTTGACCGCCCGGCTCCGAGCGCTCAGCGGGCTGGCGGCCCTGGTGGAACCGATCCGGGCGTGCGGGACCGCGGTCGCCGCTGACCGGCGGACGCGCCGCCGCCGCCGCGGTCTCACCGTCCTGGCCGCCCGCGGCCCGGGCCGCGACCAGCTGGAAGCACGGTGGATCCGGTGACTCCCGGTGCGATCGCGATCGCCGGCCCGCTCGGTGCCGCCCCGGACGAACTGGCCGCGGCGCTGTCCGGGCCGGACGCGCAGCCGGTGCTGGTGCTCGGTCCGGGCGTTCCGGCGCCGGCCCGGCTGCACGCGGGGGTGCTGGCGGTGGACCTGTCGTGTGCGGCGGGCACGGCGGACGAGGAGCTGCTGGCCGGGCTGGTCGCCACCGGGGCGCCGGTGGCACTGGTCGGCGTGGGCGCCGGACAGGATGGCGGTTGGCCCGCCCGGCTGGCCGCCGCCCGCACCCGGCTGGATCCCGGTCACCGGCTGCCGGTGTTCGCGGTCTCCCTGGAACTGCTGCGCGCGGGCGACCCGGACGGCGGTGGCCTGGACGCGGTGGCCCGCTGGTGCGCCGACCCCGAGCCGGTCGACGGCGCTGCGGAGCGGTCCGCGCCCGCCTCGGATGCCGCCGGTGCGCCGCGGGACGAAGTGCGCCCCGGCGGCTTCCAGCGCGCCGAGCGGCTGGCCGGCGCCCGGGCCGGATTCACTGCGGTGCGGGCCCGGCTCGCCGCGTCCGCGCGCTCGGGGGCCCATGACCTCGGCGACCGGGCCCAGGCGGCGTGCGACCACCTGGGCCGGCCGGAGAGCGCGGCGTTCACCGGCTGGCTGCAGGCGTCGCTGGAGGTCTACCGGGACCGGATCGGCGCCGACCTCGAGGAAGGGATCGACCAGGTACGTGCCGCCGCCCTGTCCGGGCTGCCCGGCCCGACGGCGGGCCCGGCGGAGGAGTCCGCGCCGGTCACCGAATCGGTGCGCGCCCCGGCGGTGCCGGGCCGGTCGCCGTCGGCCGAAGAGCTGGTGCTGCTGGCTCTCGGCGGCTCGGCCGGGCTGGGGCTCGGCCGAGTGACGGTGGCGCCACTGGTGCACTGGGCGGGGCTGGGGGCGGCCGGGACGGTGCTGACCGTGCTCGCCGGCCTGGCGGTGGCGGCCGCCGTGGTGGGTGTCCGGCGGCAGACCGCGGCGCGCGCCGCCCTCCGGCGGGCCGCCGCCGAATCGATCGCGGCCACCCGCAGCGCGCTCGAACACGCGGCGGCCTCCCGGCTCGGTGCGGCGGAGGCGCACTTGAGCCGCGAGTTATGGAACCGGACCGGCACCTCGTGCGTCCAACCATCTAGAGAGTGAGGAGTGAGTCATGAACGACTGGGGCGAGCCGGCCGGTTCCGGGGCCCTCGGCGACGGCGGTGAGGAATCTCTCAGCGGCTCCGACCTCGACGGCGGGAACGGCGAGCGCGGGGCGCTGGACGACCACCTGTGGATCCTGGCCGGTGAGACGGTGTGGGACCTGGGGCCCGCACAGCTGGACGCGGACGCCGACGGAGTGCCCGATTCGCTGACCAGGGGAGCCGACGGTCAGATCACCGTCTACACCGACACCGATTCCGACGGCCGGGTGGACCGGATCACCGAGATGGATCCCACCGGCCGCTGCTCGGTGAGCGATCTGGATCCCGATACCGGGCTGTGGCAGGCGAGTGTTCTGGGCCGGTTGGAGTGAGTGCGTCACTGGGCCGAAAGACCCCCCGGGTGACGGGGGTGACTGCGGCCCTGGCGCCCGGCGGTATTATGGCCTCGACTGCGCATATGTCGTGAAGTGCGCAGAGTCAGCAATAGCGAGGAGACAGCTCAATGACCGCTGCGACCATCCCCGGCTTGGAGGCCGGTAGCGCACCCACGAATCACGCCGGCCTGTTGGCCTGGGTCGCGGAGGTCGCCGAGCTGTGCCAGCCCGACCGCGTGGTGTGGATCGCGGGCACCGACGAGGAGTGGGACAGCCTGACGGCCAAGCTGGTCGAGGCGGGCACCATCGTCAAGCTGAACGAGGAGCGCAAGGCGAACTCGTTCCTGGCTCTGTCCGATCCCGCCGACGTCGCCCGCGTCGAATCGCGCACCTTCATCTGCAGCAAGACCGAAGAAGACGCCGGCCCCACCAACAACTGGGTGGATCCGGATGAGATGCGCGCCACCATGACCGACCTGTACCGCGGCTGCATGCGCGGCCGCACCATGTACGTCATCCCGTTCTGCATGGGACCGCTGGGCTCCGACGACCCCAAGCTGGGTGTCGAGGTGACCGATTCCGAGTACGTCGTGCTGTCGATGAAGATCATGACCCGCGTCGGTACCCCGGTGCTCGAGCTGCTCGGCGAGGACGGTTTCTTCGTCCAGGCCCTGCATTCGGTGGGTGCCCCGCTCGAGCCCGGCCAGGAAGACGTGCCGTGGCCCTGCAACCCCGACAAGTACATCGTCCAGTTCCCCGAGGACCGCGTCATCTGGTCGTACGGCTCGGGCTACGGCGGCAACGCCCTGCTGGGCAAGAAGTGTTACGCGCTGCGCATCGCCTCCGCGATGGCGCACGACGAGGGCTGGCTGGCCGAGCACATGCTGATCCTCAAGCTGATCAGCCCGGAGGACAAGGTCTACTACATCGCCGCGGCCTTCCCGTCGGCCTGCGGTAAGACCAACCTCGCGATGATCGAGCCGACCCTGCCCGGCTGGCGTGCCGAGACCGTCGGCGACGACATCGCCTGGATGCGTTTCGGCGAGGACGGCCGCCTGTACGCGGTGAACCCGGAGTTCGGCTTCTTCGGCGTCGCCCCGGGCACCAGCGACGACTCGAACCCGACCGCGATGAAGACCATCGAGGCCGGCAACACCCTGTACACCAACGTGGCGCTGACCGACGACGGTGACGTCTGGTGGGAGGGCATGGGCGAGCCCCCGGCCCACCTCATCGACTGGCACGGCAACGACTGGACCCCGGAGTCGGGCGAGAAGGCCGCGCACCCGAACTCGCGCTACTGCACCCCGCTGAGCCAGTGCCCCACGCTGGCCCCGGAGTGGGACGACCCGAACGGTGTGCCGATCTCGGCCATCCTGTTCGGCGGTCGCCGCAAGACCACCGTCCCGCTGGTGACGCAGGCCCGCGACTGGGAGCACGGCGTCTTCATGGGCTCCACCGTGGGCTCGGAGCAGACCGCCGCCGCGGAGGGGACCGTCGGCACCGTCCGCCGCGACCCGATGGCCATGCTGCCGTTCCTCGGCTACCACGTCGGCGACTACTTCCAGCACTGGCTGAACATCGGCAAGCGCGAGGGGGCGAACCTGCCGGACGTGTTCTACGTCAACTGGTTCCGCCGCGGCGACGACGGCCGCTTCCTGTGGCCCGGGTTCGGCGAGAACAGCCGCGTCCTCAAGTGGATGGTCGACCGCATCGAGGGCAACGTCGACGGCGTCGAGACCCCGATCGGCATCGTCGCCGCTCCGGGTGAGCTGGACGTGACCGGCCTGGACGTGTCCGAAGAGGACGTCGCCGCCGCGCTCGCAGTGAACGCCGACGAGTGGAAGGGCGAGATCCCGTCCATCCAGGAGTGGTACGAGTTCGTCGGCGACAAGCTGCCGGGCGGCCTGCAGGACGAGCTCGACGCGCTGGTCGAACGCCTCGACAAGGCCTGATCGGCACCTCGACGATCACCGATCCCCCGGGAGTTCCCCGGGGGATCGGTGCATCCGGGCGATGTGGGGGACCTCCCCCATCGACAGGAGGCACTGCAGTCTGGAAGCGTATTGCCCATGACTCACGCAACAGAGGTCTCCCAGGGAACGGTCGCCGCCAGCGCGCAGCACGTAGTCAAGACGTACGGCTCGGGTGACACCGAGGTCCATGCGCTCCGCGATGTCTCGATCGACTTTCAGGCCGGCCAGTTCACCGCCATCATGGGCCCGTCCGGTTCGGGCAAATCCACCCTCATGCACTGCCTCGCCGGCCTGGACAACGCCACCTCCGGCGTGGTCCGCATCGGCGACGTCGGACTGATGGGGCTGTCGGACAAAGAGGTCACCCGGATGCGCCGCGACCGGATCGGCTTCGTCTTCCAGGCGTTCAATCTGGTGCCGACGCTGACAGCCAAGGAGAACATCACCCTGCCGATCGACATCGCCGGCCGCAAGCTGGACGAGGAGTGGTTCGACGCCATCGTCGGTCGCCTCGGCCTCGGCGACCGGCTCACCCACCGGCCGAGTGAACTCTCCGGCGGCCAGCAGCAGCGCGTGGCCTGCGCTCGCGCCCTGGTGGGCAAGCCGGACATCATCTTCGGTGACGAACCGACCGGCAACCTCGACTCGCGGTCCTCCGGCGAGGTGCTGTCCATCCTGCGGGCGGCCGTCGACGAGTTCTCGCAGACCGTCGTCATCGTCACCCACGACCCGCGCGCCGCGGCCTACGCCGACCGCGTGGTGTTCCTGGCCGACGGCCAGCTGGTCCGGGAACTGTACTCCCCCTCCGCTGACGACGTCTTCGAAGTGATGCGCATTCTGGGCGAGGGCGGGGAGAACTGACGCATGGCTTCCTCCGTCATGCGGAAGGTCTCCCTGAGAAGCCTTGCCGCACATAAACTTCGACTGATCCTCACGGTCTTCTCCGTGGTGCTCGGCACCAGCTTCGTGGCGGCCGCGGTGATCTTCACCTCGACCGTCCAGTCCTCGTTCAACAACATCTTCGACAATGTGGCGCGCGGCGTCGCCACTCAGGTGACCCCGGCCGATCCGCAGGGGCCCGGAGTGCCGATCGCGCTCGCCGATCAGCTGCGCGCCGACCGCGCGGAGCTGGGCATCGACAAGCTGCAGGTGGACTTCTCCGGACCGGTCACCATCGCCACCGCCGACGGTTCCGGGCTGCAGACCGGTGGCGCACCGAGCATCGGTTCGGCGTACATCCCGCCGGAGGACGCCGTGGACTCGTCGGGCTGGACGCTGGTGGACGGCCATGCGCCGTCCGCACCGGGTGAGGTGGTGCTCAACAACACCGCCGCCGAGAAGGCGGGCCTGAGCGTGGGCTCGAAGACCGTCGTCGCCCTCGGTGCCGGCACCACTGCGCCCCTGGACGTGACGGTGGTCGGCCTGCTCGACATGCCCGCCGCCACCGGCGGTTTCGTCAACGTGCAGTTCGAGCGGTCGCAGGCCGAGGAGATCTTCTCCGACGGCAAGTTCGTCGGATCGATCGACATGTCCGCGGTGCCGGGCGTCAGCGACACGGAGCTGCGTGACCGGGTGAACGCCGTGGTCAACCCGGTGGACCCGAACGACCCCGACGCCGAACCCGTCTACGAGGTGCGCACCGGTGAGCAGGTCCGCGAAGACCAGAAGGCCGACGTGGCGACCTTCCTCAACATCTTCCGGTACATCCTGCTGGCGTTCGCCGCCATCGGCCTGGTGGTGGGCACGTTCATCATCTACAACACCTTCTCGATGATCGTCGCCCAGCGGAACCGCGAACTGGCGCTGTTGCGCGCGATCGGCGCGAGCCGCAAGAACGTCTCGCGATCGGTGCTGCTCGAGGCGCTGATCGTCGGCCTCATCGGCGGTGTGATCGGACTGGGGCTGGGTGTCGGTATCGCCGCGATCATGCAGGCCCTCACCAGTTCCAGCGGACTGCCCTCGGGCGGTCTCCAGGTGGGGGTGGCGGCCATCCTGTCGGCGGTCTTCGTCGGTGTGATCGTCACGCTGCTCAGCGCGTGGTTCCCGGCGCGCCGGGCCTCGCGCATCCCTCCCGTGGAGGCGATGCGGAACAGTGCCGCCGAGCCGGGCGCCGGATCGCTGCGCCACCGGACCCTCGCCGGCATCGTGATCGGCCTGATCGGGATCGCGCTGCTGATCGGCGGGATCTTCGTCACCGGGGCGGGGGCCCTCCTGCTGATCGGTCTGGCCGCGGTCCTGATCATCCTCGCCGTCGTCTTCGGGGCTCCGGCGCTGTCGCAGCCGGTGGTCGGGGCGATCGGACGGGTGCTGCAGGTGCCCTTCGGCACCGTCGGAAAGCTGGCCCGCACCAACGCGATCCGCAATCCGCGGCGCAGTGCCGCCACCGCCTTCGCGCTGACGATCGGACTGATCCTGGTCGTGATCATCGGCACCCTCGGCGCGTCGTTCAAGGGGGCGATCGACGCCGGCGTGGACAAGCAGCTGCGCGCCGACTTCGTGGTCTCCGGCAGCAACAACGCGCCGATGTCGGCCGCGGTGGGCGGCGCCGTGGAGGAGGTGCCCGACGCGCAGACCGTCGTCGCCTTCGACATCGCCTTCGCCAAGCTCGGCGACCAGAACGTGTCACTGACTACGCCCGTCGGCGGCCCGATCAGCGACGTCCTGCAGATCGACATGATCGACGGCTCGGACGCGATCGGCGCCGACTCGATACTGATCAGCGAGCAGGTGTCCAAGTCGCGGGACTGGGCCACCGGTGACGAGGTGACGTTCACGTCGACGACGGGCGAGGACGTGCCCGTCCGGGTGACCGGCATCTACGAGGACAACCCGGCGCTCGGCGACTGGATCATCGGCAATCAGGCCTTCGACGCGCTGACGCCGGCAGCGGCCCAGCGGATGACCTTCGTGGTGCTGGTCAAGGCCGAGCCGGGGGTGTCGTCGGCTGCGCTGCGCGACCAGCTGGAGACGGCCCTCAAGCCGTATCTGACCGCGCAGGTTCAGGACAAGCAGGAGTTCAAGAACAGCTTCGCCTCGGTGATCGACCAGATGATGGCGACCCTGTACGCGCTGCTGGGCCTGGCCCTGCTGATCGCCGTCCTCGGGATCATCAACACCCTCGCGCTGTCGGTGGTGGAGCGGCGCCAGGAGATCGGCATGCTGCGTGCGATCGGCATGAGCCGGGCGCAACTGCGCCGGACCATCTACCTGGAGTCCACCTACATCGCGATCTTCGGCGCCCTGCTGGGCGTCGTGGTGGGGCTGGCCATCGGCCTGCCGCTGGTGCACGCCCTGCGGCACTGGGGCCTGGACGTGATCGCGGTGCCGTGGCCGCTGATCATCGGCACGCTGCTCGGCTCGGCGGTGGTCGGCGTGGTCGCGGCCTTGTGGCCGGCGGTCTCGGCGGCGCGCACCAAGCCGCTCGAGGCGATCACCGAGTAGTGCGGCGGGCAGCGCTGCGGGCCGGCGGCGGTAAGTTGGTGAGATGACCGACGACGACCGCGAGCAGGAACGCCCGTCGACCCGGCGGATGGAACCGATCGATCCGTCCGCCGGGACCGGCGCCCTTCCCGAGACCGGTGCCCTCCCTGACACCGGCGCGTATCCGGGGCCCGGTGCGTACCCGGAGTCCGCGGCGTACACCGCGCCGGCGGCCGGCGGGCCCGGACAGCCGCCGCCGGGGTACGGCGACGCCGCCGTGCCGCCCGGGCCGCCCCCGAAGTCGAACACCGGGCGCACCGTGATGCTGTCGCTGATCGCGCTGCTGGCCCTGGCGATCCTGATCCTGGCCGGGTTCCTGGTCTTCCGCAGCGTCGACTCGTCCGATTCCGGCGGCACCGCTGCCGCGGAGAGTTCGAGCACCACCACCGCCACCTCCACGGTGGAGGAGTCGGAGACCTCCACCAGCGCCACGTCGTCGCCGACGAGCACCCGGGCCCGGCCGACGGCGGCGCCCGGCGAGGTGATCTACCAGTTCACCGGTTCGGGCAGCCTGGTCGCCGTCCGCTATACCACCGCCGGGGGCGATCAGGTGCTGGCGACCGCCGGCGCACCGTGGTCGGTGCACACCAGCGTCGGCGACTCCGGGACCGCCGAACTGACCGGGATCGTCGTGAACGGCCCGGTGACCTGCACCATCATGCACGGTGAAGAGCAGCTGGCCTCGTCGACCAGCAACGGCGGGCCGCTCACCTGCCGGGCGACGGTCCCGAACTGAGACTCCCGGCAGGTCAGCGGCGGCGCAGCACCAGCACCAGGTTGGTGGCGGCCACTTCCCGGAGCACCGGCACCTTCACCACCGGCCACGCCCAGCGCGGAAGGTAGCGGGGAAAGGCCGACTCCAGCCGCGCATCGCGGGCTTGTCGTGCCCAGTTCAGCCCGGCCTGAGCGGTGATCGGGAACAGGGAGACCCCGTACAGGTTCTTCGGCGGTTTTCCGTGCTTGCGCGTGTACCGGCGGACTGCCCGGTGTCCGCCCAGATAGTGGGTCAGGCCCATCTCGTGGCCGCCGAACGGCCCCCACCAGAGCGTGTAGCTGAGGATCACGGTGCCGCCCGGACGGGTGACGCGGACCAGTTCGTCGGCCAGTTCCCACGGGCGGTCGGTGTGCTCGGCGACGTTCGACGAATAGGCCACGTCCACCGAACCGGTGCGCAGTGGCAGATGCTGGCCCTGCGCGCGGATGCAGGTGCGGTGATCGATACCGGCGGCGTGCATCTCACCGGCGTCGGGTTCCACCGACAGGTAGTGCGCGCCCCGCGCGGTGAAGGCGTCGGCGAAGAACCCGGGACCGCCGCCGACGTCGAGTACCGCGGCACCGGCCAGCGGCCCGGGGTGCACCGCCGCCACCAGCTGAGCGGTGTCCTCGGCGAGCGCCGAGTAGAAACGGTCGGGATCGGTCTGCTCGTAGCCGAACTCGCGCAGCAGCCGCCGTGCGCGACCCCACGTCGCGTGGCGGGCGAAGGCTGCGGGCATGGCTGTCACTCTCGCATATCCTGGATCCGGTGAGCGTTCCGACCGAGGTGTTGCTGCTGTGCTGGCGCGACACCGGACATCCGCAGGGCGGCGGCAGTGAGCGCTACCTGGAACGGGTCGGTGCCGCACTGGCCGCGCGCGGAGTGCGGGTCACTCTGCTCACCGCCGCCTATCCGGGGGCCCCGCGCAAGCAGATGCACGGCGGCATGCGCGTCCTGCGCACGGGTGGGCGGCTCACCGTCTATCCGCGTGTCCTGCTGATGCTGCTGGGGGCGCGGCTCGGCGTGGGCCGACTGGCGCGCTACCGGCCCGACGTGGTGGTCGACACGCAGAACGGGGTGCCCTTCTTCGCCACCCTGGTCGCCCGGGCGCCGACGGTGGTGCTGGTGCACCACTGTCACCGCGAGCAGTGGCCGGTGGCCGGTCCGGTGCTGGCCCGGATCGGCTGGTTCGTCGAATCGTGGCTGTCGCCGCGGGTGCACCGGCGCAGCCGGTACATCACGGTCTCCCGGCCGTCGGCGGACGAACTGGTGGCCCTCGGGGTGGACGGCGGCCGGATCTCGGTGGTGCGCGGGGGCATCGATCCGGTGCCGGCCGGGGTGGCCGACGACGAAACCGAGGGCCGACGCCACCGGCTCATCGTCGTGTCCCGACTGGTACCGCACAAGCAGGTGGAGCACGCGCTGGCCGTGGTGGCCCGGTTGCGCGATCGCGGCCTGGACGTTCACCTGGACGTGGTGGGAGACGGCTGGTGGTCGCCCGAACTGCTGTCCCGCACAGACGATCTCGGGCTGTCGGACAGGGTCGAGTTCCACGGTTACGTGGACGAGCGCACCAAACACCAGCTGCTCGCCCGGGCGGACCTGCACCTGCTTCCGTCCCGCAAGGAGGGGTGGGGACTGGCGGTGATCGAGGCCGCGCAGCACGGCGTCCCGACCCTCGGCTACCGCAGTTCGGCGGGCCTGACCGACTCGATCGTCGACGGCCGGACCGGAGTCTTGGTCGACGACCCCGCGCAGTTGACCGAGGCCGTCGCCGCACTCATCGACGACCCCGCGCAGGTGCGCCGCCTCGGCGAGAACGCACGACGCCGCGCGGCCGGCTACTCCTGGTCGGACACCGCCGACCGCTTCGGCGAGGTTCTGTCCGCGGCTGCTGCCGGCCGGGGCTGAACCCAGCAGTCGTCTGCAAACCCAGCGGTCGCGACTGCTGGGAATGCGGACGAGCGCTGGGTCTGGGCTAGTAGCGCGAACGGCGTGCGGACAGCCGCGCGACGGCGGCCGCCAGGCCCGCGAGCAGACACAGCACCCACACCCCGTGCGCGATCCCGGCTGCGATCCAGGCCCCGGTACCCGGCGGCGGGTAGACGCGGGCCGCGTCGATCCGGTAGACCGTCAGATCCCGCCCGTCGTACACCCGCGCCATCGACCGGGAATCGTCGGCGAGGCGATCGAGAGCCGCTGGAACGGCCACGTTCCCGGCGGCGTCGCGTTCGATCACCACCCAGCCGACGCCGAGCCGGGCCAGCTCCGCGGGCCCCCCGCCCGCCTCGAGCACGTCGATCACCTCTCGCACCCGCTGCGGGGACCGATCGATCGCCTCACCGTCCACGGCCAACTCTTCGTCGAGCACCACCGGAGCGTCGAGCATCCGGGGGAGCGGGGACAGCGACGGACCGTGGTTCCACGGATAGTCGCGCATGGGGGAGGCAGGCCATACGGCGACGGCGCGGTCGTCGTGCCCGATCAGCGCGGTGACGCGTGCGTAGTCGGGCGGATAGTCGACCGGGCGGAGCTTGCCGCCGACACCCCAGGCGAGGTCGGGCAGCGGGGCGATCAGCAGCAGGGCGATCGTGGCGACCGCGAAACCGGTGGGCACCCAGGTGCGCAACCGGCCAGCGACGGCGGCCACGGCGAGCACGACGAACGGCACCGCCAGCGCCAGATACTTCTGCGTGTCCCGCAGCAGGCCGGCACCGGGGACGTGCGTGAGCAGGGCGCCGGTGAGATCCAGTCCGGGCCCGGTGGCGGCCAGAGTCACCAGCAGCACCACGGCCAGGGCCAGGGCGGCCAGCGCCGGCACCGCCGCCGGCAGCGCGCGGCGGGTACGCACCAGCAGCACCGAGCCGACGATCAGCAGCACCAGGAAGCACCCGGTCGCCACCGCCGCCCACCAGCCGGCGCGGCTGGCGGGCACCGCCTCGGCGTTCCAGATGCCGCCGAGGCCCAGTACCGAGCCGACGGTGCCCAGCCCCGTCTCGGCGCGGGCCGCGAACGCCTCCGCGCCGCCGACCGGGCCGGTCGGCGACTCGCTGAATCCGGCCGAGACCAGCCACGGCAGCGCGGTCGCCGTCCACACCCCGGCGACGGCCGCCGCCCGCGGGAGCGTCGGGCGGGCCGACAGGACGCACACCGCCCCGACGATCAGGGCGAACACCGCCCCCGTCGGAGTGAACCCGGCGACCGCGAACGCGCCGGCCAGGACCGCCCACGACCGCCACCCGGGCCGGTCCCGGACGTCGAGCACCGCGCACACGATCCAGCCGAGCGCCGCGTATCCGGTGAGCAGACTCCAATGCCCCTGCAGCAGGCGTTCGGCCACGAAGGGATTCCAGATGCCGGCGACGGCGGCCGCGAGCATCCCGGCGGTACCCGCGCCGGGAAGCAGGCGTCCCGCCAGACGCCCGTAGCCCACACCGGCGCCGAAGAGCGCGAGCGCGGTGATTGCGGCGACCAGGAAACCGCCGTCGACCACCTGCGAGGCGAGGGCGAGCAGGCCGTCCTGCGGGATCGCCCGAGGCGGGGCGCCGTCGATGCCGAAGGCGGCGGCGGTCAGCGGCGACCGCGGGGTGGCGACGGCATCGCGGTGCAGCAGGTAGCCGCCGAACAGCGGCCAGCAGATCACCGCGGTCAGGACCGCGCTGAGCGCAGCGACCGGGGCCGGGGATGAGCGCGACACCGGCGGATCCTCGGACGCGGTGGAAGCCGGGCGGCCTCTGCTGCGTGCGATCAACGTCGTTCCCGGTGTGGTTGGGCTACCGCAGGGCGCGAGCTCTTCAGTAGTGGAAGGTGTCGGTGGGCGGCGGCCGATGGTCGGCGTCGTCGAAGTCGTTCTGCACGATGTCGTAGGCGCGGGCCAGATCCAGGATCTTGGTGCCGCGCGCGATACGGGGAAGATCCGAGCCGTTGCGGATCTCGCCGCCGGCGGCCTCGAACTCGGCGAAGAACTCACGCGCCCAGCTGATCTCGTCCTGCGACGGCGACAGCCCCTCGTTGACCGGGGCGCACTGGTCCGGGGTGAGGCAGATCTTTCCGGTCATCCCGAACTCGGCGCTGACCGCGGTGGCCTCGCTGAGCTTGAGAGCGCTGGAGCCGACCGTCGGGCCGTCGATCGCCGACGGCAGACTCGCGGCCTTGGCGGCGATGGTGAAACGCGACCGCGCATACGCCAGCGTCGCCGGATGCTCGCCGAAGCCGGTGTCCCGGCGGAAGTCGCCGATTCCGAAGGCCAGCCGGAAGGTGCCCTTGGCGGCGGCGATCTCGGTGATGCGTTCCAGCCCGCGGGCGGTCTCGACCAGCGCGACGATCGGCACGTTCGGCAACCGCCGGGCCGTCTCGGTGACGTGGTCGACGGACTCGACCATGGCCAGCATGACGCCGCCGACCGTGGTCTTGGCGAGCGCCTCGATGTCGGCCGCCCACCACGGAGTGCCGAAACCGTTGATCCGGACCCAGTCCGAGTGACCGTGATTCATCCACCGGACGACGTTCTCGCGCGCGGAGTCCTTGTCCTTCGGGGCGACCGCGTCCTCGATGTCGAAGACGACGATGTCGGCCCGCGACCGGGAGGCGGACTCGAAACGATCCGCCTGCGACCCGTTCACCAGGAGCCAACTGCGGGCGAGTACCGGGTCGATGCGTGAACCGATGTCGGTGGGGTCTTGCTCGGTGAAGGGTTGGGTGTCGTACATCGGGTCGGCTGCCTACTGTCTGTTCAGTGCGGATGCTGCGCTAGCAGTCTATAGGGGAGGTGCCCACACCCCGGATGGACCTCGCGGGAGCGGGGCACGCCGACCGGTCACCATGCCGGCGGCCCGGAGCGGCAGGGCAGACTGATCGGTATGGCAGCCGTCGTGTCACCGTCGCCGAGAGGGGCGACCGTGCGGTCGATGGGGGTGGTGACCGCCGGATCGCTGGTGGCCAACCTCCTCGCGTACCTGGTGCAGCTGCCGGCCAGCCGGCTGCTCGGGCCGGCGGCGTACGGCGAGTTCGCGGTCCTGCTGTCTGCGATGCTGGTGCTGTCGGTGCCGGCGCTGGCGTTGCAGAGCGTGGTGGCCCGTGAGGTGGTCCGGGGCCGCAGCCGGACCGCGCTGTGGCGGCTGATCACGATCGTGACCGTCGCCGTCGCGGTGATCTCGGTCGGCGGCGCCTTCGCGATGATGGGGATCGCGAAGACGGGTGCCGCACCGGCGTTCGCGGCGATGGCCGGAGCGGCGCCGCTCGCGGTGATCGCCGGTGGCCAGGGTTTCATCCAGGGGGCCGGGCGCTTCGGGCAGCTCGGTGGCCTGCTCGCCGGGGTGGGCATCGTGCGCAGTGTCCCGGTGATCGTCGCGGTGGTCGCCGGCGGCGGCGCCGCGGAGGCGCTCGCGGCGGGGACCGCCGGCACGGTGCTGGCCGCCGTGGTGGTGGGTATCGCCGCGACACGAGGTGCATCCGCTGAGACCGCGGAGGACGGTCGCGGGGTGCCGGCGGCGACGGTGCTGTGGGCGTCCGGGGTCCAGTTGGTCATCATCGTGGCCGTGTCCGCCGACCTGCTGCTGTCCCGCAGTGTGCTGAGCGCCCACGACGCCGGGCTGTTCGCGCTGGGCGCGGTCGCCACCAAAGCCGCGTTCTGGCTGCCGCAGGCGGTGGGTGTCGTGGTCTATCCGCGGCTGGCCGATCCGGTGCGGTCGGGGGCGACGCTGCGCTCGGCGAGCCGGATGCTGGCCGCGATCGGGGTGCTGGTCACTCTGGTCGCGGCGGCGGCCGGACCGCTGGTCCCGACGGTGATCTCCGCCGACTACCGGCCGGTGGCCAACCTGCTGTGGCTCTTCGCCTACACCGGGGCCACCCTGGCGGTACTGCAGTTGCTGCTCCTGGCCGCGATCGCCCGCGACCGCGCCCGCGGCGGCATTCCCGCCTCGGTGGTGCTGATCGGCGAGATCGTCCTGATCCTGACCGTCGCCGACTCCGTCGTCTCGCTCGCGGTGATCGCCGCGGCCTGCGCGACGGTCTCGGTGATCGTCACCCGGTTGTGGATCGCACTGACCCAGCGGGGCGCCGGCCGCTGAGCCGGATCAACCGGCCGCCGAGCGCGAGCAACACCACGCCGAGGACTCCCGCGACGATCGGCACCACGCGCGTGGTCACCACCACCGGCCACGCCCGGCTGGACGCATAGGCGGCCGCCTCGCGCACACTCTGCTGATCCCACGACAGCGTGGTGCGCACATTGGTCAGCGAGTAGTCGGCCAGCCGATCGTTGCGGGCCCGCACCTCCGGCGCGAAGCGGTAGGCCTCGTCGATCTCGGCCCGCTCGTCGACGATCACGCCCGTCTTCTGATCGACGAACAGGTCCCGCTTCGCGCGGTGGTGCAGTGTCGCCACCAGCCGGTCGGACGGTGCGACCCCGGGGAACTCGCCGAACCAGGAGGCCGGCTTCTCGATCACCGCCCGCGGATCTTGTTGCACGGCGGCCAGATCGGTCTCGGGAACCTCGACCACGAAGTGCGTCACCTCGCGGCCGCCCATCGTCGCCGTCCCCACCGGAGTCATCGGCAGCGAGTGCCGGGTCACCACGTCGAAGTACCGGGCGCCGTCCGGATCGAATCCGAACGGCAGCAGATAGGTGTACCCCTCCCGGCCGGTGATGGGGACGGCGGCGCGCTCGTCGTCGTACTGGACCTCCGACTCGCCGGTCGGGGCGGCGGTGCGGCGGTCGAGGGTGACGCGGTCGAGGGTGGCGGCGATCGTCGGTTCGCTGCACGTCTCGTCGGGTTCGACGGACCGGCCGTCGACGATCAGACGATCGACGCCCAGGGCCGTGCCCGCCTGCAGGGTCACCACCTCGCCGTCGGCCGGTCGCACCGTGAGGATGCGCCGCTGCTGCTGCACCGTGCCCTCGGCCACGCGGGCCCGCGGGTCGGTGAGCGAACAGCGGTCGAGCAGCCGGGTGCCGTCGGAGCCGTCGGCGACCCGGGTCTGGTCGACGTCGAGTGGCACGTTGCGCAGATCGTCACCCAGCAGCGGCCCGATCGCCACGGCGACGGCGAGGAGTAGGGCCCCGAAGAACACTGCGGTGGGACCGAGCAGGTCGCGCGTGGACAGGCGCGGTCGCTGGTCGTGCATGGCCAGAGCCTACTGCCCGGCCGCGGCGCCGGCCGCCGCCGACACCGCGAGCGGAGTCGGCTCCGGGGCCGGCCGGGCTACGCTGGCGGTCAGCATGACGACCACCGTGAGCCCGCCGCGACTGCGCTTCTTTCCCCAGTTGGAGGGAATGCGCGCCGTCGCCGCGCTCGGCGTGCTCACCACCCACGTCGCCTTCCAGACCCGGGCCGTCGAATGGCCGGTGCTCGGGCCCATCCTGGGCCGCCTCGACTTGGCGGTCGCCCTGTTCTTCGCGCTGTCGGGCTTTCTGCTGTGGCGCCCCTACGCCGCCGCGGCCCGGCACGCGGACCTGCACGAACCCGGCATCGCGCGGTATCTGCGGCACCGTTTCGTGCGGATCTGGCCGGCGTACGCGGTGGCCGTCGTCGCGGTCTTCACCCTCCTCCCGCAGGCGCGCGGCGCCTCACTGGAGGTGTGGCTGGCGAACCTGACGCTGACGCAGGTGTTCGTGCCGCTGACCCTGGCTCCCGGCCTCACCCAGATGTGGAGCCTGTCGGTGGAGGTGGCGTTCTACCTGCTGCTGCCGCTGATCGGCTACGCCCTGCTGGTGCTGCGCGGCGACCGCGCCCGATTCCGGATCCCGCTCCTGCTGGGGCTCGGCGTGCTCAGCCTCGGCTGGGCCTGGGCGGTGACCGCCATGAACCTGCCCGACGGGATCGAGGGCAAGAACTGGGTGTTCGGGCATCTGCCCTGGTTTTTGGCCGGACTGATCCTGGCGGAACTGACTGCCACCGTCGAGTTCACCGACCGGCCCTCGCGGATGGTCCGCCGCACGGTGGCGGTGTCGGCCAACCGCCCGCTGATGCTGGCGGTGGCCGTCGTCTTCTACGGCCTCGCGTGCACCCCGCTCAGCGGCCCGGTCGGCCTGGGCGACCTCGGCAACGGGCAGTACGTCGGCAAGATCGTCTTCGGTGCGGTCGCCGCCTACGCGATCCTCGCACCGCTGGTCTGTTCCGCCGGTCCCTTCCGCTTCCTGGACTCGGGACCGATGACGGCGATGGGACGCTGGTCGTACGCCATCTTCATCTGGCATCTCGCTGTCTTGACCTGCGTGTTCGGTCTCTTCGGGATCACCCCGTTCGCCGGCGACTTCGTGGTGGTCTGGGTGCTGACGGTGGTGCTCACCCTGGGCGTCTCAGCGGCCAGTTACGCCTTCGTCGAGGATCCGTGCCGCCGGTGGCTGGCCAATTGGGAACGGCGCCGCCGCGCGCACCCGCCGCAGCCGGTCGCGCTGCGAGAGCGCGCCGGGTCGGCTTCCGACTGATCAGGGGAACGCGAAGCAGGTGCCGCCGCTGCCGTAACCCTGCGTCACCCGGACCTTGGTGATCGCGGACTTCTGCCCGTTCTGGACGGCGTAGATCTTGCGCAGGCCCTGCCGCTTCGGCCACCAGGTGACCGCGGCATTGCCGCCGCTGGCCATCGCCCGCCCGATGAACAGCGGCGGATAGCCGGGGCCCTTCCAGTCGTAGAAGCTCACCATGCCGGAGGAGTTCACCGGCACCGTCATGCTGTACGAGCAGCCGACGCCGTGATTCACCGAGAAGAAGCCGATTCCCGGATCGACCTTGCCCTGCGGTGCGGCCTGTGCCGGTGCGGCCGTCAGGGTGGCGGCGACCGCCGCTGCGGCGCATCCGGCGACGACGGCTGCCTTGACTCGCGACATCGTGGAATCCCCTTTGTCGATGGTTGGTGCTGTCGGTGGATCGTGCTGTCGGTGGCTCTGCGCGCGCGGCGCGGTTCACATGGTTTGTCATTGTGCCCTGTCGTGACCGGGCAGTCAGCCGATCACGCGCCTTCACCGCTCGGTTCGGGCCGTGCGGGTGGTTCCCGCGGCGGTACGACGAGCCCGGCGACCAGCACCGACAGTGCGACGAGTGCCGCCAGTTGGGGCCACGGGTCGTAGCCGGTGTACGGCAGGCCCGAATGCCACGGACCGGCCGCGAGCAGCACGGTGGCGACGAACATCGCGCCGAAGACGGCGACCACCCGCGCGGTCCGGCCCGCTCGCGCGGCGACCGCGCCGGCGAGGAGTCCGGCGGCCAGTCCCCACCAGCCGCAGAGGAGCCAGGCGGCGGCGAGACCGGCGAGCGCCCCGGCGATTCGGACCGCTACTTCGACACGGGCTCCTGCGTCGCCCGGCTCAGCAACCGCTACTTCGACACGGGCTCCTGCGTCGCCCGGCTCAGCACCCGGTACTTCGACACGGGCTCCTGCGTCGCCCGGCTCAGCACCCGGCACAGTGCTCCCCGCAGGCTGAGCCGGGACCGGAGCTTGCGGAGGTCCCGAGTCGAAGCCGGAACCGGGGGTGCCCCGCCGGCGCCGGCCCGCTGCCACGAACAGCACGACCACGAGGAGCAGCCCCAGACCGAGGGACCAGCGGTAGGCGCCGTCGAGGTCGTAGGTGAGCGTCACGGTGCCGCCCAACCCGGCCGGCACCACCCAGCCCTGCTGCCAGCCGTCGACCACGATGCGCTCCAGCTCCTGCCCGGCCAGGCGCGCGTGCCATCCCGGGTTGGTGCTCTCCGGCACCGACAGCACCTGCGCCTGCGGCGACGCGGCCACGTCCACGCTGCGCCGCGTCGCCTCCCACTGCGTTACCGGCGGAGTGGTGGTCGCCGCGGTCGCCGCGGCGGCGGGCGTGCGCAGTTCCACGGCGTCGACGGTGAACGCCTCACCCGGGTTCACCGCGATCTCCTGTTGCCCCGCGGCCAACTCGAGCGGTTCACCGGGGCACGGCTGCGCCACGACCGGGCGGCCGTCCCGCAGCGCACCCGCGGTGGTCGCCACCTGCAGCCGGATCAGCCGCCCGGAGGCGGTCATGCCCAGTCCGAGAGGACCGGCCGGGTCGCTGTCACAGCCGATCACGATCGGTCGTTGCGGGTCGAACGGTGCGGCGGCGACCGCTGCCGTCCCCTCCCCGGACGTCTCGAGCACCTCCACCTCGCTGATCCCGGCCGGGGCACGCGTAGTGAAGCCCAGATCGTTGGTGTCGAGAAGGTCTTCGGTCTTGGTGACGGTGATCTTCACGGTGTCGGTGCGCGCCGGATCCAGTCGCACCAGGCCGTCGTCGCCGACCTTGCGGGTCTGGCTACCGTCGCCGAGGTCGACGGAGACTTCGGTGGGCCGCGCCGGATAATCGTCCGGGACGCTCAGCCGCAGAGCACCCACTCGGGCCGGCTGCGGCAGGTGCACGGTCAGGGTGGGACGGCGACTGCGCTGATCGGTCGGCTCCGGGGCGATCCAGGCGGTGTTCTGGGCGCCGTCGACGGCGGCCGCCGCGGTGCCGCGCGCATCGGTCACCGCGGAGGGGCCCTCCGCGCGCAGACCACCGGGCTGGGCCAGCAGTTGATTCAGGGTGGCGCCGGGCAGCGGCCGCAGCGTCACCGACGGGGTCACGGTCTCCGGCCGGGGCACCGACAGCGTCCGGGTGAACACCCCCGGTGATTCCGAGTCCAGCCCCAGCGCCGCCGCGCAGCGGATCCGGTCGGTTCCGTCCGGCCCCGCGGACTCGTCGGTGACGCACTGTGCGCGGCCGCCGAGCTCGGGGCCCAGGACCCAGTCGGACACCTCGCCGCTCACCTCCGGCAGCACCGCCCGCTGCCGAATGGAGACCGGGAGCCCGGTCGCCGCGCTCGACAGTTCCACCTCGGCGAGCGCGAACTGGTTGCCGCCGCCGTTCTCGGTCTCGATCGCCCGGATCTGGACGCGGGTGGTGGGCCCGGACGGGGCGACGATCCGGGTCGGTTCCCCGGGCTCGAGTCCTTGCGCCACCGCGCTTCCGGCGTCGGTGGTGACCAGGATCGAGCTCACGTCGGCGCCGATCGCCTTCGCGGTGGTCACCGTCACCGCGAGGTTGCTGACCGGTTCGTCGAACTCCACGGCCAGCCATCGGCCGACCGCCGAGTCCAGCCCCCGGCTGACCCAGGCGGTGCGGGGATCACCGTCGAATGCGGCGGCCGCCGAGGCGGCGGGGGAGGTCTGGCCCGGCTGCGTCGCATCCGAGGCGGAGCCGCTGGTGCGCACCCGCACCCCGCCCGGTTCGCCGTTCAGCAGCCACTGCGCGGCCACCGGCTCCTGGCCGTCGACGGGATAGTCGGCGACGGTGTTCTTGGTCAGCCGCGGATCGTCGGGGGCGCGGATGGCCGAGGAATGGTCGTCGACGCGGCCGAAGTCCACCTCGCGCAGGACCGGGGTGTCGGTGACGATCAGTCCCGGTCCCTCTCCGAGTCCTGCGCGCCGGGCGTCCCCGGCGAGCAGTGCCGGTCCGAGCGGCGGCAGGCCCGAACGGGCCCGCGCGTTGTTGATCGCCAGCAGCGACTCCGGACCGCCGGACACCCGCGGCATCTCCTCCAGGGGAGTCAGCCGCGGCGCCGTCCCCGTCGTCGCGTCGACCCGGTAGACGGTGACGGCGGGCAGCTCCGGCCGCAAACCGTTGTCGACGACGAAGCCGTCCGCCGCCGGAGGCGTGGTCGGCGGGCCGAACGTGGCGGTCCGGGTGATCCCCGGGGAGTCGCGCAGCGCCTGGGCCACCAGCAGGGGCCGGGCCGACCGGGAGGAGGACGGCTCCAGATCTGCGCGCAGGACCAGATAGCCGACGCCCTGCTGCGCGAGCGTCGGCGCCAGCCCGGGACTGCCGCGCCCGGCGGCCAGCTCCCGCTGGATCGAGTCGAGCGCGCGGATGGCGCCCGGCGGGGTGAGCGGTATCGCATCGCGGACCGCCCACGGGGTGGTGGCCGCCGGTTGCAGC
Organism: Gordonia caeni; assembly: GCF_039537105.1. Lineage (NCBI taxonomy): Bacteria > Bacillati > Actinomycetota > Actinomycetes > Mycobacteriales > Gordoniaceae > Gordonia > Gordonia caeni. Next base: position 565,772 of record NZ_BAAAZW010000001.1, read on the forward strand.
GGCTCGTCGCGGGTCAGGCCCCACAGCTGATCGGCGAACGGGGCGCCCGGAACCACCAGGGCGCGGTCCGGTGCGGCTTGGTCCCGGCTCTGCCCGGCCAGCCAGTCGGCCGTCTGCTGCCAGTACCCGGGGATCGCGCGGTAGCTGCCGGGCGGTGCGATCCCGCCCGTCCAGGCGAGGCCTGCGGTCGAGATCGCCGCGACCACCACCACCAGCGCCGCCGCCAGGCGCCGGCTCCCGGTGACCGACCGGTTCACCGCGCGCCAGGAGCCGGCGCCCACCGGAACCGGTACCCGGGCCAGGAGATGCGCGATGCCCAGGGCCAGCGGGATCCGCAGGAACGGGTCGAACTTGTGCAGGTTCCGCAGCGGCGCCCCCGCACCGTCGAGGAAGTCGCGGTACCACTCCGCCAGCGGCGACCCGAGCGACCCGGGGTACCCCAGGCACATGATGACCACTCCGGCCACCAGGATCGCGGCCAGCCGGCGGCGGAACGGCATCCGCGACATCGCCAGGCCGGCCAGCCCGGCCGCCGCGAGCGCGCCGGTGGCCAGGACCGCGGCCGACTCGGACACCAGGGCGGCCCCGGCCGCCCGCTCGGTGGAGACGAACGGCGTCCACGAGCTGGTGCCGCGCAGCACCTCGGTGAGCGAACTCCACTCGGTGGTCACCCGTGCCGATTCGATGAAGTCCAGGAACGGGGGAGACAGCCGCGACAGCAGCAGCAGCGGCACCAGCCACCACAGGCAGGCGAGCGCCAAGCCGAGCGTCCACCAGGCGCCGAAGACCAGGCGGCGCCGCAGCCGCATCCGGTCGCGTGTCAGCAGCCCGAACGCCCACCACGCCAGTGCCACCCCGGCGGCCGCGGCCGTGGCGACGGCGTTCACCGCGCCCATCAGGGCCACCGCACACGCCGACCGCAGCGCTGCCTGCCACAGCGGCCGCGGGTCCGCCGTCGCGGTGTCGAGGGCCCGCACCATCGGCACCAGCACCCAGGGCGCCAGCATGTAGGGCAGCGTCTCCGAGGAGATGGAGCCCAGGGTCGTCAGGACACGCGGAGAGGTCGCGAAGATCGCCGCTGCGAGCAGGCGCGAGGCGAACGAACCCACCCGCAGCGCCTCGGCCAGGCGCACCAGCCCCACTACACCGACCGTCAGCAGCAGTGCCCACCACAGGCGCTGCGTCACCCAGCCGGGCAGCCCGGCCAGGTCGCCGAGCGCGAAGAAGGCCCCGTGCGGGAAGAAGTAGCCGTAGGCCTGATTCTGGATCTGGCCCATCGGTGCGTCCGGCGACCAGAGGTGGGCCGCGCGGGACAGGAAGCCGACGGGGTCGGCGGTCAGGTCGAGCTTGGTGTCCGGGGCGATGCGGCCCGGCGCCTGCCAGAAGGAGGCCAGGAGGGCCAGGACGGCGATCAGGCCGACATCCCGGCGCGTCAGCGCACGGCCGACGTCGGTCGACGCCCGGTCACTGAGGGTGCGAGTCACCGAAGCAGCCGCGAGGAGCCGGAAGACTCAGTGGTCGTCGCCGGCGCCGCCGCGCGTGCCGTATTGCACCGAACCCTGCAGGAAGCCGTCTTCGGCGTTGAAGCTGTTGACGTCGGTCGAGGGCGAGTTCTCCGCCGCCAGGGCGCCGCCGAGGAAGACCGCGCCCACACCGACGATCAAACCGGCAGCAGCGGCCACCGCCCCATAGATCAGTCGGTCGCGCGTCATGCCGACCAAGCTACCATTCGCCCATGCGGAAACCCCTGCGCCAGGCGCGTCGTCTGCGAGCATTCACACGCACGATTGCGGTCGCGACCTGCGTCACCGTGGTCGCCGGATGTTCGTCGACGACCGACCAGGCCACCCCTTCGGTCACGTCGGAGACGTCCTCGTCGGTCACGGCGGAGTCGTCCGCCGCGTCGTCGTCGGCCGCGCCCCCGCCCTGCGGCCAGGCCGAGCTGGCGAAGCTGTCCCTGCGCCAGAAGCTGGCCCAGCGGCTGGTGGTCGGCGTGACCGGTGCCGCCGACGCCCGGCAGGTGGTCGAGTCCGAGCAGATCGGCGGGATCTTCGTCGGCAGCTGGACCGATCTGACCATCCTGACCAGCGGCTCGGCCGCGAAGCTGTCGAAGGAACAGAAGATCCCGCTGATGGTGACCGTCGACCAGGAGGGCGGGCGGGTCTCGCGCCTGAAGTCGATCGGCATCGACCTGCCGTCCCCGCGCTCGATGGTGGCCGGCGGCGCGACGGCCGAGCAGGTCCGGGCCCAGGCCAAGCAGGCGGGGGAGAAGATGGCCGAGATGGGGATCACCGTCGACTTCGCGCCCGTGGTCGACGTCTCCAGCGAGTCCGACGACGAGGTGATCGGCGACCGGTCGTACTCCAGCGATCCGGAGGTGGTCACCGAATACGCCGGGGCGTTCGCCCACGGCCTGCAGGACGCGGGCATCCAGCCGGTCTACAAGCACTTTCCCGGGCACGGCAGCGGCTCGGGGGACTCGCATCTCGGTGCGGTGAAGACGCCGCCGCTGTCACAGCTGCAGAAGACCGATCTGGTGCCGTACCGGACGCTGCTGCGCGATCCGGGCGACGCCGGCGTGATGGTGGGACACCTGATCGTGCCCGGCCTGACGGCCCCCGACACCCCGGCCAGCATCAGCCCCCGCGCCATCGGGATGCTGCGGACCGGAACCAAATACGACGGCCCCGCCTTCGACGGAGTGATCTTCTCCGACGATCTGTCCGGGATGAAGGCCATCACCGACAAGTACTCGATCGATCAGGCGGTGCTGCAGGCGTTCCGGGCCGGTTCCGACATCGGACTCTGGCTCACCACCGATCAGGTGCCCACCGTGCTGAACACCCTGGAGAAAGCGGTCAAGGACGGTAAGCTCAACCGCAACCGGATCGACGCTTCGGTGGTGCGGATCCTCCGCGCGAAGGGCGTGGTGAAGTGCTGAGTATCGGGAGATCCCACCTTACCGGGTGGTAAGTTTGAGGCATGCCACGACCAAAGCGGCTGCCTCGCGCGGTACGTGAACAGCAGATGCTCGACGCGGCGATCACCGAGTTCTCCGAGACCGGATTCTCCGACACGTCGATGGATGCGATCGCCGCGCGCGCAGCGATCTCCAAGCCCATGCTGTACCTGTATTACGGCTCCAAGGACGAACTCTTCACCGCCTGCATCACTCGTGAATCGGGTCGGTTCATCGAGGCGATGAGCACCGGTTTCGATCCGGACATGCGGCAGCGTGAGCAGGCCCGGGTCCTGGTGCGCGAATTTCTGCGGTATGTCCACGAGCACGCCCAGTCGTGGCGCGTGCTTTACCGCGTGGCCAGCGGCACCGCCGGTTTCGCGGGAGCGGTCACCGGGGCACGCGCGCAGATCACCGAGATGATCACCGACCTGATCCGCCGCGGCACCACCGTCGAAGGCGCCTCCGACGTCGACTTCGAACTGACGGCGGTGGCGCTGGTGGGGGCGGCCGAGGCCGTCGCCGATCGGGTCTCCGAGGGCGACGTCTCCATCGACGCCGCCACCGATCTCCTGTTGGGCATCACCTGGCGCGGCCTGAAGGGGGTCGGCACGCACGTGGCGGACGGTGTCCCGGCCGCCGACGGCGACTGACCCCCTCCCGGCGGCGTCAGTCGCGCGGCTGCAGGGTTCCGGTCAGGTGCGGATAACCCTTGCGCCGGTTGAGGATCGAGACCTCGAACGACTCGCCGTCGCGCCGCGTGTACAGGTTCACCTTGGCCGGCAGCAGGATCGGCTTGCCGAAGCGCACCGTGTAGACCACCGCGCCGGGCAGCTGGGCCTCGACGTTGGCGATCGCGGTGGCCGCACTCCACATGCCGTGCGCGATGGCGCTGGCGAAACCGAACAGCTTGGCCGACAGGTCCGCCATGTGGATCGGGTTGCGGTCGCCGGAGGCGGCCGCGTAGCGGCGGATCAGCCCGAGATCCACCGACAGCACCCGGTCCGGGGGCGGCGGCGTGGAGTCCTTCGGCGCCGGTCCGCGCGGCTCGTCGGACAGGCTGGTGCGCTGCTGCTTGAGGAAGGAGCCGGTCTGCACCGCCACCAGCTCGCTGCCCACGAAGAACTCCGAGACCACGTCGACCAGCATCCCCTTGCGATGTTCGCGCAGGTTCTCCGCGTGGGTCTCGATGGTGAGCGGCTCGTCCGCGCCGATCTGCCGGAGCCGTTCGATCCGGTTCTCCGCGTGCACGGCGCCGACGGCCCCGAACGGGAAGTCCGAGGCCACCATCACCTCCATGGCCAGCGGGAACTGGAGGACGAACAGATACGTCAGCGGCAGGTCGGGGCCGTACTGGACGCCGGTGGCGTGGCAGTACTCCTGCAGCCGGGACCGGTCCACGCGCACGTTCTCCACGCGGAAGCGGGTGTCGGGGAGAGTGGCGTTCGCGGCGACTCGCGCCGGCTTCCCGATCATCGGAAGCATGGCGCCGACGGCCTTCGGGTACTGGGTGGCCGCCGAGGGCATCTCGCGGAGAGTGACGGTCTTGCTCATCAGGCGCCCAGCAGGCTCTGGCCGCAGACGCGCACCACGTTGCCGGTGACCGCGTTCGACGCGGGGTTGGCGAAGTACGCGACGGTCTCGGCGACGTCGACGGTCTGACCGCCCTGCTGCAGGGCGTTCATCCGGCGGCCCACCTCGCGGGTGGCCAGCGGGATGGCGGCGGTCATCGCGGTCTCGATGAAGCCGGGGGCGACCGCGTTGATGGTGATGCCGCTCTTGGCCAGCACCGGAGCGTAGGCGTCCACCAGGCCGATGACGCCGGCCTTGGAGGCGCCGTAGTTGGTCTGGCCGCGGTTGCCGGCGATCCCGGCGATCGACGAGACGTCGATCACGGCGCCGCCGGAGCGGAGTGCCTTGCGGGAGACCAGCTCGTTGACCAGGGTCTGCGGTGCGATCAGGTTGACGCCGATCACCGAGTTCCAGCGGCCCTCGTCCATGTTGGCGAGCAGCTTGTCGCGGGTGATGCCGGCGTTGTTGACGATGATGTCCAGGCCCTCGTGGCGCGACAGGACGTGCTCGGCGATCTTCTCGCCGGCATCGGCGGCGGTCACGTCGAGCGGCAGTGCGGTGCCGCCGATCTTGTTGGCGGTCTCGCTCAGCGCCTCACCGGCGGCCGGAATGTCGGCGGCGATGACGTGGGCGCCGTCGCGGGCCAGGACCTCGGCGATGGTGGCGCCGATGCCGCGGGCGGCACCGGTGACCAGGGCGACCTTGCCCGCCAGGGGCTTGTCCCAGCTCTCGACGGCGGCGGCCTCGCCGGCCCCGACGCGGATCACCTGGGCGTCGACGTAGGCCGACTTGCCCGACAGCAGGAAGCGCAGGGTCGACTCCAGGCCGCTCAGGCCCGGCTTGGCCTTCGGGTGCACGTACACCAGCTGGGCGGTGGCACCGTCACGCAGTTCCTTGGCGACCGAGCGGGTGAAGCCTTCCAGGGCGCGCTGGGCCACCTGCTCGTCCGGGGAGGCGGCCAGTTCCGGGGTGGTGCCGAGCACCACGACGCGGGCCGAGTTGCCCAGCGAGCGCATCACCGGGGTGAAGAACTCGTAGAGCTGCTCCAGCGCGGTGGCGTCGCTGATACCGGTCGCATCGAAGACGGCCGCCCCCAGCTTGTCGGCGCTGCGGCCGGAGGTGTTGTTGGTCACGATGTCGTAATCGTCTCCGGCGCTGAGGATTTCGCGCACCGGCTCCACCAGGCGACCGAAGCCGCCGAGGAGGACGGGGCCGCCCAGTGCGGGCTGCGAGGCCGAGTACCGCCGCAGCTTCGGCGGCTGAGGAAGGCCGACCTTGCTCGCGAGGAAGGCGCCGGGGCCCGAGTTGACGAAGGAAGAATAGAGGTCGGTGCTGCCAGCCACGACAGTCTCCTTTGCAGGTCTGGGATCAGGTTCAGCTTGTCTGACGACCTTAGGCCCGCGACCGTGTGATGATCGACGCAGGTACCGGGGTCGACAACTAACTTACTCAATAGTAAGAATAGTCAACAAGTTCGGCGGCGCCGATTACCGTCGGAGTCGGACCGATAGATCCTCGAGTCAGGAGTCGCTCAGTGGCCTCGTACACCCCCCGCAAGCCGGAAACCAAGCAGTCGCGCCCGGTCGCCATCCTCGGTGGCAACCGCATCCCGTTCGCCCGCCAGGACCGCGCCTACGCCAAGGCCAGCAACCAGGAGATGTTCACCACGACGCTTCAGGGGCTGGTCAGCCGCTTCAATCTGCAGGGCGAGCAGCTCGGCATGGTGGTCGGCGGCGCGGTGCTCAAGCACTCGCGCGACTTCAACCTGGTGCGTGAGTGCGTGCTGGGCACCTCGCTGTCGGCCTACACCCCCGCCTTCGACGTCCAGCAGGCGTGCGGCACCGGCCTGCAGGCGATCACCGCGGTGGCCGACGGCATCGCCCGCGGGCGCTTCGACTCCGGCATCGGCGGCGGCGTCGACACCACCTCCGATGCCCCGATCGGCGTTTCGGAGGACATGCGCCGCCAGATGCTCGAGGTCAACCGCGCCCGCACCACCCCGGACCGCATCAAGGCCGCGCTGGCCCTGGTGACCAAGCTGGGCATCGAGATCCCGCAGAACGGTGAGCCGCGCACCGGCCTGTCGATGGGCGACCACGCCGCCATCACCGCCAAGGAGTTCGGCATCTCCCGCGCCGACCAGGACGCCCTGGCCGCAGCGAGCCACCAGAACATGGCCAAGGCCTACGACGACGGCTTCTTCGACGACCTCATCACCCCGTTCCTGGGGCTGACCCGCGACGAGAACCTGCGCGCCGACAGTTCGGCCGAGAAGCTGGCCAAGCTCAAGCCGGTCTTCGGCGTCTCCCTGGGTGATGCGACCATGACCGCCGGCAACTCGACCCCGCTGACCGACGGCGCCTCCGCGGTGCTGCTGTCCAGCGACGAGTGGGCCGAGGAGAAGAGCCTTCCGGTGCAGGCCTACCTGGTCGACACCGAGACCGCCGCCGTCGACTACGTGAACGGCCCCGACGGCCTGCTGATGGCGCCGACCTACGCGGTGCCGCGCCTGCTGGAGCGCAACGGCCTCACCCTGCAGGACTTCGACTTCTACGAGATCCACGAGGCCTTCGCCTCAGTGGTCCTGTCCACCCTGGCCGCGTGGAACTCCGAGGAGTACTGCGTCGAGCGTCTCGGACTCGACAAGGCGCTCGGTGAGATCGACCGCAGCAAGCTCAACGTGCACGGTTCCTCGCTGGCGGCCGGCCACCCGTTCGCCGCGACCGGCGGCCGGATGGTCGCGCAGACCGCCAAGATGATCAAGGAGAACGGCGGCGGACGCGCCCTGATCTCCATCTGTGCCGCCGGCGGACAGGGCGTCACGGCCATCATCGAAGGCTGATTTTCGGGCGCGACCAGCGAATACGCGAGTCGGCAAAGAAATCTTCGTCGACCGTGTAACGCTCTCGAGCCCGGTGGATATATACGTGATAGCTCCGGCTGCACTGCCTGACCCCCGACCCGGCAGTGCAGCCGGAGCTTCATGTATGCCTCCAGGTAAGAGAATCCGCCTAAGATCTACGCTGTTGTGACTTCTTCTGCTCACCGGCGCGACCGACGCCGGAACACTTCGACGTTCGCCTGGGTGGCGCGCGGCCTGCTGGCGGCGCTGCTGCTGGGTGGCCTGGTGTTCGCGGTCGATCTGGTCCTCACCCACGGCAAGACCGCCCGCGGCGCCCAGATCGCCGAGTTCGGGCTGGGCGACCTCACCCCGGATCAGGCGCAGGCCGCACTGGAGAAGCTGTCGGTCTCCGCGGTGTCCCCGGTGGTGCTGCAGACCGACTCCGGCCAGGCCACCGTCGACCCCGCCGCGCTGGGTCTGAGCTTCGACGCCGACGCCACGCTGGACCGGCTGCTGGAGCAGCCGAGCAATCCGTGGACGCGGCTGACCTCCATGCTGGGCGCCGCACGTCAGGTGACGCCGGTCGTTCATCTCGACCAGGAAGCCTTCAACGAAGAACTCGACGAGCAGCGCAAGACGCTCGAACGCGCGGCCGTCGAGGGCGGTGTGCACTTCGACGGCACCACCCCGGTGGCCGACCTGCCGTCCTCGGGCCTGCGTATCGATCGTGACGCCGCCCAGCACACCTTGGCCGAGAAATGGCTCACCGGCGGCCCGATCACCCTGGCGATGGAGCCCTTCGACCCGACCGTCTCAGCCGAGGTGGTGCAGCAGACCATGGACGGCCCGGCCCGCCAGGTCACCGATTCGGCACTGCGGCTGACCGGTCAGGGCGACGCCGTCACCGTGTCACCGCGCCAGCTCGGGGCACTGGTCACCTTCGTCCCCGACGGCAAGGGCGGCCTGGTGCCGGCCGTCACGCAGCGCCGTCTCAAAGCGGTCCTCGGCAACGACCTTGCCGGCACCGAATCGACGCCGGTGAGCGCCTCGTTCCGACTGGCCGGAGGATCACCGCAGGTGGTGCCGGCGCGCAACGGTGCCAAGGTCGACGCACCGGCCACCGCGACGGCACTGGCCGAGGCCTCCGTCGCCGACCAGCGCACCGCGAAGATCGCCTACACCACCCTGCGGCCCAAGATCACCACCGCCAAGGCGCGTGGTCTCGGCGTGCGGGAGGTGGTCGCCGAGTTCACCACCGGCGACTTCAGCGGTCCCTCCGGCGAGAACATCCGCCTGGTCGCCCAGCAGGTCGACGGCGCGGTCGTGCTGCCCGGCGAGACCTTCTCCCTCAACGGTCACACCGGGCCGCGCGGTTCCGCGCAGGGCTATGTCACCTCGACCATCATCGACCACGGGCACGCCTCGAACGCCGTCGGCGGCGGCATCTCGCAGTTCGCGACCACGCTGTACAACGCCGCCTACTTCGCCGGCCTCGAGGACGTGACCCACACCGAACACGCCTACTACATCTCGCGCTATCCCGAGGCACGCGAGGCGACGGTCTTCGAAGGACTCATCGACCTCCAGTTCCGCAACAACACCGACAGCGGCATCCTGATCGAGACGGCGTGGTCGCCGTCGTCGATCACGGTGCGGATGTGGGGCACCAAGCAGTTCGAGGTCGAATCGTTCACCGGTGAGCGATCCAGCCCGACCAGCCCGCAGACCCTGGAGCTGCCCGCGGGCGACGACTGCATCCCCAGCAGCGGCAGTCCGGGCTTCACCACGTCCAACACGCGCGTGGTGCGTGATGCACGGTCCGGCGGCGAGATCTCCCGGAACACGCGGACCGTCCGGTACGCGCCCGAACCGATCGTGCGCTGCCGCTAGAAGACGGCTCCGGCCGTCCGGGACCGCCCTTCGCCGGGTGAGGCGCAGATCACCGAACCCCACCCTCCGGCCCCCTGTGGGCGCCGTCACGCGTGGCGTTAGGCTCAGCCGTATGGATATCAATGGAGCAAGTGCAATCGTCACCGGTGGTGCGTCGGGTATCGGCGCGGCCTCGGCCCGTCGTCTCGCCGCCCGCGGCGCCAAAGTCGTCATCGCCGATCTGAAGGCCGAAGAGGGCGAGGCCCTGGCCAAGGAGATCGACGGCGTCTTCGTGCCCGTCGACGTGACGAACACCGATCAGATCATCGCGGCCATCGAGAAGGCCGTCGAGCTCGGACCGCTGAAGGCCGTCGTCAACTCGGCAGGCGTCGGCTGGGCGCAGCGCACCATCGGCCGCGACGGCGAGTTCGCCTCCGCGCACGACCTGGACCTGTACAAGAAGGTCATCGGGATCAACCTGATCGGCACCTTCGACGTGACCCGGCTGGCCGCGACCGCCATGAGCCGCAACGAGCCGGGCCCCTCCAACGAGCGCGGCGCCATCGTCAACCTGGCCTCCGTCGCCGCCTTCGACGGACAGATCGGGCAGGCCGCCTACTCGTCCTCCAAGGGCGGCGTGGTCGGCATGACGCTGCCGGTCGCCCGCGACTTGTCCGCCGTCGGCGTGCGCCTGAACACCATCGCCCCCGGCCTGATCGACACCCCGATCTACGGCGAGGGCCCCGAGTCGGAGGCGTTCAAGGCCAAGCTCGGCGAGAGCGTGCTGTTCCCGAAGCGCCTCGGTGTGCCGGACGAGCTGGCCTCGATGGTCGAGGAACTGATCACCAACTCGTACATGAACGCCGAGGTGATCCGCGTCGACGGCGGCATCCGGATGCCCCCGAAGTAGTCCCTCACGCTGGTCGAGCGGAGTTCCCTCACGCAGGTCGAGCGGAGTCGAGACCGTCTTCAGTCCACTTGTGGGCGTGGTGATCTCGACTCCGCTCGATCAGCGACGGTGGTTGCTCGATCGGCGACGGTGGTTGCTCGATCGACGACAGGGCTTGCGCGATCGGCGAGTGCCGTGACCGCGGCTCCCATCCGCTCGACGGCCTCGGTGAGGATCGCCGACCCGGTGGCGAAGTTGAGGCGGACGTGTCCGCCGCCGCCGGAGCCGAAGACGTGCCCGGAGCTGAGGGCCACCCCGGCGTCGTCGAGGAAGAACCGTGCGGGGCCGGACAGTTCGCGGACGATGCCGGGGGCGCCGTGGTCGTCCGGCGAACTCAATTCCAGCGGCCGGCAGTCGAGCCACGCGAGGTAGGTGCCCTCCGGCGGCCGGTAGCCGACGCCCGGCAGGTGCTCGGCCAGGAGCCTGCCCAGCAGCTCCCGGTTCGCGGTGAGCCCGGCCAGGAGTGCGTCGAGCCATTCCCGGCCCTCGTTCAGGGCGACGGTGTGGGCCAGGACGCCAAGGTGACTCGGTCCGTGGCTCACCTCCTCGGGGATCCGCTTCAGATCCGGGGCGGCGTCCGGGCCGGCCACCGCCATGGCGGCCTTCAGTCCGGCCAGGTTCCAGGCCTTCGATGCCGAGAGGACGGCGAAGGCGTCGCCGGTCCCCGGCACACTCAGGTACGGGGTGAAGTGCGCACCGGCCAGGATCAGCGGCGCATGGATCTCGTCGGAGACCACCCGGACCCCGTAGCCGCGGGCGAGTTCGGCGACGGCGGCCAGTTCGGCGGCGGTGTGCACCGCCCCCGTCGGATTGTGCGGATTGCACAGCAGGTAGGCGACGCGCGGACTGACGCGCAGGGCCGCGATGAAGGCGGCCTCCAGTGCTTCGAGGTCGATCCGGCCCTGCGGAGTCAGCGGGGCCTCGGCGACGGGCCGGCCCGAGTGGCCGACGAAGGCGTAGAACGGCGGGTAGACGGGGGAATTGACCACCACGGTGTCGCCCGGCTCGGTCACCACCTTCAGCACCTCGACGATGCCCATCATCACGTCCGGCACGATCGAGGTGGCCGCCACGTCGAGGCCGTCCCACCCCCACCTCCGGGCCGCGAAGTCCGACAGGGCGCGCGCGTAGGCGCGGGCGCCGCCCGGATAGCCGGTGTCGCCGGCCGCCACCGCGCGCTGCAGCGCCCGCTCGATCGGGGGCGCGAGCGGGGTGTCCATCTCCGCGATCCAGAGCGGGAGGACGTCGCCGCGGTGGGCCGCCCACTTGGCGCTGGTGCGCCGGCGCAGATCGTCGAGGCTCAGCTGTTCCAGGGGGTTGCCGAGTGGCGGCTCATGGTTCCGAGACGTCATGGCTCAGGTCTACCGGCAACTCGGCGACCGGCGCAGCCCGTCCGGTGACCAGGCCGAGGATGGCCGCGCCGAGACAGCCGAGGGCGACCGCGCCGGCGAACCACGGAAAGATGGCGCCGGTGCCGTACCGGGTCGCCAGCGCACCCGCGATCACCGTGGGCACGCCCATCGCGAGATAGCCGAGCAGGTAATAGGCGCTCATCACCTGGCCGCGGGAATCGGCCGGGGCCACCTCGCTGAGGTGACGCAGCGAACCGCCGAAGGCCAGGCCGAAGACGGCGCCGAGGAACATCGCATCGGCCACCACGGCGACGGCCGAGCCGCTGCGCACGGCGAAGATCGCGCCGACCAGCGCCACGATCATGCCGAGGTCACCGGCGATCGCGGTGTGCCGGGGCGTGAAGCGCCCGCCCGCCCACTGGGAGGCCGCGGCCGCCGCCGCCATCAATGCGATGACGACGCCGACGAAGATCACCGAGGCCTGCCCGGTGGTCTGCTGGGCGAGTGCGGGATAGAGACTCAGGAAGACGCCGAGCACCGACCACGAGGTGAGGATGCCGATCCCGGAGAACCAGAAGTCGGCGCGGATCGACTCGGGGGTGGACGGCCGCTGGATGCGGATGCGGTCTCCCGTGCGTCCGGTGTGCGGTTCCACCAGGGCGATCACGGCGGCCAGCAGCAGAGCCACGATCACCACCATGATCGCGAAGGGGATCCGCAGCGGACTCGACGCCCATTGAGCCGCGCACGCAGCACCGAGAACCGTGAGCGCGATTCCGGCGTTCAGCGCCGCACCGCTCACCGCGCCGTTGCGAGCGCCGTCGTAGGGCCGGACGTCCAGCAGCGCGGCGCCGGAGACGACGATGGTCGCGCCGATCGCGGCGCCGTGCAGCAGCCGGGCCAGCAACAACTCCCACACCTGCGTCGCGATCAGGAAGATCCCCAGCCCCACCAGGATGGTGATCAGCGCGGTGACCAGCACCGGTTTGCGGCCGATGGCATCGGAGATCGGCCCGACGGTCAGCGCCGCCGCGAGGGCGCCGATCGCGTACACGGCGAAGATCAGCGTGGTGGTCAGCGGGCCGAATCCCCACTGCTCGGCATAGATCGGGTACAGCGGCGACGGCAGCGCCGACGTGCCCAGGGCGAGAGCGAGCAGCGCCAGCAGCAGCAGGAAGGACCAGCGCTGCGGGTGCACATGCCGCGGCCGCGGCACGGCGTCGATTCCGGTCATGAGTCCGAGGGTAGCCACCGGTCCGAGTGAGCGGTCGTTCAGCGATCCGATCAGTCGGGCAATCCCGGCATCGGGAGTGGTGAGAACGGTCACGCTCGCCGTTCGGTGCCCGGTTCGGTGAGGCGTCCGATGCGAAACGGCGCGGCCGCCGCAACCCCCCGTCTAGAGTGTTGCGGCGGCCGCGCCGTCATCGAGACCCGAAGGTCTCAGGCCGAGCCATTCATCAGAAGGAGGCTTCGTCGAGCTCCATGATGTCGTTGTCGACGTTCTCGACGGTGCCGCGGATCGCGGTGAGCAGCGGCAGCATGTTCTTCGCGAAGAACTTGCCCGAGGCGACCTTGCCCTCGTAGAAGGCCTTGTCGTCGCCGGTCGCGCCGTTGTCCAGCGCAGCCAGGGCCACCTCGGCCTGGCGCAGCAGCAGCCAGCCGATCACCAGGTCGCCGACCGACATCAGGAAGCGGACCGAGCCGGTGCCGATCTTGTACAGCTGCTTCGGATCCTCCTGCGCCGACATCAGCCAGCCGGTCAGGGTCGCGGCCATGGCCTGGACGTCCTCGAGAGCGGTCTTGAGCAGGCCGTACTCGGCGGACAGCCGCTCGTCGGCGGCAGCCTCGACGGTCGCGGAGATCTGGCCGGCGACGTGGGCCAGCGCCTGGCCCTTGTCGCGGATGATCTTGCGGAAGAAGAAGTCTTGCGCCTGGATGGCCGTGGTGCCCTCGTACAGCGAGTCGATCTTCGAGTCACGGATGTACTGCTCGATCGGGTAGTCCTGCAGGAAGCCCGAACCGCCGAGCGTCTGCAGCGACTCGGTCAGCTTCTCGTAGGCCCGCTCGGAGCCGACGCCCTTGACGATCGGGAGCAGCAGGTCGTTGACCTTGTGCGCCATCTCCTCGTCGGCGCCGGAGACGATCTGCGCGGCGACCGGATCCTGGTGCGAGGCGGTGTACAAGTACACCGCGCGCAGGCCCTCGGCGTAGGCCTTCTGGGTCAGCAGCGCCCGGCGCACGTCCGGGTGGTGGGTGATGGTGACGCGCGGGGCGGCCTTGTCGGTCATCTGGGTCAGGTCGGCGCCCTGGACGCGCTGCTTGGCGTAGTCGAGCGCGTTGAGGTAGCCGGTCGACAGGGTCGAGATCGCCTTGGTGCCGACCATCATGCGGGCGTGCTCGATGACGTCGAACATCTGGGCGATGCCCGAATGGACCTCGCCGACGAGCCAGCCCTTGGCCGGAACGCCGTGCTGACCGAAGGTGACCTCGCAGGTGGCCGAAGCCTTGATACCCATCTTGTGCTCGACGTTGGTGACGAAGGCGCCGTTGCGCTCGCCCAGCTCGCCGGTCTCGGGGTCGAAGTGGAACTTCGGCACGAAGAACAGCGACAGGCCCTTGGTGCCGGGGCCGGCGCCCTCGGGGCGGGCCAGCACCAGGTGGAAGATGTTCTCGGTCATGTCCTGGTCGGCCGAGGTGATGAAGCGCTTCACACCGTCGATGTGCCAGCTGCCGTCTTCCTGCTTGATGGCCTTGGTGGTGCCGGCGCCCACGTCCGAACCGGCATCCGGCTCGGTGAGGACCATGGTGGCGCCCCAGCCGCGCTCGGAACAGATCGCGGCCCACTTCTTCTGCTCGTCGGTGCCGTTGTCGAACAGGATGTTCGCGAAGCCCGAGCCGGCGGCGTACATGAAGACCGGCGGGTTGGCGCCGAGCACCATCTCGCCCAGGGCCCAGTACAGCGAACGCGGAGCCGGCAGGCCGCCGAGTTCCTCCACCACGCCGACCTTGTCCCAGCCGGCCTCGATGAAGGCGTTGTACGACTTGGCGAAGCTCTCGGGGATGGTCACCGAATGGTCGGCCGGGTCGAACACCGGCGGGTTCCGGTCCGCATCGGCGAAGGACTCGGCGATGGGTCCTTCGGCGAGGGTGCGGACCTCGCGGAGCATGTCGACGGCGGTCTCGTGGTCCAGGTCGCCGAACTCGCCGGACTCCAGAACCTTGTCGAGCTCGTACATCTCGAAGAGGTTGAAGTGCAGGTCGCGCATGTTGGACTTGTAGTGGCCCATGGTCTTCCTATCTCAGTTCATCAGGGAGGGCTGACCAGACAAGTTACTTGCCGGTAACTATTGACAGAATACCCGCGCTCCGCGTCGCGGACAACCTGGGGAAATGTGGCCGTGCTTACAATTGCAAGCGCGATGGTCGGATGGTCGTGGGACGGACCGCGCAGGCCGGTGACCTGCGGCGCACCAGGCATTCAGAGACTCCGCAAGTAGGCCAGATCTGCGGGGACCCCCTCGGCGGGAGTCTCCAGAATGGTGGGCGCATCGGCCTGGGCCATCAGTTCGGCGAGGACGTCCGGGGCGATGTGTCCGGACTCCAGGTTCGCGTGCCGGTCCCGTCCGGAGTCGAACTCGTCGCGCGAGTTGTTCAAGTGCACCAGATCGATCCGTCCGGTGATGGCCTTGATCCGCTCCACCAGGCCCACCAGCTCCTCGCCGCCGGCCCACGCATGGCAGGTGTCCAGGCAGAAACCGGCCTGATCGAAATCGCCCACCGCATCCCACAGTCGCTCGATGGACTCCAGTGTTCGGGCCATGGCGTGATTCCCGCCGGCGGTGTTCTCGATCAGGATCGGCACGCCGAAACCGCCCTTGTCCTGCTGGCGCTCGAACAATTTGCGCCAGTTGTCGAAACCTTCCGCGGGATCCTCGCCGTCACGCAGATGGCCACCGTGCACCACCAGCCCGATCGCCCCGAGTTCGGCGGCGGCCGCAGCCTGCTGCTCCACGGCTTTCCGCGACGGCATCCGCAGCCGGTTGTTCAGGCTCGCCACATTGATCTGATAGCTCGAATGCACGACGACGTCGATCGGCGAATCCCGGATCTGCGCGGCGTGCGGGTGGGGTTGCGGCTTGTTCCACTTCTGGGGGTCGGTCACGAACATCTGGAAGATGTCCACCCCGAGTTCCTCGGCGGTGGTCACCGGATTGTCGTCCTGGCGCAGGTGGGCTCCGACTCGCATGCCCCCCACGATAGGTCAGGTCGACAGTGGCGGGCTGCGCTCCCGCGCGGGTCGCGAGGGGGTCGAACGCCGGGCGACACTAGAGTGAACAGCAGGAAACGGGCCCGGTGGGTCAGGGCTGTACGACCGCAGGAGCAAGACGACGTGAGTGTGAACAGTACGGCGGCCCCGGCCGGAGCAGCCGGCGACGGACCCGACGATGCCGCCGGGCAACTCGCGGGCGAGACGCTCGGAGCCGAGACCCTCCCCGCCGAGGCGCCCGCCATCGAGGCGGCCCCCGAAGAGGCGCCCGCCGTCGAGATCGTGGTCGACATCGTCGAAGCCGGAACAGTCGAAGCCGGAACGGTCGAAGCCGGAACCTCCACTCCTGCCGGGGAATCCGGGCCGATCGTCGTCGCCGAAGAGAAGGGACGCGACCTCACCTGGCTCCGCCGCTCGCTGCTGCTGCTCTGGGTGATCGCCCTCGGAGTCGAGATCGCGGTCAACGGCCTCGCCGTCGATCGCACCCGGCTGATCCTCTACCTCGCGTTCGGCATGGTGGCGGCCACGATCGGCCGGCGCCGGGCGATCACCGTCGTCACCGACTGGCTGCCGTTCGTGCTGATCCTGATGCTCTACGACTGGACCCGCAACGTCGCGGTCTGGCTCGACATGCCGACGCACTGGAAACTGGCGGCCGATGCCGACTTCTGGATGTTCGGGGTCAACCCGACGGTGTGGCTGCAGTCGCACATCAAGTTCGCCGATCCGCCCTGGTGGGAGATCATCGTCAGCGTCGTCTACATGTCGTACTTCGTGGTCCCGTACGCCACGGCCGCGGCACTGTGGGTCAAGAACCGGGCGACCTGGCGCCGCTTCGCCGTCTGCTTCATCGCCACCAGCTTCATCGGCCTGATCGGGTACACGCTGGTCCCGGCGGCCCCGCCGTGGGCCGCCGCCAAGTGCACCGCCGAGCAGGTCGCCGACTACCCGCACGACCCGGACTGCATGTACCAGCCGGAAGGGCTCGTGGAGGACAACATTCTCGGGCAGGTGCAGCCGCAGCAGGAGGGGGCCGCGCCGTACGTCGAACGCATCTCCACCCGCGGCTGGTCGGTGCTGCGGGTGGAGGCGGCCGGTCAGCTGATCAAGGGCGGCCAGGGCAAGGCGAACCTGGTGGCGGCCATTCCGTCGCTGCACGCGGGCCTGACGATGATGCTCGCGCTGTTCATGTGGCCGCGCACCAAAGCCCTGGGCCGAACACTGTTCATGGGGTACGCCCTGGTCATGGCGTTCGCACTGGTCTACACGGCCGAGCATTACGTCCTGGACATCATTCTGGGCTGGGCGATCGCCGGGCTGGTGGTGGGCACCGTGGAGTACGTCGACCGTCGCTACGTTCAGCCGCGCAACCGCCGTCGCGAGGCCGAACGTGAGATGGAGCGAGAGGACGCCGTCGCCGAGGCGGTGGAAGAAGGAGCCCTGGAGCAAGGCCCGGTGGCCGACGGGGCCGGTGCCCGGTAGAAGTTATGGCATGACCTCTCCGCAGAAACTCCGCCACCGTCTCCTGCTCACGGTCACGGCCGTGGCCACCGCCGGACTCCTCGCCGCCTGCGGCACCGACGACGCCGGTGACGATCACTCCGCGCACGGTGGATCCGGCCACTCCCACGGCGCGAGCGGCGCCCCGACGTCGGTGTCGGCGGACGCCAACTCGGCGGACGTCGAGTTCGCGACGATGATGATCCCGCACCACGCGCAGGCCGTCGAGATGGCCGACCTGGTGCCCTCTCGGACGCAGAACGCCTGGCTCCTCGGCTTCGCCCAGCAGATCAAGGACGCCCAGCAGCCGGAGATCGATCAGCTCACCGAGGCGCTGAAGGCCTGGGACGAGCCCGTGCCCGACGAGCACGCAGAGCACCAGATGGACGGCATGATGACAGCGGAGCAGATGACGCACCTGGAGTCGCTGTCCGGTGACGCCTTCGACCGGGAGTGGATCACCCTGATGATCGCCCACCATCGGGGGGCGGTCGCCATGGCCCAGACCGAACTCGACAAGGGCGAGAACCCGGAGATGCGCGGGTTGGCCCAGGAGATCATCGACTCCCAGCAGGCGGAGATCACCGAGATGGAGCGGCAGCTGAACTGATCGGCCGCGTCCGCGACGGCGCGGGCGCTAGGTGGTCCAGCCGGGCGCTTGCGGGTTCTCGGCGAAGTCGATGAACGCCCGGCTGTTCTCCACCGCGGTGACGGTGCCGAGCCCGAACTGCCCGTGGGTGTCGAAGAGTGCGGCACTGCCCACGCCGATGCCGTCGGCCTCCAGGTGGCTGGTGGCCTCCACGCCCACCCGGTCGCCTTCGGGCAGGCGGGCGAGCGCCACCGTCAGGTCGCAGTTGATGAAGCCGATGCCGCCCTCGCCCCAGTTGGTCATCAGGCTCGTCGACTCGCCGGCGATCACGGCGCGTTGAAACGCGGTGAGCGCGGCATCCGGGATCACCGCGATCGGTCTGGACCACATGCGATGCCGGTGCGCCTGCTGCTGGCCGGCCATCGAACTACTCCAGCCGTCCGGGCCGCCGAATCGGGGAGTGCCGTCCCCGGCATCCACCTCCGGCGGAAAGAAGGTGCGCTCGGACTCCGGCTGTGACCAGCGTGCGCCGGGCGGAGAGACGCCCTCCTTGAGGAAGACGGTCATGCCCTGGGCGACGAGGCTCTCCCCGGAGTCGGCGCTGTCGTCGTCGTGCTGCACGATCGCGAACGCGACCACCAGGATCCGGCCGCCGGAGCGTTCGACACGGGTGCGCACCGTCGTCGGGAGCCGCCGCGCATTCTTGAACAGCTCGATGGTGAACCGGGCCGGCCGCCAGCCGTCCCGGCCGTGCTCGCACTCCACCGAGTGCGCGGCGAGGCCGCAGACGGCAGGGCCGTTCAGCGAGTCCGGACCCCACAGGCTCTGCGCCATTTCCGTGGGAAGAAAGCGACCCGAGTCATCGCGCGTGAAGAATGTGTACTCCGCCATGCCGGTGACGCTACGCTTTGGCCATGATCAATCAAGAAGTACGTCCCGCGCTGCCGCCGGAGGCCGTCAACGCCGTCCGATCAGGCATGCTGTTCACGGCCGTCCTGGGCGTGGTTCTCGGTGTGCTGATCATGGTCTGGCCCGGGGTGACCGCCTTCGTCGCCGGACTGCTGTTCGGCATCGCCCTGGTGGTGGCCGGACTGTTCCGGCTCTTCTTCTCCTTCGCCTCGGTGGGGCTCACCTTCGGCCTGCGGATGCTGATGCTGGTGCTGGGCATTCTGATGGTCTTCTGCGGGGCCATCGCGATCATCAGCCCGGCCGACGCCTGGTGGATGCTGGCGATCTTCATCGGCATCGGTTGGATCTTCGGCGGCTTCCAGGACATCTTCGGGGCCCGCGCCGATGTCTCGATCGCACCCCGCTGGCTGGTGATCGTCGGCGGCGTGATCTCGGTGCTCGCCGGCATCGTCATGCTGATCTTCTCGCCGGGCACCACGGTGCCGGCCATCATGTGGCTGCTCGGTCTGCTGCTGGTGGTCGTCAGCATCGTCACCCTGGTCAGCCTGCCCAAGAAGGTTCCGACCAGCTAGCGCCGCTCCGCACGCGCAGGACTCACTCCGGCGTCGCCCCGTCGAAATCGCTCGACGGTGCGGCGCCGGACTGCTGTTCCAGGCGCTCGCGCAGATCCTGCAGCGAATCGGTGATCTCGGTGGTGTGCGTCAGCGTGAGGCCGGCCAGTGGGTCGGCGACCCGGCGGGTGTGCACCGCCGCCGCCCCCAGCAGCCTGCGGGCCGACGGCGCGTCGGTGTCCCAGAGCGCATCGGCGGTCCGGATGTACAGTGCTGCCGCGGCGGCGATCGCATCGAGATGCAGCATCGCCCACGCCCAGTGCTTGGCGACGTCGACGGTCGCGGCCTCGCCCCGGCCGTGGGTGCGCACATACTTGCCGTGGAGTTCGCTGCACAGCAGATCGGTGTCCTGCCACAGCTGCAGATGTCGCATGCATCGGACGCTGTCGTGCAGTGCCCGAAGATAGTGCACCGAGTACGGGCCCTCGCGGCGGGCGCGTACCTCGCGGAGCACAGAGAAATCCGCGAGCGCGTGTTCGTACTCACCGGCCGCGTACCTCGACCGGGCTTCTGCCTCCAGCTCGTCGAGCATGTCTCCACCATGCCCCGCCGCACACGGCCGCGGGCGTGGTCGGCCAGAAGTGAGACGAAGCGAGCGAAGTGTCCCGGCCGCGGGATGTGGAATGCGCGGCGATGGGGAAGGATGCTCTCCATGGAGCACACGTCGGCAAGGGATCTCAGCCGCTGGGCGCTGCTGAGTATCGGTGCGGCACTGGTCACCATCGCGCTCAAGACCGCGGCCTGGCTGATCACCGGATCGGTCGGCCTGCTCTCCGATGCCGCCGAGTCGGTGGTCAACCTGGTCGCGGCGGTGGTCGCTTTCGTCGCCCTGCGGATCGCCGCCCGTCCCGCGGACGACGATCACCAGTTCGGGCACGCCAAGAGCGAGTACTTCTCCGCGGTGATCGAGGGCGTGATGATCGTGGTGGCCGCCGGCGTCATCATCTACAGCGCCGTCGACCGGCTGATCCATCCGCAGGAACTCGAATCGATCGGCCTCGGCCTGGCGCTGTCGGTGGTCGCCACCATGCTCAACGGCGCGGTGGCCTGGCTGCTGCTGCGCGTCGCCCGCGAGCATCGCTCCATCACCCTGGAAGCCGACGGGAAGCATCTGCTCACCGATGTGTGGACCACCGTCGGGGTGGTCGCCGGACTGGTGCTGGTGGCGCTCACCGGCTGGCTGCCACTCGACTCCATCATCGCGATCGCCGTCGCGGTGAACATCCTGGTCGTCGGCTACCTGCTGATCAAGCGGTCGACCACGGGACTGATGGACGGCGCGCTCGCCCCGGTGCATCAGAGGGAGATCGACGCGGTGCTCGACGGTTTCCGGTCGGACGGGACCATCGACTTCCACGACGTGCGGACCCGCGAGGCCGGTGCCACGCGGTTCGTGCAGTTGCACATGCTGGTGCCGGGAGAATGGAGCGTGCAGCGCGGGCACGACGCCGTCGAAGAGGTGGAGGGGGCGCTGCGGGCCGCCCTCGACGATCTGGTCGTCACCGTGCATCTGGAACCGATCGACGATCCCCGCGCATACGAATCGTGGCGGCGCTGAGGAGCGATAGGCTGAAAACATGACCGACGCAGACGACGAAGTGGACACCGCCGGCGACTACGAGACCGACCAGCTCCAGCCCGAGGACACCCTCGAGGACGGCGAGCTGTCCGACGTGCTCGACCGCGGCTACTCGCCGCCGGACCACCGTCCCGCCGAACACCCCGAGCACGAGAATCTCGACGAGCGCCTCGCGGACGAGGAGCCGGACGTCGGCGCCGGCGCCGATGCCGGGCGAGACCCGGACTTCCCGTCGACCGATGAGGTCGGCGACCGCCGGTCGGGCCGGCTGGTGGCGCCGGACGAGGGCACCGAGGCCGACGTGGACGCGCAGCTGCTGGCCCACGACGCCGGGGTCGACGGCGCAGGCGCCTCGGCCGAGGAGGCCGCCATGCACGTCATCGACGACGCTCAGTAGGTCATGGACAGCGATCGACTCGTCGAAGTCGGCATCGGACTGATCTCCAACTTCGGGGCCAAGGCCCTGAGCCTGACATCGGTGGCCCGCCAGGCCGGGGTCGCCCGGGCCACCGCCTACCGGATGTTCGGCGGCCGCGACGCCCTGGTCTCGGCGATCGTCCAGCGGGAACTGGGCATCATGCGCGGAAAGATGGTGGAGTGGGGCGCCGGAGAGCCGGACGTGGGTGCCCGCGTCCACAAACGCGTGGTGGAGTCGCTCAAGTACATCCGCGAACACGAGGCCCTGCAGTACGTGCTCACCAACGAGCCGGAGGAGATCGTCGGTGCGTTGGTGACCGCGCGGGAGGCCGAGGGACCGTCGCTGATCCAGATGGTCGTCGACGTCACCGTGCCCGAGCTCGACGACGACGAGACCGCCGCGCTGTACCCGGATGCGCGGGGCGGGGTGGAGTTCATGGTGCGCACCGTCTACTCGTGCATGCTGGTGCCGCAGAGCTCGCTCAGCGACGAACAGATCGCCGAACTGGCCGTGCGCGCAATCGTCCGGTAGCGCGGGGCCCGGCGACGATACGCTGAGCGGTATGACAGGCAATGGGACCGAGTCCGCGCGCGGGATCTACATCGCCTCGGCCGAGGGGGACACCGGAAAATCTGCGGTCGCACTGGGCGTCCTGGTGCAGCTCGCCGCCACCGGCGGGCGCGTGGGGGTGTTCCGGCCCATCTCCCGTGCCGCGGCCGGGGAGCGCGACTACATTCTGGATCTGCTCATCGAGTACACCTCGGTGGACGTGCCCTACGAGGACTGCATCGGCGTCACCTACGACGACGTCCACGCCGACGCCGACGGCTCGATCGCCGAGATCGTCTCGCGCTATCACGCGGTCGCCGAGCACTGCGACAACGTCCTGATCCTCGGCTCGGACTACACCGACGTGGCCTCGCCGTCGGAGCTGAGCTACAACGCACGGATCGCGGCCAACCTGGCCGCGCCGCTGCTCCTGGTGGTCAAGGCGCTCGGGCGACCGCCTGCCGAGATCAAGTCTCTCGTCGAGATGCTCACCGCCGACATCGCGCAGGCGCACGCCGCCGTGGCCGGGGTGGTGGCCAACCGGTGCGATCCGCACCGCCTGGCCGAATACACCGCGGCCATCGGCGACACCGGCTGCCGGGCCTGGGCGCTGCCGGAGGAGCCGCTGCTGTTCGCGCCGACGATGGCCGAGCTCGCGACCGCCCTGGATGCGACGGTGTACAGCGGCGACGTCGACTTGCTCGACCGCGAGGCCATCGACGTGATGGTCGGCGGCATGACCGTCGAGCACATCCTGGAACGCCTCAACGAGTCGATGGCGGTGATCGCGCCCGCCGACCGCTCGGACGTTCTGCTGGCTTTGGTGAACGCCAATGCGGCACAGGGATTCCCGCGGCTGGCGGGCATCATCCTCAACGGCGGCCTGAAACCGCATCCGATGATCGACGCACTGGTCCGGGGCCTGCGCCCCACGTTGCCGATCCTGCAGTGCGACTACGGCACCTACGAGACCGCCCGGATCTGTTCCACCACGCGCGGCCGGATCGCTGCCGGCTCGGTCCGCAAGATCGATGCGGCGCTGGCGCTGATGGAGCGGTACATGACCTCCGACGGCATGTTCGCCGAACTCAAGCTGCATTCGCCGGAGGTGATGACGCCGCAGATGTTCGAGTACCAGCTGCTGGCGCAGGCCAAGTCCGATCGCCAGCACATCGTGCTGCCCGAAGGGGGCGACGACCGGATCCTCCGTGCGGCCGGCCGGCTGCTGCGCCGCGACGTCGCCCAGCTGACGCTGCTCGGGCAGGAGGATGCGGTGCGCCGGCGTGCCGAAGAGCTCGGCATCGACCTGTCGCAGGTGCAGATCCTCGATCCGCAGACCAGCGACCTGCTCGATCAGTTCGCCGAGACCTACGCCGAGCTGCGCAAGCACAAGGGCATGACGCTCGAACGCGCCCACGAGATGGTCAGCGACGAGTCGTACTTCGGCACGATGATGCTGCACGCCGGGATGGTCGACGGGATGGTCTCCGGTGCGGTGCACACCACCGCGCAGACCATCCGGCCGGCATTCGAGATCATCAAGACCCAGCCGGACGTCTCGACGGTCTCCAGCGTCTTCTTCATGTGCCTGTCCGACAAAGTTCTCACCTACGGCGACTGCGCCGTCGTCCCGGATCCGACCTTCGAGCAACTCGCCGACATCGCCATCTCGTCCGCGTCTACCGCGGCGGCGTTCGGGATCGAACCCCGGGTGGCGATGCTGTCGTACTCCACCGGCGGTTCGGGAACCGGCGCCGACGTCGACAAGGTCCGCAAGGCCACCGAACTGGTGCGGGAGCGTGCGCCCGAACTGCTGGTGGACGGCCCGATCCAGTACGACGCCGCGATCGACCCGTCCGTCGCGAGCTCCAAGATGCCGGACTCGCCGGTCGCGGGCCGGGCGACGGTGCTGATCTTCCCGGACCTCAACACCGGCAACAACACGTACAAGGCGGTGCAGCGCAGTGCCAGTGCCATCGCCATCGGCCCCGTGCTGCAGGGACTGAACAAGCCGATGAACGACCTCTCCCGCGGCGCCCTGGT
Organism: Gordonia caeni; assembly: GCF_039537105.1. Classification (NCBI taxonomy): domain Bacteria; kingdom Bacillati; phylum Actinomycetota; class Actinomycetes; order Mycobacteriales; family Gordoniaceae; genus Gordonia; species Gordonia caeni. Next base: position 589,780 of record NZ_BAAAZW010000001.1, read on the forward strand.
CTCCGACATCGTCAACACGGTGGCGATCACCGCCATTCAGGCGCAGAACCTGAAGAACGCCGACGCCGTCGCCGCCGAGTTGGACTCCGGCACCGTCTGACCTTCCCCGTCCACCGCTTCTCGTTTCCGAAAGGCCGCCATGACTGCAGTGGAGAAGGCTGAGATCGTTCCCGGCGCCGTGCTGGTGATCAACGCGGGTTCGTCGTCGCTCAAGTATCAGCTGGTCGATCCGGTCACCGAGCAGGTCTACGCTGACGGGCTGGCCGAGCGGATCGGGGAACCGTCCGGCGGGGCCGTCAAGCATGAGGCGGCCGGCCGCAAGCGGGAGATCGAGGTGATCCTGCCCGACCATCGGGCCGCCATCGCCCAGGTCGTCGAGCTTCTCCGCGAGGACGGGATCGATCTGGCCGACGCGGCGCTGGCCGCGGTCGGACATCGGGTGGTGCACGGGGGCCGCAGCTTTCACGCCCCGTCGGTGATCGACGACCGGGTCCGCTCGGAGATCGAGCGCATCGCACCTCTCGCGCCGCTGCACAATCCGCCGAACCTCGTCGGGATCGACGCGGTCTCCGCGCTGCTGCCGGACGTGCCGCCGGTCGCGGTCTTCGACACGGCCTTCTTCCACAACCTTCCCGAGGAGGCCGCGACGTATGCGATCGACGCCGAGACCGCACGCAAGTACGCGATCCGCCGATACGGATTCCACGGCACCAGTCACCAGTACGTCTCGCTGCGCGCCGCCGAGTTCCTCGGACGACCCGACGACGAGGTGAACCAGATCGTCCTGCACCTGGGCAACGGTGCCTCGGCCTCGGCGATCCGCGGCGGCCGGCCGATCGACACCTCGATGGGGATGACTCCCCTGGAGGGACTGGTGATGGGGACCCGGACCGGGGACATCGATCCCGGGATCGCGTTCCAGCTGGCACGCGTGGGGGAGATGACGATCGACGACATCGACCGCCTCTACAACAAGCGGTCCGGGCTCAAAGGGCTGAGCGGCGACAACGACTTCCGGTCGATCCTCGAGCGGGTGGCCGCCGGCGACGCGGCCGCCACCCTGGCCTACAAGGTCTACCTGCACCGGCTGCGTCACTACATCGGCGCGTACATGATCGAGCTGGGGCGCGTCGACGCCATCGTGTTCACCGCAGGCGTCGGTGAGAACGCTGCGCAAGTCCGCGCTGACGCACTCACCGATCTCGGTGCCTACGGGATCGAGATAGACCCCGAGCGCAACGCCGAACGCACCGATCAGGTGCGCCGGATCTCCACCGATGCGGCCGCCATCGCGGTCCTGGTGGTCCCGACGAACGAAGAACTGGAGATCGCCCGCCAGTCCGCTGCAGTGGTCGCTGACCTCTGAGCGCCGCCGTATGGGCCGTTGACCAGCGGAGTTGTGTTCGTGTTGGGGCGTGTGTAACTTAGTCCTGGTCGCCGAGACACGAAGTTTCTTCGAGAAAGTTCAAGTTTCGGGTTGACACTCCAAACTTCTGTCCGTTAGGATAGTGGTTGTTCGGGGTTGTGGTGCCTGCTGGTTCTGCTGAGCGTGGGGCTGGTCACGGTGACTTGACTGCGAACGAGTTCCGGTTGTAGGCTGGAGCAGTTGCCCGTTATGCGGGTGGCGGAACCTGTAGCTCATTGAAGTTCGCACGGCGA